>CALWRS010000001.1 GCA_944384025.1 uncultured Lachnospiraceae bacterium
CTCCCGAACTGGTACACGAATTCATTGAAAAGATTGTGATACACGAACGGAGATACCTTGACGGAAAGCGTTATCAGTTAATGGACATTTATTACAACGGCGTTGGTGTGATACGAGGGCTTACCCCTGAAGAAATGGAAGAAGCCTTTCAGGAACACCTTACCAAACGGAAGATAAACAAAGCAAAGACGGCGTAACCAATGGCTGCACCGTCCCAAACAATCAATATTTAATTCAATTACAAGAGCGACCTTGGGGCACCTTCCTTACGGAGGGTGCCCCAATAGGCGCTCTTTGCTGCGCGGGTATTGCAGGCGCGTCATGACCATTGCCATTACGAAGCGCTCAGACAGCCGTCCATACTTGCGTGAGCACTCGATTTGTGTTATAAAGAAGAGAGCGTTTGGAATCAGGAGGGCCTAAAACAGTATGAAAAAGGTTTTGACGACAGTCGGTCTTGCGCTTTGTCTGTGCCTTGCGGCAACAGGCTGCAACAAAAAGAGCAAAATCGAGCTTGGTACATACAAAGGAATTACCTACACGCCGGTTTCTACCGAAGTGCAGGAAGTGGAAATACAAGCGGCGCTAAATAACGTAATCAGCGACGCTACGACATACGAAACGGACGAGTCCAGGGAAGGAACTGAGGTAAAAGAGGGCGACTGGCTTTTGATTGACTACAGCGGGAGCCTGAAAGAGACCGGCGAAGTATTTAGCGGCGGCACCGCAAAGGACGAGCAGCTGCAAATTGGCTCAGGCAAATTTATTCCGGGTTTTGAGGACGCGCTTATTGGAAAAATCGTAGGAGAGAGTACGTCCATTGTCGTTACGTTTCCGGAAAATTACTCGGTGAACAGCGAACTCGCTGGAAAAGAAGCCGTTTTTGCGGTAACGGTTAAAGAAGTGCAAATCCCGCAAATTCCGGAGCTTACGGACGAGCTTGTTAGCGAGCACACAAACGGCGTGCATAAGACCATCGAATCGTACAAAGAATATTTAACCGAGTACTTAAAGCAGGATAAGGAAGCTGCGGCGCGCGAGAGCATGGTGTCGCAGGTGATGGAAAAGGTTATTGCGAATACGAAGTTTGTACACGTGAGCGAGAAAGATGTGGAAGAGTATTATAACAGCGTCCTCACGTATTATAATACGATTGCCGCGCACTTTGGCGTTTCGCTCGAATCGTACGTATCGTACTATTACGACAAGACGCTGGATGAGTTTTACAAGGAAGTCAAGCAAATTGCCGAAGACACTGTCAAAGAGCAGCTTGTGTTGGATGCGATTATCGAAAAAGAAGGCATTACGCTTTCGCAGGAGCAGTATAAAGAGATGGTCGGAGAGTATATGGAACAGTACGATTACGACGACCAGACGGAATTTGAAGCGGATTATACGGTTGAGAACCTGCGGCAGAGTATGCTTTATGACCTCGCAATCGAATTTATTTTGGAAAACGCGGTTGCGCAGGAGTAGGCAGCGTTATACGTCTTGATGCTCCCAGAAATCGCACATTGCTTTTTTGTATTTTTCTGGGTCGGTAAAGTAGCTCATGGCGTGCCCCGCTCCGGGGATAACGACGAGCTCTTTGCAGGCGGCGCAGGCAAGGTAATTTTCGTAAGTCATCTCGATGGGCACGAAGCGATCGTTCGAGCCGTGAATAAACAGCACCGGAACCGCGCAGCGCTTCATTGCGTCAACTGCCGAAAAGTCCTGTGCGCCTGCGTGGATGCGCTTTTTGCAAAGCGAATTTGCCACAGGAGAGTACAAAGCATAAGGAAGATGCAGATTGTTTTTTACGACGTGGCGCCAGATTGCATCCGGGGACGTAAAGCCGCAGTCGGCGACAATCCCCTTTACGTTTTCGGGAAGCGAGAGTCCCGCGCTCATTAAAACCGCAGTCGCTCCCATGGAAATACCGCAAAGATAGACCGGCAAAGTATTGCCGGTCTTTTCGTTTACCCATTTGACCCACGAGAGCGTGTCAAAGCGCTCGTTGATTCCAAAGCTCATGTATTTTCCGCCGCTTTCGCCCTGTCCGCGCTGTTCGGCGTATAAAACGCTGCATCCTGCGCTTTGCCAAAAATCTGCCAGACCGCAAAAATCCCGCGTCCAGCACGAGCGCCATCCGTGCATGGCAACAATCGCCCGCTTCGGCTTTTTGCAGGCAATCCAGTGTCCAACAAGCCGCAAGCCATCGTAGCTTACAATGCAGACCGCCTCCTGCTGCGCATTTTTCAGCTTTTGCGCGGCGGCGGTTTTTTGAAACTCCTCCTTTTTGCCGCATCCGGTTAGCAGGCGGATTTTTGCGTCCGATTTTATTTCCTGCGGCAAATCGCGGTCCGTAGCAATTCTTAAAAGATAACCAGCGACAAAGCAGGAGAGGACAGAAAAGGCGCCTGCCCCTGCTGCGGCGGCGCCAAGACTATATAAAACTGTTTTTTTCGTTCTTTTCAAGCGATTCCCTCCGCGTTTTGGCATCCGATTTTATTTTGTCGGAGGGAGAGCGGTTTTATACCGCCGGAATTTTTTGCTAATTTGCAAGCGTCTCTTTATAATCGCCGGAATAGAAATCCAATCGGTACACATAGCCGCTATGAAGACGCGGGATTAAGACAGAGGCGACGGCGTCTGCGGACGACGTCAGCTGCAAAACTTCGCCCTCGGCAAGAGAAAAGTTTGCCACAAGCGCCGAATCTGGCAGTTCTGGATAATTTTCGCAGTAAACCGTCAGCTTTTCGTTTGCAAGCAAGGTTGTTCCGGCCGGGAAGCGGTAGATAGAGCCTCCGTCCGAAAGCGCGTAGCCGTCAAGCGAAATCGATTCGTCGGAAGGATTCCAAAGCGTAATAAAATCAAGCGTGTTTGCGCTGACTTCGTAAATAACCGGCTGTGTCAGGGCGGTTTCAAACGTGTGCAAAATAATGTGCACGCTTCCGCCCTTTACGTCGCCCGCGCCAATATGCAAAACCTCGTCTTCGCGGCGAACACCGTTGATTTCCCAGTAGTCAAACGCGCAGCCAAGCGGGAGCAAAGCGGAAATCTCCGTTTCGTAAGCGGAAAAATACGTTCCGCTAAAGTTGTCGCCGGGATCGGTTTGGTAGCTGTTGATTTGCAGCTTCGCATCCTGCGAAGAGAGAATTTCGAGCTCGTACGTATCGCCAAGCGACCACAGCTCTTTCATGTAGGCGATGGAGTAATTTCCGCGCGCAGAAGCAAACGTGCGAATCACTTGCGTGTAGCCGTCAAAATGTCCGCGGTTCGTCCAAACCGAGTGATCCCTTGCGCCTTCCAGATAGTCGTAGTAGTATTGCATCTCCGCCGCGCGCGCGTCGTTCATTTCGTCAAGCGTCCGCGCGATGTTCACCGAGCTTAAGGAGCCGTTTCCAAAATCCAGCGACTTTTTCACAAAGTACTCGCGGCAGTCGCTGCGTTGCATAAGCTGCGCAAAAAGCGGGGAGTAGCGGTCGCCGCCCGGCGTTAAAATCTGTAAAAGCGTATTGTAATTTGCGAGCACTTCGGTCTGCTCGTAAAGGCCAAGCGTATAGTCGATATCGTGCAGCAAATAGCGCCAGCGGCCGTCGCAGGCGCCGTCTTCGGCGTAAGGTTCGTCTTCGGCTGCCACATACCGGTAGCATTTGTAGTTGTTGTTCGGCCAGTCTTTGTTGCACAGATAGATATTGTACGCGAAGTAGTCGAGGTAGTTTTCCACATCCATCCACGAACAAAGCTGCTCGTATACGTCGTCGTTGTTTACACCGCGCGCGACAAAATCGTTATAAGCGTCGTCGTATTCCTTCGCAAGGTTTGTCTTTACATCGTCATCTTCGTCTTCCTTTTTGAACGTATCGCCGCCTTCAAGAACTACGAATTCTCCGGTGCGCGTGCTGTCGTATTTCGTCTTAAAATAATCGTCGCAATAGCTTGCGTGTAGCCAGTAAAAACCGATATACTCGCCGTTTCGATAGACAATGGCGGGAAGCACGGCTTCATAATCCGAAAATCCGGCGCGTACGGCAAGCGTTTGGTTTAGTTCGTCCCGAATGTAGGCGAATTGAAAATCGTTTCCGCTGTTTCGAAGGACAAACTTGTCGTAGTTAAGAACCTGCGTGTTTGAGCCGTCGCGGCGCAGTTCGTCAAAGCAGGAAAGCCGGAACGAGCCGTGGTCGGGGTCGTAGGACTTGCGCGCAAAAAACTTCATGGACTTTTGGAAGCTCTCACGCGAGACGCCTCCGTAAATACGAATTCCTGCAAATTGCGAGACAAGCGCCTCGCCCTGCGCGTTAATTAACTCTAAGTGGATCGGGCGCTCGCTTTCTTTGCCGCGCAGCTTGTAATTTTCGCCGTAGAAAATTCCGTCCGGCGCGTTTGTCAAATCGCCCGGGTCGCCGACAATACTAAAGACGAGCGTTGTGTAGCGCTTCTCCACGGAAGAGCCGATAAAATACGTATGTACGAATACTTCCGAGGACGTGCCGTCTTCGTAAAAGGCGCGTACCTGCACCGGGTAGAGCATCGGCTCGCCGTTTATACTGGCCATAAGGCGAATGCCGCCTTCTTCGTATTTTTCCGAGGAGGTAGTCGGCTCGCTGCCGTCCGTTGTGTAGTAAATGTCCCCGCCGTAGCGGCTGTAGACGTTTAGCGTAACGGCCTGCGAATAAAAGTAGCCGTTGTGCGAAAACATAATATCGCTCATTTCGTCTGTAAAAACAAACTCGCCGTCTTCATAATCCGGAAACGTCGTAATAACGCTGTTATCCGTCTCGTCCTCGCCTTCTGTAAGCGCGCTCGTCGGGGAATTTGCGTCTGTTGGGCTGTCTTTGCCAAGCGTCCCAAGAAGCACTCCTGCCAAAACGCCAAAAGCCGCTAAAACACCTAAGCCAATAAGCGATTTTCGTTTATTGCCGTCCATACCTTCTCCGTTTCTGCTGTTTGGAGACCGACAGTTACTCTCCGGTAAATTCTACGAGCACGCAGTTGTCTACGCCGTCAATGCGGTGCAGCTCCTCCAAAAAAGCTGTGTTTTTTCTCTTTATTTTAACCTGTAAGGTCAGTTCTGTCGAGTCTTTGTAGCGCGTTTTGTTCTTCAGCCTTGACGAAAACGTAGCAAGGACGTTTTCTACCGCGGAAGCGGCGTCGTCGCTGTAGCGAATAATCAAAAGATACGTTCCGCCGGACGTTCGCAGAAGCGTCATTGCCACGTACACAATGGCCAAAAAAACGGAGCCGATTAACGCAAACGGAATCATCCCCGCGCCGGTTGTAAGTCCGGCGACAACCGCCCAGAACAAAAAGCCAACGTCGAGCGGGTCTTTGATGGCGGAGCGGAACCGGATAATGCTAAGCGCGCCGATTGTACCAAGCGAGAGCGCGACGCTTGAGCTGATCGTTAAAATAATCATGGCGGTAACAAGCGTTACCATAACAAGAAGCACGGCGAAGTTTTCGCTGTAGCATGCGCCGCGATAGAAAAAACGGTAAACCAGATAGATAATGGCGGCGCACAGCACCGTAAACGTAAGACAGGCGACAATTCGCACCGGCGTCGCCACGCTTAGCGCATTTGCCTGACTCATTAGATTTTGAATTTCCGCTACGTAGTCGTTCATGGAATCCTCCGTTCTGCCACAGGCCGGAGTGTGTTTGCGGAAAATGTCCGGCGTGGCGTTAAGATAATGTTTTGTGATTCCAGCTTTTCACAGCATTGGATAAACTTGGAAATTGCCAGCTTGTCGCCGTTGTTTTGCAAAAGCTGCTTTAAATAAGCGGGGTAGTAAACGTCGTATTTGATTTCAAGGATGACTTCCTGGTGATCAAAAATCGGGCGCGTTACAAGCTGCGAATCGAACATATCAAGGCTGTTCGTTCCGGCGGCAACCGCTTTGTCAAACGTAATGCGCACCATGGAAAGAGGGTGCACGTAAGCTTCCCGCTCGTATTCGACGACGACAACGGGACGAAGAAATCGCGCGGCATGCAGGGCGTACACTTGGCGGGCAAGCGGCGCGTCGTAAGCAAGCAGGCAGGAAAAATTTCCGGATAAAATAGCGTCGTAGTCCTCCCTAGTAATGGGCAAAGACGTTTTCATAATGCGGTCGTCAATCTTTTCTTTGTTTTCCAAAACAATAAAAGAGTCCGACCCGTTGTAAGCGCGGAGGCGAAATTTGTTGCGGTGCTGCACGCCGCCGTCTTTTTCCTGGTAGGCACAGCGCAAAAGATCGTCCAGATAGACGCTTTGCACCCGGTACCCATCAGGCGCGCTCATATGCCAATCGGGCGTTAAAATCGATATGGCCCGCTGGCGCAGTTCAAGATATTGCGGATAGGTCAAAAGCGTTTTGATTTCGTGCCGCTTTTGCCTCCTTTGGAAAGGGTTTTCGTACCTTTGCATGTAGACAAATCCCCCTTTCTTTCTGTTTTCTTCGGCCGTTGAGCACATTATATCGGCTTGTAAAATCCGTGTAAAGCGAAAAGCGGACAGTTCACAGCAAATTCAGAAATTGCCCTTGTTCCCGTAGGCGGATTGTGGTACACTAACTTTCGTATCTATATGGAGGAGCTTATGAACATTGACGATATACTAAATGAAACGGTGGAACCGGATTCCGAAGGCATTTTTCCGGAAGCGACGGAATTAGAGCACGGCGCACAGGAGAAGAAAGAATGGACGCCGCCGACATGGCTGCAAAGAAAATATCTGCTTCTTTACGCCGGTGCGCTTGTCGCAGCTGTTTTGCTTGGACTTTTGCTTATGCTGGCTTTTATGGATCCCGCGCCGCAAAAAGAAGGCGGCGGCGCCGGTGCGCCTGTCTCGGTAACGGTAACGGTGACAAATGCGCCGCTTCCTACAAACCCGGACGGAACGACGCCTACGCCTACGCCAAGGCCGTACCTTTCCGCGCATCCAAGCTACGCTCCTGTTTTGACAAGCCCGCCCGACCCGGTTGTCACAAGGCCTGTGACGCAGGCGCCAAGCCCTACGCAGGCGCCATCGCCTACGGTTACGCAAGAAGTTACGCAGGCGCCATCGCCAACGCTTACGCCGGAAATCACGCCGGAACCGCAGTTAAGCCCGCAGCCAAGCACGGAAGTTACGCCCACGGTTACGCCGGAAGTTACGCCTGCGCTGACAGCGCCGGTAACGCCAACGGTTGCGCCAGAAGTTACGCTGGAAGTTACGCCTACGGTAACGCCGGAGCAGGCGACGGCGGATTTGCCCACGGTAACGCCGGTTACCGCGCCGTAAAACAGAACACTTGAATTTTCAGGAGGCGAACTATGCAATTTGTTTTATCAAACCAAACGCATGTCGCTGCGATTTTCTTAGAAGAGCAGGCGCTTAGCGGCGTCGCAAGGGTTGCGCAGGCAGTTGCGGGCGACATTTTCCTTGTGACCGGGAAGCGCCCGGAACTTGCTCGCGCGCCGAAAAAAACTTCGGGCGCGTGCATTGTCCCTATGACGCTTGGATACAGCCCTTTGGCAGACAAACTTGGCGGATTTCCCGAAATCGCAGGAAAACGCGAAGTGTACGAAATACGTCTTATCAAGGATTTGACGCCGGACATTTCGGAGGCGCTTGTCGTTTGTGGAAGCGATAAACGCGGAACTATTTACGGACTTTTTCATCTTTCCGAGCTTTTGGGCGTTTCGCCTTGGGTAGATTTTGCGGATGTTCGTCCAAAGCCGCAGGCAGAAGTTGTTTGGACGCAGGATGTGGAAATGATTTCCAAGGAACCGTCCGTTCGCTATCGCGGCTTCTTCATTAACGACGAGTGGCCGTCTTTTGGAAACTGGACGATGGAGAAAAACGGCGGCTTTAACGCAGTTTGCTATCAGCGCGTTTTCGAATTGCTGCTTCGTCTGAAAGGAAATTATTTGTGGCCCGCTATGTGGTCGGCGTCCTTCCCGCTTGACGGGCCCGGTCTTGCAAACGAAGAGCTGGCGGACGAATACGGCGTCGTTATCAGCTTTTCGCACCACGAACCTTGTATGCGCGCAAGTGAAGAGTGGGACAAAGTAAAAGGGCCGGATACCAAATACGGCTGCGAGTGGAATTATTATACAAACCGGGAAGGCCTGCTTAATTACTGGGAAGACGGTCTTAAACGCAGCGGCAAGTTTGACAACATCATTACTATCGGAATGCGCGGTGAGCGCGACACGTCCATGCTTGGGCCGGATGCGACGCTTTCGCAAAACATCGAGCTTTTGCACGATATTATCCGCGAACAGAGAAAACTGATTGCCGCAAACGTAAATCCGAACCTTGCAAAAGTGCCGCAGATGCTTGCTTTGTACAAGGAAGTGGAGGCGTATTTTTACGGAAACGAAGATGTGCGGGGGCTGATTGGCTGGGAAGAGCTTGAGGACGTAATTTTGCTGCTTTGCGAAGACAATTACGGCAATATGCGTACGCTTCCCGACGAGGCGATGCGCAGGCATCGCGGCGGCTACGGCATGTACTACCACTTTGATTATCACGGCGGCCCGATTTCTTACGAGTGGGTAAACAGCACGCCGCTTGCAAAAATCTGGGAGCAGATGACGCAGGCGTACGAGTACGGTGTGCGCGAGCTGTGGATTGTAAACGTGGGCGACTTAAAGCCGCAAGAGCTTCCGCTTAGCTATTTCCTTGATCTTGCATACGATTACGACACTTACGGAATCCGGCATCCAAACGAAACCGAGGCGTACACGCTTGCCTTTGCAAAGCGTCAATTCGGTGAATGGTTTGCTTGCAAGGAAGAGGCGAAAAAGCGGCTTGCGGACATTTGCCGCACATTGACTGGCTATACGCGCTTAAACCAACTGCGCCGTCCGGAAGCGCTTTCAAGGACAACGTATCATCCGGTGCACGAAAAGGAAGCCGCGCGGATGCTTGTCGTATGCGACGAGCTGGAAAAGCTTGCAAAGCAGGGCGAGGAAGCGCTTTTGCCGGAAGCAAAAGACAGTTATTTCGAGCTTGTATATTTCCCGGCGGTTGCATCTTTGAATCTGGTTCGGATGCAAATTTACGCCGGAATTAACGGAATGCTGCTTACGCAGGAAAATCCGCTGGCGGACGTTTACGCAGAGAAAACGAAGGCTTGCATCGAGAGAGATTTGGAGCTTACAAAGCAATATCATACTTGCGCCGGCGGCAAGTGGAACCATATGATGTCTTCGAAGCACGTCGGATTTGTCTCCTGGAACGACGAAGGCTCGGCGTATCCTCTTGTTTATACGCTCGCCGAATGGCAGGCGCTTGAAACAAAGCCGCAAAACGTTGCCTGGGAGTGTGAGACGAAGCTTTCGCTGGAGCATTTGCAGCTTTTGGAAGCGGATTTGGCGCCGCGAAGAAAGCCGGAGTGGTGCAAAGAAGAGCTTCCGCCAAAGACGTTCGCGTTTTCGGACGGGTGCATTTGCGTGGAAGCGGAGCATTTTGCCGGATGTATGCCGGGCAGGGACGGAGCACGGTGGAAAGTTCTTAGCGGCTACGGGCGCACGCTTTCTTCTTTGAAAGTGCTTCCAAATCTGCAAACGTATGCGCCGGATGGAAGCGGCCCGACGCTTTGCTACCGTGTAGCGGTGCCGGAGGCAGGAGCGTATGCGCTTACGCTGTATCTCTCGCCCTGCAACCCTGCAAAGCTTGGCGGAAAAATCCGCTACGGTGTGCAGACAGCGGACGGTATGATTGACGTAGTAGACTCGATTCCGGAAGGCTTTAACGGCGGCGACTGCTACAACTGGCATTGGTCGCAGGACGTTTTAAACAATATTCGCTACAGCACTTCCGAGGTTGTGCTGCAGCAAGGAGTAAACGAGCTGCGCATCTTTGCGGTAGATCCGGGGCTTGTTTTGCAGCGGCTGGTGCTTGTTCCGGCAGGACAGAAGCTTCCAAAGACGTATCTTGGACCGCGGGAGAGCTGGTATCAGGCATAAAAAGGTGCAAAGAGAGGAGACGCTATGGGAACACTGTTTTGGCTAATTGTTTTCGCGCTTATGCTGCTGCTTGAAATCGCCACGCTTGGGCTTACGAGCGTTTGGTTCGCGGGCGGTGCGCTGATTACGTTTTTACTCTCTTTGGCAATCGACAACCCTTACGTGGAGTGGTCCGTATTTTTGCTTGTCTCGGTTTTGTGCCTTTTAGCGCTGCGGCCGATGTTTATCGACAAATTCAACGCCCGCAGAGAGCGCACAAACATCAACCGGATTGCCGGACAGACGGCAAGAGTAACCGAAGAGATTGACAACTTCCACGCGCGGGGAGCCGTCTCCTTAAAAGGGCAGGAGTGGTCGGCGAGAAACGCAGTTTCTAACGAGTGCATTCCTGTTGGGAGCGAAGTAATTATCCGCGACATTTCCGGCGTGAAACTTATGGTCGAGGTAAAAAAAGAAATCAATAAAGCAGAAGCATTGGGAGGAAAAGAGGAAAAATGACAGGAGAGGAAATTATTTTTATCCTAGTGGTCATCGGTATTGTCGTTGTTTTGTTTTCGTCCTGCATTAAGGTCGTTCCGCAGGCAACGGCGTATGTTATTGAGCGCTTAGGCGGTTATCAGGCAACGTGGCACGTGGGCATCCACTTTAAGCTGCCACTTTTAGACCGGGTAGCGAAACGCGTTCTTTTAAAAGAACAGGTAGTAGATTTCCCGCCGCAGCCGGTTATTACAAAAGACAACGTTACGATGCAAATTGACACGGTCGTATACTTCCAGATTACGGACCCGAAGCTGTACGTATACGGCGTGGAGCGTCCGATGATGGCGATCGAAAACCTGACGGCTACGACGCTTCGAAACATTATCGGCGATTTGGAGCTTGACCAGACGCTTACTTCAAGAGAATTAATCAACACGCGGATGCGCACGTTCCTAGATGAGGCGACGGACCCGTGGGGGATTAAAGTAAACCGCGTGGAGCTTAAAAACATTATTCCTCCCGCCGCTATCCGCGACGCGATGGAAAAGCAGATGAAAGCGGAGCGCGAACGCCGCGAGGCGATTTTGATTGCGGAAGGCGAAAAGACGTCGTCCATCCTTGTTGCGGAAGGAAAGAAAGCTTCCGTGATTTTGCAAGCGGAAGCGGAGAAGACCGCAGCAATCTTACGCGCGGAAGCAAAAAAAGAAGCGACAATCCGCGAAGCGGAAGGACAGGCGGAAGCAATTTTAGCCGTGCAAAAAGCAAATGCAGACGGAATCCGCTTCTTAAACGAGGCGGCGCCGCAAAACAGTGTCATCCAGCTTAAGAGCTTAGAAGCGTTTGCTAAGGCAGCGGATGGAAAGGCAACGAAGATAATTATCCCTTCGGAAATACAAGGACTTGCGGGACTTGCAAACGGCGTTCTTGAAAGTGTAGAGAAAAAGACACAGACAGTGGAAGAATAGGAATCAATCGGAGAGAGACATGAGTTTAAAAGGAAGATCGTTTTTAACGTTAAAGGACTTTACGCCGGAGGAAATCGGCGAACTGCTGGATTTGGCGGCAGACTTAAAGAAAAAGAAAAAGCAGGGAATTACTGGAAACAGTCTGAAAGGGAAAAACATTGCGCTGATTTTTGAGAAGCCATCGACAAGAACACGCTGCTCTTTTACGATTGGCTGCGTAGACGAAGGCGGACATCCGGAGTATCTTGGAAGAGACGATATCCAGCTTGGGCACAAGGAGAGCGTAAAGGATACGGCGCGGGTGCTTGGAAGAATGTTTGACGGGATTGAATTCCGTGGATTTTCGCAAAAGACCGTGGAGGATTTGGCGCTCTACAGCGGCGTTCCGGTTTGGAACGGGCTGACGGACGAATACCATCCGACGCAGATTCTTGCGGATTTTCTGACGATTCGCGAGCAATTCGGAACGCTTGCGGGAATCTCCCTTGTTTTTGTTGGCGACGGCAGAAACAATATGGCGAACTCCTTGATGATTGGCTCCTCGAAGATGGGCGTTCACTTTACGATTCTTGCGCCAAAGCAGCTTTGGCCCAAGGAGAGTTTGGTTGCGCTCTGCCGCACTTACGCGAAGGAGAGTGGAAGCCAGATTACCGTTACCGACGACATAAACGCAGTTTCGGGTGCGGACGTGCTTTATACGGACGTTTGGTGCTCCATGGGCGAAGAAGACAAGGCGGCGGAGCGCGTAGCCTTGCTCAGACCGTACCAGGTAAATGCAGAGCTGTTTGCGAGCACTGGAAAGGATTCTACCATCTTGCTGCATTGTCTTCCGGCGGTGAAAGGAAACGAAGTGACCGAGGACATATTCGAGAAGTACGCGGACGTAATTTTTGACGAGGCGGAAAACCGGATGCACACCATCAAAGCGGTTATGGTTGCAACGCTGGGCGATACCGTGGGAAAAGAGGCGTAAGGTGTACCAGGAAAGAGTTGTACTGTGCGGCAGCAGCGCCTACGAAAAAAAATACTACCTAAACGAGGATTTTCGTGGGCTTCCCGAGCAGGTGCGCAGCGAGCTGCAAATTATGTGCGTTTTGTACACGGAAGAGATTGGCGGCGTTTTGACGCTTGTTTTTGAAGAGGATGGGACGCTGGAATTTGAAGTGAGCGCAGACGAGGGAGATTTGCTCTATGACGACATCGGAAGCGTTTTGAAAATTAAGGAGCTGCGCGAAAAAAAACGCGGTCTTTTAGAGGCGCTTGAAGTTTATTACAAGGTGTTTTTCTTAGACGAGGAATTGCCGGAGGAGTAGCTTATGCAGGAAAAGTCGATTTTGCTTGCCGTTGATGTTGGCAACACCAATCTTACTTTTGGTATTTTTGAAGAGGACGCGATTGTCGGAACTTTTCGCATAACGACAAAGCTTCCGCGGACTTCCGACGAGTACGGCGTTTTGATTTTGGATTTGCTTGAAGCAAGAGGGATAAAAAAAGAGCAGGTGCGGGACGTGATTATTGCGACGGTCGTACCCGGGATTATGCATTCCCTGAACTCTGGCATCATCAAATATCTTGAAAAAAAGCCGCTTCTTGTCGGCGCAGGTACGAAAACCGGTTTGAAGATTTCGATGGCAAACCCTCGCGAAATGGGCGCCGACCGCGTGGTGGACGCAGTCGCAGGGCTTGTGCTTTACGGCGGGCCGGTGCTTGTGATTGACTTTGGCACCGCTACGACATACGACCTCATCTTAGCAGACGGAACGTTTTTGTGCGGAATTACGAGTCCGGGAATTCGGATCAGCGCAAACGCTTTGTGGAACGAGG
Source organism: uncultured Lachnospiraceae bacterium (assembly GCA_944384025.1). GTDB lineage: Bacteria > Bacillota > Clostridia > Lachnospirales > Lachnospiraceae > ISDg. The sequence continues at coordinate 13,188 of CALWRS010000001.1, forward strand.
CGGCGAAGCTGCCGGAGATTGGCATCGAGAAGCCGACCTCCATTCTTGCGAAAGATACGGTTACAAGTATGCAGGCGGGACTGATTTACGGCTGCATCGGGCAAACAGAGTATATTATCCGAAAAGTGAAGGAAGAGGCCGGACTTTCGGAGATGAAAGTTGTAGCAACGGGCGGTCTTGGGCGCATTATTGCGGAAGGGACAAGTCTTATCGACGTATACGACCCGGATTTGACGCTTCACGGCCTGTTTATTTTGTACCAAAAGAGTATCGGCGCGTCTTATGTGCGGAGGGCAAAGTGAGTTTTCAAATTGGAAATGTAAAAGTATGCGGGCGGCTGGCGCTTGGACCAATGGCAGGGATAACGGACCTGCCATTTCGTTTGCTTTGCAAGGAGCAGGGCGCGTCGCTTTTGTATACGGAGATGATAAGCGCCAAAGGCGTGATGTACGGCAATAAAAACACGGCGGAGCTTTTGGCAACGCGTAAGCAGGAGCGCCCCATTGGCCTGCAGCTGTTTGGCGAATCTCCGGAGATTTTGGCTTCGCAGGCGAGGGCGCTCTCCAGCCTGTCGTTTGATTTTTTTGACATAAATATGGGCTGTCCGGTGCCAAAAGTCGTCGGAAACGGTGAAGGCTCGGCGCTTATGAAGCGCCCCGAGCGCATTGCGGAAATTGTGTCCGCAATGGTGGCTGCGCAGCCAAAGCCGGTGACGATCAAAATCCGTAAGGGCTTTCGCGAAACAAACGCGGTGGAAGTCGCCCGACTTGCCGAACGGGCAGGAGCGTCGGCAATCGCTGTGCATGGCAGGACAAGAGAGCAGTACTACAGCGGGAAGGCGGATTGGGACATTATCCGGCAAGTAAAAGAAGCCGTGTCCATACCGGTCATCGGAAGCGGCGACGTGACAAGTCCGGAGGAATGCCGGCAGATGCTTTTGCAAACCGGCTGCGACTGCGTTATGATTGCGCGCGCCGCAAGAGGGAACCCCTTTTTATTTGCGCGGTGCCGCCGCTACTTAGAAACGGGCGAGCTTTTGCCGCAGCCAACCGCGCAGGAAGTCGCTTCGATGTGCCTTCGCCACGCGCAGATGGCGATCGAACAAAAAGGCGAGGAGATGGCTATGCGCGAAATGCGCAAGCACGTTGCCTGGTACTTTAGTGGCTACCCGGGCTCGGCGAAACTGCGGCAGCAGGCGAATTATCTTACGACGTATGAGGAATTGCAGAAGGTTCTGGGGAATTATATCAGATGGGAGATGCCTCCCGCCTCTATAGGCGGTGAGTAACAAGTTCGTATCAGTGGCGGGTGTCAATCCCCCATCTGATATACGCTCCGCGAGGATGCACAGGGATTCGGATAGGAATTATGCCGGCAAAAGCCGACCCGAATCCCGCGCCAAGACTCGCGAGCGAGTCTTGAACAGATGGGAGATGCCTCCCGCCTCTATAGGCGGTGAGTAACAAGTTCGTATCAGTGGCGGGTGTCAATCCCCCATCTGATATACGCTCCGCGAGGATGCACAGGGATTCGGATAGGAATTATGCCGGCAAAAGCCGACCCGAATCCCGCGCCAAGACTCGCGAGCGAGTCTTGAACAGATGGGAGATGCCTCCCGCCTCTATAGGCGGTGAGTAACAAGTTTGTATCAGTGGCGGGATGCAGATTACGGATGAGGAGCTTTTACTCATCAAGGAGTTCGTAGAAGATAAAGGCTACGATATGTTGTATATCGGAAAAGAAAAGCTGGAAGATTTTGTGCGGCTGGGCTTTACGGTGGGCGTTTATCCAGAATCGTATAGCTTAGAATATATTGGAAGTAATAAAGTGGGCTTAGAGGTACAGCAAAGCAGCACCGGCAATTTGTATGCGGAACACGGCATGTGGGAAGATACGGACATGGAGTATATTTCCAAAGAGGACACGGAAGAATTGGAGGACCGCCTCGTTTGGATTATTTGTATGCACGCTTGTGATGTCTACAACCTTGATAAGACTACCTTCCAGCCCAAACAGACAAGTTAAGCGCTTCTGTTAGCATGGCTTCCTATAAAAGCGGCCCACAAACGCACAATTATCGGAGTAATTAAGGAATAATCAAAAAATGCTTGCAATCTTCGCGCCTCTGTAGTAGAATGTGGAAGATTCGCGGACATCTGTCCGCGAGAGAAGAACACTTCGGGAGGATTGTATGTTAGATCAGATCGGAAGACAGGAAAAATATAAGGTGGGCATTCTGGGGGCAACCGGAATGGTCGGCCAGAGATTTATTGCGCTTTTGGAGAATCATCCGTGGTTTGAGGTAGTAACTGTAGCGGCAAGTCCAAGAAGCGCCGGAAAGACGTACGAAGAAGCCGTGGGCGATCGCTGGAAAATGCCAACGCCTATGCCGGAAGCAGTCAAGTCGCTTGTGATTAAAAACGTTAATGAGGTGGAGGCTGTTGCCAAAACCGTGGACTTTGTTTTCTCCGCAGTTGACATGACCAAGGAAGAAATCCGTGCAATTGAGGACGCGTACGCAAAGGCGGAAGTGCCGGTAGTTTCCAACAACAGCGCGCACCGCTGGACGCCGGACGTGCCGATGGTTGTGCCGGAATTAAATCCGGAGCACTTTGCCGTTATTGAGTATCAGAAAAAGCGTTTGGGAACGAAGCGCGGCTTTGTTGCCGTAAAGCCAAACTGCTCCATCCAAAGCTATACGCCTATGCTCCACGCGCTGCGGGAATTTGTGCCAACCGTTGTGGTAGCAACGACGTATCAGGCGATTTCCGGAGCAGGAAAGACGTTTCGCGACTGGCCGGAGATGCTGGATAACGTAATCCCCTACATTGGCGGCGAGGAAGAAAAGAGTGAGCAGGAGCCGCTTCGCATTTGGGGACACATTGAAAACGGACAGATTGTCAAGGCGCAGGCGCCTTTGATTACGACGCAGTGCATCCGTGTGCCGGTTTCGGACGGACATACGGCGGCTGTTTTTGTGAACTTTGAGAAGAAGCCGACGAAAGAGCAGATTTTAACGGCTTGGAAAAATTTCCGCGGACTTCCGCAGGAGCTTGCGCTTCCAAGTGCGCCGAAGCAGTTTATTACCTATTTTGAGGAAGAAAACCGCCCGCAGGCAAAGCTTGATCGCGATACCGAAAACGGCATGGGCGTTTGCGCCGGAAGACTGCGTGAGGACAGCGTGTACGACTGGAAGTTTGTCGGACTTTCCCACAACACGAAGCGGGGAGCGGCCGGAGGCGCTATTTTATCGGCAGAGCTTTTAGTAGCACAGAAATACATCTAAACTTAAAGGAGGGGAATATCCCCTCCTTTATTCTTCGGTTTGTACTTGCGGCAGCGATAGCATGTAGCGAAGCAGCCGGATAGCGTTTTCCGTATTTTCTCCGGTTAGGCAGATTGTAAACGTGTACGAACGGTCGTAATTTTGCTTGTTTAACGACTTATAAAACTCTGTATTATCTAGGCGAACTCCGTAAAAGGTCAGTTCGCCGCTTTCGTCGTTTGTATAATAAAAGCGGTCTTCTTTCGGCACGGCGGCCAAAATATCTTCCGGCAGGTCGTCTAGCGGAGCAAGCAAAGAAGCTTTGGCGTACGTTTGCAAGGCCGTTTCCGGTGCAATCAAAACGTCCATCGTTCCGGCGGCGGCGTACGTGCTGAGGTTGGAAAGATCGGCGGCGGATTGGGAAGAGAGCGAGTCGTTTAGCATAATGCGGTCGTCTTCCGGGTCGTAGCCAATGCCAACAAGCGCCGACGCAAAGTACTCTTCCGTACCTTGCAAGTCTAGGATGTTATCCAGCATAATAACGTACAGCTGCTCGTCGGGGCGGGGCTTTAAGGTCGTATACAAAAGCGCGACAAGCAGTCCGCCGGCCGCAAGCGTAAACACAAGCTTTAGAAGGTAATAATCAACAAAGAAATTCCACTTTCCCCTAGCGTCTAATTCCTTCCACTTTTGCCAGGTGTTTTTCGTCTCCTCGCGGTCCTCTAGTTTTTTGTATATAGCGGCGTCGTCGTCAAGCGCCGTTTTTTTATGATCAATCTCCATAAGTTTCTCCTTTTGCCTTCGGCTTCCCAACATTGTAGCATAAGGGAAAAGAAAAAGAAATACGGCAAATCTGAAATCTTTGTAAAACGCTTCTAGACACAAAGAAAAGACGCCAGAGCAAAGCCCTGACGCCTCTTCTTTTATGGGATAGGGATATCGGCAAGATTCAAGAAGGAAAAATCCTTCGTGACGAATACTCCCGGGAGACAGAGTCTCCGATAGAAACAAAAAAAGGTGCTGTGGAATTTCCACAGCACCTTTGCCGTTTCTGGGGTCATTATAAATCCAAAGAAGGACCTTGTCAACAGGAAATTAAAAAAAATTATCCGTCTAACAGCCCGCGAAGAACCGCTACCGCTTCTTCCTCGGTCATTCCGGGAGTCAGCTCTTCCCGGTAGAGCGTCTCCACCATCAGCCAGTCGATGTCGGTCGGCCACTGGGGCGTGTTAAAGTTTTGATAAAACAGGCTGTCCGGATACGTGTAGGAGTCGTTAAAGATTCCTAGGCTTTGGATAATTTCCTCTAAAATAACGGAGTTTTTCGTCTCGCGGTCAATGTCGTTGCAAATGCCAACCTCGCCGTCCGTGTAAACGTAGTTCGAAAACCAGGCTGTTGCGTAGCCGTCGGTGTATGCGTCGCCGATTCGGTCAAGAGCAAACTCCTGATACTCGTCGTAGGGCAAAATCTGAATCGTATAATTTGCGTCCTCTTCCGACATGCCTGCTTCCTGCACGGAGTATATGCCCGGGAAGCCCGGAATTTCGTTTAAGGCAGCGGTAAGCCGGTTAATCAAAGCGACGTCCTCTGTCGTAACGACACCGCGCAAAACGTAGTAGATGGGCGACGTCCATTTGCGAACCTGCTCGGGTTCGTCTCCGTCGCAATACTCCGAATGCATTACTGTTTCGCAGAAATAGGAGATGATTTCGTCGGTGCTGTACCCTTTTTTGTCAATGGCAGCGGTTTGCTGTTCTTTCAGGAAGTAAAGCACGACAGAGTCTCCCTCGTAGAGAATCGTCCCTGCCTGCGGTTCCTGGGACACAACTGTGTCCGGAAGCGGGGTCACGCCCGAGAGAATAAAGTCCGCTTCTTCGATAGTTACTTTAAGACCCAAATCAAGGGCGTCAAGCGCTTCGTACGCTGCCGAAACATCCCAGCCCTCGTAGTCGCGAAGCACAGTAGCAAGCGGCTCCGGCGTGGGTGTAGGCGTAGGCGTAGCGGTTGGCGTGGGTGAGGGCGTGGGCGCAGGGAAATCGGTTTCTTCCAAAAGGTCTCCTCTGGACTGTCCCGAAGGAATGGAACTGTCGGTCTTTGCGCAGCCTGCAAGCAGCACAAGGAGAAGGCAGGCGGAAAAAAATCGTTTTATATGCATGGGTACCTCCATTCGAAAAGCAAATTTCCTTTTTTCTCAGTGTAGCATTCTTTTTTTTGTGCGTCAATGCGCACCTTTGCGGGAATTTCGCAAGTTTTCCTTGCAAAAAAAAAGAAAATTGGGTATGCTAGTAGGCGCACAACAAAATATTCGCACAGGAGGGGAGATTGCCATGAAAAAAATCATGACGATAACCATTCTTTTCGCTGCGCTTCTGACCATACTAAGCGGATGCTCAGGTGGGACGGGAACGGACGAAGGGAGAAATAATTCTGCCGGCGGATCGGTTGTTGTCGGAATTACACAGGATCTGGATAGTCTTGACCCACATAAGGCAGTAGCGGCAGGAACGAAAGAGGTTTTGTATAATATCTTTGAAGGGCTTGTAAAGCCGGACAAAGATGGAAATTTGGTTGCCGCCGTGGCCGAGAGCTACGAAATTTCCGAAGACGGAACGACTTACACGTTTGTGCTTCGTCCGAACGTTTTGTTCCACAACGGGAAAACGGTAACTGCCGAAGATGTCATTTATTCGCTTAAGCGAAGCGCGGGGCTGCTTGACACATCCGATCCGGAAGTGCAGACAGTTGCCGCGCTTTCTGTAATTCAGACGATCGAATCCACGGTAAACAGCGAGGGGCGGGAAGAAATTACAATCCGTCTCTCATCGCCGAACACGGAGCTGCTTGGCTACTTAACTTGCAGCATTGTTCCGTGCGACTATACGAAACAGGACACGGAGCCGGTTGGCACGGGACCGTTTGTTTTTTCTTCTTATACGCCAATGGACAGCGTCGTAATCGTAAGAAACGATTCCTATTACGGCCAAAAGGCGCATTTAGAGAAAGTAACGTTTCAGATTTCGGAAAGTACAGATGCGGCGTTTGTGGAGCTGCTTGCCGGAAACATTGATATTTTTCCGTATTTGACGGAGGATCAGGCGGCGCAGCTTGCGGGACAGTACAATATCGAAATCGGCGACATGAGCCTTGTGCAGGGGCTGTTTTTAAACAACGCCGCAGCGCCGTTTGACAATCCGCTTGTCAGACAGGCAATGTGCCACGCGGTGGACAGACAGGGCATTATCGATATGATTTCCGGCGGACACGGAACGATTATCGGAAGCGGCGTGTACGCATCGTTTGGCGCCTATTACGACGAGTCGCTTGCCGGACGCTACGAGTACGACGTAGAAAAAGCGAAGGCGCTTTTGGAGGAAGCGGGCTACGGAGACGGCTTTTCGTTTACGATTGTCGTTCCGTCCAACTATTCGTATCATATCAGCACGGCGCAGGTGATTGTGCAGCAGCTAAAGCAGGTAGGCATTGAGGCGAAGATTCAGCAGATCGAATGGGCAAGCTGGCTTTCGGACGTTTACGCGGACCATAATTTCGAAGCGACGATTATCGGTCTTGACTCGCAGTTAGCGCCGTCGGACATTTTAAAGTACTACATTTCCGGCTCGCCGAAAAACTTTATTAACTACGAAAACGACGCCTTTATGCAAACGTACGAAAAAGCGGTGCAGACGACGGACGCGGAGCAAAAAAAGCAGTACTACAAAGAACTGCAGCGCTACTTAGCGGACGACGCGGCTTCGGTGTTTATTCAAAGTCCGGCGCTTTTGGTAGCGGTTAATCCGGCGCTTGATGGATATACGTTTTATCCGGTCTACGTGCAGGACATGGCGTCTGTATATTACAAATAGCAGGAAAAAACATGACGATTTTAAAAAAATTTCTGGCAATGGTTGGAACGGTGCTGCTGCTCTCTTTTCTCTCCTTTTTGGCCTTTCAGGTAATACCGGGAGATGCCGCGCAGGTGCAGCTTGGCACGAACGCCACGCCGGAAGCGCTTTTGGAACTTCGGGAGGAGCTGGGGCTTAACGACCCGGTTTTGGTGCGCTACGCGCGCTGGCTTAAGGGCGCCCTGCAAGGCGATTTTGGCGTTTCCACGCGCTACCGGATGCCTGTATCCGAATTGCTTTCGCAAATGCTTCCCAATACGCTTGCGCTTGCGCTTTTGTCGCTTCTTTTGGTGCTTGTTTTGGCGTTTCCGCTCGGGCTTCTTTGCGCCCGGTTTGAAGGCAGTTTGTTCGACCGCTTTTTTACGTGGGTCAACCAGACGGTGATGGCGGTCCCCTCGTTTTTTCTGGGCATTTTGATTTCTATTTTTCTTGGAATCGTGCTTCGGCTGTTTGTGCCCGGACGAGCGGTTTCATGGAGCGAAAATCCGGCGGAATGCCTGCGCTACCTTTTTTTTCCGGCGCTTGCGATTGCGCTTCCAAAAGCGGCGATGTCGGTGCGCTTTTTAAAAAGCTCGCTCATTACGGAAAAAAACAAAGACTACGTGCGTACGGCGCGCGGCAAGGGCATGTCCCGCACCCGCGTGCTGCTTACGCAAATGCTTGGAAACGCAATGATTTCCGTCGTTACGTTTCTTGGCGTAGTTGCGGCGGAAGCTTTGGCGGGAAGCATTGTAGTGGAGCAGGTTTTTGGCGTAAACGGCCTTGGGCGGCTTTTGGTCGCGTCGATTGCCAACCGCGATTATAACGTCGTGCAGGCGATTATTCTCTACCTTGGCATCGCCGTCGTTTTGGTAAACCTGCTTGTGGATGTTTTGTACCGAAGGCTCGACCCCAGAGTTCGCCGGCAGGCATCGTAGGGGGAAGGCTATGAAAAAAATCAACTACAACCTTCTTTTTGGAAGCATTTTTACCGGCGCGGCGCTTCTGCTCGTGCTCGTCGGACTTTTTTATACGCCGTACGACCCGGAAGAAATGGACGCGGCGGCGAAAAATCTTGCGCCCTCGCTTTCGCACTTATTTGGCACGGACAATTACGGCAGAGACCTTTTAAGCCGTGTGATGGTCGGTGCGCGCACAACGTTTGCAACAGGAATTTTGACCGTTCTTGCGGGAGGAATTTTCGGAACGCTTGTAGGCTTATTGTGCGGCTATTTTGGCGGCTGGCTGGACGAATGCATTATGCGCATTAACGACGGAATTTTAGCGTTTCCAAGCATTTTGCTGGCGCTTGCGTTTGTCGGGATGTTTGGCGCAGGAGAAAAAAATATCGTATTGGCGCTTGGCATTTTGTTTATCCCAAGCATTGCGCGGGTCGTGCGCGGCGAAGTGCTGCGCCAGCGGGAGCTTGACTACGTGACAAACGCGAAGCTTATGGGCGCATCTACGGGGCGCATCCTGTTTGTGCACATCCTTCCTAACCTGCGCCGCACGCTGCTTGTTACAATGGCAATCGGCTTTAACAACGCTGTGCTTGCGGAAGCCGGCCTTAGCTATTTGGGGCTTGGCGTGCAGCCGCCAAAAGCAAGTCTTGGGCGGATGCTTCAGGAGGCGCAAAGCTGCCTGCGGCTGGCGCCGTGGTACGCGATTGTCCCGGGCGTAGTTATTGTTGTCGCCGTACTTGGCGTTGCGCTGCTTGCGGAAGCGTTCTCCGAAGAAAAGTCGCCGGCAAGAGCTGCAAAGAAAAAAGGAAAAAGCCTAGCGGCGGGGGCTGCGCCAGCGGGCAGCCTGCTTTTTGCAAAGAACTTACGCGTCTCGTTTCCAGACGCGCGGGAGCGCATGGAGAAATACGCGGTAAATAACGTGAGCTTTTCGCTCTCTCCCGGAGAAATCCTTGGAATTGTAGGAGAGTCCGGCAGCGGCAAAAGCATGACGGCAAAGGCGATTCTCGGCCTTTTGCCGGAATCCGCAAACGTATCGGGGAGCATTTTGTATTGCCAAAAAGAGAGCGGGCAGGCAATCGATTTGCTTGCCGCAAAAGAAGAGACGATGCAAAAGCTGCGGGGGGCGGATATGGCGATGGTTTTTCAGGAGCCGATGACTTCGCTGAATCCTGTCCGGCGCATAGAAGCGCAGCTTATGGAAGTCTTTCGCGTCCACCACGTCTGCGGCAGCCGTTCTCTTTTGCGGGCGCGTCTTGTTCGTGCGCTGCGGGAAGTGGAGTTAACGGATGCGGAAGGGGTGCTGCGCAGTTATCCGCACGAGCTCTCCGGAGGAATGCGCCAGCGCGTCATGATTGCCATGGCGATGCTTTTGCGCCCGAGGATTTTGCTTGCGGACGAGCCGACAACAGCGCTTGACGCGCAGACGCAGGAAGAAATTCTTGCGCTTTTGCAAAAATTGCAAAAAGAATACGGAACGGCGGTTGTGTTAATCTCTCACAATTTGTCTGTAATTAAAAAGCTTTGCAGCCGCGTTTTGGTTTTGGAGCGCGGACAGCTTGTGGAAGAAGGCGCGTGCGAGGAAATTTTTCGCGCGCCAAGGCAGGCGTTTACGCGAAAACTTTTGCAGGCGGCGCAGGGAGAGGATTTTACGAAGCGCCTGCTTGTGCCAAAGGATAGCCCTGTCGTTTTGACGGTGAGCCATTTGCACGTTTACTACGGAAAGAAAACGAGACTTCTTCGTCCGCTTTCCTACCAAAAGGAAGTGCTTGGCGGCTTTTGCATGACCGTTAAAAAGGGCGAAGTTTACGGAATTCTTGGGCGAAGCGGAAGCGGGAAATCGACGCTTGCCAGATGCTTATGCGGCGTGCAGCGGGGGCGGATGGCAGGACGCATACAGGCGCAGGGGCGAATAGGCATGGTCTTTCAGGACCCCTACAGCAGCTTAAACCCGCAAAAGAGCGTTTTGTGGCTGCTTGAAGAGCCGCTTAGAAACCAAGGCGTTTGCAAAAAGGAGCGGCGCGAACAGGCGCTTGCCATGCTTGCGGCAATCGGCCTTTCCGAAGAATACGCCGGAAAAAATATTACACAGCTCTCCGGCGGAGAGCGCCAGCGCGTGGCAATTGGTATTGCCTTAATGGCGCGTACGGAAATTTTGATACTTGACGAACCGGTCTCCGCGCTTGACGTAACCGTGCAGGAGCAAATTCTTGCGCTGCTCACTAAGCTTCATAATTTGTGGGATCTGACATATCTATTAATATCGCACGATGAGAGCGTAATTCGCAGAATGACTACAAACAGCAGCCGCGTAGACGCCCCGCAGGAGGAAGCAGAAGTAAAAAAAACGCGAAAAAACGTGAAAAATGAAAAAAATTCTATTTACTTTTCAGAGAAATTTTATTATTATGAGGGCATAAAACCTGAGAGTGAGGAGTAACATCATGATTCAAAGAAGAAGCATCGCAACCTGCATCATCTTAAGCATTGTGACTTGTGGAATTTACGGTTTGTATTGGCTTGCATGTCTTGCAAACGACACAAACACGGTTTCCGGCAAGCCTGGTACAACGGGCGGCACCGTAGTGCTGCTTTCGATTGTCACCTGCAGTATTTATCAGTTTTATTGGCTCTATACTGCCGGTCAGAAAATCGACGAAGTAAAGATGTCGAAGGGACTTCCTTCCGGAAACTGCGGGTTGATTTATCTGCTGCTGTCCATCTTCGGCTTCAGTATTATCGCATACGCGCTGATGCAAAACGAGCTGAACAACTTGGCAGACTAACTCTTTTTAGAAAAATGAGAGACTGTTGGGGAGATTGCGTGCGATCTCCCCTTCTGTTTTCAGAAAATGAGGGCGGTTATGAAAAAGCGTTTGACGCGTACGCTTGCGATTGCTGGAGCGCTGCTTGCGGCAGGGTTTGCGTACGGATTTTTTGTGCAAATGACCGGTTGGGCGGTACCGTGCGTATTTCGCAAAGCAACAGGATTTCTCTGCCCGGGCTGCGGCATCAGCCGGATGTGCTTAGCGCTGATGCAGCTTGATTTTCGCGCCGCCTTTTCGTATCATCCGGTCGTCATACTTCTTGCCCCTTTTTGGCTCTACGCCTTTCTTTCGTGGATAATTCCTTATATAAAAACAGGCCAAAGGGAGCACACAAAAATCCAAAACGCAATTCTTTATGTGTCCATTGGCCTATTGCTTCTTTACGGCGTCGTCAGAAATCTGCCGTTTTCGTCGTAGTCTTCAAGTGTATCTTTTATTTTCTCCCAGGCGATGTTATAAGAGCGAAAATCGTTCGCTTCTTCTTCGCGCTCTAAAACTAGTTCGGAAACGCTGTACCGGTAAGACAGCGCCTCCAGATATTCTTCCCAGACTGCTTCGGAAATTGTCCCGTCCTCGTAAGCGTTTGCAGCTTCGCAAATGGTTTGTGCGCCAAGCGAAGCCAAATACCGTATATCCGGCTCGTCGCTATGCGAAAGGTTATACCGCGTAATAAAGTCGATGGGACGCAGTACGTTTAAAAAGACAAGCGTCAGCGAAAGCACAAGCAGCATGTAGCGGAAAAAAGGGAAGCCGTTTCGAAATGTCCAGACAAGTAGGCCGGACAAAAGCAAATAAACGACGCCAAGTCCGGTCAGCGCCACTAAGCGCGCGTATGTTAGGTCGTAAGCTTGTATGTAGAGGACAACCCGGTACGTTGCCGACAGATTCATAATCAAAGTGCAGGCGCTAAAGCCGGCGGAAAGAATGCGAAGCGCCCGATTCTTTCGAAAGACTTCGTTTGCGAGCAGAATCAAAATTACGTTTAGGACGCAGACAAACAAAAGCTGGAAAAAGCCGCGCCTTGCGTAGGAAGCGTACGTGTAGCCGTCCGGAAGCGAAGCCTTTCCAAACAGATAAATAATCTGAATTGCGCAAAACAAAACGTATACCGCGCCCAAAACAGAGAGAATCGTAATCGCTACTACGGGATTTCGGTGCGCAACGTGCTGCGGCAGCGGCTGCGCCTTCTTTCTTGTAAAGCACGTTAGCGCCGCGCACGAGAGCAGAGCTCCTCCAAAAGTAAAGAGCAAAATCGGCACTAAGTTTCTGAAAAAAGCGCTTAACAGGCGCAAGGAAATCAGCCGCTCGATAACGCGTGCAAACACTTCGTCCGCGCTTGCAAGTGCAGCAAGTACAATAATCAAAAGCGGCAAGGCAAGACAAAGCCCAAGGATAACGTAAGGCAGCGTGTTGTTTCGCGGCTTTGGCGCCTTCGCGTCTTCGGTTTGCTTTGCGGGTCTTGTTACGCACTCAGCAAACCACGCCGGAATATTTTCCAAAATGACGAAAGCCGTTTTCAAAAGCTGCCCCAAATGCTGCGAAACGGACCAGTAGCCGTCGTCGTTAAACTGGTGCAGCAGGATACGGTCGGCAATCAGGAAAATCGCTGCGAAATTAAAAAAACGCAGGCCGCCGTCAAGCGTCGCGCCGCAAAAAAACGCGAGCGTTAGCAAAATGGCGGATAAGAAAATGTTTTCTAGCTTCAGGCGCTGCTTTATCCAAGACAGGTAGCACAAAAAGAAGACAAGCGCGAAAATACAATAAGCAAAAAAAGAAAGTCCTCTGGAAGTTTTATACAGACAGACTGCGCTGGCAATGCCAAAGAGAAGGCAGCCTATGCTTAGCCGGACTCTTATGAATTCGTTCGTGTTCATAAATCCCCCTTGGTTCCCATGAAATAGTGTAAAACCAAAAGACGACGGCGTCGTCCATAGGGCGAGTATACCTGATTTCTGCGGGTTCGTCAATTCCGTTTGAATTCCCATGGGGATTATGTTATAGTAGTTTCTAACCCGAAAAAACAATTGCAAAAAAAAGCGAGGGATAGAACAAATGAAAATATCGGAAGTGATTTCCGCGGGACAGACCGCGTTTACGTTTGAGATTTTTCCGCCGAAAAAGCAAAGCTCCATCGAAACCATTTACCAAACGTTAGAAGGGCTTCACGGACTGCATCCGGACTTTATTAGCGTTACTTACGGCGCGGGCGGAAACGCAGCGGACACGAAGACCTGTGATATTGCGCAGATTATCCGGGAAAAATACAACACGGAATCCGCAGTGCATCTGACGTGCTTGTACAACAGCAAAGAGGACATTGACCAGATTGTGCTGCAGCTAAAGGAGCGCGGGATTCAAAACATTCTTGCGCTGCGGGGCGACCGAAATCCGGACATTGCGCCAAAGGAAGATTTCCGCTACGCATCGGAGCTTATCGCCTACTTAAAATCGAAGGGCGACTTTTACATTATGGGCGGCTGCTACCCGGAGTGCCATCCGCAGTGCCCGACGCTGGATGAAGATATTGAAAATCTAAAGCGGAAAGTAGACGCTGGTACGGATCGCTTGCTTTCCCAGCTGTTTTTTGACAATGACGACTTTATGCGCTTTTTGGAAAAGGCGCGCCGCGCGGGAATTGACGTTCCGATTGAAGCGGGGATTATGCCGGTCGTCAACAAAGCGCAGATTGAACGGATGGTTACGCTGTGCGGCGCCAGCCTGCCGCACAAGTTCGTCCGGATGATGGCCAAATACGAGCAGTACCCGGACGCTTTGCGCGACGCGGGAATCGCTTACGCAATCGACCAGATTGTGGATTTGGTTTCGCAGGGAGTAGACGGCATTCACTTGTATACGATGAACAACCCTTACGTTGCGCGTAAAATTACGGAGGCGGTGCAGGGCATTATTCGTCCGGTGTAACGAAAGGAAAATACTTCAAAACGAGGTGAACAATTTTGGTGCAGTTAAAGCCCATCCGCATGGAAGAGGCGGCGCGCTATCTTGGATATGGAACAACGAAGCCGGATGAAGTGATTCTCTCGCTGATGAAAGAGTGCGAAGCGCCTCTTTTGCAGGCGTGCCATCCGGCGTACAGCTATGGAATTTTTGACGTGGAGCGCGCGGGAGAGGAGCTGGTTTTGCTTCGCGACTGCGCCCTGCAGCTGCCCGGAGCGGACATTGCAAGGCACTTAGAAGGGTGCGAAAAGGCGGTTATTTTAGCGGCTACGCTTGGAGCAAACGTTGACCGGCTGCTTCGCAAACTTCAAGTATCGAGTATGCCAAAAGCGCTTTTAACCGACGCAATGGCGGGCGCGGCAATCGAACAAATCTGCGACGACATCCAAGAAGAAATCCGGCAGCAAATGCCGCTTTACCGGCAAACTTGGCGGTTTTCTCCGGGCTACGGAGATTTGCCGCTTTCTTTGCAGGAGACAGTGCTTTCGGTTGTGGAGGCGGGAAAGCGGATTGGCCTTTCGGTAACGAAGGGAAGTATGCTCTCGCCCGCCAAGTCGGTAACTGCGATTATCGGCCTGCAAAACATGGAGCAAATCAGCGGAGCGCTGCATCTAAACGTACCGGAAGAGGCGGCCGGCTGCGGAACGCCCGGCGGCTGCGCGAGCTGTCGCTTTGGAGCAAGCTGTGGGTTATCGGCAGTGAAAAAGGAAAAGCAGGGGGAAGTATGATCAAAATTCTTGACGGCGCCATGGGGACGCAATTGCAGCAAATGGGACTTAAGCCCGGCGGCATACCGGAAATGCTGAATTTGACCGAACCGGACAAAATTATCGCCATTCACAGAGCATATATTGAAGCGGGAGCGCAGGTTATTTACACAAACACCTTCGGCGCAAACCGCTACAAAGTACGCAGAAGCGGCCACTCCGTGCAGGAGCTAATTGGCGCGGCAGTAAAAAACGCAAAGGAAGCGCTTTTGCAGTCCGGCGCAGGCGAGGACGTAAAAGTAGCGCTTGATTTAGGACCTATTGGAGCGCTGATTGCGCCGCTTGGCGACTTGACGTTTGAAGAAGCGTACGATATTTTCGCCGAGCAGGTGCGCGCAGGGCAGGACGCCGACTGGATTGTACTGGAGACGATGACGGACCTGTACGAAACAAAGGCGGCGGTTTTGGCGGCGAAGGAAAATTCGGACAAACCGGTTTATGTAACGATGACGTTTGAGCCAAACGGCCGCACGTTTACCGGCACGTCCATTGCCTCTATGGCGCTGACGCTTGAAGGACTTGGCGTAGACGGCATCGGCTTTAACTGCTCGCTTGGGCCGCTGGAGCTTGCGCCGATGGTAAAAGAGCTGTACACGCGGACGAAGCTTCCCATCTTCTTTAAACCAAACGCAGGTCTTCCGGACCCGCTTACCGGCCAATACAATGTAGACGCTAAGGAATTTGCCGAAATGATAGCGACGCTGCTTCCGTACGGGCTTGCCGCCGTTGGCGGATGCTGCGGAACGACGCCGGAATACATTCGCGCGCTCTCCCAGGCCGTAAGAAAGTTTGAGAGCGAAGGCGCACATCTGGAAAAAGAGGAAGAAAAAGAATACGAAGAACTTACAAAAAAGCGCGAAGCTTGTCCGCTTGGCGTTTGCTGCGCTTCGCAGGCCGTTTTTCTTGACCGTCCGCGCGTAATTGGCGAGCGCTTAAACCCAACCGGGAAAAAACGTTTCCAACAAGCGCTTCGCGAGCAGGATATGGATTATATCCTTCAGCAGGCGCTCTCGCAGGTGGAAGCGGGCGCGGACATTTTGGATGTGAACGTAGGATATCCGGGAATTGACGAAAAGGAAATGATGTGCCGCGTCATTCGAGCGCTTCAGGCCGTTGTGGATGTGCCGCTGCAAATTGACTCCAACGACCCGCAGGTGCTTGCCGCCGCGCTTCGCATTTACAACGGAAAGCCGATTGTAAACAGCGTAAACGGCGAAGAAAAGAGCCTCGCAAGCATTCTCCCGCTTGTAAAGCGCTACGGAGCGGCGGTGGTCGGTTTGACGCTTGACGAAAACGGAATTGCCGCAAAGGCCGAAGAGCGTTTTGCGGTGGCAAAAAAAATCGCGGACCGCGCGGCCCTGTGCGGCATTGACAAAAAGAATCTGCTGATAGACTGCCTGACGTTAACCGCATCGGCGGAGCAGGAAGCTGTAGCGCAGACGCTTCGGGCCGTACAGCTTGTGCGCGACCGGCTGGGTCTTCCGGGCGTGCTTGGCGTCTCAAACATCAGCTTCGGTCTGCCGTACCGCGAACTGGTCAATACGACGTTTTTAACGATGGCATTGCAAAACGGGCTGATGCTTCCCATCCTAAACCCGAATTCCGAGGCAATGATGGGCGTAATGCGCGCGTACCGGCTTTTGATGAATTACGACAAAAACGCGGTGGAATATACGGACGCTTATAAAAATTACGTTCCTGCGGCAAAAGCGGAGGCCGCGCCCCTAGCGGCAGCACAGAAGCCGTCGGGAGAAGATGCCGCCGCGAAAAAGATTGGTCTTGAACTTTCGGAGGAAGCGATGCAGCTTTATTACGCCGTTGTCCGCGGACTTGCATCCGAAGGAGAGCGGCTTGCGCGGCAGCTTTTGGAGACGCTTGCGCCTATGACCATCGTAAACCAAATTTTGATTCCCGCGCTCGATACGGTAGGAGACGGCTTTGAAAAAGGCACGATTTACCTTCCGCAGCTTATTTTGTCCGCTTCGGTCGTTCAAGGAGCGTTTGCGCGGATTAAAGAATACCTAGCGGGAAGCGGCGCGGCTGCGGAAAGCAAAGGAAAGGTCGTGCTTGCAACCGTCAAGGGCGATATTCACGACATTGGCAAAAATATAGTAAAAGTACTTTTGGAAAACTACGGATTTACCGTAATCGATCTGGGGCGCGACGTGGAAATTGAGGCGGTCGTTTTGGCGGCGCAAAAACACGAAGTGAAGCTGATTGGCTTAAGCGCGCTGATGACAACGACGCTTGGCAGCATGGAGCAGACGATTGCCGCTGTGCGTAAAGCGGGCCTTGACTGCCGGATTGTTGTAGGCGGCGCGGTGCTTACGCAGGAATACGCCGATCGAATCGGCGCCGATTTCTACGCAAAGGACGCGAAGGAAACCGTAGATATTGCAAGGAAAGTTTACGGAGTATCTTAATTATGAAATTGATTTTTGGACTGGGAAATCCGGGCCCCCGATTTACGGCTACCAGACACAACATCGGCTTTGACGCAGTGACGGCGCTTTCGGATCGCTACGGAATTATGCTTCGGGAAAAGCAGCTTTACGGGCTTTGCGGAAAAGGGCGCATTGGCGCGGAGCCGGTGATGCTTGTTATGCCGCAGACGTTTATGAATTTAAGCGGAACGTGCGTTCGCGCGTTTATGGATTACTACAAAGCGTCTCCGGCGGATATGCTTGTTATTTACGACGACATTGCGCTTTCTCCGGGCAAGATACGGATTCGCGCAAAGGGAAGCGCCGGAGGACACAACGGCGTAAAAAATATTATTGCGCAGCTGGGGACGCAGGAATTTAACCGTATCCGGATTGGCGTTGGCGCAAAGCCGGAGGAATGGGATTTAGCCGACTACGTTTTGAGCCGGTTTTCAAACGATGAGGAAGCGCTGATTCGGGAAGGTCTTGCCCGCACAGTAGAGGCAGTTGAGATGATTTTCGAGCAGGGCGTTTCGGCTGCCATGAACCGATTTAATTAGGCGGAGGTGAAGCCTTGAATACGTTTGTCGCACCACTAAAGGAGTATCGCGAGTACCAGGCTGTGCGGGACGATTTGCTGCTAAAGCGTACACCCGTGCAGGTTTCCGGCTGCATTGATACGCAAAAAAGCCACTGGATTCATTGTGTTGGCGGCGATTACAAATACCGTTTGATTATCACGTACAACGAGCTGCGCGCGAAGGAGATTTGCGAAGATTACCGCCTGTTTGACCGAAACGTTTATTATTATCCGGCGAAGGACATTATTTTTTATCATGCGGACGTTCACGGAAACGCTATCGTAAAAAGCCGGATGGATATTTTGCGCCGCCTGTTTGAAGGAGAGCCGTGTACGGTTGTTGCAAGTATTGACAGCGGCATTGACCGGCTTCTTTTGCCGGAGCGGTTAAAAGAATACGCGCTTCGCATTAACGCGCAGACAACCGATACGCTTTTGCAGCTGCGGGACAAATTGACCGTTATGGGATACCAATACCGTGCGCAAGTGGAAGCGCCGGGCGATTTTTCGGTTCGCGGCGGCATTTTGGACGTGTTTCCGCTCTCGGGCGACGCGCCTTACCGGATTGAGTACTGGGACGAGGAGATCGACTCGATTCGCTGCTTTGACGTAGACAGCCAGCGTTCGATTGAAAACGTCAGCGAAGTAGTGCTCTACCCGGCGACCGAGTTTGTTTTGACCGATGCACAGCGCCAAAAGGGAATTGCCGCAATCAAAAAAGAGCGCGACGAAGTTTACCGGAAGCTGCGCGAGGAGATGAAAACGGAAGAGGCGGCCCGCGTTTCCCAAACGGTAGAGGAGCTGCTTGAAAACCTGGAGTACATGCCGGGCGCGGTCAGCTTAGATTCTTATATTACGTACTTTGTAAAAGATACGGCGAGCTTCTTTTCGTATTTTCCGAAAGAAGAGACGCTGTTTGTTCTTGACGAGCCGGGGCGCGTGCAGGAAAAAGCGGAAGCAACCGCGCTTGAGTTTTCCGAGAGCATGATGGGGCGGCTGGAAAAAGGCTACCTGCTTCCCGGACAGATGAATGCGATTTGGGATTACAAAAAGACGCTTGCGCAGCTTTTGCAAGGAAGGCTGATGACAATCAGCACGCTTGCGGCTGCGTCTATAGTAGCTCCAAAGACAAAATACGACCTCAACGTCAAAACCGTCGCGTCTTATAATCGAAATTTCGAAGCGCTCGTTAAAGATTTGGGGCATTATAAAAAGCAGGGATACCGAATGGTGCTTGTTTCCGGGTCGCCCACCCGCGCGGCAAGACTGGCGCAAAATTTGCAGGAATGCGAGCTGCCTGCGTTTTTTTCGGATGATGCAAGCCGCGTTGCGCAGCCGGGCGAGATTATGACCGTATGCGGAAATTTGCACAAAGGCTTTGAGTACCCCCTGATTAAGTTCGTCGTCATTTCCGAGAGCGATATTTTCGGAGCGCAGAAAAAACAGCGCAAGAAATACCGGCAGTACGACGGAAACAAAATCGGAAGCTTTCAGGAGCTTGCCTACGGCGATTTTATCGTTCACGAGACGCACGGACTTGGAATTTACCGGGGAATTGAAAAACTTGAAAGTAACCACGTAATCAAAGATTACATTAAGCTCGAATATGCGGACGGCGGCGTTTTGTACGTTCTTGCGACGAATTTGGATTCGCTGCAAAAGTACGCAAATGCGGACGCAGGAAAAAAGCCGAAGCTAAACCGACTTGGCGGCACGGAGTGGAAGCGCACAAAAGCGCGCGTGCGCGCCAGCGTGAAGGAAATCGCGGGAGAGCTTGTGCGGCTTTACGCCATCCGGCAGGCAAAGCAGGGGCATGCGTTTGGCAAAGACACCGTGTGGCAAAAGGAGTTTGAGGAGCTGTTTCCTTACACGGAGACGAGCGATCAGCTAAAGGCTATCGAAGAGACGAAGCGGGACATGGAGAGCGCAAAAATCATGGACCGTCTGATTTGCGGCGACGTTGGCTACGGAAAAACGGAGATTGCCATTCGCGCAGCGTTTAAGGCAGTGTCCGACGGGATGCAGGTAGCGATCTTAGTTCCGACGACCATTCTGGCCCAGCAGCACTACAATACGTTTTCGCAGCGTTTGATGGATTTTCCCGTAAGCGTGGAGATGCTCTCGCGCTTCCGGACGCCTACAGAGCAAAAAAAGACGCTTGAGCGGCTTCGCAAAGGGCAGCTTGACATTGTAATAGGGACGCATCGGCTGCTTTCTGCGGACGTGACGTACAAAAATCTGGGACTCTTAGTAGTAGACGAAGAGCAGCGTTTTGGCGTGACGCACAAAGAAAAAATAAAGCGGCTTAAAGACGATGTGGACGTATTGACGCTTACGGCTACGCCTATCCCCCGAACGCTTCATATGAGCTTAGTCGGCATTCGCGACATGAGCGTTTTGGAGGAGCCGCCGGTTGACCGGCTTCCGATTCAGACGTTTGTTATGGAGCATAACGAGGAAATCATTCGCGAGGCAATTTGCCGCGAGCTTTCCAGAAACGGGCAGGTGTATTATGTATACAACCGCGTAATTGGAATCGACGAAAAGGCAGCCCGCATAGCGGAGCTTTGCCCGCAGGCAAGCGTAGCGTTTGCGCACGGGCAGATGAGCGAGCGGGAGCTTGAGAAAATTATGTTTGCCTTTATTAACGGGGAGATTGATGTGCTCGTATCTACGACGATTATCGAAACCGGGATGGACATTAGTAACGTAAATTCGATGATTATCGAAAACGCCGATCAAATGGGCCTTTCGCAGCTTTATCAGCTTCGCGGGCGCGTTGGCCGCTCAAACCGCACGGCGTACGCCTTTTTGATGTACCGCAAAAACAAGGTGCTAAAAGAAGTGGCGGAAAAGCGTCTGTCGGCAATTCGGGAATTTACGGAGCTTGGCTCCGGCTTTAAAATCAGTATGCGCGACCTTGAAATCCGCGGCGCCGGAAACTTGCTTGGCGCAGAGCAAAGCGGGCATATGGAGGCGGTCGGGTACGACCTTTATTGCAAGATGCTAAACGAGGCGGTGCGCACGCTGAAGGGAGAAATAACCGAAGAGGAAAATTTCGAGACGAGCGTGGAGCTGGATATGGATGCGTATATCCCGTCCTCCTACATCAAAAACGAGATGCAAAAGCTGGATATGTATAAGCGTATTGCAGGAATCGAAACGCAGGAAGAACTGGAAGAAATGCAGGACGAAATGGCGGATCGGTTCGGCGATTTGCCAAATTGCGCCAATCTGCTTTTGCACATCGCGCTCGTTAAGTCGCAGGCGCACAAAGCCTATGTAGAAAAATTAACTTGCAAAAACGGGAAGCTGGAGCTTAAGATGTATAAAAAAGCACGGCTGGAGGTTGCGCGGCTTCCGGAATTTTTGCAGGCGTTTGGCAGGCGGGTGCAAATGCAGCCCGGACCATGCCCAAGTTTTACGTATCAAATTTCCGGCAGCCAAAAGGACAGACCGGATAGTTATGCGACGATTGAGGAAATCCAAAAGGTTCTGGAAAAACTACAGGCGTTGCGGGAAGAAGAAACGCAGAAATGAGGATGGACATGAAAAGAAAGTGGACGGCGGCTTTGCTGCTTCTGGCGCTTATAACAGTTTTGTTTTCCGGGTGCAGGAAGGAGTCGGAAGACGAAGAGGGACTTCCGACAAGCGAAGGCTTTACAAACGACGTTGTTATGCGCATTGGCGGGATGGAAGTCGGATACGACGAAGCGAACATCTATCTTATGAGTATGCGCGAGGAAGTGGAAACGCTTTACGGCGCCGACATTTGGGACTTTGTGTTTACAAGCGAAGGTGAGACGTATTCGGTCCTAATGAAGCAGGAGCTGCTTCAAAAAATTACCTATATCAAGCTCGTTTCCTTTATGGCGGAAGAATTCCATATTTCTCTTGATGCAGACGACATCCTAAACATTAACGACTACACGCAGGAGTATATGTCCGGCGTGACGGAGGAAGCAGTTAAGGAGTACGGAATTACCGAGGAGCTGATTCGCTCCATTTACATGGACAACGTGCTTGCGGAAAAAGTATATGAGACGATTACGCTAAACGCCGACCTTGCGTACGAAGAGGAAGATGTTTTTAAGGCCGACTTTCTCTACATCTGCCTTAGCAAATACCAAGAAGATTTAAACGGAGAGAAGGTTGCAATTACCGGGGACGCGCTTGCGGCTGTCCGGACAAGAGCCGACGCGCTCTTTAGCGAAGCGGCCACGGCCGAGGACGCATACGCTTTTGCGAAGGAAAATACCGACGATGGCACGGTAGAGCTGACGGCAGGGCGAAGCGATTTGCCGGAAAAGAGCGCCGCTGCTGCCTTTGCCTTAAGCGAAGGACAGTGGAGCGGCGTCGTTGAAGAAGAAGACGGTTTTTACCTCTTCTACCGTGAAAGCGAAAAAAACGATTTGGCAACGCAGCTTGCGGAAGAAGCGCTGATTGCCCAATTAAGTCAGGAATACTTTGACTCTTTGTATCAGAAGTGGATGGAAAACGTAACGGTGGAAATTAATCAGGCGCTTTGGGATGCGATGTAGCTTCGCCTGTGTCCAAATACTTTTCAAACTGCTCGTCAATCGCGTTTTGAAATACAATTCCAAGAATCTCCGGGCCGGTGTGCGCGCCAATTGCGCAGCCAACCTGCGTTTTTAAGACGCCCTTTACGTGGAATTCCTCGGTCAATACTTGCGAAACAAATTCGCAAACAGCCGGGTCGGCGCCGTAGCAAACGCCAATCGTCTGGCGCTTCAAATCCGCGCCCTTTTCTTCCACCAGTTCCAGACAGCGCTTTACGGCGCGCTTAAATCCGCGCACTTTTTCTACGGCTTCTAGCTTGCCTTCTTCGGAAACGATAATAATCGGCTTAATATCTAAAACCGTGCCAACTGTGGCGGAGGCGCGGCTTAGCCGCCCGCCCTTTGCAAGGTATTCAAGTGTTCCAACGGTAACGGCGTGCTCCATATGTTCGCAGAAATAATACGCCGCCTGTATAAGCAGCTTATTTGGCGCGTGGTTTCGCTGCATTTGCAGCAGCTTGTAAACGACAAGCCCAAAGCCGATGGAAGCGCATTTGGAATCGACAATTGTCAATTTAAAGTCAGGGTACTCCTCCAGAATGTCTTTTTTGGCAAGCGTCGCCGCCTGAAACGTTCCGGCAATTCCGGTGGAAAAGCAAATGTAGAGTACTTCGTCGCCCCGTTTTGCATACGGGAGAAAGTGCTCGTAAAACATGTACTGGCTGATGTGGTACGTCCTAATCTGGGCCGCGCCCTCTTTTTGAATTCGGTAAAATTCATCGGGGAAGATGGTTTGCCTATCAAAGTAATCCTTCTCATCGATGACGACCGGAGTCGGAATAATATGCAGCCCGAATTCTTCGACAACGGACTGCGGAAGGTCGGAAGCGGAATCCGTAATAATGCAAAATGCCATAGCTTCGTATCTCCTTTTGAATCCGCAAAGCGAAATGCAATAGGATAAGTATAGCAGAAATCGGAAGCGGAAACAATTTTTTTTCTGAAAAAAAGGAAAAGTAACGCCGCCAACTCGACAGCAGCGCGTGCGGTATGATATAATTCGCGCATAGGAGCGGATCTTGAATGGTTATGGAGGCAAAAATGGATAATTACAGTTTAGAAACTATATGTGTGCAGGGAGGCTACACGCCCGGAAATGGCGAGCCAAGACAGATTCCCATTATTCAAAGCACAACGTTTAAGTACGATACAAGCGAAGACATGGGGAAGCTGTTTGATTTGGAGGCGGAGGGGTATTTTTACAGCCGTTTGCAAAACCCGACCAACGACTACGTAGCAAAGAAAATTTGCGAGTTAGAAGGCGGCACGGCGGCGATGCTTACGTCTTCCGGACAGGCCGCGAACTTCTTTGCGGTATTTAACATTGCGGGCTGCGGAGATCACGTCGTAGCGTCTAGCACCATTTACGGAGGCACTTACAACCTCTTTGCGGTTACGATGAAAAAGATGGGCATAGACTTTACGTTTGTAGACCCGAATTGCAGCGAAGAAGAGTTAAACGCAGCCTTTCGCGAAAATACAAAGGCGATGTTTGGCGAGACGATTGCCAACCCGGCGCTTACGGTACTTGATATTGAAAAGTTTGCGAAGGTTGCGCATGCGCACGGCGTTCCGCTTATTGTGGACAATACGTTTGCGACGCCGGTAAACTGTCGCCCGATTTCGTGGGGCGCAGACATCGTTACGCATTCCACAACAAAATACATGGACGGACATGCGGCCGGTATTGGCGGCTGTATTGTAGACGGCGGCACGTTTGACTGGAGCCGCTACCCGGAGCGCTACCCGGGACTTTGCACGCCGGACGAGAGTTATCACGGCATTACGTATGTGGAGAAATTTGGCGTTGGCGGCGCGTTTATTACAAAAGCAACCGCACAGCTAATGCGCGATTTTGGTGCGGTGCAGTCCCCGCAGACCGCATTTTTGCTGAATATGGGATTGGAGAGCTTGCATGTGCGCATGAAAAAGCATTGCGAAAACGGACAGGCAGTAGCTGAGTTTTTAAACGGACACGAGAAAATCGCTTATGTGAACTATTGCGGCCTTGCATCGGATCCGTATCATGCGCTTGCGCAAAAATATTTGCCAAACGGCTCCTGCGGCGTTGTCAGCTTTGGCGTAAAGGGCGGCAGAAAGGCGGCGGAGACGTTTATGAAGCACCTGAAGCTGTGCGCGATTGAGACGCACGTAGCGGATGCTAAAACGTGCTGCCTGCATCCGGCCAGCGCAACGCACCGGCAGATGACCGACGAACAGCTTGCAGCCTGCGGTGTTTATCCGGATCTTGTGCGCTGCTCCTGCGGACTGGAAAATGCAGAAGATTTGATTGCGGACCTTGCACAGGCTCTGGCGCACATTTAAGAAAGGAAAGCGTTATGACATACGAACAGATCCGCTCCAACCCTGCCGTAAGAGCTTATATAAAAATGGGAAACGACAAGCTGGGCGTTTTAGGTTACACCGACCACTCGGAAGCGCATTGCGCTCTTGTAGCGGAACGCGCGGGCGAAATTTTGCGGCGGTTTGGACATTCCGAGGAGGAAATTGAGATTGTAAAAATTGCAGGTTTTTTGCACGATATCGGCAATGCTATAAACCGCAGCCATCACGCGGAGTACGGTGCGCTGCTGGCGAACCAGCTGCTTATGCAAACCGACCTTTCCACACAAGACTGCGTGGAGATTGTCTCGTGCATCGGAAACCACGACGAGTCTACGGGCGGCGCATTTGACGCAATTTCTGCGGCGCTTATTATTGCCGATAAAACGGACGTGCGCAGAAATCGTGTGCGCACGAGAGAACTCTCGGCGTTTGACAAGCACGACCGAGTAAATTATGCCGTTACCAAAGCGGAGCTTGTACTTTTGCCGGAAGAAAAGAAGATATGCTTACAGCTTCAGCTGGACGAGAGCATCTGTACGATGTTCGAGTACTTTGAGATCTTTCTGGGTCGGATGCTGATGTGCCGCAAAGCGGCGGAAATGCTTGGCGCGCAGTTTCGGCTGACGGCAAACGGCGGAAAAATTATTTAGGCGAAAGCAAGCGCCATAAGGTGGGAATCACGCGGAACTCTTCCATAGCGGTTTCCACCTCTTTTTTTGCCTTTTCTTTTAGTGCCGCAGGAAGCATCGGAGCGCGCATTGCGCGAATCATAATGTTTTTTGGCGTATGCGAAAAGTCCACGAATTCTAGCAGCTGGGTTTTATAGCCGTGCGCCGTTAAGAGGTTTGCGCGAATTGCGTCCGTTAAAAGGGCGCTAAAGCGCTCCTGCACAATGCCGTAGCGGTTGAAAATCGCCAGATGCTCTGCGCGAAGCTGCCGGTTTAGCTCATGCTGGCAGCAGGGGACGGAGAAGATAAATTTGGCCTTCCAGCAAACCGCGTGGTACAAAGCGTAATCGGTCGCCGTGTCGCATGCGTGAAGCGAAACGACCATATCCACGGGAAACGGCGCGTTAAAATAGAGGATATCGCCAAGCTGAAAACGCAGCTTTTCGTAGCCGTATTTTTTAGCGGCGTCGTTGCACTTTTGAATGACGTCTTCTTTTAAGTCTAGTCCAAGAATTTCTGCGTCGATGCCCCGGATTTTGGTCAAATAGTAATAAAGCACAAACGTCAGATACGATTTCCCGCAGCCAAAGTCGATAATGCGCAAACTCTTTGGCGGACGCTCCTTTAGCGTGTCGTCAATCATCTCCAAAAACCGGTTGATTTGCCGGTACTTATCCTGCATAGCGTTTACGACTTTGCCTTCTGCGGTAAAAATTCCCATGTCCACAAGCGGGGCAACCGACGTTCCTTCTTCAAGGATATACTGCTTTTTACGGTTGTGCGCAGTGCAGTCTTTGGGCGCGTTTTTTGCCGGGTGCGTTTGCAAGCAGGGGCGGCCTTTTCGCGAGAGAAGCAGGGCGTACTCTTTTGTGTCGGTAAAAGCGTGCAGCTGCAAAAACTGCGACGAAAGCAGCGCATGGCAGCGTGCAAAAAGCGCTTCAAAGGGCAGGTTTTCGTGGAAAACCTGTGTCTTTGTATACTGCGCAAGCTGGTATGCGTCGCCTTTTTTCGCAATGACAATTCGCTTTCGCTCTTCCGCTTTGTCCGCCGGTTTGCTAAGGACAATCCTGTATGGGCGATTTGAAAAAATTTTTTCCAAAAGTTCCGCCAGTTCGTTCATAAATAGCTCCCTCTTCGTCTTAATCTCTAGAATGTATCGTACCACAGGCAAAAAAGCGCTGTCAACGCAGCAAATTTGAAGAAAATGAAAAAATGTGTTGACAGGAAGACGTTTCGGTGCTAAAGTACCAAAAAAAGCAAAGGCGCTTTGGAGATTTTCCAAAGCGCCCTTTTTCGTTTCCTGCGAAACGAAAAAGACAAGGGAGGGAGGAAACTCTTATGTACTCATCAACAGACGTTTTATGGGTCCTTGTCGGAACGATTCTTGTGTTTTTCATGCAGGCGGGCTTTGCGCTTTGTGAAGCGGGTCTTACGCGGGCAAAAAACACGGGCAACATTCTGATGAAAAACATGATGGACTTTTGTATCGGCACCCCGTGCTATTGGCTGGTAGGCTTCGGCTTGATGTTTGCCGGCGCAGGCCCGTTTATCGGCGGCTTTGATCCGCTTATTCGCGGCGACTACGACTTTGGCACACTGCCTACTTGGTGCTACGCAATCTTCCAGACAGTGTTCTGCGCAACGGCGGCAACAATCGTTTCCGGTTCCATGGCGGAGCGTACAAACTTCAAGGCTTACTGTATTTACAGTGCGGCAATCAGCCTTTTGGTTTACCCGATTTCCGGACACTGGATTTGGGGCGGCGGCTGGCTTTCGGAAATGTCGTTCCACGACTTTGCCGGTTCCACGTGCGTACATATGGTGGGCGGTCTTACAGCCTGCCTTGGCGCGGCAATGCTTGGGCCGCGTATCGGAAAGTATGACAAAAACGGAAAGCCAAAAGCGATTCCGGGACACAATATTACGGCGATGGCGCTTGGCGTATTTATCCTTTGGTTCTGCTGGTTCGGATTTAACGGCGGCTCGACCGTTGCGATGTCTACGGACGCAGATATGACGCTTGCTTCGCTTGTTATGTTTAACACCAACCTTGCGGCGGCAGTCGCTACGGTTGTAGCTATGATCTTTACCTGGATTCGTTACGGAAAACCGGACGTTTCCATGACGTTTAACGCGGCGCTTGCCGGACTTGTAGCCATTACGGCTCCTTGCGACTGCGTTACGCCGGTTGGCGCGTTCTTCATCGGCCTTGTAGCCGGCGTTATCGTAGTAATCTCCGTTGAGTTCTTCGATAAGGTTGCAAAAATTGACGACCCGGTCGGCGCATTATCCGTTCATATGGTAAACGGTATTTGGGGAACGCTTGCCGTAGGTTTGTTTAGTGACGGCGGCAACGGCGTTGCAAAAGGTCTTTTCTACGGCGGCGGCGTAAAGCAGCTTGGCGTACAGGCGCTTGGTATCGTATCCGTTGCAGCATACGTGCTGATTGTTATGTTTATTATCTTCAAGCTGATTGACTTAACGATTGGTCTTCGCGTACCTGCTAAGATTGAAATTGACGGTCTGGATATTCACGAGCACGGTTTGACTTCCGCATACGCAGGCTTTGCCATCAGCGACGTAACCGGTCTTGAGATGGATGTGAACGACAACACGGACCTTGGCGAGGACAGCTACGAAAAGGCTTCCGCAGCGCAGGTAGATGCGGCAGTTAAAGTAACGCGCCAGACGACGACGGTTGACGGCGTTTGCGACACAGGCATGTACAAGGTAAGCATCATTTGCCGGCTTTCGAAATTTGACGCTTTGAAGACGGCGCTTAACGACCTTGGCGTTACCGGTATTACGATGACGCAGGTTATGGGCTGCGGCGTTCAAAAGGGCGCCGGAGAGAAATACCGCGGCGTTGAGATGGACGTAAACCTGCTTCCGAAAGTAAAAGTGGAAGTTGTTGTCAGCAAGATTCCGGTAGATTCCGTAATCGAAGCGGCGAAAAAAGCGCTGTACACCGGACATATCGGCGACGGCAAGATTTTCGTCTACAACGTAGCAAAGGTTGTCAAAGTGCGTACCGGAGAAGAAAACTTCGCGGCGCTTCAAGACGTAGAGTAAAAATTCAAAAAAATGGCGTGGTTTTTGTGACCGCGCCATTTTTGTCGTTTGAGAAAGTGCCGGAAGATGGGTATAAAATCCAGCGGTTTACAGATAATAGCTCCACAAATGGAAAAGCACTGTAGACGGAGGCATTTTATGAAAGCGACAGGAATAGTGAGAAGAATCGACGATTTGGGGCGGGTTGTAGTGCCGAAGGAAATCCGAAGAACTTTGCGCATTCGCGAGGGCGACCCGATTGAAATATTTACGAACCGAGAAGGCGAGATTATTCTGAAAAAATATTCCCGCGTAGGCGAAATGACGGAATTTGCCAAGTCTTATGCGGAGGCAGTAGCGCAGACGCTCGGGCATATTGTGGTGATTGCCGATACCGATCAGATTGTAGCCGTGAGCGGGGCTGCAAAAAAAGAGTGGCTGCAAAAGCCTTTAAGCCGCGAATTTGAAAACACGCTTTATAATCGCGAGACCGTTGTTGCGACAAAGGAGGAGCAGGGATTTGTTCCAATCTCGGAAGAAATTTCCGACGTTTTAAGCGAAGTGATTGTGCCGATTGTCAGCGAAGGCGACGCTATTGGCGCGTTTTTAATCGTAAGCCGGGAGGCAAAAGTTCGTCTGGGAGAGACCGAGACGAAAGTCGCAAGCGCGGCGGCTTCGTTTCTTGGAAAGCAGATGGAGGGCTGAAAACCGGTGAAAAGCAGGCGAAAACGTGAAAATTGGAAGAAAAAAAGCGGAATCTCTGCAATTATGCTTGACAATGCTAAGCTTAACCATTATAAATTAAGCTAGAGTGTCATGCTTGCGGTCTGCTAGGGCAGACGGCGCAAATTTTATTGTATTTCGATACAGGAGGATGTAGTAATGAATAAGACGGAATTGATCGCAGCAATTGCAGAGAAGGCAGGCGTAAAGAAGGAAGACGCAAAGAACATGGTTGACGCGTTTATCTCTATCGTTACGGATGAAGTAGCTGCCGGAGAAAAGGTTGCCCTCGTTGGCTTTGGTACGTTTGAGGTTACGGAAAGACCTGCAAGAACGGGCCGGAATCCGCTGACCGGAGAAGACATCTCTATCGCTGCAAGCAAGCAGCCGAAATTCAAGGCCGGCAAGCTTTTAAAGGAAGCGGTAAACGCATAAGTCCGGTTAAAACAAAGACAGTTCAGGGAGAGACGCCGGAAAAAGGTGGGCTCTCCCCTTTGTTTTAAGAAATGAAAATTACGGGAGAACGGCATGAGGCTGGATAAATTTTTAAAAGTTTCGCGGTTAATCAAACGGCGCACCGTCGCGAACGAAGCGTGCGACGCGGGGCGCGTGAAAATAAACGGCAAAGTTGCGAAAGCGTCTGCGGAAGTGAAAGTAGGAGACGTGTTGGAGATTGCCCTTGGAACGCGGGAGGTCCGGGTAGAGGTTACGGAGATTTTGGCGACGACGAAAAAAGAAGAGGCAAAGGAAATGGTTCGGTATTTGTAAGCTTTTCGCATAATTTTCAGGCATCGGCATAAAGTCTATCAGATGGGAGATGCCCCCCGCCTCTATAGGCGATGGGTAACAAATTTGTATCAGTGGCGGGTGTCAATCCCCCATCTGATATACGCTCCGCGGGGATGCGCAGGGATTCGGATAGGAATTATGTCGGCAAAAGCCGACCCGAATCCCGCGCCAAGACTCGCGAGCGAGTCTTGAATGTGAAAAAGCGATGGGAGGAGCACGGTGCCAAGTATAGAAGCATCAAAATCAAACGCGGGGCACAGTTTGCTGCTTAGCGACCGCAAG
The DNA here is from genome assembly GCA_944384025.1 of uncultured Lachnospiraceae bacterium. GTDB lineage: Bacteria > Bacillota > Clostridia > Lachnospirales > Lachnospiraceae > ISDg. The sequence goes on from CALWRS010000001.1 coordinate 43,288, forward strand.
CTTTTGGAACTAAAGGGAGTAAACGATGTTCGGGCTTTTGACGAGACGGAGGTTATGCTGGAGACGGAGCTTGGAATGCTTCTTGTGCGCGGGAAAAATTTGCAGGTTCGGCGGCTGACGCTTGAGCAGGGCGAAATGTCTTTAGAAGGGGACATTGAAGGCCTTATCTATTCGCAAAAAGTCGGAAGGAAGAAGTCGGGCGAATCGACCATCCGGCGGCTGTTTGGGTAAGCGCGTATGGCGACTTCTATGCTGCGCGCTGAATTGCTGCTTGTGGCAGGCTGTCTTGTCACCGGCTTTTTAATAGCGGCCGCCTACGGAATGCTTTGTTTGTTTCGGCTTTGTTTGCCGCACGGAAAAGTTTTAAGCGGACTGGGCGATTTGCTCTTTTTTACCTTGGCGGCTTTTACGGCTTACGCGACCATCTACCGGTTAGGAGACGGAACCGTCCGCTATTACGCGGCCATTTCGCTGGCGGCGGGGGCTCTTCTTTTTATAAAAATTTCTTTAAGCGTTCAAAAGCGATTGCAAAAGCGGCAATACCGGCGTAAAATGAAACGCAAAAAGAGCGCTTTTGCGCAGACGGAGATTACCAATGGCAGGAAAACAGACGGCGCGTAAATCAAGAGGGACAGGGCGGATGCAGCCGGTTCGCAAAAAAAACCGGCGGCTGCTTTCCGTTTTTATTTTGGTGCCGGTGTGTGCGCTGTTATGTATTGTCATGGTGCATCTAAAAGAGCAGGAAGAAGAGGAATATCAGGAGAAATTGGCGCAGAAAAGCCGGTTGGAGCGGATGATTGCCGAAGAAGAAGCGCAAACGGAGACAATTTCCAACTATAAAGCCTACGTGCAGACAACAAGCTACATAGAGGAAATTGCGCGGGAAGTTTTGGGGCTTGTTTATAAGGACGAGGTGCTGTTTCGACCATCGTCAAAAACGGCAGAGTAACCGTGAGATTTGGTGCAAAACCAAACTCACGGTCTTTTTTTGCCCGATTTTTGGGTACGGTTTCCAAAAAGCCGCAGCGAAAAGCGACAAAGAATTTCGCGGCGCCCTGCTATACTTAGAGCAAAAAAGGGGAGGAGCGCAGCGTATGGAACTGGTAAGAGAAGCGGAGGAAATGGTACGCTCGAATCGGGACTGGGGCTACGGAATTGCGGGGTATCGCTTAAAACAGCTTTCGGAAGCCATGAAGGCGGTGGCAGTGGGCTACCGCAGAAGAGGAGAGGCGCTGCCGCTTGGGCAGACGCTTGGGGGCGCTGCCGAGGAGGGGCAGAGCGACTTGCAGGGAGCGGTATGGAGCAGGCTTTTGCGCGAGTGCAGGGAAATGCTTGCAAAACAATACGAGGGACTGGCGGAAATGTTTGAGGCGGTTTCTCTTGGCTATGCGGACGGCAACAAGCAGTCGCGGGAGGCGCGCGATTTTGTAAAGGAGCGGCTAAGCGAGGAGAAAATCCGCGTGCGCCAGATTATTTTCGTGCCCGTGCGCAACGACCGGAAGGAAATTCATATGGTTGCGCGAATTATACAAGGCGTGAACCGGCTGACCGACGAAATTGCCTACCTGCTTTCCCAGATTATGGGCGAGACGTTTGTTCCGGCGGAGGGCTGCAAGCGCGTCTTCGGGAAGGAATACGATTACTACGTGTTTCGGCAAATAGAGACGTACCGCGTTATAACCGGAGCGGTGCGCGCATCGAAAACGGCGGGCGAGCCTTCCGGCGACAATTACGCGGTTATGAAGCCGTGCTTTGGCGAGGCCGCTATGGTTATTTCCGACGGAATGGGGACCGGAAGGCAGGCGTATTTAGAGAGTGCGGCCGTAATTGAGCTGGTGGAGCTGTTTTTAAAGGCCGGATTTGAGAGAGAATCGATGATTTCGCTCATTAATTCGGTGCTGCTTATCGGAACGGAGGCAAAGTCGTACTCGACGCTCGATTTAAGCCTTGTGAACTTGTTTGACGGCACGGTTTGTTTTGCAAAATCCGGCGCGTCGAAGACGTACGTTAAGCACGAAGACTGGGTGGAGCAGATTGAAAACACCGGCCTTCCCGTTGGGATGCTGCCGGAGATTAAGCCGTGCGTTACGCGAAAGCGCCTGTTTCACGGGGAGAGCATTATTATGCTTAGCGACGGCGTGAGCGAATATCTTACGCCGCAGTATGTAAAAGAGATGCAAGACGGAAAGCCGCAGGATATGGCGGGCGCGATTTTGTTGGAGGCGCTTCGGGGCAATCATTACGAGCCGACGGACGACATGACGGTTCTTGTGGCAAAACTAGAAAGAATTTAAGAAAAGGGTTGCGTTCCCTTGCGGGAATGTCTAAAATGAAATAAAAATCCGTGCGGCCGGCGGGCCGCCACAAAAAGAAACGGGAACAGCAATGCTTCAAAAGATAATGCGGTATGTGCAAGAAGAGCAGCTGTTGGCACAGGGAGACCGGCTCGTACTGGGCGTTAGCGGCGGGGCGGACTCCATGTGCCTTCTTTTGGTGCTTGCCGCACTAAAAAAACAGTACGACTTGTCTTTAAACGTCGTGCATGTGCATCACGGGATTCGCGGCGCACAGGCCGATCGCGACGCTTCGTTTACAAAAGCGCAATGCAAAAAGCTGCAAATTCCCTGCCGCGTTTTTAAGGTTCCGGTTTTGGAGCTTGCAAAAGAGCAAAAAATCGGCGTGGAGGAAGCCGGGCGCAACGCCAGAAGAGAGTGCTTTTTAGAGGAAGCGCGGCGCGTTGGCGCAAAGAAAATTTGTCTTGCGCACCACCAAGACGATCAAGCGGAAACGGTTTTGTTTCGCTTGCTGCGGGGAACGGGCCTTCGAGGACTTGCAGGAATGACGCCGCTTTCTTATCCGTTTCCGGAGCCGATTGCCGTTTTGCGGCCGCTGCTTTTTGTAAGCCGGGAAGAGATTCTTTCTTTTTTGCGGGAACAGGGGCAGGCGTACTGCGTAGACGAAACAAACGAAACGAACGCGTATACCCGCAACTTCCTTCGAAACGAAGTATTCCCTTTGCTTACGAGGGTAAATCCGAAGGCGGCGAAGCATTTGGCAGATTTGTCGCGGCAGGCGGCGGACGTCGCTTCTTGGATGGAGGCAGCCGTCACGCAGGCGTATTCGCAGGCTGTTTGCGGCGAGGCGATAAAAACGGACGTCCTGCTTTCTTTGCCCGCGCCGCTTTTGCAGGAAGTTTCGCTTCGCTGGCTTCGGACGTTTTCCGGAGAGGAAGACCGGCTTTCGGGAGCGCATCTAAAAGCGTTTTTTGGGCTTCTTAGCGGGCAGGCTGGGCGCACGCTTTGTTTACCCGGCGGGCTTACGCTTTTGCGGGAGAGAGACGTCGTTTGCCGGAAAGATTTCTCGCCGAGAAAAGAGGGTATTACAAAAAAGCTGACGCCTCTTTTTGGAAGCGTGGAGGAAATTTCGCTTGGAGACGGGAGGAAACTTAAAATTTCTCTAAAAGAAAGAGAAAAAGAGGAGCCGATACCGAAAAATAAGTATACGAAATGGTTTGATTATGATAAAATAGGGCAAGAACTTTCCATTAGAACGAGAAACGCCGGAGACTATTTGACGATTTCGCCGGAAGGAGGCAAAAAGCGCCTGCAGGACTACTTTGTAGAAGCGCATATTCCGGCGTCAGAGCGCGATTGCATTCCGCTTTTAACCGCAGGCGCGCTTGTGCTTTGGGTCGTTGGTTTTCGAACGAGCGAAACTTGCCGTGTGGACGAGAAAACGCGCCGCATTCTTGCGGTAGAGCTTCAGGAAGAAATTACAAAGGAGGAGCACCGAAAATGAAAGAACGCATTGAAGTGATGATCCCGGAAGAGCAGCTGTTAGCCCGGGTAAGAGAACTGGCTGAACAGATTTCCAAACGGTATGCCGGAAAAGAATTAAAGCTAATCTGCATCCTAAAAGGAAGCATCTTTTTTACGACGGAATTGGCAAAGCGCATTACGCTCCCCGTTAAACTGGATTTTATGAGCGTCTCCAGCTACGAAAACGGAACAACGAGCACGGGGCGAATCCGCATTGTCAAAGACTTAGACGACAGTATCCGCGACGAGCACGTGCTTGTGGTTGAGGACATTGTCGATTCGGGAAGGACGCTGTCGTTCCTTATGGAGATGTTAAAAAGCCGCCAGCCGGCCAGCCTGTCGCTTTGCACGCTTTTGGATAAACCGGACCGGCGCGTGGTGGATGTAACGGTGGATTATACCGGATTTCAGATTCCGGATGAATTTGTCGTCGGGTTCGGACTCGACTATGCGCAGAAGTATCGCACGCTTCCGTATGTCGGGATTTTGAAAATGGACGAAGCGTAGAGAAAAAAGAAAGCAGCTTGCCTGCGGCAGTAAGCCTGGGCAGAATGGGAGGAACCCTTGAAAAAATCGTATCGCGGAATTATCTTCTATGTCCTTGTGATTGCGTTTGTATTTGCCGCAATCGCTTACACAGACTTTTCGGAGATTGTTTCCAATAATTACACGCATCCGGAGTTTTTAAAAGCCTTGGAAGAAGGCAGAGTCGCGTCCGTTGTCATTGTGCAAAACGAAGAGGTGCCTACGGGACAGGTGCGCGTGGAGCTAACGGACGGCTCGTCGGTTCGGTTTTACACATCGGACGTGAATTTGGTTGTGGAGGAGCTCGAAGAGGCCGGTGTTTCGTACCAGCTTGACGACATCGACAAGCCCAGCTGGTTTTGGACGGAGCTTTTTCCGTACTTGCTTATTGCGGTTATCTTCTTCCTCTTTTTTAGCATGATGACCAGATCCATGGGCGGCGGCAGCTCCCAGGTGATGAACTTTGGGAAGAGCCGAGCGCAGATGGCGATGCCCGACGACCAGAACATTACGTTTAAAGATGTAGCAGGTTTGTACGAAGAAAAGGAAGAAATGCAGGAGGTCGTAAATTTCTTAAGCGACCCGAAGCGCTTTATCCGCGTAGGAGCGCGCATTCCAAAAGGAATTTTGATGGAAGGGCCTCCCGGAACCGGTAAAACGCTCTTGGCAAAAGCCGTGGCAGGAGAGGCGGGCGTTCCGTTTTTCTCTATTTCCGGCTCGGACTTTGTGGAAATGTTTGTCGGCGTGGGCGCTTCGCGTGTGCGCGACTTGTTTGCGACGGCGAAGAAAAACGCGCCATGTATTGTATTTATCGACGAAATTGACGCAGTTGCAAGGCGGCGCGGCACGGGCATGGGCGGCGGTCACGACGAGCGCGAGCAGACGCTTAACCAAATGCTTGTGGAAATGGACGGTTTTGGCGTAAACGAAGGCATTATCGTTTTGGCGGCTACAAACCGGGTAGATATTCTAGACCCTGCGATTTTGCGCCCCGGCCGCTTTGACCGGAAAGTGCTTGTAGGCTGTCCGGACGTGCGCGGACGCCTGGAAATTTTGCGCGTACATGTTAGAAACAAGCCGCTTGCGGAAGACGTTTCGCTCGAGGAAATTGCCCAGTCTACCGCAGGCTTTACGGGAGCGGATCTGGAAAATATGATGAACGAAGCGGCGATTCACGCCGCAAAAGCAAACCGCGCGTTTATTACCGACGAGGATATTAAAAAATCGCTGATTCGCGTTGGCATCGGCACGGAAAAGAAGAGCCGGGTAATTTCTGAAAAAGAGCGGAAAATTACGGCGTATCACGAAGCCGGCCATGCGATTTTGTTCCATGTGCTTCCGGATATGGGGCCGGTTTATACGGTTTCCATTATTCCTACCGGCAGCGGGGCGGCGGGCTATACGATGCCGCTTCCGGAAAAAGACGAGATGTTTTATACGCGCGGCAAGATGCTTCAGAACATCGTTGTCAGCCTTGGCGGTCGCGTTGCCGAGGAATTGGTGTTTGACGATGTGACAACGGGGGCGAGCCAAGACATTAAAGTTGCGACGCAGACGGCGCGCGCGATGGTAACGAAGTTTGGTTTTTCCGACCGCTTGGGCGCTGTAAATTACGATACGGACGAAGACGAAGTCTTTATCGGACGCGATCTTGCCCACACAAGAAGCTACAGCGAAACCGTCGCCAACGAGATTGACGAGGAAGTCCGCAAGATTATCGAAGAGTGCTACCAAAAGGCAAGGGACATTGTTTCGAAGTACCGAAAGGAGCTTGATGCCTGCGCCGAGCTTCTCCTAGAAAAAGAACGCATTACAAGAGCGGAATTTGAAGCGCTTTTTGGGGAGAAAACAGAGCCGACTGTCATAAGTGACATAACTATTGACTAAGAGAGCGCCTTTGTAGTCGCTTTGACAAAAACCGACGCAAAGAAATGCAGCAAAATGCACAAAATAATTTTGGGATTGTTGTGAAGTTTGTGCACACTAAAACGTTTCCCTGTGCTATATTAATACACGTAAACCCCAATACATTATATAGTTTTTGCTACACCCCATAAGTAACAAAAATACCTTCTCCGGGAAAGGGACAGACGGAAACGTCTGTCCCTTTCTCCTTCTAAAAAAAACCGCGCTAAGGCGGGAGAGGGAGCGTTTGCAGGGATTGCAATCGCTCGGGGATTGTGGTATGATTCCATGGAAAATCAGAAATTTGACGAGACTAGAATGGAAACAATACGCCATGATTTTTTCACGTGAACATTCCGGCGGATTTCAAAGGGAGGCTGTGTTTAGCGATACGACAAAGCAGTTCGTAACCCCCTGTGAACCGGAAATATATGACACCGTTGCGCTTCGTATCCGCGTTGGGCGAGGCCAAGTGGAACGTGTTTGGGTTTTGACGGATGAAGAGACCATCCTCATGCAGCCCGTAAAGCAAAGCGAGCGCTTTTCGTGGTTTGAGGCGAAGGTAGAGTTAAGCGATACGCAGCTGCATTACGTTTTTCGCATTGAAGCGGAGAAGAAATATTATTTTTATGACCAGATGGGGCTTTCGGAGGAAGTGCGGGAAGAGTGCTGCTTTCGGATTACGCCCGGTTTTCATACGCCGGACTGGGCGAAGGGCGCGGTCATGTACCAGATTTTTGTAGATCGCTTCTGCAACGCAGACCCGTCCAACGACGTGCAAAACAACGAATATTATTATCTGGGAAGCCCCAGTCAAAGAGTTACGGATTGGCACAGCTACCCGAAGGCAATGGACGTGCAGTCCTTTTACGGAGGCGACCTGAAAGGAATTTTAAAGCGGCTTGACTACTTGCAGGATTTGGGCGTTGAGGTGCTGTATCTGAACCCGATTTTTGTTTCGCCTTCCAATCACAAGTACGACATTCAGGATTACGACCACATTGACCCGCATTACGGCGTTATCGTAAAGGACGACTGGGAAAGCCTGCCGATTGGAGATACGTGCAACCGGCACTCCAAGCGCTACGTAACGCGCGTTACGAGCATGGAAAATCTGGAAGCCAGCAACGAGTACTTTATTCACTTTGTGGAAGAAGTGCATAAGCGCGGGATGAAAGTGATTTTGGACGGCGTGTTCAATCACTGCGGCTCGTTTAACAAGTGGCTGGACGCCGAGGGCATTTACGGCGAGGCCGAAGGGTTCGCCGTGGGAGCATATAAAAGCGAGGAGAGCCCTTACGTTTCGTTTTTTGACTTTAAGGAGCACAAATGGCCGGATAACGACAGCTACGACGGCTGGTGGGGGCACGCAACGCTTCCGAAGCTAAATTACGAAGCTTCTCCAAAGCTTTATAACTACATTATGCGCATTGCCCGCAAGTGGGTGTCGCCGCCGTATAACGCGGATGGCTGGCGGCTTGACGTTGCCGCCGATTTGGGGCACAGTCCGGAGTTTAACCACAAATTCTGGAGAGAGTTTCGCGCAAACGTAAAGGCGGCCAATCCAAACGCGATCATTTTAGCGGAGCATTACGGCGACGCGGGCGACTGGCTGCAGGGAGACCAGTGGGACAGCGTTATGAACTACGACGCGTTTATGGAGCCGGTTACGTGGTTTCTTACAGGGATGCAAAAGCACAGCGACCAGTATCGTCCGGAAATGGAAGGAAATGAGCAGGCGTTTGTGAATGCGATGAGCCATAATCTGGTACGCTTTCAGACGCCGTCGCTGTTTGTAGCGATGAACGAGCTCTCCAACCACGACCATTCGCGCTTTTTAACCCGCACAAACCGAAAAGTCGGGCAAACGGCTACGGTTGGTCCGGAAAAAGCGGAGGCAGGCATTGACGTGGCTGTGATGCGCCAAGCCGTCTTAATGCAGATGACGTGGCCGGGAGCGCCGACCGTTTATTACGGCGACGAAGCGGGGCTTTGCGGCTGGACAGACCCGGACAATCGCCGTGCGTACCCTTGGGGAAAGGAAAACCGCCCGCTGATTGCTTACCACAAAGAGATGATTCGCATCCACAAAAGCTATCAGGCGTTTCGCACCGGTTCGCTGATGCTTTTAACTGCCGAGCAGGACGTGCTTGTTTATGCGCGGTTTGACGAGAGCGACGCGCTTGTTGCCGCGATTCACTGCGGCGAACAGGAACGCACGGTTACGATTCCCGTTTGGAAGCTGGATTTGGAAGAAAACCGCGCGTTTGTCCGCCTGATGCAGACCGATGCGTACGGTTTTTGGCCGGACGCGCGGATTTACTATCCGCAGGAAGGAAAACTCGAGCTTACGCTTCCGCCAAAAAGCGGCGTGCTTTTAAAAGACTTCGCGCTGTAGCGGAAAAACCGAGGAAATTATGACAAAAAAAGAAAACGAAAGAGTTTCGGAAATTCTTAGAAGGCTGGATGCGGAATACTCGACTGAGTACCGCTGTTATTTGGAGCACGAAAATCCGTGGCAGCTGCTCATTGCCACAATCCTAAGCGCACAGTGCACGGACGCGCGTGTCAACTTAGTTACCGGGCCGCTTTTTGAAGCGTATCCGACGCCGCAGGCGATGGCGCAGGCAAGCCTTTTGGACGTAGAAGAGAAAATCCGCTCCACAGGCTTTTACCACAGCAAAGCGAAAAACATTATCGCTTGCTCGCGGGAAATTGCGGAGCGCTACGCAGGCGAAGTGCCGTCGGATTTGGAGTCGCTAACAAAGCTTCCCGGCGTAGGAAGAAAAACCGCAAACGTAATTCGCGGAAATATTTTTCATGAGCCAAGCGTTGTTGTAGATACGCACGTAAAGCGAATTTCCAGAAAACTGGGGCTTACAAAAGAGGAAGATCCGCAAAAGATTGAGATGGATTTGATGCGCGTGCTTCCAAAGGATCACTGGATTCTTTTTAATATTCAGATTATTACGCACGGCAGGACAATTTGCCCTGCCCGAAATCCGCATTGTACGGAGTGCTTTCTTGCGGATTTGTGTCAAGGAAAAAGCTTATCATAAAGGAGGAGGAAAGATGTTCAAGAAGAAAACGCAGATTCTCATTATAAGAATCATCGCGATCGTGCTTGTGATTGTCACGGTCGGAACACTTTTGGCTGCGCTGGTATAAAAGAGGTGGGAACGGATGCTGCAAGTATCGGGAATTGCAAAAAGTTACGGGAAGAAAACCGTGCTGCGGGACGTTACGTTTTCGGCAAAACAGGGGGAATGCATTGCAATTGCCGGAAAAAACGGCTGTGGAAAATCGACGCTTTTGTCCATTTTGGCGGGAACGCTAAAGCCCGGCGCAGGGCAGTTTTACGCTTTTGGACAGGATATTTTCCAAAAACCCAAAGAGAGAGAACGGCTGATTGGCTATGTGCCGCAGGAAAACCCGCTGATCCCGGAACTGACGGCAAAGGACAATTTGCGGTTATGGTACTGCAACAGCCGCTACGATATGAAAGAAGAGCTTGCAAACGGTGTGCTTGCCATGCTTGGCATTCCGGAGTTTCTTAACGTAAGAGTTTGCGCGATGTCCGGCGGAATGAAAAAAAGGCTCTCCATTGGCTGCGCCGTAGCAAACGATCCGCCGGTTTTGATTCTCGACGAACCAAGCGCGGCGCTTGATCTTGTGTGTAAGGAAGCCATCCGCAAATATTTGCTTACTTACCGTGAACGCCGGGGGATTGTGCTTATTACAACGCACGACGAGGACGAACTGCGCCTTTGCGACCGACTGCTTGTTATGAAAGACGGCGTACTTACAGAGGCAAAGCCGGGTGTGCACGGCGACGAGCTTCTGGCATTGATTCGATAAGAAAGGAACCGGCGAAGCGGCAACGAAAGGTTGCTGCTTCGCTGTATTTGTTGTATGAGCGATTGGATTTCCCGCCCGCCTTTTGACGAGCAGGGCCGTGCGGGCGGTGTGACAATTCAAAAAAAGAAAAAGCGGCGAAACGCTCGCCTGTTGCTTTTGCCGGTGCTTGGCGCGCTAATAGCTGCCGCAGTTTTTCTTTACCGGCGCTTTTCGCATACGCCGCAGGAGCTTTGTACGTACGCGATGTTAAACGCATTTTCTTACGGCGCCGGATACGACGCGCCGGTAGGCTCGGCGATGCAGCTGCGCGAATTAGTGGAAATTTTGCAGTCCGGGACAGTTGGACTTCGCTGGGATATACAGCTTGATGAGACGAATATCGACTTGAACGAGGATTTTCCTGCGGAGCTTTTGGGAGATATGACGCTTCCGGACGCTAATTTGCTCTCCGGCGCGGGAATTCGCGTAGAGACCGATATTTTCGCGCGCGAGGCCGTAAGCAGCCGCATTTACGCAAGCTACGGCGTGCTTCGCTTTCAGCTTTTGCATGCGTACGGCGCAAGAAGCTCGCTGGCGCTATCTTCTCCCGAACTTTCCGAAGACGTCCTAGTTGTCTCGCCGGATGCGCTTTTTGCAAACTGGGAAGCGCTGCCGCAGTGGGACTGGATGGACGAGGAATTGCGCGCCCTTTTGCAAAGCGGGATTTTGATTGTGGAAGACGGGGTAGAGCGTGCGCAGGAGAGAGTAGAAACCGGACGGCAGATTTTTTCTACGTTTTACGATACGACCGGGGAATTTCTCGAAGAATTGCTGGCTTCGTTTTCCTACGAGGAAATCGAAAAGGGCGATGCAGCCACGCAGCGCTTTTATACCGGCGGGAAAAAACAGACGTGTCAGGGATACCGGATGAAAATCGACGCCGACCGCCTTTCGGAGTCGATTCGCCGGGCGCTTGGCTTATCGGAAGAGATGTTCCGGCTGGAAGCCGAAGACGGCGGCGACATCTGCTTTGTTTTGTATCTGACAAAAAAAGCGGAGCTTGCGAAGCTAAGCGGAAGCTGCCGCGTGTGGGTTGGCGATGCTTGCCTGCCGCTTAGCGTAAGCGCGGAGTTTTCCGGCGTGCAGCACACGGCGGATAGCTTTTTGGTTACTGTGCTTGCCGGAGAGGCTTGTGAATTTTCCTTTACGCTGGAAAGAAAGGCGCGGCGCGAAGACGAAAACATAAACGCGCAGGTGCTTTTTGCTTTCACGGCGGGCGACCGGACGTGGAGCGCGGACGCAGCGTACACGCTATCACAAAAAGACAAAACGATGGACGCGCAGGTTTCGTTTTTGCAGGGCGAGACAAATCTGGGCAGCCTTTCGTTTACCGCACTTTTCGCATCGGAAGAGTCTGAATTTGAAATTTCCGTCCGCGACTTTTGCTTCACCGCGCCAAACGGGCGATACGTAAGCGTGAATTCCTCGCTTAAGGCGACGCTTCTTTCTTCTGCGCCAAACCCGCCGGAAGGGACGCAGCACGATTTGTTTTCCATGACAAAACAGGAATGGGAAGAAATTTTAGAAGCGCTGCGGCAGGGAGCGTCCGGCTACATCGAATTGTTTGAAACTTTGTTTTAGGGAGAATGGGGAATGGAACTGTGTTGGATGCTTCGAAAAATAGAGCGAAAACGCGCCCTGCGGATTTTGCCGCAGTACTTTCTTGGGACATTTGTGCTGTCGCTTCTTATTGCGCTTTTGGCGTTTTGCGGCACGCTTATGGGGAAAGACGAGCAAAAGCAAAGCAAGGCGGAAATCGCGCTTGTCCTAAACGATAACGTAGAGCTTTCCACGCTTGGCATGGCGGTGCTTGACAGCGCAAAGAGCACTTCCCAGCTTTGTTCCTTTTTGGTTGTAAGCGAAGAAGAAGCCATGGACGGCATTGCAAACGGGACGTACCACGGGGCGGTTATTTTTCCGGATCGTTTTGTAGACGACGTCGTTTCTGCGGACGGCGCGACGGCAAAAGTGTACATTCCCCGGTTTGGCAATTCCTTTAACGACCGTGTTCTTCAGGGACTTGTCGATGCGGGCGGCGTGCTTTTGTCTTCGGCGGAGACGGCGTTTGACGGCGTACGCGCTTATTGCGCGCTGTATGAGGCGGAGGGCGCGCAAAGAAGCAAGCTGATTGACGGCGTGAGCGCGCTGATTGCCGAATATGCAATGTCGCGCGAGGAGACGTTTGTAAAGGATACCGCATCCGGAACTGGAACGATAAACGCCGTGCAGTATTACTTTTGCGCCGCGCTCGTTTTGCTGCTTATGCTTGGCGGCATTTCCTGCGGGCCTTTGTTAAAGGGAGATACGAAAGCGTACCGCGACCAATTGACGCATCACCGGATTGGCCCTTTGCGCCAGCTGTTTGCAAAATATCTGGCCATACTTACGCTGTTTGGCATTTGGTATTTGGTGGTTTTTGTTTTGCTTGGCGGCTTGTTTTTTGTTCAATCGGAGCTATTTTTCAAGCTGTTTGAAATTGAGACATTTGCGCAGCTGCTTGTGTGGTTTGCTTCCGGCATTCCGGGAATTTTTCTGGCGTCTGCGATGGTTTTGTTTGTATACACGTTTGCAGCGAACCAAATCGGCGGCATTTTGCTTTTGTTTTTGTGCAGCATCCTGATGGGCTATGCGTCGGGCTGCCTTGCGCCATCGGCGTTTCTGCCGTCGGCGCTTCGCCGGCTTGGAGAAACGCTGCCAACGGCGGTCATGTTTCTTATGCTTCGAAACGGCATACGCCAGATTGTGGCGCGGGAGACGGTGCTTCTTGTGGCGGTGCACGCGGCCTTCTGGCTTGGTCTTTCCTGTGCGGTAACAAAGGGAAAGGCGGCGTGGGAAGCGCGTTAAAACGCCCCAACATTTAGAAAGGAGCATGTCATGAAACGGCTTGGAATGTGGGTTTTGCTGATGAGTAAGCGCCTTTTGCGCCGCCCGTCTTTTGTGATTATCCTCTGTCTTCTTCCGGTTTTGCTGCTGTCTTACCGCTACTTGATTGCGCAGGATTCGGGAAAGACCAGAGTAGGGCTCTGTTTTGAAAACGAAGACGATGCGCTCGCAAAAGAAGTAGCGGAGGCGCTTTTAAGTAACGATTTGTTCGCGGAATTTTACGTCTGCGGGGAGGAAGACGAACTGTATTCGGACGTGGCGGCAGGACGGGCGGAATGCGGATATTTGTTTCCGGCGGATTTGTCGGAACGGTTTTTGCAAAAAGACTGGGAAGCAGCCATTACGCTTTTGGTAGCCGACGGCAGCCAATATGCCGATTACATTAGCGAGGCTGTTTACACGCGCGTCTTTTTCGCGCTGTCGGATGAGCTTGTAACCGATTTTTTGGAAGAGCATGCGGATTTTGGCGGCAGCAGGGAAGAAATCGCCGCGTTAATTTCGCAAAAGTATGAGGATGCGGCCGAGGGGATGTCGGTGTTTGAATTTCACTATATTGACGCGCAGACCGGAGAGGTGCAGGAAGAGTCGGCGGAGACCGATTCCGATTACAACTACCTGACAAAGCCGATTCGGGGAACGGTAGCGCTTTTTGTACTGCTTGCCGGGCTGGCCGGACTCGTTTTTTGGTTTCAGGACGAAAAAGAAGGACGATTTGCCGCATTTGCCTACTATAAGCGCCCCTTGCTTACGCTAGGCTCGCTCTTTTTGCCGACGCAATTAGGAGGAATCGTCGGCGTAATCTGCTTGGAATTTTCAGGGATTGCGGGCAATATTTTTCGGGAACTTTTGGCAATGCAGCTGTATTGCCTTTTGGTGACGGCGTTTTGCAACATGCTCCGGCAGATAGTGCCTTCGGTCAATGCGATTTGCGCGATGATTCCTATCTTGTCTATCGCAAGTTACTTGTGCTGTCCGGTGATTATGGACATTACGACGTTTTTGCCGGCGCTTTCGTATGTCCGTCCCGTTTTGGTCGTGAATTATTACCTGCAGGCGATGCAGACGCTCGGACAAATGTGGGTGCTTGCGGCCGCTGTTTTGCTGCTTCCTGTAACTGTGGCGCTTGATTATTGCAAGCTTGGCGCCGCAAGGCGATAACAAAGAGAAAAGAATGGACGAACTCCCGGAAATATGATACTATGAACAAAGAAGCGGCCTGCCGCAGGGAGGTTTAACAAAGTGGTTTTGGGAGAAGTAAGCGGAGCAGAATACTGCCGCCTGACAGAAAAGCTGTTTGGACCGGATTTTTTGCGGCGCAGCGTTGGCGGCGCAGGAGAACAGGCAGACATAACGAAGCGCCTGCGGCTTTTTTGGGCGCAGGAAAAACCGCAGATTGCGGTAGAGACGCTTTGCGGTTCGTCTCCGTTTGTGATAGACTTTGCAATATACCGGGCAGTAAACCGGCTGTACGCGGACGGCGTCGTGGGAAGGCAGCTCGCGCTTTCCCTGCTTGCACCAAAAGATACGCCTGAAGCGCAGCTGCGGCAAATATTAAAAAGAGCGAAAACCATCGGCAACCGCCTTGGCCTTTTGCCTGCGGACGCAGCCATTCGAAGAGAAGCTACGGAGCAATTTGCGGTTACCGCAGCGGTGACGGGGGAGCCTCTTTTGGACGAGGAGGCATTCTTTTCTTCCGCACAGGAGGACTACCGCATTGTTATGACTGGCTTTGCGGGCGCAGAAGGAACGCTTCAGCTGTATGCGGAAGAAAGAAAAGAGCTCTCCTCGCTTCCGGCGCATTTTAAAAGCGGCGTGGAGAAGCTTTGGAAGACGCTTGATCAGACAAACGCGATGCGCATTGCCCGAAAAAACGGCGCTGCATTTTTCTCGGTTTACGGGGACGGCGGCGTATTTCGGGGGCTGTGGGATTTGGGCGAGCGGCTCCGGCTTGGTATGCGTGTTTCGCTTCCGGACATTCCGCTTCTTCAGCAGACGGTAGAAGCGTGCGAGCGGCTTGACCGAAACCCGTACCAGATGCGGGGCGGAGGCAGCGCGCTTATTGTAACAGCGGACGCAAAAAGACTGCTTGACGCTCTTTGGGATGCGGGCGTGATGGCTGCCGAAATTGGCAAGCTGACGAAGGATGCGGCGCGCATCCTTAAAAACCAAGAAGAACAGCGCTATTTGGAACCGTTTCGGGCCGATGCGCTGGCAATATAAAGGGAGGATTGAAATATGAGTTTACGGATGCAAATTTTGGAGGCGATTGATCAAAACGCCCGTTTTTCCACGAAGGAACTGGCGATTATGCTTGGACAAGACGAGGCGGCGGTCGCCGAGGAAATTATCAAAATGGAAGAAGAAAAGGTCATTTGCGGGTATACGACCCTGATTGACTGGGACAAAACGGAGCTTTCGCAGGTGATTGCCATGATTGAAGTGAAAGTAACGCCGCAAAGAGGGCAGGGCTTTGATAAGATTGCCGAGCGGATTTACCAGTTTGAAGAAGTGGACGCGGTTTATTTGATGAGCGGCTCTTTCGACTTGACGGTAATGTTAAGAGGCAAAAGCCTTAAAAGCGTTGCGCAGTTCGTATCGGATAAGCTTTCTCCTTTGGAATCTGTGCTTAGCACAGCCACGCATTTTGTGCTGAAAAAATACAAGGAGCACGGCGTAACGCTTGTAAACGATAATAAAGACGAAAGGATGCTGGTTACTCCATGAGAAATCCGTTAAATCAAAGCGTAGTAGAAATTAAACCGTCCGGAATCCGGAAGTTTTTCGATATTGTAAGCGAAATGAAAGACGCCATAAGCCTTGGCGTAGGCGAACCGGATTTTCCGACGCCCTGGCACGTTCGGGAAGAGGGAATTTATTCTCTGGAAAAAGGGAGGACGCACTACACCTCCAACGCCGGACTGGCGGAGCTGAAAGAAGAAATCAGCCGCTTTTTAAAGCGCAGATACCGGCTTGAATACGACCCCTGCCACGAGATTATGGTTACGGTAGGCGGCAGCGAAGCCATTGACCTTGCTGTCCGCGCAATGGTTTGCCCGGGCGAGGAAGTGATTATCCCCCAGCCCAGCTATGTATCGTACGAGCCGTGCGTTGTTTTGGCGCAGGGCGTTCCGGTTTTCATTCCGCTAAAAGCAGAAAACGACTTCCGCCTGACGGAAGAAGAGCTGCGCGCGGCTATTACGGAGAAGACAAAAATGCTTGTGCTCCCGTTTCCGAACAATCCGACCGGAGCGATTATGACGCGCGAAGACCTTGCGAAAATTGCAAGGGTGTGCGTAGAGAAGGATATTGTCGTTGTGTCCGATGAAATCTACAGCGAATTAACCTACGATTACGACCACGTTTCGATTGCGGAGCTTCCGGGCATGAAGGAGCGCACCGTTGTTATTAACGGTTTTTCCAAAGGCCACGCGATGACGGGCTGGCGGCTTGGCTACGCATGCAGTTCGGTGCCGATTATCGAGCAGATGTTAAAAATCCACCAATACGCTATTATGTGCGCGCCTACAACGAGCCAGTACGCCGCTGTGGAGGCGATGCGAAACGGCGACGCCGACGTGCAAATGATGCGCGAGTCTTATAACAAACGGCGGCGCCTTGTCCTTCATGAGCTGCGCGATATGGGGCTTGAGTGCTTTGAACCGTATGGAGCGTTTTATGTATTCCCCTGCATTAAGAGCCTTGGCATGAGCAGCGAAGAATTTGCCAACCGGCTTTTGCAAGAGGAAAAAGTAGCCATTGTGCCGGGGACGGCGTTTGGCGACAGCGGCGAAGGATACATGCGCATCTCTTACGCATATTCCGTTGAGAATCTGAAAAAGGCGCTGGAGCGCGTGCGCCGCTTTGTGGAGCGGCACCGGCAGGCGGCGCAGGATTGAGGAGCTTTCGATGCTAAATATTGTGCTGCACGAGCCGGAAATTCCGGCGAATACCGGAAACATCGGCAGAACGTGCGTAGCGACCGGGACGAGGCTGCATTTAATTAAACCGCTTGGGTTTTCCCTTGAAGAAAAGATGCTTAAGCGGGCGGGACTTGACTACTGGAAGGATTTAGATGTTCGAATCTACGACGATTACGAAGCGTTTTGCAAAGAAAATCCCGGCGCCCGCGTGTATTACGCGACGACAAAGGCGCGCCACGCTTATACGCAGGTAGCGTACGAGCCGGACTGCTATTTGATGTTCGGAAAGGAGAGCGCGGGCCTGCCGGAGGAGCTTTTGGTAAAGCACGAAGAAGCCTGTATCCGGATTCCCATGATTGGAGAGATACGTTCGCTGAATTTAAGCAACGCTGTTGCCATTGTGCTCTACGAGGCGCTGCGGCAGAATAATTTTGAAGGAATGCAATGCAAAGGGGAGCTGCACCGGCTGCATTGGTAAGGAAATATGAACGAAAAAGCAATGGACACCCTAGAGTTTTATAAAATCCGCGCGATGCTGGAGCATTTTGCGGATTCCGCGCTTGGGAAGTCGCGGGCAAGAGCGCTTGCGCCGCGAACCGAACGGGCGGAGGCGGAGTTTTTGCAGCAGCAGACGGCGGATGCGTACGACCGCATTTGCCAAAAAGGAAACCTTTCGTTTAGCGGAATCCCGGACGTTCGGGATTCCTTTCTGCGCCTAGAGCGGGGAGCGACGCTTACGATGACGGAGCTTTTGCGAATCGGCTCTCTTTTAACAGCGGCTTCGCACGCAAAATCGTACGGCAGCTCGGGCGGGGAAAGAACGCAGGAAGAGAGGATGGATTCGTTAACGGAGTCGTTTTCGCTTTTAGCGCCGCTTTTTGCGCAAAGAAGCGAAATACAGCGCTGCATTTTGTCCGAAGAAGAAATGGCGGATGACGCCAGCGCTGGACTGCAGGGCATTCGCCGCCAGATAAAAAAAGTGCAGGAAAAAATCCGCGAGAGACTAAATGCGATCGTCGGGCAGGCTGCGTCGGCGGGGATGCTTCAGGATGCATTGATTACGATGCGCGACGGCAGATATTGCCTTCCGTACCGAAGCGAATACAAAAACCAGGTGCCCGGGATGGTGCACGACCAGTCGGCGTCGGGCTCGACCGTGTTTATCGAGCCGATGGAAGTCGTTCGTCTAAACAACGACCTGCGGGAGCTTGCCGCGCGCGAAAAAGAGGAAATCGAAGCGGTGCTTGCAAGGCTTTCCGAAGAGCTTTCTACGGAGACAGAAAACCTTCGCTTTAATCAGGAAACGCTTGCGGAGCTGGATTTTATTTTTGCAAGAGCGAAGCTTGCGCGGGAGATGCAGGCGACGCGGCCGGAATTTTCAGCCGACCGCTCGGTACGCATCCGCAAAGGACGCCACCCGCTTATCGACGCAAAAAAAGTCGTGCCAATCGACCTCTCGCTTGGGGAAGATTACTCGATGATTGTCATTACCGGGCCGAATACGGGCGGAAAAACCGTTACGCTTAAAACAATCGGGCTGTTTACCTTAATGGGGCAGGCGGGGCTTCATATTCCGGCAAAGCACGGTTCGGTGCTTGGCATTTTCAGGGAAGTGTTTGCCGATATCGGCGATGAGCAAAGCATTGAACAGTCGCTTAGTACGTTTTCTTCGCACATGACAAATACGGTGCGGATTTTGGAAAACGTTACGGACGAAGACCTTGTTTTGTTTGATGAGCTGGGCGCCGGAACGGACCCGATAGAGGGAGC
Source organism: uncultured Lachnospiraceae bacterium (assembly GCA_944384025.1). Classification (GTDB taxonomy): domain Bacteria; phylum Bacillota; class Clostridia; order Lachnospirales; family Lachnospiraceae; genus ISDg. The sequence goes on from CALWRS010000001.1 coordinate 62,006, forward strand.
GGCGCTTGCTATGGCCATCCTTAACACGCTGCACCGCCGCCGCGTCCGCGCACTTGCGACAACGCATTACGCGGAGCTAAAAGTGTTTGCTATGACGACGCCTGGCGTAGTAAACGCTTGCTGCGAGTTTGACGTGGAAACGCTTTCGCCGACGTATCGTCTGCTTGTGGGAATTCCCGGGAAGAGCAACGCTTTTGCTATTTCAAAAAAGCTTGGCCTCTCTGAGACGATTATAAAAGAAGCAAGCGATATGCTTGGAGCCAGAGACAAAAGTCTGGAAGACATGCTTGGCGAGTTAGAAGAAAAGCGCCGTCTTTTGGAACAGGAGCTCTCCGACGCGAAGGCGGATCGCCGCGACGCCGCGCTTATGAAAAGCCGGTGGGAAGCAAAGCAAAAGGAACTGGATGACCGGCGGGAGCAGATTCTTAAAAAGGCAAACGAAAAGGCGCGGGATATTCTGGAAGAGACGAAGGAATACGCCGACGACATGATTAAGCGGCTTCGCAAGCAGGAGCGGGAGGTCGGAAACGGCGGCAGCTTAGAAGAGGAGCGGCGGCAGCTGCGAAAGCGGCTTGGAGCGCTTGAGAAAACCGGAGGACTCGTACCGGGGAAGAAGAAAAAAGAGCATAAGCCTTCGGATTTTCGCATTGGCGATACAGTACGGGTGCTTAGCATGAATCTGACCGGAACGATTCATACGCTTCCGAACGAAAAAGGCGACTGTTTTGTTACGATGGGCATTATGCAGTCGAAGTGCAACATCCGCGACCTCGAAATTGTAGAAGAGCAGCCCGAGGAAAAGAAGGAGCGAAAGCTCGTTGCCGGGAGCGCGGCGGGAGCCGCTAAGGCAGCCAGCATCCGACCGGAAATCAATCTGGTTGGGAAACGCGTAGACGAGGCGATTGCCGAGCTGGACAAATACCTGGACGATGCGTATTTGGCGCATTTGCCGCAAGTAACGGTTATTCACGGAAGAGGGACGGGAGCGCTGCGCACAGCGGTGCAAAACCATTGTCGGAACCTTCGTTACGTGAAGGAGTATCACGCAGGCGCTTACGGCGAGGGCGACCACGGCGTGACGATTGTTGTGTTTCGGTAGGAAATGAGGAAAGAGTGTGGCAGAGAAGCAAAAAATACTGATTGTTGACGACGACAGCAACATTGCGGAGCTGATCGCGTTGTACTTGACAAAAGAATGCTATGACACCCGGATTGTGGGGGACGGGCTGGAAGCGGTAGAGCAGTTTGCGGAATATCGGCCGAATCTTGTTTTGCTGGATTTGATGCTGCCGGGGCTTGACGGCTACGACGTATGCCGGCAGATTCGAAAAAGCTCGGACGTGCCGATTATTATGCTCTCGGCAAAGGGCGAGGTTTTTGACAAGGTTTTGGGGCTTGAGTTGGGAGCGGACGATTACATTATGAAACCGTTTGACTCTAAGGAGCTTACAGCCCGTGTTAAAGCAGTTTTGCGGCGCTTTAGACAGGAGCCGACGACAGAAGCGTCTGTGGTAAGCGACAGCGCGCTTCATATGCAGGGCGAATACGTGGCGTACGAAGACTTGCTTATCAACCAGTCCAATTATTCGGTCATCTATATGGGCAACTTAGTGGAAATGCCGCCAAAGGAATTGGAGCTTTTGTATTATCTGGCGTCGCATCCCAATCAGGTTTTTAGCAGAGACCAGCTGTTAAGCCGGATCTGGGGGTACGATTACATGGGAGATACCCGCACGGTAGACGTGCATATAAAGCGGATTCGCGAGAAACTGCGCGACCATGCGCAGTGGAGCCTGCGAACCGTTTGGGGGATTGGCTACAAATTTGAGCTGCGGGGCGTTTGAGGGCTAGGATAAGATGAAGTACCGTATTTGGCAGAAATATTTTATCGGATTTTTGACCGTAGCCGTCTTGGTGCTGGTGCTTATTAACGTGTTCGGGTATTCCTATAACCGAAGAAACATGTTGAAACAGCGGCAGGATGTGCTGCACCAAGAACTTCGGCTGATTGCGGACGAATACCGGGAGACGTACGTGGAAAGCGGCATTAGCCGGGAAGAATTTACGCGGCGGCTGGAGATGGTCGCGGTGCTGCTTGACGCGCGAATCTGGCTTACCGACCGGGAGGGAAATCTTCTTGCGGATACAAAAGGGGGCGTAGAGGACGCGGAAAGCGTAAACTTGCCGCAGCTTCGCGCAGGAATTTTAGAGGAAGTCTACGTAGAAGATTTGGAGCTTGCGGGACTAACGCAGGAGCCGATGTTTGCGGTCGTTGAGCCGATGATGTCGGGCGTGCAAACGCGCGGCTATTTGCTCGCCGCCCAACCGATGGAATACTTTCACGCAGAAGTAAACCGTCAGATGTTTTGGAACAATCTGCTTGCCGTATTTATTCTGCTTTGCTTTGGCGTGCAGCTTGCCTGTTACGCGCATTATCACGAAAAGAGCCTGCGCCGCCTGCAAAAAGCGGCGGTAGCGTACACGGACGGCGATTTTTCCATAGAGATGAATACGAAGGCCGGAGACGCGTACCGGGAGCTTGGAAACTCCATCCAATATCTGGCGGAGCAGCATGCCAACCTTGTAAATTACCAGAAGAACTTTATTGCCAATATCAGCCACGATTTCCGCTCGCCGTTAACTTCGGTGAAGGGGTATGCGCAGGCAATGAAAGACGGGACGATTCCTTACGAAATTCAGGGGAAGTACTTGGATATTATTTTGTTTGAGACGGATCGGCTCTCCAACCTGACGAACGACTTACTGGATTTGAGCAACTTCGAAAACAAAGGCGTTCGGCTTGAGATGTCAAAATTCGACATTACGAAGATGCTAAAACAGTCCGCGATGACTTTTGAAGGAAAGTGTTCGCAGAAAAATTTGCGCATTCGCCTGATTTTTGTGGACAACGAGGTAATGGTTTCCGCCGACCGTGGAAAAATTCAGCAGGTCGTGCATAATTTGATAGATAACGCGATTAAATTCAGCAATGCGGACAGCACGATTGAAGTGAGCGTAACGGAGCAGCGCGGGAAAGTGCTCGTTTCTGTTAAAGACCACGGGATCGGCATTCCAAAAGAGTCTATCGGCAGAGTTTGGGACCGTTTTTACAAAACCGACCTCTCCAGAGGGAAGGACAAAAAAGGAACGGGGCTTGGGTTGTCGATTACAAAGCAGATTATCGCCGCTCATAACGAAAACATTAAGGTAATCAGTACAGAGGGCGTCGGTACGGAATTTGTCTTCAGCCTTGCAAAGGCGGAATAGGAGCACATATGTCAAGCGAAAGCAAAGAGCAGGAGCGGTCCGCAGAAAAAAAGCAGGCCAATGAAAATTTCGGTTTTATCAAACAGGAGTTTGAAGAGAAAAAGTGGAACAGCAGGCAGAAAAAACGGCTGCTTATTATTCTGGGCGTGTTTTTGCTTGCGATTCTCTTTGGTATTATTGCAAGCATCTCCTATAAGGCGACCGATTATATCTTGACAAACATTATGGAAGATAACCAGCGCGAAGACGTAAAGTTCCCAAACCAGACTGTTCCGGGGACAGCCGTTGGAGACAGCGGTGACGGCGATAACACGACCGTAGATCCTACGATTTTGGAACAGTACAGCCAGCTGCTTCAGGGCATTTGGCAAATGGCAGACGAGCTTGCACCGGGGATTGTTACCATCACGGCCGTAAAGGAAGATTACGACGCAATCTTTGAAGAAGCGACGGAAGTTTCTACGAATCTTACGGGAATTATTTTGGCGGATAACCAGCTGGAATACCTGATTCTTGTAAATTATACGGATCTTCTCGCGGCGGAAGCGGAGATACTTTACGCTACGTTTTGCAACGCGGCAGTTTCAAAAGCGGAGGTTTTGGCAGTAAACGAAGAGCTGGATTTGGCGGTTGTGCGCGCGTCTCATAAGGATTTTACCGAAGCGCAGATGCAGGGCATTCGGGTTATTGCCGTTGGCGACTCGTCGAAGCTTTCGCCCGGCGCGCTTGTAGTGGCGGTTGGAAGCCCGACCGGAAGGCATCTCTCGGTCGATGCGGGCATGGTTTCCTCTGTAGGCGAGACCGTTTATATTACGGACAGCTCGGTTTCGCTGATTGCGACGAATATGTACGGATACGAGAAAGGGTTTGGCATTTTGGTCAATTCCTCCGGAGAAATGGTTGGCGTTTTGACCCGCAAATTTGCCGGAGACCAGGAAATTTTGCAGGCGTACAGCGTCAATGAACTGAATCCGATTTTACAGTATATGGTAAACGGAAAGCAGCCCAATTATTTCGGCGTGCTTTTTGAGGAGCTTCCGGCGGCTGTTTTGGAGGAAGCGTCGATAGAAAACGGCATCTTGATTACGGAAGTAAAGGAAGATTCTCCGGCTTATCGGCAGGGATTTCGGCGCGGGGATCTTATAACCAAAGTAGGAGAGAACGATATTTATTTTGCCAGCCAGTTCTTTACGGTACTAAACAATTACCTGGTTGATCAGGAAGTAAGGGTTACTTTTTACCGAAACGGCAGGGAAATGAGCAAGTCGATTGTAATTCAGCAAGGGAAGTAAAAGGAGGACGGCGTTTATGAAATATATTGAAACGCTTCGGGAAGGAGAGGCAATCCGAGAAATATATCTTTGCAAACAGGCGCAAATTCTAAAAAGCAAAACCGGAAAAAACTATATGTCGCTTGTTTTGCAGGATAAGACCGGCAGAGTGGACGGAAAAATTTGGGACCTTGGACCGGGCGTTGGGCATTTTGAGCCGCTTGACTACGTGAAGGTAGAAGCGCAGGTGACGGTATTTAACAGCGCGAACCAGTTGAATATCCGCACAATCCGCAAGGCGGAGTCGGGAGAGTACGATGTGTCGAATTATATGCCAAGCACAACGCAGGATGTGAAGGCAATGTACGCGGAATTGATGAAGTTTATCGAATCGGTAAAGCAGCCGCACTTAAAGCAGCTTTTGCTGAGCTTTTTTTCCGAACCCGATTTTGCCCGGAAGTTTCAAGCGCACTCGGCGGCCCGCTCCGTGCACCACGGTTTTGTAGGCGGACTTCTGGAGCATACGCTTGGCGTAACGCGCATTTGCAACTATCTTTCCAGAAATTACCCGGTTCTTAACCGCGATTTGCTGCTTGCGGGAGCGATGTTTCACGACATCGGGAAGCTGGAGGAAATTTCTGAATTCCCAGAAAACGACTATACGGACGACGGAAACCTTTTGGGGCATATTTTCATTGGCGCAGAGATGGTAGGAATGCGGATTCGCGAGATTCCCGGCTTTCCAAAGCCGCTTGCCGCAGAGCTGCGGCACTGCATCTTGGCGCATCACCGCAAGCCGGAGTTTGGCTCGCCGAAGGTTCCGGCGCTTGCTGAGGCGATGGCGCTTGCAATGGCGGACGACTTAGATGCAAAAATGGAGCAGTTTACGGAGTTGTTCCAGTCTGCGGAATACGACGGCGGCTGGCTTGGCTTCCAGCGGACGTTAGAGAGCAATGTGCGCCGCTCGACAAGGCCAGAATAAGGAGCGAAAGTGCGGAGCGAGTGCATGTTTACGAAAAATCAGCAACTGGAAGTTTCTATTGAAGATATGACCGAGGATGGCAGCGGGGTAGGCAAAATTGACGAATTTCCGTTTTTTGTAAAAGACACCGTGATAGGCGACCGCATTGCCATGGTTGTCACGAAATTAAAGAAAAATTACGGCTATGGGCGGCTGCTTCGCCTTATTTGTCCGTCGAAAGACCGGATTGCCGAGGTCTGCCCGTCTGCGCGCCGCTGCGGCGGCTGCCAGCTTCAGGCCATGTCCTACGAGCGCCAGCTGCGCTTTAAGCGCGAAAAGGTCGCAAACCATCTAAAGCGCATTGGCGGGCTGGACGTTTGCGTAGAACCTGTAATCGGGATGGAGCAGCCGTATCACTATCGAAACAAAACACAGGTTCCCGTTGGCGTCAACCGGCAGGGGCAGCTGTGCATGGGCTTTTACGCAAGCCACAGCCACGATATCGTAGAGCAGCCCGGATGCCTGCTTGGCAGCAGAGAAAACGACCGGATTTTAGAAGCAATCCGGCAGTTCCTTATTGCAAATCAAATCCCTGCTTACAACGAAGCAGACAAAACCGGTCTGGTTCGTCATATTTTAATTCGCCGCTCCTACGAAAACGGCGATTTTCTTGTATGTATTGTAATTAACGGAAAGCGCCTTTTGGGCGCGCCCGCCTTGGTTCAGCGCCTTTTGGCTCTCGCGCCGGAAATTACGGTTAGCAGCATCTGCCTAAACGTAAACGAGAGCGATACGAACGTCATCCTTGGCGAAAAAATCATACCCCTGTACGGCCCCGGCTATCTGGAAGACAGCATCGGAGCGCTTCGCTTCCGAATTTCTCCGCAGTCGTTCTTTCAGGTAAATCCGGTGCAAACCCGGAAACTGTACGAAATCGCGCTCTCCTTCGCAAGCCTGACCGGAACGGAAGAAGTCTGGGATTTGTATTGCGGGATTGGCACAATCAGCCTGTTTTTGGCGCAAAAGGCTGGCTTTGTGCGCGGCGTTGAGGTGGTCGCTCCCGCCATACAGGACGCGAAGGAAAACGCGCTTCGCAACAACCTCCCGAACACGCGCTTTTACGTGGGCAAAGCCGAGGAAGTGCTGCCGCGCGTATACCGCGAAGAGGGCTGCCGCCCGGACGTGATTGTCCTTGACCCGCCTCGCAAAGGCTGCGAGCCGCAAGTGCTTGAAACGATGCTCGCCATGAGCCCCGCCCGCATCGTCTACGTCAGCTGCGACAGCGCGACGCTTGCTAGAGACGTAGGGCGCCTTGCCGCCGGCGGGTACGCAGTGGAGAAGGTGCAGCCGGTGGACATGTTTCCGTGGACGGTGGGGGTGGAGACGGTATGCCTTTTGTCCAAACTTCATGAAGCGAAGCATCATGTGAATGTGACGGTGGATATGGATGAGATGGATCTGACCAGTGCGGAGAGTAAGGCTACGTATGAGGAAATTAAGAAGTATGTGGCAGAGCATAATGATGGGATGAAGGTATCTAACCTTTATATTGCACAGGTAAAATCTAAGTATGGAATCATAGAGCGTGAGAACTATAATTTGCCTAAGTCGGAAGATACAAAGCATCCACAGTGTCCAAAAGAGAAAGAGGATGCGATTGTGGACGCATTGAGATTTTTTCGGATGATTTAAAAATTTGATTGACAATTGAGTATTACAGTAGTAACCTAAATCTAATATTTTTTGAAAGGAAATTCTTCGGATGAGCAGATTTGTATCCAAATCTTCATACGTCAATGTGGTAGCCAAGCATGCGGTACACGTGCATGGTTTTGTTGTTGTATGTAAAGATAGTGGATACAGAGAAGAATGGGATTTCAGAATATATACGATATACGTATACGCTGACCACTTATCTTTTCTGGGTAGGTGGTTTTTTTATTATTTTGGCCGGATAATAAAAGCAATCAGATTAGAAAGTGAGGGATAAAACATGCATGAATATGTAATAGAGACAGAGCGCTTGATATTGCGCCCATTATGTGACAAGGATAGAGATGCTATCTTCAAATGGGTTAGTGATGAGGATGTTGCAAAGTATATGGTCTACAATACTTACACATCAAAAGATCAGGTTTCAGAATGGCTTACTTATTTGAAAAGCGTAGAGAATGAGTATCATTTTGGATTTGTGAGAAAAGAAGACAATGAGCTAATAGGAAGTGGAAGCATTGGACCGGATAGTAAGCGCGAAGGTTTTTGGGGCTTTGGCTATAATTTTAGGAAAGACTGCTGGGGCTATGGATTTGCAACTGAAGCAACAAAGGCAATGATGCAATTTGCAAACGAAAAATTTGGTGTTAGTAAGTTTTCCTCAAGCCATGTTGAAGAAAATAAAGCATCAGGTCATGTAATGGAAAAATGTGGACTACATTTTGTTAATTATGGTCAATTTCAAAAACTGGATGGTAGCTGTAGGATGCGCTCTATGGAGTACGAAGGTACCCTTGAGAGTATTGAGTTGGTAGAACTTCAAATAAAATATGCTGAAGATATATGGAATTTCCGTCAGGAGATTATTGATAATGATGCAGATAGTGACAGCTCTGAAGAATAAAAACTTTTCGCAATAAAAAGATCAGAAATTCTCCGCTTTTCTCCTGTCTGGTGTAAAATAAAAGAAAAAATTTTACGCACAGGAGAAAAGCATGAAGAAAAAGAAAATGAAGAAAAAATCTGACTGGCTTACGAAAGAGAAGAAACGTAGGGCAAAGAAAAAGGATAGGGGAATTGTGGACGTAATGATGCTTATGCGCCACTTTTTTAAAGAACTCCCACAATGGCTGAATGAGATGGCAGATCCACGCAACCTTTCCTATATCACTTATAGCCAGTCCGACCTGGTGTTGATGGGAATCCTGAAAAATATGTGTGCAGTAAAAAGCATGCGTTCGATGGAAGAAACCTTTAACGAGCAGCAGTGTATCGACACCCTTCGGCTTCTGTCCGGAGACCGGGGGCTGATGGAAATGCCGCATGCAGATACCCTGAATTATTATCTGGAACGCCTGTCTCCGGCCTGTCTGGCGGATGTAAGGAAAAAGATGGTAAAAAGTCTGATCCGGAAGAAAAGTTTTTACCATTCCAGACTCCTTGGAAAATACTGGCGTATCATCATAGATGGTACGGGACTCTTCTATTTTCGTGAAAAACACTGTGAGAACTGCCTTGTGACAACCATTGTACGGGAAGAGGAAGGAAAAGAAGTTAAGATAAAGAGATATTATCATAAAGTACTGGAGGCAAAGCTGGTACTGGCGCCGGGAATCATCATCAGTCTGGACACGGAGTTTATAGAAAACGAGAATGAGGACGTCAGTAAGAATGACTGTGAGATGAATGCAGCAAAAAGGCTGCTGGACCGGCTGGGAAAGGAATACCCGAGGCTGCCCATCTGCCTGCAGGGGGATGCCCTCTACGCGGCAGAGCCGGTCATGGAGATCTGCCGCAATCACAAATGGAGATATATCTTGACCCAGAAAGCGACACGGCAGAAAATCCTGGCGGAGAGTTATGAGTGGATAGCCGGTGGAGGCGGAGCGGAAAGAGCAGAAGGGCTGGGGAAAGAAAAGGGGATGGGAGAATACGTCAACCACGTAGAAGAAACTGCAGGGAAGAAGGAAGAAGCAAATATGTATCGCTACTGGTATGAAACAAATGAGTCCGGGAAGAAAGAAACCCATGAATTCCAGTGGATCACAAACATTGAGCTGACGAAGAGAAACCTGGAGGAAATGATAGAAGCAGGGCGTGGGAGATGGAAAATAGAGAATGAGGGATTTAATAACCAGAAAAACGGGATCTATGATATAGAGCACTTAAACAGCCGGGACAGTAATGCGATGAAAAACCACTATCTGATCACCCAGATAGCCGACATTGTTATGCAGATCTACCTGTCGTTTAGTCCGTTAAGGAAAGAGATAGGACAGAGCATAAAAAATACATCTTCATGGTTACTGGAAAGCTTTCGTAGACACACAGTAACGGATGAAGATGTATCCTACATCTCGAGATACACAACGGTGTATCTCGAATAACAAGGTAATTATACAACAGGCGGTGGTGGAATGGAAGATGCAATTTAAATAAATATGCACATTTTTTGAAAGAGGGATTATTGCAGCCAAGGAATGTGGACAACTTTTCTGAAGCAGATGTCTTCAGTGGAAAAGAATCGTAACCAATATATTCCGGCTGGAAAGTTGGGATTTTCAATATTTATTCTTTGGCGCTGCAGATAGTGAAAATCAATTTGCAGGATGCGGTTGTCTTGATAAATGTAATTCTGCAGAGGAATGGATTCGTATATGTAAATTGAGAAATAGCGAGGAAACATGTAACGACGGAGGAACAACGGTACCTTCAGATATGTATCTTGCAGTACGAAAAAGCGATGACAGAATTGTAGGGATTATTGATTTGAGACACCACATTGATCACCCTATTCTTGGAACATGGGGCGGCCATACTGGCTATTCGGTTCGCCCTTAAGAAAGAAGAAAAGGATATGCGAAAGAGATGCTTCGTTTGAACATCAGAAATGCAAGGAATTTGGGTATCAAAAAAATGCTTGTTACTTGTGATGAAACCAATAAAGCCAGCGAACAGACTATTATTTCAAATGGCGGTATTTTTGAAAAAAAGTATTGAAGTTGAAGGAACTGTTATAAAAAGATATTGGATTGACTTAATGAAAGTAGGTGAAGAGGGATGAGATACTATCGTATTCACACTGCTGATATAGCATATATCACGCAACAGCCGAGAGGAATTTTTACTGCAATTGGTAAACTGGTTGACGCAGGTATTCTATCCGAGGAGGAAACTGAAGAATACTGGAAAAATCGAGCCTATTTCGAAAAGGTATTGCCGGTGCCTCCCTTTTATGAAGAAGGTAATCCGGACAAGGCTATCACTTGGTTTAAAGATACTCCTGAGGGAAATCAGATTTATTCTGAAATGACATTTTACAGGGAGATGGCAAGAAAATATGGGACGCAGCTATATATGTCTGAGTGTGATGAGATTCCCGGGGAAATCATCTACGAGGATGATTTTCAGATTGCCATCAAGAATCAGAGGACCGATATTCGTATTACAACACATAAAATATAGGAGCATCTTATGAGAAAAATACTATGTTCGACAGGGGCATTGTTTCCGCGAACAACGCCCGAAAAGTATATTGCGCTTGGTGATATGGCAGACAAACTAAACTGCGATGGATTTGAGTTCATGGTGGACAGTACGATGTATGAAAATGTGCACAAGCTAATTCAAATCGTTAAGCCACTGAAGTTATGGATTCCGGTGGTGCATTGTCAGAAATCGCTGGGGGAATCTTTATGTGGTATGAAAGCTTGGTTTGACGAGACAGGATATCATGAATACAGAATGACGGATGAGGAGGATCGGACAGCCTTCCAAAACGGGATAGAACGCTTTCGAGTGAATTTGGAGATTGCAGGTGCCTTCGGTGCTGGCAAAATGGTGCTCCACCTCTGGAACGGTATTGTATCTGATAAGAATCTTTCCAAAAACATCGAACGCTTTGGCGTGTTAAATGAACTGGCGAGAGCTTCCCGGGTAGAACTGATGATTGAAAATGTGGTATGTAACCACAAGAATCCTCACGAAAACATAAGAAGAGTACACGAAGCATACCGATGCGCCACTTTTGTCTATGACACCAAGATGTCTGAGTTTCACAATCAGACCATGGAACTGTTTTTACCTGAGTGGGACTGGTTGCTTCGTGAACATCTGGTATCACACATGCACATCAATGACTATAATGGCGGATACATGGACTGGAGCAATCTGAGAACACTTCCCGTCGGAGCGGGAAAGATTGATTTTACAGGTTTTTTTGATAAGCTTGCACAGTATGACTATGCGGGTGATTTTACGGTGGAAGCAACAGCAATTTGCAGGGAAACCGGTAAAGTGGATTACGCTATGCTGAATGAGTGTTTTGATAGAATTCGTAATTTGCAGTTACATACCCAAAATCATAAATAAAGCAAATTAGAGGAGGAAAATCATTTATGAAAAAGAGAATGATTGAGATTATGGACAAATTTCATCAATACAATTCTGATAACATGGCATATCTTGCTTTCGGTCTTGATAAGAATGAACACTATGATGCGCTGGTTGTTGCACCAAGCTTTTCTCCGTATAAACTTAAGATGGATAGCTATTGCAAGGTCACAACCTTAAAGGAAGGCGCATATATTGCGGGATATCTCGTTGAAAAAGATGACCTTAAGATTGCATGGATAAAAACTGCATCATCAGATTCAAATTTGATTGATCATGTGGCAGTATGTGCAGAGTTGACTTTTGACAAAATGATTTTTATAGGTGCAGTTGGTGCATTAAAACCGGAGTTTGAGCTTGGCGATTTGTGTACACCTTCTTATTCGATCGCAGGTGGTTCTGCACATACCTATCTGAAAGATTCCATCAAAGATTTTGTCCCTTTTGAAAGGGTAGAACCTGACATGGCATTTATAAACAATATTGTTGGAATCGCGGAAGAAAGCGGTTATGAATTAAAGAAAGCATCTGTATTTTGCACACCTTCAATTGCTGCAGAATACTATCATCTTGAAGAAATAAAAGAGTTCGATACTGACTTAATTGAAATGGAAACAGCGTCTCTTTATCTTATGGCAGATTTATTGGAGATACCGACAGTTGCGCTTCTGGTAGTATCAGATAATTCTGCTACAGGAGCCGCTTTGGTAGGTCGGACAGATGAGGAACAGAGTAGATATGACTATGGGCGAAACGTAGTACTTCCTACAATGATATTAAAGACTGCAGATGCCAAGTGAAGCGTCATATATAGAAATGTAAGGTAAGTTCCTTATTTTGTACAATATGTTAATATGTTCGAGATAATAAATAGAAACTCTGAAAAATTCTTGACAAAAACGAACAAATATTCTATATTATCAACGGAGATTCTATACCCAAAAACAGAAAATGGGAATATACAAACAAAGCTCAAACCCGTGTGGTTTGGGCTTTTTCCAATTTCGTAAGAACTCTGAGAACAACAATTTGCAAAAAGTCAATTATCACTTTGGGAAAGTTTTTGGACAGAATTTTTCACAAAACTGTTTGTGCAACACTAACAAACTTTGGGGAATGTATAGTCTCGCAAAGGTAACAACATGGCAATCGAGTAGTATCGGTTGCTTTTTTGTTGCTCATTTTTAGAAATTATCGACTGTCCCGGAAGAATGATTTCTAAAAGATTACAAATGTGAAAAAAATGGAGGAAAAGAAAAGTGAAAGAGTATTCAAAAGGTATTTATGTGAAATTTAAGCCGGAGGAGGTGGAGATGATTCATGAACGTATGAAGGAGGCCGGAGTTCAAAATATGAGCGCCTTTATCAGAAAAATGGCTTTGAATGGATATTTGATCAATTTGCGATGGCCAGATTTGAGTAAGGTGTTGTCCTTGCATTCAAGAATTAGCAATAACCTAAATCAGTATGCTAAAAAAGCAAATGAAACCGGAAATATCTACAGAGAGGATATTGCTGAATTAAAAGAGATGCATGCTGAGCAAACTAAGTTACTTAGAAAAACGCTTAAGTCAGTTATACATCTTTATGATGTAGATTCAAAGAAGAGAAATTAAATATTATGAAAAAGCGACAGCGTGGCTCTGCGGCTTGACAGCAGTTTAGGGGGATTGGGGCATACTCCACAACAAGCAAAAATGCGCCGGGTATATACCGGTGCACTGCTTGCCGATTTGTGAAATAGCATGATAGTTAGTATGAATAATGTCAGAAAGGATTTTAATTATGGTTAAGAATAAAGTGGTTCTAAAAGAAAGAGATGCATGGAGTGATTTGGCAAATTTTATCGGAGAGATGGTAGCAAAGTATGCAGAAGCAATGGATTTGGATAGTTTACCGGATCCGGATCATTATCTTATCATGAAAAGAATAAAACAGCTGTATGTCGAATTTTATAAAGAGAAGAATATTGAAAAATTCAGAAATGCAAAACTCTCTATTGAAAGAAAAGCTGTCGCATGATATCATAACCGTAATGACGGATATATAAATTACGAAATACGGATATATATGGAATGTTGATGGAGGAAAAATCATGATTATCAGTGAAAGAATTTTTTATGTGATGGAGCAGAAGAACATAACGCAGTTGGAACTCTCAAGAAGAACTGGAATTGCAACGAGTAACATCAGTGACTGGAAAAAGAAAAAGACAAATCCAAAAGCGGATTGTTTGCTTTCAATATGTGATGCATTAGATATTACTCCTGAACAGCTTTTAACGGGGAAGGGAATTGACCCGGAATATAAAGATGCAGATATGGATTATGAAGTCACTAGGGCGGATATTAAGATTTTAAAACAGATACATAGTCTAGGTGATGAGCAGTATAAACGACTGATGGCGTATATAAAGGCCTTGCAGAAGTTGGAACAGATGGAGAGTATTGTGGAGGATTGATTAATCTCAAGTTGCGTTAACGTTCAAGGTGAATTAACTGCACCTTGAATCAAAAATCCATGAAGTCACAATTTGTGACTTCATGAAATGGAATTGAAAAATCAATCTGACGGAACTAATAACCGGTTTGGTAGGAGGAAAAATGGAAGATACAAAGGAATTGATTACTACAGATGATATTCGTAGTAAAGTGTATATAATTCGCGGACAGCAGGTAATGCTGGATAAAGATTTAGCAGAAATCTATGGATATGAAGTCAAACGATTAAATGAGCAGGTGAAGCGGAACATTAGTAGATTTCCAGAGGATTTCATGTTTCAACTAAATAAAGAAGAAATACCGGAGGGATTTTCAAAGTCGCAGTTTGCGACTTTGAACGAAAAGAGTAATAGACAGGGATCCAATATTAAAAAGATGCCTTTTGCGTTTACAGAGCAAGGAATCTATATGCTTGCTACAGTACTTCGCGGAGAATTAGCAGAGCAACAAAGCATTTTTATTATGCGTACCTTTAGAGAAATGCGACATTATATTAAACAGAACCAGCAATTTGTAACAAGATCTGAAATGGAGTTACTATCATCTAAAGTTACTGAAATATCAGTGCAGACAGCTGGGTTAATAGATAAACAGAAACAAACAGACCAAAAGGTTAATTTGATTCAAAAGAATGTTGAACAGCTAAGTGAGAATTTTATTTCGGAAAAAGATGTCAAGAATTTTGTGATTTATAAAGGTCAGAAGTTAGAAGCCGACATTGCTTACACAGAAATCTATCAGAAAGCAAAGAAATCAATCTATGTTGTAGATGATTATATGAATGCAAAATCATTACAACATCTTTCACAGAAGGCTAATGGTGTGGAGGTTGTTTTATTCACAGAAAATGGAAAAGGTAGGAAGGGATTTCTTACAAAATCTTTAGTGACCGATTTTCAAAATGAATATCCTTCTCTTCGAATTAAGTCTAATCCCGATTGTCATGACAGGTTAATTGTACTTGATTATGGTGAGGAGACAGAACTGGTTTATCACTGCGGGGCATCAAGTAAAGATGCAGGGAAGAAACTTTGTGCTATTAATCAGATTACAGAAACCGCAATTATTCATCCGGTAATAGATAGATTACTCTCGTTGCCGGATAAACAGATATAACTTGCGGCCGATTTTTCGACTGCAAGATTGATGTTATGAGGTGAAAAGAATGTCTAAAGAGAAGATAAAAGTGTATCTCTACACTCGTGTTTCAACAGCTATGCAGATAGATGGTTATTCACTGGAAGCACAGAAAACCAAAATGAAAGCATTCTGTGACTATAATGAATATGAAATAGCCGGCGAGTATGAAGACGCAGGAAAATCCGGTAAATCCATTGAAGGAAGAATTGCTTTTAATCAGCTGATGGACGATATCAAATCAGGAAAAGATGCAGTATCCTATGTCCTTGTATTCAAGCTTTCCAGATTTGGAAGAAATGCAGCAGATGTACTTGCTACACTACAGGTGATGCAGGACTTTGGAGTTAATCTAATCTGTGTAGAGGATGGAATTGATTCATCTAAAGATGCCGGTAAACTTATGATATCTGTGCTGTCAGCAGTGGCAGAGATTGAGCGTGAGAACATTCGTGTTCAGACCATGGAAGGCAGGATGCAGAAAGCCAGGGAAGGCAAATGGAATGGTGGCTTTGCACCGTATGGATATTCGCTTATTGATGGCAAACTGGAAGTCAATGAGGAAGAAGCAGTTGCCATCAGAACGATATTTGATCAATATGTAAATACGGATTTGGGAGCGAATGGAATTGCTAAGTATTTAGAAAATCACGGAATCCATAAGATAGCCAGACAAAATGGTACCAATCCATTATTTGATGCGGCTCTTATCAGAAGAATTATTCAGAATCCGGTTTATTGCGGTAAAATCTCTTATGGCAGGAGACGGACAGAAAAGGTTCATGGTACGAGGAATGAGTATAGGCAGGTAAAAAAGGATGATTATCTATTGGTAAATGGTTTACATGAAGCTCTTGTATCAGAGGAAGTGTGGGAACAAGCACAGGCCAAGGTAGCAGCACAGGCTAAAAAATACGAAAAGGTAAATCGTGACAAGGGAGAAAAGATTCATCTTTTATCGGGAATTTTGAAATGTCCTGTCTGTGGCGCAGGAATGTATGGCAATAAGGCGATTAAGAAACGCAAGGATGGAAGCAATTATAAGGATTTTTATTACTATGGTTGCAAGCACCGCAATATGACCAGAGGCCATAAGTGTGATTACAGAAGACAAGTGCATGAAGAGATGTTGGACGCTGCTGTTGCAGAGGTGATCAGCAAGTTGGTTAGTAATCCTAAGTTCTCAGATTTGATTCGTAGCAAGATAAATATGGAAGTAGATACCAGTACACTGGATCAGGAGATA
The DNA here is from genome assembly GCA_944384025.1 of uncultured Lachnospiraceae bacterium. Lineage (GTDB taxonomy): Bacteria > Bacillota > Clostridia > Lachnospirales > Lachnospiraceae > ISDg. The sequence continues at coordinate 78,494 of CALWRS010000001.1, forward strand.
GCAAATTATGAGAAGCAATTAAGACAGCTATATCATAACAAAGATTCTATCTTGTCTGATATTGATTATCTTGACTACGAGGATAAGCATTATCAACGAAGAAAAACAGATTTGGAGAATCGTTTGTACAAAACCTATGATAAAATAGAGGAAGCAGAGGAGCTGCTTGTATCTGCAAAAACCAAGAGACGTTCTCTGCTGGCAGATAAGATTACCGGAGATAATATCTACAAGGCACTCATTTTCTTTGATAAACTGTATGATAAAATGAATGAAGCAGAGAAACGAGAGTTTCTGTCACAGTTAGTGGATAATGTACAGATTTATGAAGAACGGAAAGAAAATGGTCAGTGGCTAAAATCCATAGAATTTAAGTTGCCGATTATAGAAAAAGAGTTTACACTAAGTTTGGACAACGATGCGCAAAACGAGACGGTGTGCCTCTTGAGCAACCGAAAACCAGATACGAAAGTCAGGATCGATGTGGATCCGGAAGACTACTATCGTATCAAGACTTAAATCTTTCAAGAGAAGAGTTTTTTAAAAGTTTGAGATAGAGAGATGCTAATGCCTAGGGCAGTACCATCTTTATCGGTGTTGATGATGCTGGAAATTTGGTTAGCGTGCAGAATGTGAATAAGCTGGCGAGAATAGCGTTGTCGGAGTTTATCAGATGTGGGAAGACTCCCGCCTCTGTAGGCGGCGAGTATAGCAAATTCGTATCAGTGGCGGGAGTCAATCCCCCATCTGATAAACGCTCCGCTTAGGATGCGCAGGGATTCGGTAAGGAAAATGTCAGCTAAAGCTGACACGAATCCCGCGCCAAGACCCGCAAGCGGGTCTTGAATTGACCGATTTGTTAAAACATATGAAATAAAACCTAAGCACAATACAAAGGAGCCTTGTATGATGTGAATTTACACTACTGAATGATTTTATCGAAGGGACAGCACTGTTTGCAGACCCTTGTGGCAAGCAGACCAAGTGCGATCTTCTGCAGCCTGCAGTGTAAGAATAAGTATAACGTGTATAAGACCCGTGGTAAAAATAAAGACAAGGACGGTGACGGAAATGCCTGAGAACCAAAGCATTGAATAGAAAAGCAAATGGAAAGACGAATATCTGGAATGGATTTGCGGCTACGCCAATGCACAGGGCGGCAAAATCTATATTGGCTGTGATGATGACGGCAACGTAATCGGTTTGCCCAATGCCCGCAAGCTCCTTGAAGATGTACCCAACAAGATCAGAGATGCTATGGGCATTATCGTCGGTGTCAATCTTTACGAAGAAAGCGGAAAAGAATACATTGAAATTGATGTTCCTTCTTATCCGATAGGCATTTCCTGCAAGGGCATCTATTATTATCGAAGTGGCAGTACACGGCAGATTTTGACCGGTCCTGCCTTGGAAGCATTTCTAATGCGTAAGCGTGGTGCTACTTGGGATAACCTTCCTCTGCCTGCATTTTCTTTGAATGATATTGACGATTCCATTGTGGAACGCTTTAAGCAGTGGGCAGCCAAAAAAGGACGCATTGACAAAAGCGTTTTGGATGAGCCGAAAGATGTACTTATGGAAAAGCTGCATCTAATGAATGGCTCATATCTGACCAATGCGGCAATGCTTCTATTCTCAAAAGACCCGGAGAAATGGCAGCTTGGCGCATACGTTAAAATCGGCTTCTTTGAAACCGACGCTGATTTGTTGTATCAAGACGAGGTACACGGTTCTATTTTGGAACAGATTGATAAAATCGTAGAGCTTGTATACCTCAGATATATGAAAGCAAAAATCTCCTACGAGGGTATGCAGCGTATTGAGCGATATTTTGTACCGGAAGCAGCTCTGCGTGAAGCTTTGTTAAACGCTTTGTGCCATAAACAGTATCAATCCGGCGTTCCGATTCAGATAAGCGTATATGAGGATAGGTTGTATATCGCCAACTGCGGTTGTCTGCCCGAAAACTGGACATTGGAGAACTTGATGCGTAAACACGCTTCCAGCCCGTACAATCCCAATATTGCCCATGTGTTCTATTTGGCAGGTTTCATCGAAAGTTGGGGACGTGGAATTGAAAAAATCTGCTCTGCCTGTGAGAAAGACGGTGTTCCTCAGCCCGTTTATACAATTAATCCCGGCGACATTATGATTGAATTTACTGCACCAGAGGATAGAGTTATTCGTTCTGTCACCCGCAAGGTGACAGATAGGGTGACAGATAAGGTGACAGATAATTTGGATGAAAAATCCATTCAAATTCTTGAGCTTATTTCTGAAGATCCGGCATATACCTCAACTGCCATATCAGAGAAACTTTCCCTCAGCAGAAAAACGGTATCGCAGAGATTGAAGGAAATGAAAGAAAAAGGTATTCTTGAGCGTATCGGCTCCGACAGAAAAGGCTATTGGAAAATAAACAACAAATGATAAATCTAAAAAGTAGTGTTCGCCATCCCCCAAAAGTGGTGTTCGTCACATAAATAATAGCGTTTGTAATGAAAAGGTATTAATTGGTTGGCAAGAAATATGTTATTCACCTTGAAAAAGCTTTTAATTGCGCCCTAAAAGCTGTTGATTGCTCTTTGGTACACCCTATCAGTCACCCGCAAGGTGACTGATAGGGTGACAGATCTCCCAACAAAAAATAATGCCCGTTATCAGCCATACAGCCGATAACGGGCATTCGATTAAGCATATACAAGTTCAGACAAGACGATTTCCTCTGCACGGTTGCGGATGCTGTTTTTACGGCGTACCCATTCCATTTGGTAAGCCGCTTTGAGTGCTTCGGTTACGCCCTCCTGCTCTGACATAGTGGATACTCAATTTCCACACGACCGCAGACCGAATACTCTGTGTCGGAGAGCTTTTCCAAGTAATGGTGATATACCGAGGATTAATCACGTATGTCTGATCATTCCCTTCATAGCAGTATGGGTTAAGGCTTAAGAGTATCAATCATTCGGTTCAGAACTGCATCTGCCTGTCCGGCTTCATAACGCACTCGTAAGTAGCCGTTTGAAAAGTGGTCTTCTCGCAGAATCATCGTAAGCAGAGCCGTGCATAATTCATAATCGGCATCAGGGAGTCGTTCCAGTTCCTTATCGCAGTCGATAGGCTCAGTTGTCATATAGTCCCAATAATTCCGTTTCAAGCCACCAATGTCCTCAAGAAGTCTGTAATAGGCATCCTCTGTATTTGGATGGTCAATAGTGTGTTGGATTGCTTTTATTCTTTCTTCGTTTGTTATACTAGCACCTCCATCAGTCATTCATGAAAGCGTCGAAGTCCTCAATTCGGTCAATCCCCCCATCTGATATAGAAGTAGATGTAAAAGTAAGGTGCATAGAGAACGGAACAACCCAAGCACAGCTTGCAAAAACAATCGGAACAACAGGCCAGTATGTTAATCGCATCATCAAAAAGCAGGACGGCGTTGTAAATAAGACCTTCGCGCAGATGCTTGAGGCTTTGGGGTACGATATCGAACTGACTTATGTGAAAAGAAAAAGTGACACCAGTGGTGACACTTTTTAATGGAGGTGCCGAAGATGGCAAAAAAGAAAAATGAAATAAGCATTCGCTCAAGTGCGGCAGAGTATCTGACATATGTTGCTTCTGTGGGAGAACAGGAAGACAGCATTGAAATGCGTTATGAGGATGAAAATATAGGGCTCACACAGAAAATGATGGCTACGCTTTATGACGCGGATGTACGCACGATAAATGACCGTATAAAGAAAGTATACAATGATTCAGAGTTAGAGGAGTCGGCAACTATCCGAAAATTTCGGATAGTTCAAATGGAGGGCAATCGCCAGGTTCAGAGAGAAACAAATCATTACAGCTTGCAGATGATTATTGCCGTTGGATTCAAAGTGAATAATGAACGCGCAGTGCAGTTCCGTAAATGGGCAAATAGCATTGTGAAGGACTACACCGTCAAAGGTTGGGTTATGGATGATGAGCGTCTGAAACGAGGCACATATCTGACGGATAAATATTTTGAAAAACAACTTGAATGCATCAGAGAAATCTGTGCAAGCGAAAGAAAGTTTTATCAGAAAATCACAGATATTTATGCCACGGCAATAGACTACGACAAAACATCGGCAACAACAAAAAGGTTTTACGCCGCTGTTCAGAACAAAATGCACTTTGCAGTTCACGGTCATACGGCTGCTGAATTGATAGTGGAACGTGCCGACCATCAAAAGGAACATATGGGACTTACCATATGGGCAGATGCTCCTGACGGCAAGATTAAGAAAAGTGATGTGACAATTGCGAAAAACTATTTGAGTGAAGACGAACTGCATCAACTGAACCGTATGGTAACTGCATATTTGGATTTTGCCGAAAATATGACGTTAAGACATATTCCCACAAACAGCAAAGATATTCAGCCTATCGTATCAACCCACGTTCTGTAGTTATGTCGATGACAGGCGGTTATTTTAACAACTACTGGACTTCCACGGAGACGTACGAGGCGCTAAAATTCAAGACTCGCTCGCGAGTCTTGGCGCGGGATTCAGGTCGGCTTTTGGACAGTTAAAGGAAATATTTACACGATGAAAAAAAGATGCTATAATATTCGGGACTGTTTGCTTTGATGACGGCGCTCCCCTCATCGGGCAGACGAATTGCACATCTTGAATTTGAAATTTGGAGGGTATTTGTAAAATGAAGATGCAAAAGTTACTGTTAGGGTGTCTGCTTGCAGGGGTTGGCCTGCTTGCAGTTGCGTGCAGCAACGTAAACGACGCCGGAGGGTCCGACAATAGCGGGGTGACAGAGGCTGTATCGCCTTCTGCATCGCCGACGCCAACGACGGAGACAACGTCAACACCGACACCGACACCGGACGACATGCCGCCGATTTACGATGTTCCGGAGGCGGAATCGGTAATCGGAACGCGGCTTTGCGAGCGGTATCAGGGGTATTTTACCGTTGGCACGTGTGTAAATTCTACCACATTAAACCATCCGCGGATTGAAAAACTGATTCTTGAGCAGTTTAACACAGTGACCTGCGAAAACGAAACAAAGCCGGACGCGCTGCTTAATCAATCGGCGTGCGTAGCGAAAAACGACGTCGTTGTTATGTTCCCACAGCGCACGATTGCCATATTGGACTGGGCGCAGGAACATAATCTGAAGGTGCGCGGACACGTGCTTGTATGGCACTCGCAGACACCGGATTGGTTTTTCAAGGACGGATTTAAAAACGACGGAACACTTGTTTCCAGAGAAGTGATGCTGCAGCGGATGGAAAGCTACATCCGGCAGGTTCTTGAATACTGCAATACGAATTACCCGGGGCTGTTTACCGCTTGGGACGTTGTAAACGAAGCGTTTGAAGACGGCAGCGGAGAGTACCGCAACAGCTACTGGTACCAGATTGTCGGCGAAGACTTTATCCGCTACGCGTTTGAGTATGCAAGAAAGTACGCGGCGGAAGATACGAAGCTGTTTTATAACGATTTTAACTGCTATATCGATTCAAAGAACAACGCAATCCGCAAAGTGGTAGAGGAGCTTATCGAGCTGGATTTGATTGACGGCGTCGGTATGCAAAGCCACCTTGACGTGGATTTTCCAAGTGTGGGCGATTACATCCGCACGGTGGAGCGATTCTCGGAAATGGGCATCGAAGTGCAGATTACGGAGCTGGACGTTACGACTACAGGCAGCGACGAGGCAAGCTTTGAAAAGCAGGGCGACTACTACGACCGCCTCTTCCAGTTCTTAATTGCCTACGAAAAAATGGGCAGCTCCAACGTAACGGGCTTGACCATTTGGGGCGTAGCGGACAACTATTCCTGGAGAAGTTCGCAGTATCCGCTGCTGTTTGACGCGATGCTTCAGCCAAAGCCCGCGTATTACGGCGTATTGCAGCAGGCGCAGTAACGGATTAGCTAAGGGGGAGTTTATGAGGGACGAGCAAAGAAAATTGCAAATGGTGGAGCAGGAAGTGCGCAAAGTAGTTGTAGGTAAGGACGAGGTGGTTCACCGCGTCCTTACCGCTATCCTTGCGGGAGGACATATTCTGATTGAGGACGTTCCCGGCGTAGGAAAGACAACGCTTGCATTAGCATACTCTAAGGCTATGCGCCTGACTTGCAAACGCCTTCAGTTTACGCCGGACGTTATGCCGTCCGACGTTGTCGGCTACAGCGTGTACGACCGAGCGCAGAATCGGCAGCACTACGTAGAAGGAAGCGTTATGTGCAACCTGTTTCTTGCGGACGAAATCAACCGTACGTCATCGAAAACGCAGTCCGCGCTTCTGGAAGTTATGGAAGAAGGAAGCGTGACGGTGGACGGCGTAACGCGGGAAGTGCCAAAGCCGTTTGTTGTGCTTGCAACGCAAAATCCGGTTGGTTCCGCCGGAACGCAAATGCTTCCGGAATCGCAGCTGGACCGCTTTATGATCCGGACAAGCATAGGTTATCCGGAGCTTGCGGCAGAAATTACGCTGATGCGCGACAGATGCGCCGGAAATCCGCTGGAGACAGTTTCTCCGGTAATGGATGAAAATACGCTTACAATGCTGATGCGGGAAGTAGAAAGCGTGTATGTACACGATGCGCTTTACGAATATATTGCCAGACTGTCCGCTGCGACAAGAAACCACGCGTCTTTGGCGTTAGGGCTAAGTCCAAGAGCGTCGCTTGCGCTTACAGCCATGGCAAAGGCAAACGCTTTTCAGGACGGCAGAGATTACGTGCTTCCAACCGACGTTCGCGAAGTTTTCATAAGCGTTGCTTCGCACCGCCTGATTCTTACGCCGATGGCGCGGGTTAATCACGTAAAAACCGAAAAGCTTGCCGAAGAGCTTTTGCTTCAGGTGCCGTCTCCAAGGCTGGTAGAAAAAAAGGCAAACGAACGACCCTCGTAAAGGCCAGAAAAATGTGAGGGTGTCAAATGCTTCGTAATCGTATTTTGTATTTTTTATTTGCGTTCTCCTGCTTTTATCTTGCCGTTATGTACGACGAGCAGTCGCTGTTTGTTTTAACGCTGTTTGCCGTTACGCTGCCGGTTGTATCGCTTGTGCAGCTGCTTTGTGCCAGAAAGAAAATCCAATGCTTTTGGCGAGGGCAGAACCGGCAGACCACAAAAGGAAAAACGCTCTCTTTTGGCGTAACAATCGTAAGCGGGAGCGCTTTTGCGGGAGGAATTTATTCGTTTGATTTAGAAAGCCTGGAGGTTTTTAACGGGCAGAAAAGTAAGCAGCGCTTTCAGGGCGCTTTGCTTGGAAAAGGGCGAAAGGAGATTCGCCTGTGCATAGATGCAACGCATTGCGGAGTGACGCAGGTACGGCTGTGCTCGGCAAGGTTTTTTGACTGGCTGCGGCTGTTTTCTATCCGTCTTAAAGACGAGCAGTCTGCGCTTTCGTTGGCGGTCATGCCGACGATTCACTGGATGGAGCAGGCTCCGATACGTGCAAATCCCTACGCCGTATCCGGAGAAGAGCATTATTCTAAAAATCGGCCGGGAGACGATCCCGCCGAGCTGTTTGGCGTGCGGGAATATTTGCCCGGAGATAAGTTAAACCGGATGCATTGGAAGCTGACGGCAAAACAGGATGCATGGATGGTCAAAGAACTGGGACGCCCGCTTGACGTCTCGGTTGTTCTTTTGGCGGACTTTTTTGTAGGGAGAGGACAGGAAGAAATCGCGGAATACGAGGCAGTTTTGGAAACGGTTGTCAGTCTGTCTTCCAGACTTTTAGAGAATCGGCAGCTGCATTATGTTGCGTGGTACCAGTTGGAGACCGGCACGGACAGCCGCATTTTAGTGGAAAGCGAAGAAACATTTTATGAGATGATTACCTGTTTGCTTCGCATTCGCTGCTACGAAACGGAAAAAAGCGTGATTCCGTGTTATTTTGAGCGCTGCTTTAGGGAGTACCGCTCGAATGTCTTTTATATTTCCACGCAGCTTGCAAGGCAAAATTTAGCGCTTTTGTCGCAGGAAAAAAAGAACGCTTATTTGACATATTTGCATGTTACTTCCGGCGACGGAAAGCGGATGCTTTCGGAAGCCGAAGAGCAGCAGTACGGAATTAGAGAACAAATGCTGCATACGCAGCAGCTGCAGGAGAATTTGCGAAACTTAGGACAGCTGCGGGAACGGCTGTTATAGAGAATAAAAATTTGGGGAAGGGGGATTTTCCGATGGTTTTGGCGCATCAAATCCGACTGGAACAAGGCCGCAAAAAGGCGTCGTGGCTTTCCGGCTTTTTTTTGGCGGTTTGCGAAGCGCTGCTGATTTTCCTTGGAGTTTCCCTTTTGCTGACCGGATTTTGGCGCGCGCTTGATATTTCGGTTGCGCCGTGGCTTTACGGTTTTTTTGCAGCGCTGTCGGTGTATTTTGTAATTGCGCTTGGAAAGCCGGTCTTATCCGCTCTTCTCATGCCGGGGACGGCGCTTTTGTATTGGTATGCTGCAAGTCGGTGGAGCTACATCCAAGATGGCGTCTTTCACCTAGAAAACGCGATCATCTCCCGGTTTAACGCGCACTACGATGCCGATTTGGAGCAGTTTATCGTCAGCTACGAAAGAGAAGAGGCGCTGACGGCTTTCTTTATTTTCTTATCGTCGATTCTGACTTTTATTTTGGCTTTTTCGGTCGTATTCCGGAAGCTTCGCGGCTGCTGGGCGCTTTGCGTCGCCTTTGTAATTGGCTTGTGCGTATGGATTGGCGCAATTCCGGAACTTATCTTTTTGCTCCCCCTTGTGATGCATTGTTTCCTAGTTTGCTTTTTTGGAAATGCAGAGGGCGTTTTGCCGTGGGAGCGGCTGCGTTTGCTTGGCTTTTTCCTTTTGTTTTTGGCTTCGGTTATGGGCGTTAGCCGTGTGATTGGCTGCGAAACGGTTTATGAAGCGGTGGCGGGTACCGATTTGCGGCAGGACATGCGGGACGCTATCAGAGACTGGGACATTGAGAAAATGATGGAAGCGCTTGGCGAAAAGGTGGATAAGCTTATGAGCGTAGACGGCGGCGGAATCTCGCTTGGAATAGAGAAAAGCGGAGCCGGAATGTCGGGCGGAGAGCTTGAAAAATCCACGAACGGCATCCGCTTTACGCAGGAGACGCACTTGCAGGTGACGCTTCCAAAAGACAGCGGGGAAGTGTATTTGCGCGGCTATATCGGTGCGCGCTACGACGGAAGCAGCTGGATGGGTCTAAGCCGCAGCCAGCAAGCGGAATACTCCGAGAACGTTTCTAGAGCGCTTGGCGGTTCGCAGCTTTATACCGGACGGCTCATTGCCGGCGTTTTCGCTTACGCGAAAAGGGCGGGCGTTCCGGTTGGCGCGGCAGATTACCGCTTGGAAGAAAAACGTGCGCAGATGGACATCGAAGTGGTAGGAGCGAATCCGGATTATTATTATGCGCCGTACGACACGCATACGTTTACGGACGCTGTATCCGACGAGGCGGATACTTGCTTAAAGCCTTCCGGCAGCTCCGATTACGAAGTTACCTATTTTTATAACGACGAATCGAAACCGTTTTACTACGCGTTTAGCGCATCCAACGCGTTATATCTGAACGCTTTGGATGCGAGATTCTTGGAATCAGAAGAAGCCAGAATCGCTGTTTTGGGGTATCCGGGGGATCTTTTGGAAAGCCTGAGGCTTTACAACGAAGCGTACCGGGAGTACGTGCGTTCCGTTTACTTGGAAATTCCTGCGGCTTGCAGCGGTGTGCAAGGAGTGCTTGAGAGCACCGGAAGCGTTGCGCTTGACGTCGAAATGGTTTGCCGGTTTTTAGGAGAAAATTACGAATATTCCCTTGAGCCGCAGCCAATGGAGCGCGGAGAAGACTATATCGAGCACTTCCTTTTTGAATCAAAGGAAGGCTATTGTATGCACTTTGCTTCAGCGGGCGTGATGCTGTTTCGCTCGCTTGGCATTCCGGCGCGCTACGTAGAAGGCTACGTCGTTAAGGAAAGTTACATCCGCAGCGCAAGCGAAATCGGCACTGCTGCGGTGGAGACGCTCTGTCTTGACGGAACTTTAAAAGAGGAAGAAGTGCCATACGTGCAAGCAGACGTGCCGGATAGCGCGGCGCATGCATGGGTGGAAATATATTTGGACAACTACGGATGGTACCCGATTGAAGTAACGGCAGGTTATCAAAGAGACGTAAACTTCTCGGCACTGCCTACGCGCATACCGGTCTCGCTGACGCCGACGCCTACCGCAACGAGAACGCCCCAGAACTTAACGGCTGCGCCGTCGCGGCCCGGCTTATCGCCGCTTCCTACCGGCTTGCCAACAAATACGGCTTCGCCCTCGCAGGGAGTACTTTCTCCAAGCGTGACGCCTCCTCTAACTGGCGACTTGGGTTCCGGCAAAAACTCCGGCAGCCCGATTGCAGGCATTTTCCTGCGTCTGTTTTTCGGATTGCTTGCAGTTTCGATCGTTTTGCTTGTAACGCTCTCGCTTTTTGGCAGATGGAAACGTTTGCGAAAAGAAGAACTTCTTGGGGACGACGGCGCGAAAAAGACGCTTGCTTATTACCGGGAAATCGTGCGTCTTCTTCGGTTTGGAGGCGTGCGGCCCGGCGTCTTAGAAGACGATGCAGACTTTTGCACGCGCGTAAACCGGGTATTTTCGGGCGGGCAGGCAAAAGGCGATGCGCCGAAGACGCTTGTGGAAGTTTGTCGGATTGCGCAGAAGGCAAAATTTTCCGGACGAGAGCCGGAAGAAGCGGAAACCGCGTATGTGGCGCAATATTACAAGCGTCTTAGAATGTACGAGAAAAGAAAAACAAAAGGCCTTCGCCGGTTATGGTTCCGGCTGACGGTTGTGTAAGAAGGATTCGCCGCCTGCGCCCTTTTTGGGGCGGCGGCGAAAACGCTTTTGTAATTAAAAAAAGGGGTTGACGGCAGTTTAGGACTTGTGATATAGTTAGAAAGCTATGGAAGAGGTCTTTTTTTTTATGCCTAAAAAACGACGGAGGTGGAAGTTGTGCGAGTAAAAATTACATTGGCATGTACAGAATGCAAACAGCGTAATTACAACATGACAAAAGAAAAGAAAAACCATCCGGACAGGATGGAGACCAAAAAATACTGCAGATTCTGTAAACAGCATACGCTGCATAAGGAAACCAAGTAGTCCGTTTACCGACAGAAAGGAAGTACGATTATGAGCGATACGACAAAAACACCGGTAAAAGAAAGCTGGTTTAAGGGTCTTTCCAGAGAGTTTAAGAAAATCATCTGGCCTTCGAAGGCGACTCTTTTTAAGGAATCAGTAGCGGTTGTTGTTATCACTGTCCTTCTGGGCGCTATCATTGAGGTAGTGGACTGGGTTGTAAAATTCGGTCTGGACAAGATTCTTGCAATATAGGACGGGTGACGACATGGCAGAAGCGCAGTGGTACGTAGTTCATACCTATTCAGGTTATGAAAACAAAGTGAAAGCGAACATTGAAAAGACGATCGAGAATCGTAAGCTTCAGGATCAAATTTTGAAAGTTTCCGTTCCGCTTCAGGATGTGATTGAAACGAAGAACGGCGTCAAAAAAAGAGTCCAGAAGAAAATGTTTCCCGGTTATGTGCTGCTTAACATGGTAATGAACGACGACACATGGTATGTCGTTCGGAACACCCGTGGCGTTACCGGCTTTGTAGGTCCCGGATCGAAACCGGTCCCGCTTACCGAGCAGGAAATGAAAAACATGGGAATCACCGGAGAAGCCCTGAACGTTGACTTCATCGAAGGGGAAACCGTTACCGTAATCAGCGGCGCTTGGGTAAATACCCAGGGAGTGATTAAAGCGGTGAACGCTGCAAAGCAGACGCTTATTATCAGCGTTGACATGTTCGGCCGTGAAACTCCGGTAGAGCTTGGCTTTAACGAAGTAAAAGTTACCAATTAGACCATTGTCCGTAAAGGCAGCGGACAGTTGGCTGCCGGTGGTTTTCCACCGGTAAGTGGGAGGAAATCTTCCGATAACACCACAATTTTAGGAGGTATGCTAAAATGGCAAAGAAAGTAACAGGTTACATCAAATTACAGATTCCGGCTGCAAAGGCTACACCGGCTCCTCCGGTAGGTCCGGCGCTTGGTCAGCACGGCGTCAACATTGTGCAGTTTACAAAGGAATTTAACGCAAGAACCGCAGGGCAGGAAGGCCTGATTATCCCGGTTGTTATTACCGTTTATCAGGACAAGAGCTTTAGCTTTATTACAAAGACTCCTCCGGCTGCCGTTCTTTTGAAGAAGGCTTGCAAGATTGAAAGTGGTTCCGGCACCCCGAATAAGACAAAGGTTGCAACCATTAAGAAGTCTGAGGTTCAAAAAATTGCCGAAACGAAAATGCCTGATCTGAACGCGGCAAGCATCGAAGCGGCAATCAGCATGATTTCCGGAACTGCCCGCAGCATGGGTATTACGGTCGTAGACGACTAATTGTAAATTGCAAATGGAAGTGGGAGGGATATTCTCCCGACATCACCACTAGGAGGTTAATTTTATGAAACATGGAAAGAAATATATGGACGCTGCAAAGGCGATCGACAGAGCAACACAGTACGAAGTGGCAGACGCCGTTGCCCTTGTAAAGAAGTCCGCTACCGCAAAGTTTGACGAGACGATTGAAGCGCATATCCGTCTGGGCGTAGACGGACGTCACGCGGATCAGCAGGTTCGCGGCGCTGTTGTACTGCCTCACGGAACCGGCAAGACCGTTCGCGTGCTTGTATTTGCAAAGGGACCGAAGGTAGACGAAGCGTTGGCAGCAGGCGCAGACTACGCCGGCGGCGAGGAACTCGTTCCCCGTATTCAAAAAGACGGCTGGTTTGAATTTGACGTTGTTGTTGCAACACCGGATATGATGGGCGTTGTAGGTCGTCTGGGTCGTGTTCTTGGACCGAAGGGCTTAATGCCTAACCCGAAGGCCGGAACTGTAACGATGGACGTTACAAAGGCCGTAAACGAAATTAAGGCCGGTAAGATTGAGTACCGTCTTGACAAAACCAATATCATTCACGTTCCGGTAGGAAAGGCTTCCTTCTCCGAGGAACAGCTCGCAGACAACTTCCAAGCATTGATGGCTGCTATTGTTAAGGCAAAGCCGGCTGCCGCAAAGGGTCAGTATCTCAGAAGCATTACGCTTACTTCTACGATGGGCCCGGGCGTTAAAGTGAACACAACGAGGTTTGCGTAAGGCGCCAAGCTGGTGCAGTCAGAATTTGAGAGCCGAATGTATAGAAAAACCACTCTGAAGAATTCAGGGTGGTTTTTTTATACCAGATGGGAGATGACCCCGCCTCTATAGGCGGTGGGTAACAAATTTGTATCAGTGGCGGGTGTCAATCTCCCGTCTGCTATAAGCTCCGCGAGGATGCGCAGGGATTTGAGTCTTGAAAGGAAACTTCTATGACATAAGGAATACTTGGAAATCCCTAAATGTTACAGAAATATTAAATCTGATAAGGCATGTTGACATGAGGAATTGCAGTTGATATACTGAGAATATAATAAAAAATGCCTGTTGTGTTACGGGAAAGAAAAGAAGGAGCAAATGGAGGTGACCGTTATGAAACGATACCATATTTTTTTGCTGCTTTTTCTTCTGCTTTTGCTGACTGCTTGCTCCGATCATTCCGGAGAAGAACATCCGACGCCTTCCTCCGGCCGTCCGACTATGCCGCCGAGCGGCAGCGAAGAGCCGACGGTTACTCCCGAGCCGACGCCAAGCCCCATTCCTGACTTTGTAGGGGAAATAAAGGATACCCAGACGGTTGTGGATGGCAACGGGGATAAGCAATATGTGATGGATGAGCGGAAACTGACGGACGTTGACCGCGCGTTGGAAAACGGAGAGATCGTTTCGGTGAAAAGCGGGGACTCTCTGTATTTGGATGAGGACGGCGGGCGCGACACCTTCACGCTGGAATACGGCGAAGGCAGTGAGGCGGAGGGCTATCCCTTCCGGCTGACGTGTGGGAGCTGTACGCTGGAGGGAACGACCTATTGCAATTCCAGCGAACTGTATGCGGCAAAGCTATCCGGCACCCGAGGGAAAACGGTCCAGCTCTTGATTCCGAAATCGTCCGCTGTACATCCGGGCACCGGAGAAGATTGCGTAACATCATACATGATTATTTATTATGGACTGCTTGGAGGGGAACATTTGACCTACGTAACCGACATTGCCGTTGGTTGGACCGGAATTCGGCAGCAGATAGAAATATCGGAGAACGGTTTTTGGCGGGAGGCGACCTTTACTTTTCCCGGAATTCGTATGCAGCTTCCAATCAGAGAAGAAGTGGCGCTTTGCGAGGGATGCTTGATTGACGACACAGCGGAAGATCCGGTGCGGTGGGCTTGGGATCTCTGCGTTATTCCGCCGGAAGGAAGTTATCCGATTAAAACCGTGAAAAAAACCGAGGCGCCGATGTACGTGTACCAATACGGAGAGGACGAACCGTCGTACCTTCTGCCGGAAGGGTCGCTGATAGCGCTTGGCGCCACCGACGGTCACCGGTGGGTGTATTTTGAATCGTTTCTGACGGAAGACTCCGGCTGGCTTCGGATTGAGGAGCAGGACAGGGTTGCTTATGTTAAAGGACCGGAGGATGCGGAACTGAAAGATTCCGGGCTTTTTGCTTGGGACTGAGGCCATGATTTGGAATTTATGCTTCCCTCTTTACAAGCACGCCAACATAATCCCCGCCCAGCGCATGGATTTCCTTCAGCGCCCGCTTTAGGATGCCGGCGGTTCGAACCTGAAATGCGGCCTGTGCGGAAACGGCAATCCGGTAGGTGCCCGCGCACATTTGACGGCGCAGTTCGCTAAGCGTTGTTATGCTGACGGAAAAGTCCGTCCAGATGCAGCCGTACTGCACGGCTTGGTGGGTATCGCTTCCGCTAACGACGGGCTTTTGCAGCCGGTTTCCTAAAAAATACGTGAGACGCTCGGCGCGCTCGCGGTCTTCGGCTACGTCTTTGCCGTTTAAATCCAGAAAATCCAGCCGTTTTAGCTGCGCCGGAGGCAGCTTGGGAATGTTTCCGCCTTCTCGGTAAGGGTGCGCTGCCCCAACCAGTACGTCGTACTCGTCGAAAAGATCGCGCAGCTGCTCAAAGGGGAGGAATTGTCCTTTTTGCTTGTGCTCGCTAAGCCGCCGGTTGAGCTCCAGAATCGTTTCGGCAGAGCCTAAAGATAAAATATGTCCTCCCTCGGCAATGTCTGTCTCCATTCCGGGGAATATGCGCAGCCCGTTTTTTAGAACGAGCGTGTCGCCCTCCCGCGTGCTGATTTGCAAAAGGTAACGGTACAATTCGTCGAATTGCAGCGTATTGAAGTGCTCCGTAAGGCAAAGGCCGTCTAATCCGGCGGCTTTTGCCTCGTCAAACAGCCAATCGGTGTATTCTGTCGAAAACGGCAGACGTTTTGCCAGTTTTCCGTGGGTATGAAAGTCGATTCTCAAATTAATTCCTCATTTCTAAAATAGTGTTGAAAGCAGGATGGCTACGGCGACGAGAAGAAACGAGACCGACAGGAATAACCAATCGTTATAAGTTACTCGTAAAGAAGCAAGCTTCATTTTTTTGACGGTCTTGTTGACCGCCGCGTAGCGATAGCCTTTGATTTCCAGCGCCTCCACGGTTGTTCGCGAACGCTTGGCAGTGTTTAGCATCAGCGGGTAAAAAGCGTGCATAACAATTTTCACCTGGTAGAACAGGTAGCGGATTTTCCCGAAAAAAGTATCGTGCGCCGGAGCGTTTCCGCGCATCCGAAACGACAGAAGGATATTTTGAAATTCCTCCATGAGCATCGGGAGGATTCGGTAGGCGTAGGAAATCGAAAACGACAGACGCTCCGGGCAGCCGTACCACATCAGCCCGTTTGAGAGCCGGTCCGGGTCAAGACCGGAAAATACCGTAACCGATGCCAAAGAGCAGGTGGCAACTTTTAAAGTGAGGATAAGCAAAGGGATAATCGTGGATGCGTCTCCTCCAAAGAACAGCGAAACAATAAGCAAATAGCCGGTTTGCGTAAACACGCCGACGGCAAACAGCAGCAAAACAAGCCCTGCAACGCGAGCCAGCACGGTCGTAACAAGAACTAAAAGAAAGCAGGCCGACAAAAACCAAAGGTCGCTGACAAACCAAGGCGTCAGCCCGAAAAACAAGTACCACGCAAGCAGGATGCGCGGGTCTAATCGGGCGATGACCGTATCGTCGTTTCCGTAAGCGTTTTTCAGCACTTGGTTACGCAAAAAGTCAATCGAAAATTTATCCAAAATGTTCTCAGAAAGCTTCTTTTTCATTGCGGCAACTCCTTAAAATGATGCAAAAAATCCTCGATGGTATAGCAAAGCGCCCGCGAATCAAGCGCCTGCCCCATAGTAAAGATTTCCGGCGGGCGGATGCCTACGGCAGTAAGCAGCGCCGAGTCCCCAAAGATAGCGTCGCGCGGCCCGTCCGCTACAACCTTCCCGCCGCAAAGCACGACAATTCGCTGCGCCCATTCGCAGACAAGCTGCATATCGTGCGTGGCAATCAGCACCGTTTCGGTAATGTCCCTTAAATCGGAAAGCGTTTGCATAATCTCTTTTCTGGTGGCGATATCAAGGTTCGCGGTCGGCTCGTCTAAAAGCAGGATTTGCGGATTTAGGGCAATGCCAATCGCAAGGCTTGCCCGGCGCATCTGCCCGCCGGATAGAAGCCGTCCGTCCCGCTCCTGCAGCTGCGTCAGCCGAAACCGCGCCAGCAGTCCGTCGGTGCGCTCCGACCAGTTTTTCACGCCGCGCACCTGCATGGCGTAGGCAATATCAGCGCGAATAGAGTCTTTGATAAACATTTCCTCCGGGTTTTGGTAGACAAGGGAAACGCTGCGCGAGAGCTGCTCTGTTCCCATCTTTTGGATGCTCTCGCCGCCTAGTAAAATATCGCCGGCGCTTGGCCTTCGAAGCCCTACCATCATCTTCATTAAGGTGGATTTTCCGGCGCCATTTGAGCCAATCAGGGCAATTTTCTCTCCGCGGTGAATTTCCAGATTCAGTCCGTCAAACACCGCCCGGTCATCGCCTTTTACGCTGCGGTAAGAAGCGGAAACGCCGCGAAACTCTACAATCGCCTCGCCTGCCGCCGCCTGCTTTTTTTTAGGGGTTGCGTCTGGGTAAAACGAAAACGTGCGAAACGCAGTTTTGCCCTCGGGTATTGTGGTAGGAAGGGACTGCTCCTTGGAAAGCTTGCCTTCCTGCTTTAGCTTGTGCGCGGCAATTGTCACCTGCGGAGGAAAAATGTTGCACTCTTTCAGTTCCTCTACCCGGCGAAGCGCCTCGGCAGTCGGAAGTTTCCACGCGACGCCGCCGTCGCGCATCAGCATAACGTGCTTGCAGTAATCGGCGATATATTCCGTGTGATGCTCGATTACAAGAATCGTCTTCCCGTGCACTTCGTTCAATTCCTTCAGCACTTCGTAGATTTTGCCTGCATGACCGGGGTCTAACTGCGCAATCGGCTCGTCTAAAATCAGCACATCCGGCTGCAGGGACAAAACGCCCGCCAGCGCCAGCAAATGGGTCTGCCCTCCGGAAAGCTGCCAGATATAGTCACTCTCCCTGCCCTCTAGGCCGCACATCGAAAGCGCCTGCCGTCCCTTTTTTATATAATCCGGCATCGCGTAGTTTAAACAAGCGTAAGAAGCGTCGTCTAGTACGGTAGGGCGGACGATTTGATTCTCAAAATCCTGGTATACATACCCAACCTTGCAGGCAAGCGTCCCCACATCCGCCTCCAGTGTAGGAAGACCGTCCACCTTTACCGATCCTTCAAAATCGCCGTCGGTAAAGTGGGGGATTAGCCCGTTTAAGGTTTTGCAAAAAGTGGACTTCCCACAGCCGTTGTTCCCAACGACTGCTAGGAAGTCTCCTTTTTCTACTGTAAGCGATATGTTCCTTAGAATTGGACTCTTTGCGGCGGGATAGGAATAAGTTAAATTCTCTACCTCGATGATATTCATTGCTCCACCGCCTGCATCTTTCCTGCTCGAACCTTTAGCGCGGCAATCGCGGCAACGGCAATTGCGGCGGCAACGACAAGGCCAACAGCTAACGCCGTCCGACTCTCGGCCCACGCAGCTTCCCATTCAATCAAAGGCGTGCCGCTGGTAGCCAAAAGCTCAGCGCCAAGCGCTACGGCAAAAGCGGCAATGCAGCCGATAACAACCTTTGCGCTGATTTTGCCAAGGCAGGTCTTTTCGTCGCGCGGGCGCATCCCCAAAAGCGGCTCGATTTTGCCATACAGCTTCGGAACCAAAAACAGGGTTGGCAGCAGGCAAAAGAGAATTCCGGAGAAGAGAAAGTCGTTTAAAAAGGCGAACCCTTCGGTTGCGTACACGCTCTCCGGCAATCCGGCAACGGCTTCAAAATCTTCAACGGCAAACTGCACCTTTAAAATATCGACCACGGTGCCCATTAGAAGCTGTAAGCCGGTGCCAGTAATCGCCGCAATGCCGACCATCTTACGGTTTTTCGGATTTTGCACCATCCGCCCGGCAATGTATACGCCAATTGTAACCGTCAGAAACTTCTCCAGCTCGCCTAAGCCGCCAAACTGCCCCAGCATAATCTCGCTGAAGACCAACTCGCCGGTAGCGGCTCCAAGCGCTGCCGAAAGCGGGTCAAACAGCATAGCAAGCGAGAGCGGAATAAACAGGAAATATTCTACGGAAAATTCCACAATCCCCGCCTGAAAGCTAGGAATTAGCTCGGTGAACAGCGTTGCCAGCCCATATAGAGCCATCGTTAATACAAAGACCATGAGTTTTTGCGATTGCGTCGCAGTCTGTTTTTTTGAGAGTTGCATGTTCTTCCTCCTACGAAATTTACGTTTTTTTCTAAGTGTAGCGTTGTTTTTGCCGGGGCTCTATCATGGCTTTGTAAAATGTAGGTTAAGAATTATCCCTTTAGAGCTTGTGATCTGAAAGAATGCATGGAAGAAAAAAACACATTTTGTTATCTGGTGAAAGCCTGTTTTTCTGAGCCTTCTGAGAGAAATAAGGATATAATTATACGAAAAAATAAAAAGCTTTCCTAAAAAGAAATTTTGTGTTGACATTTCCGATTTTTTTATGTAAGATAAGGAAAGCAACTTTGGGAGGTTATAAAAACAAAGAAAGTATTTTTAACACTATTATCATGTTTGATCGCACTTGCAAGCATGATGGGCAGCGGGGGGACTGCGGAAGCAGAGTCCTTGGAATTGGATCACGGTTTTTCGATTGATCTGGATCTATTTGATATCAATTGGACAGAGACGGATAAAATTTATGTTAAGCAAGACGTGCGGTCAATGTCCTCCGCATTCGATAAAGGGGTGAAACTTGGATATTACAGAGTTTCAATTGGTTTTGCAACTACGTATAAGGCTATTGACGGGAAAATTTACCAGCGACTTTTGGTGCGTGGAGAAATGGTTCCGCGTACGGTAAAAGGGAAAAATAAGGGAATGTCGCAACTGCTAGAAGTTAGTGTTGATCATAGTCCATGTAGCACGATTAAGGAAGTTGCAATTGAGCCTGCCTGTACTTCTTCTGGAGTAACTACATACTCTACAACTGGAACATTGGGATTAAGTTATGGGAAAAATGTATCATTATCATTAAAAGGCGATATGAGCTTTTCAAAAAATGGGTCATTATCAATGGGGATCTCGAAAACAGTACAATATACTGAAGGAAGCATGATTGTAATTACAAATAAAGATGATGACGGTGTGGCGCGTTGGACGTATGACTATGTGTCTGCAAACAAGAACAAAAGTCAAAATGCATACCTGTTTGGTTCATCGACCCAGTACGGTGTTTTATCATGGCAAATGCCAAATACAAAGTATCTGGTTAACAATTTAAAGGTAACTGTGAAAGCGCAGTTCGGCGGGGGTAACATGAGCAACTCATCGATTGTAAAGAGGCTGAATGGCAGTCGAATTTTGGGAACCGATACATACAGTTTTTGGATAACGATGTATGATAAAACACAAATTACGTAGGAAAGTAGGAAATAAGAGTGAAGCGCAAAAAAATAATTATCCTGACAATTTGTGGCCTTTTCCTTTTGCTCGGTGCTGGTATCGCTTGGTTTGTCATCTCGCAGTCGGATGAAGACGACGGTACGATGTATTACACGAAACTGTTGGTGGAAGGGTTTAATCCCAGAATTTACCTCTACGGGGAACCGCTGCCGGAGTTGCCGGAGGAGCTGGGCTGTATCCCAATTGATAAAATCGACGAAAGCGTTTTTCAGAAAAATGCGAAAAATGGAATTCATGCGATTATATTAAACGATTTGGAAGGAACAATGCAAATCTCGGACGAGGAGCTGCTGATGATAAAAAAACACGTCGAAGAAGATGGGTTTGACATGTATTATCTCGGAAGAAATTATTTGGATGACTTTGTCCGGCTTGGCTTTACCGTAGGAGTTAAGGACGATGAGTACGGTCTTGAATACATTGGAAGTACCCACATTGGGGAGGATGTGCAGCAAAACAGTATAGGAAATCTGTATGCGGAACATGGACTTTTACGAAAAGAGGAAACGCTGGAAAAAGACAAAGGCCGCAAGGAGGCCGTGGGTAATATCGTTTTTTTCATGTATACCCATACAGAGGAGGCAGCAAGAGACGAATAGCTGCGTCTGTTAAACGGTAGGAAAGAGGGAGAACTTCAAAAAGTGATTTGTGTAGAAAATGTAACAAAGATTTATTCGCAAGGAGACACCAGCGTTACGGCGCTGGAGGCTGTCTCCTTTTCCTTTGGAGAAAACGGCCTGGTTTCTGTCATCGGGGAAAGCGGCTGTGGGAAAACAACGCTTTTGAATCTGCTTGGCGGACTTGATCACCCAACCGAAGGACAAATCCAAATTGACGGAAAGCCTTTGGCGGAGTTTTCGGAAGACGAGTGGAACCAATTCCGTTCGGAAAGACTTGGATTCGTCTTTCAGGAGTACAATATCTTGGAAGAGTTGACAGTAGAGGAAAATATCCAGATGCCTTTGCAGATTCTGGATATTGATAAAAAGCAAAAAAAGGAGCTGGTTGACTCGGTTATTGCTCGGTTAGGGCTTACAAAAGAGCGCAAGAAAGTATGCGGCAGATTAAGCGGCGGTCAAAAGCAGCGTGTGGCAATTGCAAGAGCCTATATAAAGAGACCGGACGTAATTCTTGCTGACGAGCCGACTGGGAATCTGGATGCAGAAAACAGCAAAAACATTTTTCAGATACTTCGCGAGCTTTCCAAAGACACGCTTGTGGTAGTTATAACACATGACAGTGCTTTGGCGCAGGAGTACTCCGATCGCGTAATAGAACTAAGCGACGGACGGTTAGTAAGCGACGTAAGGCTTGCCGGGAGGCTTTCCTTTGAGGTGGAAAATGCCGCCGGTTTCATACAACCGGCAAAAAGTTTGGGTGAACTGGGAGGTGTTTTGCGCAAGCTCTTTGCAGACGGCGCAGCGTCTTGTACCCTGCGTTTTCATAGCGAGGAGCGCAAAGAAGAAGCATCTTATGAGGCGCCCTCAAAAGAGGCGCATACAAGCAGGCGGCTTTCAAAACGTGAGCTTTGGAAAATGTCTCGCAGGATTTTGGAAAAACGGAAGGTGCGGCAGGCAGTTACGGTTGTAATTCTTTCCCTTACAATTTTTCTATTGCTTACGGCCCTCGCCTTTGCTTCTTATCGGGAAGACAGGGAGATTGCAAATTATCTAAAAGAAAATAAAATTGATCGTATAGGCGTATGCCTCCAGACGGATTTCGTTCTTAGGACCGACGAAACCACGAATATCTGTGTTGGTATGGTGATCGAGCAGGAACTAAACAAGGCACTGGGAGAGAGCGTTCGCATAGAAAGGCAGCAAAATGGCATGTCCCTTGCAACTGCTTCCCACGAGATTTCCTTTGAAGATAAATGGGAAGCCGCAGAATCACGCACGACGTCTGTTATGGGAGAGTTTGCGACGGAAAGCTTCTTTACGAACTATGCAAGTGAAAACGAAGGGCATCCGCGCGTCGTTGTGACGGATTATGTCGCAAACGAGCTTGGTCTGGGCGACAATCCGGTTGGCAAAACGCTATACCTTCAAGGCGAAAAAGTGGAGGTGGTTGGCGTTTGCATGACCGGGTACGAAAGCATTGCCTTTTGCCGTCTTTCGGATCGCACGCCGAGTGAAGAGTACGTGGTTTTGGAAACTTTTAATCGCGTTTGGTATGATGAAAATTACCGGAAACTAGAGGAACAAAAGCAGCGCAGCGAGGGCATTTCCGTTATGTCCAACTATTTCTTCTCTGCTGTTATGTTTCATTATCTGAGTCAGGGAATGAAAGTAGGGTGCGACGAATTTCTTTCGGAGTCAACACTCGTTGCCGGGCGTTATCCGGAGAAAAAAGGAGAAATTGCAATATCGTCCGCTTGTATCGAGCAAATGCTTCAGGAAGGGGAGGCTTTGGAGGACTATATCGGAAAGACGTATTCTCTAGTGGATTTGCATTCCGAATCGTACCAAAAGCCTTATGCGGACCGCATAAACCTGTTCGATTATCTGGGGGAAGAAGTTTGCGTGGTAGGAATAGCAGACACGCCCCATGCAGAGGTTTTGATAGCGAAGGAGGATTTTGAATCCCTTTTTGCGGATTACATGAAGTATTATTATGAAGACGAACTGTTAATCCGGTTGCAGGAAGGTAATTGGAACGCTGTGATGGCGAAAATACATAAGCTGGGCTACCAGGTTACCGATCCGATGGTGTCGGATATTTACCTCATCGGCCATATAAAGTCCGTCATTATGCCGTATCTTTTCCTGGGCGTTTTGGCAATGCTGTTGTTGACGGTGTTCCTGTTTGTTTCGCTGATTTCCTTCAGCGTTCAGGATAACCGCAGAAAGATCGGAATTTTGCGTTCTTTAGGCTTTGCGGGCAGGGACGTTAAAGTTTTGTTTGCCATAGAGGGAATGCTTGTCACGGCGACAGCCACTTTTTTTGGAGGGCTGGGATATTTCCTGCTGCTGTTTGTAATCCGGCAGCAAAACGCGGTGGAAGAAGTAAACCGCGTCTGCCACTTGGTCGGTTACCAATTGCCAGTCGTTTTGTCTGCGCTTTTGCTTGTCAATGTGCTTTCGCTTGTCTTCTCGTGGCTGCCAATCCGCGGAATGAACCGGATGGAGCTGGTGGACGTTATTCGGGAAGCGGAATAAAGACCGGCGTATGCTCTTTAAAATACGTAACGTAGCGAAAACCGGCGCGTCTTGCAATTTCGGCTCCCTCGCGGATGCCTCTGCCAACGTCCGCCACAACATGCGAATCAGAGCCAAGGCTTAAAATTTCGCCTCCGAGCTCTCGGTAGCGTCTTACGTAGCGTTCCGAAGGGAACGTGTCGCCGTAGGCCTGCCGAAGCCCGGAGGTATTAATTTCAATCCCCTTGCCTGCGGCAATGACCGTTTTTAAAATCTCGTCGATGATGTCGTCGTATTTGCGCATATCCACTTGGATGCCGGCATTCCCCTCCATGTAGCGCAGAGTGTAAGTCAGGTGTCCTAAAATGTCAAATTTGCCCCACCGGCAAAGCTCCAATACTTCCGCAAAATACCGCGTAAGAAGCGCATACACCGTTTCCTTTGTGTAGCCGGTGTAATCAATCAGGGCAAAGTCCTCTTCGCCGCGCAGCTGGTGCACGGAGCCGATAATAAAATCTACGCGCGGATCCTCCACAACTTTTTGCGCAATGTCTCTCTCTTGGTGCGCCTGTCCGAGCTCGACGCCGCAAATCAGCTCTATCTGCCCGTCGTACTCCTCCTTTAGCCGCGTAACTTCGGCAACGGAGTCCTCGAAGTTTTGTCCGAAATTAAAATAAAGGTAAGTCGTCGGATTATCGTAATACTCCTTGCCGTACCAGCGGTTGCACTCGCAATGATCCGTCACCGAAAAGGCGCGAAGCCCAAGCGCGACGGCGCGGTCGATCATCTCGCGGATGTTGGCGGTGGAGTCAATGGAAAAGCTTGTATGCGTATGACAGTCAATGAGACCCTTTGAATTTGAAAGCATAATATGCACGCTCCTTGCAGAAGTTTGATTGCGGGTTCCGCTTCCTGAGTGTACCGCCAAATAAAGGAACTTGTCAATGAAAAAAGTGCTTGACACCCGCGCTTTTTTATGTTATATACAAACGTGACTGCCGAAGACAGTAGGTGCCGTAAGGCGTAAGGTGTGACCGCCTACCGAGGATCTGTCAGCTCATTTGAACTTGTTTATGTGCTGCCTTCCGCTTTGGTGAAGGCGGCTTTTTTCTTTCTCAAATGTGCCGGCGAATCGGCGTTAATTTGTAAAGGAGGAAAATTGTTATGGCAAAGGTAGAACTGAAGCAGCCGATTATCGATGAAATCAAAGGATACGTTGCGGACGCAAAGTCCATTATCCTTGTGGATTATCGCGGTTTGACCGTAGAGCAGGATACGCAGCTTCGTAAATCCTTCCGTGAGAGCGGCGTGGTTTATAAAGTATATAAGAACACGTTCCTCAAAAGAGCGTTCGAAGGAACCCCTTACGAAGAACTTTCCAAGCATCTGGACGGTCCGACGGCCGTAGCGTTCGGAATTCAGGACGCAGCCGTACCTGCAAAGATTATTGCAAACACCGCAAAGACTGCAGAAAAGCTTGAGTTTAAAGCCGGTATTGTAGAAGGTACGTATTACGACGCTGCCGGATGCGCTGTTGTTGCAACCATCCCTTCCAGAGACGAGCTTATCGCAAAACTTCTTGGAAGTCTGCAGTCGCCTATTACGAATCTGGCTCGTGTACTCAACCAAATCGCAGAGAAAAATTCTGCGGCAGCTTAACGAAGCAAACCGCCGCATAGCGGCAAAACTTATTCGAATTTTAAATTATTAATGGAGGATGAAAACATGACAAATCAGGAATTTATCGATGCGATTAAGGCAATGAGCGTTCTGGAACTGAACGAATTAGTAAAAGCTTGTGAAGAAGAATTCGGCGTAAGCGCAGCAGCAGGCGTTGTTGTTGCAGCAGCAGGCGCTGCTCCGGCAGAGGAAGAGAAAACCGAATTTAACGTAGAGCTTACCGACGTAGGCCCGAACAAGGTTAAGGTAATCAAAGTTGTTCGCGAAATTACCGGACTTGGTCTGAAGGAAG
Organism: uncultured Lachnospiraceae bacterium; assembly: GCA_944384025.1. Classification (GTDB taxonomy): domain Bacteria; phylum Bacillota; class Clostridia; order Lachnospirales; family Lachnospiraceae; genus ISDg. The sequence continues at coordinate 103,675 of CALWRS010000001.1, forward strand.
CAAAGGATGTTGTTGACAACGCTCCTAAAATGGTTAAAGAGAGCGCAAGCAAGGAAGAGGCTGAGGATATTAAGACGAAGCTGGAAGCTGAAGGCGCAAAGGTTACGCTTAAGTAATTTAGAAACTTTGGAATTCCCCTGCCCTGTGGACAGGGGAATTTTGTTATGGGGCAAACGCATTCTTTTTCCGTAAATTAGGAGAAAATATGAAGGAGAAAGGCAAATACTTTTTAGGGGTTCTCGCGCTTTGCGTGCTGCTTGCAGCCGGAGGGTGCGCACAAAAACAGGAAGAAACTATAGCAGACGAAACCGTAACGCAGGCCGTAAATACGCCGACCGACGCGCCGGATTTGACGGACGAGCCGCAAAGTACGCCGAGTAGTTCGCCGGATTTGACGGACGAGCCGCCAAGCGAAGCGCCAACGCTAACGCCTACGCAAACACCGACGCCAAGCGAAACGCCAACGCCGACGCCTACATTTACACCGACGCCAACGCCGACGCCAACAAAAAAACCGTCCGTGCCGACGCCAACGCCGTCGCCAACGCCTAAGCCGTCCACGCCGTCGTCCACGCCCAAACCGTCCGCAGCGCCTTCAACCAGCGTGACGCTTGGAACAAGTCTTTACAAGCGTTATCAGGGGTATTTTGACTTTGGCTGCTGCGTCAACGAATTGTACTTAAGCGACGCCAATGCCTTGCAGCTGATTTTGGAGCAGTTTAACAGCATTACGTGCGAAAACGAAATGAAGCCGGAAGCGTTTTTAAATCAAGACCAGTGCCGCACGCAGGGAAAAGTCGTTATTAGCGTTTCTAGCAAAACGAAGAGCGTTTTAGACTGGGCGAAAAAGAACGGACTTAAGGTTCGCGGACACGTTTTGGTTTGGTATTCGCAGACGCCGGATTGGTTTTTCCGGGAAGGCTTTAGTAAAGACGGCGCATACGTCTCCCGCGAGGAAATGCTTACCCGCATGGAGAGCTATATAAAGCAAGTGCTTAATTATTGCGATACGAATTATCCGGGAATGTTTTACGCATGGGACGTTGTAAACGAAGCGTTTACCGACGACGGCACCGGCTATCGCGATTGCCCGTGGTACCAGATTCTTGGAGAGGACTATGTTATCGAAGCGTTCCGCTACGCAAGAAAATACGCTGCCTCCGGGACAAAGCTGTTTTACAACGACTTTAATACCTACATTAACTACAGCGACAAAATCAAAACGACGCGCATTTGCAATCTCGTAAAGGAGCTTCAGAAGGAAAATCTGATTGACGGCGTCGGAATGCAGGCGCATCTGGGCGTATATTACCCGTCCGCCGACGATTTTGTAAGAACCGTTACGACATTTTCCAATCTGGGCGTTGAAGTGCACATTACCGAGCTTGACGTAACGACGCCTGAGGAAGCGACAATGGCAAATGACGTGGCTTGGAAATTGCAGGCGGAATACCTTGACCGCATTTTTAGCGCGCTTGAGAAAAACGACCGGACAGGCGTTTGCAACTTAACAAGTGTCACCGTTTGGGGAATTTCGGACAAATATTCTTGGCGCGCCAACCGGACTCCGCTTTTGTTTGACAAAAACTTAATGCCGAAGGATGCGTATTACAGCGTGCTTCAGCAGTGAAAATGCATAAAAAAAGAAACCAGACCGTGGAGAAAATCTGCGGACTGGTTTTTTCTTCTCTAAATTAAAAAAAACTGCCAAATTTTTGTTGACAGCCGGAGAAAGATGTGCTATTATGAAAAATGCACTATTGTGGTGTTATGCGCCTATTTGACTTCATTATAGCATAGGGTCAGCAGAAATGCAAGACGTTTTGTACATCTTGTGCTTTCTGCTTTGCACACAACGAAATGTTGAGGTACAAATGGCAAGAAAATAAATCAAGGGGTGAAAACGTCAATGGATAAAAACAGAATTTGTCCCGTTAAGGTTGGCAAAGGCGTACGAATGAGTTATTCCAGACAAAATGAAATTCTCGAAATGCCAAATCTGATTGAGGTCCAGAAAGATTCCTACAAGTGGTTTTTGGAAAAAGGACTTTACGAGATTTTCGAGGACATCTCACCGATTGAAGATTACAGCGGTCAGCTGCGTCTTGAGTTTGTCGATTATCAGCTTTGCGAGGACGACGTCAAATACTCGATCGATGAATGCAAGGAACGCGACGCGACTTATGCGGCTCCGCTAAAGGTGAAAGTGCGTCTGATTAACAGCAGCCAGCCCGACAACATTATCGAACATACGATCTTCATGGGTGACCTGCCGCTAATGACTGCGACCGGAACGTTTGTAATTAACGGTGCGGAGCGTGTTATCGTCAGCCAGCTTGTTCGTTCCCCGGGAATTTATTACGCCATTGGACATGACAAAATCGGAAAGAAGCTCTACTCTTGTACCGTAATTCCGAACCGCGGCGCGTGGTTGGAATACGAAACCGACTCCAACGACGTGTTTTATGTTCGGGTGGACAGAAACCGTAAAGTTCCGATTACGGTTTTAATTCGTGCGCTTGGCGTAGGCACAAACGAAGCCATTCGCGAACTTTTTGGCGACGAACCGAAGTTAGAAGCAAGCTTTGCTAAAGACCCGTCGGAAAATTACCAAGACGGTCTGCTGGAGCTTTACAAAAAGCTGCGTCCGGGCGAACCGCTTTCCGTAGAAAGCGCAGAGTCGCTTGTTAATGCGATGTTCTTTGACCCTAGAAGATACGACCTCGCTAAAGTAGGGCGCTATAAGTTTAACAAAAAGCTGATGCTTAAAAACCGCATTGCGGGACAAAAGCTTGCGGAAACGGTTGCCGATCCGCTTACCGGAGAAATTATCGCCGAGGCCGGAACCGTTATTACGGAGGCGCTTGCTGACCAAATCCAAAACGCTGCCGTTCCTTCCGTAATGGTGCAGGGAGAAGAGCGAAATGTAAAGATTCTCTCCAACATGATGGTAGATTTAAAGCACTTTGTAAACTGCGAGCCGAAGGAACTTGGCGTTACAGAGTTAGTATATTACCCTGTTCTGAAAGAAATATTAGAGGAAAATTCTACCGAAGAGGCTCTGTTTGAGGCGATTCACAGAAACGTTCATGTGCTTATTCCAAAGCACATCACAAAAGAAGATATTTTCGCGTCGATTAACTACAACATGCATCTGGAATATGGCATGGGCAACGACGACGACATCGACCACTTGGGCAACCGCCGCATTCGAGCGGTAGGTGAGCTTTTGCAAAACCAGTACCGCATCGGTATGTCCCGGATGGAGCGCGTTGTGCGCGAGCGTATGACGACGCAGGATCCTGACGGCATTACGCCGCAGTCCTTAATTAACATTAAGCCGGTTACGGCAGCGGTGAAGGAGTTCTTCGGAAGCTCTCAGCTGTCGCAGTTTATGGATCAGAACAACCCGCTTGGCGAGCTGACGCATAAAAGACGTCTGTCCGCGCTTGGACCGGGCGGTCTCTCCCGTGACCGTGCAGGCTTTGAAGTGCGTGACGTTCACTACACGCACTACGGCAGAATGTGTCCGATAGAGACGCCGGAAGGACCGAACATCGGTCTGATTAACTCCTTAGCTTCCTACGCGCGGATTAATGAGTACGGGTTTGTGGAAGCACCGTACCGTAAGGTAGACCACGCCGACCCGGAAAATCCGGTCGTTACGGACGAAGTTGTTTATTTGACGGCGGACGAAGAAGACAAATTCATTGTCGCACAGGCGAGCGAACCGCTGGATAACGAAGGACATTTTATCAACTCCAACGTATCCGGACGTTTCCGTACAGAGACGTCGCAGTTTGAAAAGAAGCGGATCGATTTGATGGATGTTTCGCCGAAGATGATCTTCTCGGTTGCAACCGCCATGATTCCGTTTTTGCAAAACGACGACGCGAACCGCGCCCTGATGGGCTCGAACATGCAGCGTCAGGCTGTGCCGCTTTTGTTTACCGATTCGCCGGTTGTTGGAACGGGCATGGAGATGAAAACGGCGGTCGATTCCGGCGTTTGCATTCTTGCAAAGCGCGCAGGCGTTGTGGAGCGCGCGGAGGCAAGCCGGATTGTCGTTAAAGCGGAAGACGGAACGCGCGACGAATACCGTCTTCAGAAGTTTGCAAGAAGCAACCAGGGAACTTGCATTAACCAAAGACCGATTGTGAAAAAAGGCGAGAAGGTCAGCGAAGGGCAGGTTATTGCCGACGGTCCTTCTACGTCGCAGGGCGAGCTTGCGCTTGGCAAGAACCCGCTTATCGGCTTTATGACGTGGGAAGGCTACAACTACGAGGACGCCGTTTTGCTTAGCGAGCGGCTTGTTCAGGAAGACGTATACACGTCGGTTCATATTGAAGAATACGAAGCGGAAGCAAGAGATACGAAGCTTGGGCCGGAAGAAATTACGCGCGACGTACCCGGCGTAGGCGACGACGCGCTGAAAGATTTGGACGAGCGCGGCATTATCCGTATCGGCGCGGAGGTTCGTGCCGGAGACATTCTTGTCGGAAAAGTTACGCCAAAAGGCGAGACAGAGCTGACCGCAGAGGAACGGCTCCTGCGTGCGATCTTTGGTGAAAAGGCAAGAGAAGTCAGAGATACTTCCCTGCGTGTTCCGCACGGAGAATTTGGTATTATCGTTGACGCGAAAGTGTTTACAAGAGCGAACGGCGACGAGCTGCCGCCGGGCGTAAACGAAAGCGTCCGCGTATATATTGCGCAAAAGAGAAAGATTCAGGTGGGCGACAAAATGGCCGGCCGCCACGGAAACAAAGGTGTCGTTTCCCGCGTGCTTCCGGTTGAGGATATGCCGTTTTTGCCAAACGGCCGTCCTTTGGATATCGTGCTTAACCCGCTTGGCGTGCCTTCTCGAATGAACATCGGTCAGGTGCTTGAAATTCACTTAAGCCTTGCCGCGCAAGTGCTTGGCTTTAAAGTTTCCACACCGGTGTTTGACGGCGCGAACGAGTACGACATTATGGACACTCTGAAAATGGCGAACGATTACGTAAATACGCCGCTTGAAGAGTTTAAAGCAAAATACGAAGACGTTTTGGATCCTGAGGTAATGGAATACCTGCTGAATAATCAGGAGTACCGCAAGGAATGGGAAGGCGTTCCGATTAAGCCGGACGGCAAGGTTCAACTTCGCGACGGACGCACCGGTGAACCGTTTGACGGCGAAGTTACGGTCGGCTTCATGCATTATCTGAAGCTGCACCACCTAGTTGACGACAAGATTCACGCGCGTTCTACCGGGCCTTACTCTTTGGTTACCCAGCAGCCGTTAGGAGGAAAGGCGCAATTTGGTGGTCAGCGTTTCGGCGAAATGGAAGTTTGGGCGCTGGAAGCTTACGGCGCAGCGCACATTTTGCAGGAAATCCTGACGGTAAAATCCGACGATGTGACCGGACGTGTAAAGACATATGAAGCGATTATAAAAGGAGAAAACATTTCCGAGCCGGGCATTCCCGAATCGTTTAAGGTTCTCTTAAAGGAGCTGCAGTCGCTTGCTCTGGACGTTACCGTTTTGGACGAAGACGGCAACGAAGTCAATATGACAGAGGAAGTAGACGGTCCCGACCCGAGCCTGCATCGCATTATCGAAGGCGACGAAGGCTTCCGCAACTACGACGGTTTGGCGGACGCCGGATACCAAGAAGTGGTTCCGGACGAGCAGGGAGATTTGTTTGGAGAATACGCAGACACGCAGATCCCGGAAGATTCCGATGAGGAGTTTTAATCCGATAATCCGGCAGTATTTGATCAGATACAAGGAAGGAGCACCAGCATATGTCAAGTGTAATGTTAAATGAGGGCGTAAAAGAAATCACTTACGACGCCATTAAGATTGGTCTTGCCTCTCCGGAAAAAATCAAGGAGTGGGCGAAGGCCGGCAGACCGGGCGACGTGACCGACTATGAGGTAAAAAAGCCGGAAACGATCAATTACCGGACGCTTAAGCCGGAGCGGGACGGACTTTTTTGCGAAAAGATTTTCGGACCGAGCCGGGACTGGGAGTGTCATTGCGGAAAATACAAAAAAATCCGTTATAAAGGCGTAGTGTGCGACCGCTGCGGCGTGGAAGTAACCAAATCCAGCGTTCGCCGCGAGCGCATGGGCTATATAGAGCTTGCAGCGCCGGTTTCCCATATCTGGTATTTTAAAGGAATTCCCAGCCGGATGGGACTGATTTTGGATTTGTCTCCCAGAACACTGGAAAAAGTATTGTACTTTGCAAGCTACATTGTTCTGGACGCAGGAACGACGCCGTTCCACGTTAAGGACGTCCTCTCCGAACTGGAATACCATAAAGCCTGCGAAGAATACGGCGCGGATTCCTTCCGTGTCGGCATGGGCGCAGAAGCGATTAGGGAGCTTTTAAAAGCCATCGACTTAGAGGAAGAAGCGCGGGTTCTTAAGCAAGGGCTTGAAGAGAGCAGCGGACAAAAGCGCGCCCGCATCATCAAGCGTCTGGAAGTTGTCGAAGCGTTTAGAGAATCTGGAAACCGTCCGGAATGGATGATTCTTACGTGTATTCCGGTTATCCCGCCGGATTTGCGCCCGATGGTGCAGCTAGACGGCGGACGGTTTGCGACTTCGGACATGAACGATTTGTACCGCAGAATCATCAACCGCAACAATCGTCTGAAGCGGCTTTTGGAGCTTGGCGCGCCGGAGATTATTGTGCGCAACGAAAAGCGTATGCTGCAGGAGGCAGTTGACGCTTTAAACGACAACGGCCGTCGGGGACGCCCCGTTACCGGCCCGGGCAACCGCGCGCTAAAATCTCTTTCCGATATGCTAAAAGGAAAGCAGGGACGCTTCCGTCAGAACCTGCTTGGAAAGCGTGTAGACTACTCCGGCCGTTCCGTTATTGTCGTTGGTCCCGAATTGAAAATTTATCAATGCGGTCTTCCTAAGGAAATGGCAATCGAACTGTTTAAGCCTTTCGTTATGAAAGAGCTTGTTTCCCGCGGAATCGCGCACAACATTAAATCTGCAAAGAAAATGGTAGAACGCTTGCAAAGCGAAGTGTGGGACGTTTTGGAAGACGTCATTCGCGAGCATCCGGTTATGTTAAACCGTGCTCCTACGCTGCACCGCCTTGGAATTCAGGCGTTCGAGCCCATTCTCGTAGAAGGAAAAGCCATCAAGCTGCACCCGCTTGTATGTACGGCGTTTAATGCCGACTTCGACGGCGACCAGATGGCGGTTCACCTTCCGCTCTCGGTAGAAGCGCAGGCGGAGTGCCGTTTCCTGCTGCTTTCACCAAACAACCTGCTTAAGCCGTCCGACGGCGGTCCCGTTGCGGTTCCGTCGCAGGATATGGTTCTTGGTATTTACTACCTGACCATGGATAAGCCGGGCGATAAGGGCGAAGGCAAGTACTTCAAAAACGTAAACGAAGCAATCTTAGCATACGAAAACGGTGCGATTACTCTTCACGCAAAGATTAAAGTTCGCAGAACCGGCATTAATCTGGAAGGAAAAGAGCAATCGGTTGTCATCGAATCGACGCTAGGACGCTTCCTGTTTAACGAAATTATTAGTCAGGACCTTGGTTATGTAGACCGTACCCGTCCGGAAAACTTTATGAAGCTGGAAGTCGATTTCCTTGTTAAGAAAAAGGAATTAAAGGGCATCCTTGAGAAATGCATTACGACGCACGGCGCTACAGTTACGGCGGAAACGCTTGACGCGATCAAGTCGCTTGGTTACAAATACTCGACCCGTGCGGCCATGACCGTATCCATTTCGGATATGACGGTGCCGCCGGAAAAGAAAGAAATTATTGCCCGCGCGGAAGATACGGTAGAAGAAATCGCAAGCGCATACAGAGAAGGTCTTATGACCGACGACGAGCGCTACCGTGCCGTTGTGGAAACCTGGAAGGAAGCCGATGCCGAAATTACGGAGAAACTCTTAAGCGGTCTTGACCGTTACAACAACATCCGTATGATGGCGGATTCCGGCGCCCGTGGTTCCGACAAGCAGATTAAGCAGCTTGCGGGAATGCGCGGTTTGATGTCGGATACGTCCGGTAAGACGATCGAATTGCCGATTAAGGCAAACTTCCGTGAAGGTCTTGACGTATTGGAATACTTTATTTCGGCGCACGGCGCTAGAAAAGGTCTTTCCGATACGGCGCTTCGTACGGCGGACTCCGGTTACCTGACGCGTCGTTTGGTAGACGTTTCGCAGGATTTGATTATCCGCGAAATCGACTGCTGCGAAGGCAAGGAAGAAATTCCGGGCATGTGGATTAAGTCGTTTATGGAAGGCAAGGAAGAAATTGAGAGCCTTCAGGAGCGTATTACCGGAAGATACTCCTGCGAAGATTATTACGACGATAACGGCGAGCTGATTGTAAAGAAGAACCATATGATTACGCCTAAGCGCGCGGCGCGGATTGTAGCGACCAGAGCGATTTCCGAAGCCGGAAACGACGCGAAAGTTAAAATTCGTAACGTGCTCTCCTGCCGCTCCCGTCTTGGCGTGTGCGCAAAGTGCTACGGCGCAAACATGGCGACCGGCGAACCGGTACAAGTTGGCGAAGCAGTTGGTATTATTGCCGCGCAGTCCATCGGCGAACCGGGTACGCAGCTTACTATGAGAACGTTCCATACGGGCGGTGTTGCCGGAGACGATATCACGCAAGGTCTTCCGCGTGTTGAGGAGCTTTTCGAGGCAAGAAAGCCGAAGGGACTTGCGATTATTTCGGAATTTGCCGGCCGCGTTACCGTAAGCGATGCAAAGAAGAAGCGCGAAGTTATTATCACCAACAGCGAGACCGGAGAATCAAAGACGTATCTTATTCCTTACGGCTCGATTCTAAAAGTATACGACGGACAGGAACTTGCAGCCGGCGACGAGCTTACCGAAGGTTCCGTTAACCCGCACGATATCTTAAAGATCAAAGGTGTTCGCGCCGTACAGGATTATATGACGCACGAAGTGCAAAGAGTTTACCGCCTGCAAGGTGTAGAAATTAACGACAAGCACATCGAAGTTATTGTACGGCAGATGCTTAAAAAAGTTCGGATCGAAAACAACGGCGACTCGGAATTCCTTCCGGGAACGATGGTTGATATTTTGGATTACGAAGCAGCAAACGAGAAGCTGGAAGCCGAAGGCAAGAGACCGGCAGAAGGAACGCAGGTAATGCTTGGTATTACGAAGGCGGCGCTTGCTACAAACTCCTTCCTTTCCGCTGCATCCTTCCAGGAGACGACCAAAGTGTTGACCGACGCTGCAATCAAAGGCAAGGTTGATCCGCTTATCGGTCTTAAGGAAAACGTTATTATCGGTAAGCTGATTCCTGCCGGAACCGGTATGAAGAAGTACCGCAACGTGAAACTGGATACCGACAACGAAGTAATCCAGCCAAGCGGCGAAGGCTTCGAGGAAGAATTTACACCTCTTGGAGACGAACCGTTTGAACCGGCGGAAGATTTGGTTGCCGACGACGCAGTATACGCAGACGACGTTGTATATGACGACGACGCGGTATACGCCGACGATATCCTGTACGAAGACGACATCTATTACGAAGACGATGCAGTCTTTGAGGACGACATTGAAATTGAAGGAGAAGAAAAATAGTTTCTTTTACGGGGATGGAAAATGATTATCAAAGCAGGTCGCTTACCGACCTGAGACAACTTGCAAAGGAGCGGGGAATTACCGGCGTGAGCGCAAAAAAGAAGCAGGAGCTTGTCGATTTATTGACGGCTCAGGAAGAAAAGTCGCGTCCGGAAGCAGTACCTGCGCGCAAAGACGAAAAGCCGCGCAGGGAAAATTCCCACCCGGCGTCGGAGTTAAGTCATTTAGATACCGGAATCACGAAGGTGGGCATTTTGGAAATCCCGCCGGAATCGGGATTTGGGTTCATCCGGTGCGATAACTTCCTGCCCGGAGAAGACGACGTGTACGTCTCGCCGACGCAGATTCGCCGCTTCAACATGAAAACCGGAGACATTATCTGCGGAAATCTAAAGATAAAAAATGCCGGAGAAAAGTACAGCGCCCTGCTCTATGTAAAGTCCATAAACGGGCGGCCGCCGGAAGAGGCAGTCAGACGTCCCCGTTTTGAGGATCTGACGCCGGTCTTTCCGCACGAGCGCATTCATTTGGAATCGCCCGGTTGTACGCCGGCAATGCGCATTGTAGATTTGCTTTCTCCAATCGGAAAAGGCCAGCGCGGGATGATTGTATCGCAGCCAAAGGCCGGAAAAACGACGCTTTTAAAGCAGATTGCAAAGGCGATGATTCGCAACCATCCGGAGATGCATTTGATCATTTTGCTGATTGACGAGCGTCCGGAGGAAGTAACCGATATGAAGGAATCCATCGAAGGGAAAAACGTAGAGGTTATTTACTCCACCTTTGACGAGCTTCCGGAAAATCACAAACGCGTTTCCGAAATGGTTATCGAGCGCGCAAAAAGACTGGTAGAGCACGGAAAAGACGTGACGATTTTGTTAGACAGCATTACGCGTCTGGCGCGCGCTTATAACCTTACTTGTCAGTCCAGCGGTCGGACGCTTAGCGGCGGTCTTGACCCGGCGGCGCTTCATATGCCGAAAAAATTCTTCGGAGCAGCTCGCTGCATGAAGGAAGGCGGAAGCCTGACGATTTTGGCGACGGCGCTTGTAGAGACCGGCAGCCGCATGGATGACGTTGTGTTTGAGGAATTTAAAGGAACCGGCAATATGGAACTTGTGCTTGACCGGAACTTGTCGGAAAAGCGGATTTTCCCCGCCATCGACCTTCCGAAATCGAGCACGCGAAGAGAAGATTTGCTCCTAGAGCCATGGGAACTAGAGGCGAACATGCTGATGCGGCGCGCCTTTTACGGAGCGCGCTCGGAAGAGGCTATTGAACAGATTATCCAGATGTTTGCGCGGACGCGCAACAACGAAGAGTTTGCGCACATCATCAAGAAGACAAAGCTGGGCTAGAAAAATGGTCTTGCAATATCGAAACGGCTATGCTATAATTACAAAGCTGTAAATTCGAGTGTCAGGTCGACCGGTTTCGACCGGCTGATCGTTTAATAAATTTTGAAAATGAGAGGTGAAAGTCATGCAGGAAGCAATTCAGCCGAAATACTACCAGGCAAAGGTAACTTGTAACTGTGGGAACGAATTTGTAACGGGATCTACGAAGGAAGAAATCCACGTAGAAATTTGTTCCAAGTGCCACTCGTTCTACACGGGTCAGCAGAAGGCTGCTAAGGCGCGCGGAGCTATTGAGAAGTTCAACAAGAAGTATGGACTTGAGTAAGTTCCCAAATTCGAGAGAACGAAATCGTGAGAAAAAAGGTTGAGGTGTATATTGATATATCTCAACCTCTTTTTCAATTTTCGAGACATTGTACGGAGTGCTTGAAAAAGGAGGGACCGGGAAGATGAAGCCGTCAGGAATCGGCGGGCAGGCCGTCATGGAAGGGGTTATGATGCGCAACAAAGGCTATTACGCTGTAGCTGTGCGCAAGTCGGATCAAAGTATGGTTATTAAGGTGGACGAGTGGAAGAGCGTCACGCAGAAATATCCGTTTCTTGGCTGGCCGCTTATTCGCGGCAGCGTAAACTTGATTGAGTCCATGATTGTCGGAATGCGTACGCTTACGTATTCCGCAGGATTTTTTGATGAGGAAGACGAAAAGGGAAAAGATGGGCAAAAGAGCGAGGGACTTACTGCCGGCGCTATTTTTGCGGCGGTCGCATTGGCGATTTTGCTCGCGGTCGTCTTTTTTGTCTTTTGCCCTCTTTTGATTGGAGAGGCGGTGGCGGGGCTATTGGGTCTTTCCGAGAACGCTTTTTTTTGCAGCCTCCTAGAAGGCGTCATCCGGATTGCTATTTTTGTGGGCTATGTAAAGCTGATTTCGCGCCTGTCGGATATCAAGCGGGTATTTTGCTACCACGGAGCGGAGCATAAGACGATCAACTGCATTGAGCACGGCCTGCCGCTAACGGTAGAAAATGCGCGCAAGTCCTCCAAAGAACACAAGCGGTGCGGGACGAGCTTTATGATCATTGTTATGGTTATCAGCATCTTAGTTCTTTCGGTTGCAAACGTTTTGATTGACCCGCTTTGCGGTGGGATGGGGCGTATTTTGCGGATTCTTCTGCGCTTTGGCATTCGTCTTTTGCTGCTTCCTTTTGTTGCGGGCATCAGCTACGAATTTCTGAAGCTGGCCGGAAGAAGCGAGAACCGGATCGTGAATCTGTTAAGCCGTCCGGGAATGTGGATGCAGGCGCTTACAACGCACGAGCCGGACGATGCGATGTTAGAAGTTGCAATTGCCTCGGTGGAAGCGGTTTTTGATTGGGAAGATTTTCTTGCCGGCGGAACCGGAGAAAAGCCGGTGAAGCTTGGGGAAACCCAGTTATGAGCGAGCGGGAAAGTTATCGGCTTGTGTGCCTGTCGTGCGCAAAGCAGCTGGAGGAGGCAGGGATTTTGGAGGCAGAGCTTGACGCCCGCCTGTTAATGCAATACGTTACCGGCTGGGACACGGCGACGTGGCTTTTGCGCCGCGGGGAAGAAATGCCGGAGGCAGAGAAAACCCGTTACGAAGCGCTTATTTGCCGCAGGCGAAAGAGAGAGCCGCTTCAATACATTACCGGCGAGCAGGAATTTATGGGGCTTTCCTTTTTCGTTACGCCGCACGTTTTAATTCCACGTCAGGATACGGAGCTTTTGGTAGAGCAGGCGCTTCCCTACGCAAAGGGACGCCGCGTGCTGGACGTTTGCACCGGCTCAGGGTGCGTCCTCATTTCGTTGGCGCGGTTTGCTGCGCCGCAAAGAGCCGTCGGCGCAGACATTTCCTTAGAAGCGCTCCAGGTTGCCAAAAGAAACGCACAGAGACACGCAGTGCAGGCGGAATGGGTGAAAAGCGACTTGCTTTGCCAGGTAGAAGGCGCGTTTGACGTAATCACGGCCAATCCGCCGTATATTGACGCGCTGCAAATGCAAACGTTAATGCCCGAAGTCGGACGCTTTGAGCCGAAGCTTGCGCTCTTTGGCGGAGAAGACGGGCTTGTGGTATACCGGCGGCTTGTTTCGCAAGCAAAACAGAAGCTTGCAAGGGGCGGCGCGCTTTTTGTGGAAATTGGCTGTGAACAGGCGCAGGCGGTTACGGAGTTGTTTTTGGAAAACGGTTTTTGTGACGTTGCCGTATGTAAAGATTACGCCGGGCATGACCGGGTTGTGAAGGGGTTTGTAGGTTAGTTTTTTGGAGGAATTTATGTTTGATCGATTAGAAGACCTTTTAAAGCGGTTTGAGGAGCTGGAATTAGAGCTTTCCGACCCGCTTGTAGCGTCGGATGCAGGGCGGTTTCGCAAGCTGATGAAGGAGCAAAGCGATCTCGCGCCCATTGTTGAGACGTACCGCGCATATCGGAGCGCAAAGCAAAATATTCAGGACAGTCTTGCTCTTTTGGAGAGCGAAAACGACGAAGAGCTGCGCGAGCTTGCAAAAGAAGAGCTTGCAGAAAGCAGGCAGGCCGTCTCCGAGTACGAGGCGAAGTTAAAGATTTTGCTTTTGCCAAAAGACCCATTGGATGAGAAAAATGTTATCGTAGAAATCAGAGGCGGCGCCGGAGGCGACGAGGCGGCGCTGTTTGCGGCGGAACTATACCGTATGTATGCGAAATTCGCGGAAACAAGGCGCTGGAAAACAGAGATGATGAACCTTAACGAAAACGGCCTTGGCGGGTTTAAGGAAGTTGTCTTTATGATTAGCGGACAGGGCGTTTATTCGCAGCTGAAATTCGAAAGCGGCGTGCACAGAGTGCAAAGAGTTCCTGTTACGGAATCCGGCGGGCGCATTCATACGTCAACGGCAACGGTTGCAATTATGCCGGAAGCCGAGGAAGTAGACGTGCAAATTGACCCGAACGACTGCCGCATCGATGTGTTTCGTTCCTCCGGAAACGGCGGGCAGTGCGTAAATACGACGGACTCCGCCGTGCGGCTGACGCACATTCCAACGGGGATTGTCATCTCCTGTCAGGACGAAAAGTCGCAGTTAAAAAACCGCGATAAAGCCTTTAAAGTGCTGCGCTCAAAGCTCTTTGAATTAGAGCTTGAGAAAAAGCAAAAGGAAGAAGCGGCGTTTCGAAAAGGACAGGTAGGAACCGGCGACCGTTCGGAAAAAATACGCACGTACAACTTCCCGCAGGGACGATGTACGGATCACAGGATTCACTTTACCAGCCATCGTCTGGACGATATTATGAACGGGGATATTCAGGAGCTTCTGGATAACCTAATCGCCGCCGATCAGGCAGCGAAGTTAGCGACCATGAACGAAGAATAAGGCAGAAAAAGGCAATGATTACAAGCAGTAGCAACGAGAAAATCAAGTGGGTTTCGCAGCTTTTAAAAAAGCGGAAGCTAAGGGAAGAAGAGCGTCTTTTTGTTTGCGAAGGAAAAAAGATGTATTTCGAACTGCTTTTACAGAGGCCGGAGCTAATCAAAGAAGCGTTTTGGTCGCAAGAGGGCATTGCGGATTTGACAAAGGAAGAGCGGGCGCTTTTATCCGGCGCAAAATACGAGCTTGTCTCCAACGCCGTTTTCTCACGCCTTGCATCGACCGTAACGCCGCAGGGCGTGTGCGCGGTTGTGCGGATGCCGGAGCATTCGCTGGAAGCTTTGCTTGAAGGCGAGTGCCGCTTGATTTTACTGGAGCGCATACAAGACCCGGGAAACCTTGGGACCATCCTTCGAACTGCGGAAGCGGCGGGGATGACGGCGGTTGTCCTTTCTGAAGACTCCGTAGATGCGTTTAATCCAAAAGTCGTGCGCTCCACAATGGGCGCAATTTTTCGCGTGCCGTTTTTTTATGTGGCGTCGATGCCCGAGTTTCTTCGGATGCTTTTAAAAAAAGGAATTGCCGTATTTGCCGCGCATCTAAAAGGGTCGATGCCTTACGATGCGGTATCTTATGGAAATCGCTACGGGATTTTGATTGGAAACGAGGCGAACGGGCTCTCGGAAGAATGTACGTCGCTCGCTAGTCAAGCGATCCGCATTCCCATGTATGGCAATGCGGAGTCGCTAAACGCAGCGGTTGCATGCGCAATTCTGGCATATGAATCAAGAAAAGAAAATTAAGGTTCCAAAGAAGGAACAGGCTCGGCCGTAGGAGACGGCTCCGTGCTTGGAGAAGGTTCCGCGCTTGGAGACGGCGTAGCGCTTGGCGACGGCTCCGTGCTTGGCGATGGTTCTGTGCTTGGCGTAGGTTCTGCGCTTGGCGATGGTTCCGTGCTTGGCGACGGCTCTGCGCTTGGAGACAGTTCTACACTTGGCGATGGTTCCAAACTCGGCGACGGCTCTGTGCTCGGATGCGGCGTGTTTGACGGGCGTCTTGTTGGCGTTGGCGTAGCCGTGTTCGTTGCCGGACGTCTCGTTGGCGTCGGCGTAGCGCTTGGCGACGGCGAAGGAATCGGAGTCGGAGATGCCGTCGGATGCGGCGTTATCGTGACTCCGTTTTTGTATGCAATGTACTCTTCTAAGCACATGCCTTTTTCGTACATTTCCGTAGCGGCCTCAATGCCGACATAGCGGAAGTGCCACTGCTCATACGTAATGCCGGTATAGCCGACCTTGTCCGCAGGGTAACGCAGAATAAAACCGTACTGATAGCAGTTTTTATGCAGCCACTCGTAATCGTATTCGGTCATCCAAATATCAAAACCAAGTCCGGTCCTGTGTTCGCTGCATGCGGCGGGAACCGTACGGGGAGGATTCATGTAAGGGTTTGCACCGTAGTCCGGGTCATCGGCTATACGGTCTTGCCAAAATCCGTCCTGCGTTTCGTAAGTGCGGTACGTTCCGGTTTCGGAAAATTTTACGTTTGAGCAGCCGGCGTTCATTGCGTCAAGGCACATTTGATTTAACGCAATCACTGCCGAGAGATTTCCACGCGCCGTCTCCGGGTTTACAATCTGGTAGCGGGAGTCGGTCAGGTAATCTTTAAAATAAACAAGGTTTTCCGGTTCTCCCGAGTAAATCAGAAAATGATCCCAGTTGACAAGCATAAGCGGATCAATCTTCCAGTTGTCTTCGTCAATCAGCGTGAAGTTCGAATCGGTTGTTACGCTTTCACACTCGCCCGGGACGTAAACAAAATCCTCCGGCGTGGGCGTAGGCGTAGGAAGCGGCAGGCTGACGGTCGGCGAGACAGGAACAAACGTCGTGGGAGATGCGGACGCTATTAAAGAGCCCTGAACGGGCTTTTTTTCGTTTCTCGACGGCAGCAGGCAAGCGGCAATAAGCAGTCCAAGCAAAACAACAAAACCTACCAAAAGAGCAATAGACTCCACGGGATGCATTTGAAAAATTTGACGGGCAGCTTTTTTTAGGCGACGCGCGGTCATTATGTAACCTCCATTTTTACAATTAGAATCAAGTCGATAAAATTCCCCATACTCAGCGATTTTACCACATTGTAGAAAAAAAAAACAGAGGAAATCACAAGAATTTACGAAAAGCAGAGATTTCGTCGAACGATTTTGGCAGCCGTGGCTTTTCATTATCGCCCGGATGGGCTATAATATTTGTAAATAATTGTAAAGGAGGCTGCGTATGCTGTTGGATTTGTTAATGAATCATCAGATCCCCTATATTCTTGGAAGTGTGACGGTGTTTGGCATACTTTGGAATCTCGTGGAGGACAGCATATACAAAAGATATCTGCGGCAAGTTGCGCAGATGGAGCGCAAACCAAAAAGCTGGCCGGGACAGTTAAAGACTCGGTTTGAAAGCTACTATAAGAGAAAGACCGGCGTTCGGAAAGTAGACTTGTTTGTGAAAAATTCTCTGGATGGCAGAAGGTTTTTGGGAATCCGGCTGCGCGCGTGGAACCGGATTGGCGGGCAGTTTCCGGCAATTGTCCTTGCGGGAGGAATCGCAAGCGCACTTTATGCGGGAAGCGAGCGCTTTTCCGCGCAGGAATGCATTCGGCTGCTTGGCTTTGGCGCGCTGTTTGGCCTGTGCGGATGGATTGCGGGGCGGCTGATTGGAGCGTGTGAGAGCAGGGAACGGCTGCAAAACGCGCTGAACGATTATTTCTCAAACTTCCTGCGGCCGCGCTTAGAGCAGCAATATATTCGCCGGACGGCATACATTTTGCCAATTTCCGAGGGCGCTGCGGCGGGCGAAGCGCAAGCAAAGGACAATGCGAAGGCAGCAAAGAGCGAACTGCGCATGGAGAGCGCTGCGGCAGTGGAGGAAGCGCAGGAAAACAAAACGGAGGAACTTCGCAAAAAACGCAGGGAAGAGCGGGAGAAAAAGGCGGAGCGCGAGCGTATGCAGCAGCAAAATCGGCTTGCGGAGCGCAGAAGACGCGCCGAAGAGCGCGCGAAGCGGCAGCAGGAAGCTTTGCAGGCGGCGTACGAAGAAAAAAAGAGAAAGCTGGAAAATAAGTACATAGCGCTGCAAAAATCGGCAATGCCGGAAGGAAAAGCCGAGGAGACGCCGCAAAAGCAGCCGGAAAAGGAAATTGCTTGTACGGCGGAGAATTTGGCGGATCCGGATTTTATCGAGGAGGTGCTGCGGGAGTACCTTTTGTGATTGATTTCACCGGATGGGAATGCTATAATAGCCGCAAAGGCAATTGCACATAACAAAAAGAAAAGAGGTAATCCAAGTGGAACGTGTAACCTTTGACTATTCTTATGCTTCCCGTTTTTTGGCACCGCAGGAAGTTTCGCTTCTTCGTGTAGCTGCGGAAGCGGCAAAAGACGAATTGCTCTCCCGCAAGGGAGCAGGAAATGATTTTCTGGGATGGATTGACCTTCCGGTAAATTACGACAGGGAGGAATTTGCCAGAATCAAAAAGGCGGCGCAAAAAATCCAGGGCGACTCCGAAGTGTTGCTTGTAATCGGCATTGGCGGTTCTTATTTGGGCGCCAGAGCAGCGATCGAATTCCTCTGCCACAGCTTTTATAATAACGTCTCAAAGGAAGTTCGGAAGACGCCGGAAATATACTACGTAGGAAACAGCATCAGTTCCACCTACATCGCGCACCTAAAGCAGGTGATTGGCGATCGGGACTTCTCCATTAACATGATCAGCAAGTCCGGAACGACGACCGAACCGGCCATCGCTTTTCGCGTATTTAAGAAAATGCTTATCGAAAAGTACGGCAGGGAGGAGGCAAATCGCCGGATTTATGCGACGACCGACAAAGCAAGAGGAGCGCTGAAAAATGTTGCGAACGAAGAAGGGTACGAAAGCTTTGTCGTGCCGGACGACGTAGGCGGACGTTTCTCGGTTTTAACCGCAGTGGGACTTCTTCCGATTGCCGTAAGCGGCGCGGACATTGACAGTTTAATGGAAGGTGCGGCAGCTATGCGGGCGGCCTGCTTAGAAAAGCCTTACGAGGAAAACGACGCAGTTTTGTATGCGGCAGTGCGCAACATCCTCTACCGCAAAGGAAAAACGACCGAAGTTTTAGCAAATTACGAACCGTCGCTGCATTACGTATCCGAATGGTGGAAGCAGCTGTACGGAGAGTCGGAAGGCAAGGACCAGAAAGGTATTTTCCCGGCGAGCGTAGATTTGACGACCGACCTGCATTCTATGGGACAGTTTATTCAGGACGGTTCGCGCATCTTGTTTGAGACCGTCTTGGAGCTTACAGAGAGTCCGGAAGAGATTGTGCTTGAAGCAGAGGACGTAGATTTGGACGGCATGAATTATCTTGCTGGAAAAACGGTCGATTTCGTTAACAAGAGCGCTATGAAAGGAACGCAGCTTGCTCACATCGACGGAGGCGTGCCAAACTTGCTTGTTCGTATCCCGCGCAAGGATGCGTACAGCTTAGGACAGCTTTTTTACTTCTTTGAGTTTGCGTGCGGCGTAAGCGGCTACTTGCTTGGCGTAAATCCGTTTAACCAGCCGGGCGTAGAAAGCTATAAGAAAAATATGTTTGCACTTCTTGGGAAACCGGGATACGAGGAAATGCGCGAGGAACTTTTAAAGCGTTTATAAGACATCAAAACCTCCGGCAGGACAACCCTGCCGGAGGTTTTTTAGGAGAATACAAATGGCAGATACAGGAAAACCGCAAATTACCGTAGACGGAAAGCGTCTAAACACTGCACCCAACCTGCTCTACCGGGGGCAGGGTATGATCAGTGCGAACAATTCATCCAGACTGCTGCTTGATTACCGCGCGGAAAACCCGGAAGCGTATTGGGAGATTATGCGTCTGATTTTCGGCGAGAAGGGGCTTGGGATGTCGCATCTTAAAGTAGAGATGGGAGCCGATATCAACTCTTCGTCGGGAACGGAACCTGCTGTAAAGCGAACGGCGGACGAGCCTGCCGATGCGACAAGAGGCGCGGCGTATCGCATTGCCGCCGATGCATTGAAAATTAATCCCGCGCTCACGCTGGATATGCTTTGGTGGGGCGAGCCGCGCTGGGTAACGGACGCTCCTAACGTATACGACGCGCGCTACCTCTGGCACAAAGAGACGCTAGCGGCAGCTTATGCGGCGTACGGCATTAAATTTGATTACATTGGCGCTGTGCAAAACGAGCGCGCTTCCGACCCGCAGTGGATCAAATACCTCTCGCGCAGGCTAAAAGAAGAGAAGGACTGCCCTTACGACTACGCGGGCATTAAGATTGTGGCGGGCGACGAGGTGTGCACATGGCACCTTGCGGGCGGCATGATCGAGGATAAGGAGCTTAGAAATGCCGTGGACGTTGTCGGTACGCATTATACAAGCTTTGCCGACGAAAATGCGGCGCAGCTTGCGCAAAAGTACGGCAAGGAGCTTTGGCTTAGCGAGGGCAGCCCGGCGATGAGCTATTCGAAGGGGACGTGCCGGTTTGATGAAAAGCGCTCAGGGCTTACCGATATTGGCGGCACGCTTGACGTAGCGAATCGGATGATCGCCATGTATCCAAGAGGGCTGATGACGCTTTACGAGCACCAGCCTGTCGTGGCGGCGTATTATGACGGCGCTGCGTATTGCTCCAAGCAGATGATTAAAGCGGTTGAGCCGTGGAGCGGCGGCTATACGCTTGATAGTTGTTTTTTTATGGCGCTTCACTTTAGCCGCTTTATAAAAAAAGGCTGGAGTTATGTGGACGGAGCCTGCTTTTGCGACGGTGAAATAGGCGGCGACGGCCACGCGATGGTAAACTGCACCTACAGTTACATGACGGTGGCGGATGCGGTAAGCGGCGATTACAGCATTGTCATCACAAACACGACAAACGAGAACGTCACTTACCGCGTGCAGCTAAAAAATATGAAAAAAGCGGAGGCTCCCGTCTTTGTGTGGGAGACAAGAGGCCCGGATGGCGGCGAATACGACGAAAATTACTTTAAGAAAATAGATGCCATCACGCCGGAAGAAACTGCAGACGGACGCGGCTTTTTCGTAACAGTCAAGCCGTATTCGCTTGTGACGGTTTCTACGCTTTGCGTGAAAGAAGAAACATATCGCCACAAAGAAGGCGCAATGCTTCGCTTGCCGTATTTTGACAACTACGCGTATTCCGAGGAATTCCTTTTTGCAAGAGGCGGCGCGCCCAAATACACGACCGATGCGGGCGGTGCGTTTGAAGTTGTAAATGACGGCGGCGAAAACGTGCTTATGCAAGTAATTACCGCCGATAAAAAGCCCGAAGAATGGGGCTGGACGCCGGAACCGACAACGAGCTTTGGTGACGACAGATGGTTTAACTACGCGGTATCCGCCGACATACGGCTGGAAGAAGGCTACGCAGGCGTAGGTCTTAGGTATTGTCTTGGCGGCGCGGGCTACAGCGGCTACTGGGCGAAGCTTATGAAAAGCGGCGAAGTATCGCTGATGAAAAACGGAAGTGAGCTGAAAAAAGCAGCGCTTGCAGGCGGGGTGAGCGCCTTGTGGAACCGCGTTCGGGTAGAGGCCGCAGGCGATCGCGTACAAGTTTTTGTAAACGGGGAATCGGTAATTCGCTACGCTGCTGCAGGCGAGGCGATGGCTGCCGCAGGAAGGGCCGCGCTTTACAGCTCGTATGACAGAAACTGTTTTCGAAATTTTGCGGCGGAGCCGCTTAAGAACATGCGATATTACGTCGCACGATACGACGATATGGACGGCGTCCTTTCCTACGAAGGAGACGTACATTTTATTACTACGGGAAGCTGGAAAAATTACAATCGTACTTCCTCGGAGCTTGCAAGCGGCGCATCCGCTTCGTTTCGTTTTACCGGAAGCGGGTTTTCCTTGCTTGGAGAGAACAAAGCAGGCGTTTATTTGCTCGTTCAAATCGACGGCAAAACCGAGCGTTTTACAACAAGGCAGACGGAAGCGAGGGAAGCATTTTATTACAAACATTCTCTTGCAGGCGGCGCGCATACGGTTCGGATAACGGTGCTTGCCGGAAAGCTTGCAATTGATGCGCTGGAAGTTGTGGAAGAAGCAAATTGACTTTCCTATCTGAAAGGTGAGGTGAAAAAAATGGAATACTTGCCGATGGTTGCCGCAGCGGTCGTCGCTTTGTCTTTTTTTGCTGCGGAAGGGAAGGCGAAAAAAGAGGCGCTGCTTTTTCGGGTACTTTTTTCGTGCCTTTTTGTTTTATTGCCTGTCGTTTTTTTAATCGCAAAGGGGCGCATTGCGGCGCCGCTTACGTTTGCTCTTCCGGCATTTTTAGCCGGAAAGAAACTCTTTTTGGTATATCTGGGCGTTTTAAACGCGCTTACGTTTGCTGTTTTTGGTTTCGACAAGCTTGCGGCGGTAAGGCAGCGAAAAAGAATCCGGATTGGCACGCTTCTTGGACTTTCCTTTCTTGGCGGCTCGCTTGGCGGACTGCTTGCGATGTATGTGTTTCGCCATAAGACGCAAAAAAGTTATTTTACCGTAGGAATTCCGGCGATTATTATAACGCAGGCGCTTGTGGTCTTTTTCTGGATGAACGCTCGCTGACGGGATGGCGAAAATAGCTTGACGTTCCTTTTTTGCCGCCGTATAATGAGACAATGGGCGCAACAAGGCAGATAGTATCTCACCCGATTCCTGCGACCCGTTTTACCTGCGCTAGCAGGCCGATAAATTCTATTTTTGGAGGAAAAATTTATGGGAAGAGTGTATAACTTTTCGGCAGGCCCGGCAGTTTTGCCGGAAGAAGTGTTAAAGGAAGCCGCAGCAGAAATGCTTGACTACCGGGGAAGCGGCATGTCCGTAATGGAAATGAGCCACCGCTCCAAAGTTTTCGAAACAATTATCAAAGAAGCAGAGCAGGATTTGCGGGACCTTCTTGAAATTCCGGACAACTACAAAGTGCTGTTTTTGCAGGGCGGCGCTCATTTGCAGTTTGCCATGGTGCCTATGAACTTCATGAAGCACGGCAAGGCGGACTACATTGTAACCGGGCAGTGGGCGAAAAAAGCTTTTAAGGAAGCGCAGAAGTTCGGAGATGCCAGATGCATCGCTTCGAGCGAGGATAAGACGTTTTCCTACATTCCGGATTGCTCGGATTTGCCGATTGACGAAGACGCAGATTATGTTTACATATGCGAAAACAACACAATTTACGGAACGAAGTTCCATGAGCTTCCGAACACCAAAGGCAAGGATTTGATTTCCGACGTATCGTCCTGCTTTTTGAGCGAGCCTATGGACGTTTCCAAATACGCGATGATTTACGGCGGCGCACAAAAGAACATTGGGCCGGCCGGTGTTGTCGTAGCGATTATTCGCGAAGATTTGATTACGCCGGACGTTCTTGAAGGAACTCCGACAATGCTTCAGTACAAAACTCACGCAGACGCAGATTCGCTTTTCAACACGCCTCCGTGTTACGGAATTTATATATGCGGAAAAGTGTTCAAATGGCTGAAAAAGCAAGGCGGATTGTCCGCTATGAAAGCGTACAACGAAAAGAAAGCGGCAATTTTATATAATTTCCTTGACGAGAGCAAGCTCTTTTACGGAACCGTAGAAAAAGGCTCCCGCTCGCTGATGAACGTGCCGTTTGTAACCGGAGATGCCCAGCTTGACGAGAAATTTATTAAAGAAGCTACGCAGGCCGGTTTCGTAAACCTGAAAGGACATCGCAGCGTTGGCGGAATGCGCGCTAGCATCTACAACGCAATGCCCATTGAAGGCGTAGAAAAACTAGTTGCGTTCATGAAAAAATTCGAAACGGAGAACGCGTAGGGGGGAATTGAAAATGATAAAGTATCATTGCTTAAACGCTATTGCAAAAGTCGGCTTAGACGTATTTGACGCAAAGTACGAAGCGACAGAAAATATGGAGGAGGCGAACGTTGCGCTTGTTCGAAGCGCCGTTATGCACGAAATGAACTTTCCGGAATCGCTCTTAGCGATTGCAAGAGCCGGTGCGGGCGTGAACAACATTCCGCTTGATCGCTGCGCAGAGCAGGGCATCGTCGTATTTAACACGCCCGGCGCAAACGCAAACGCTGTAAAGGAGCTTGTTCTTGCAGGCATGCTTTTAGCTGCCCGCGACATTAAAGGCGGCATTGACTGGGTACAGTCGATTAAAGACGACGAAAACGTAGCGAAGCTTGTAGAAAAGGGCAAGTCCAAGTTTGCGGGAAGCGAACTTCGCGGAAAGAAGCTGGGCGTTATTGGCCTTGGCGCAATTGGCGTGCTTGTCGCAAACGCTGCGCTGGAGCTTGGCATGACGGTTTACGGCTGCGACCCGTATATTTCCATTGCCAACGCGTGGAAGCTAAACCGAAGCGTTATCGAAATGGATAACCGCGAAGACGTATTCAAAGAGTGCGACTACATTACGGTGCATACGCCGCTTCTTGACGATACGCGCAAGATGATTAACCGCGACACCATCGCCATGATGAAAGACGGCGTCGTAATTTTAAATTATGCGCGCGACCTGCTCGTTGACGACGAAGCAATGGAAGAGGCGCTTGCAAGCGGAAAAGTAGCGCACTACATGACCGACTTCGCAAATCCGAGAAGTGTAAAAATGAAAGGCGCTATTGTAACGCCGCACCTTGGCGCATCTACAAAGGAATCGGAAGATAACTGCGCAATTATGGCTGCTAAGCAGATAAGAGATTACGTAGAAAACGGAAACATCATTAACTCGGTGAACTATCCTTCTTTGGACGCAGGCGTTTGCCGCGTGGCGGGAAGAATCTGCATCCAGCATAAGAACATCCCGAACATGCTCTCGCAGTTTACGACAGCGCTTGCAAACCGGAACATCAACATCGAAAACATGTACAACAAAAGCCGCGGGGACTACGCTTACAGTGTTTTGGACGTATGCGACCAAGTAGGAGAAGATATGATTGCAAAACTTTCCGAAATTGCCGGGGTTTTGAAAGTGCGGTTGCTGTAATGGAGAAAACGTTAAATGAGCTGATGAAGATTTGCAAAGAAATTTGCCTGACGATCAGCCGCCTGAATATCGGAGGTGTACTTTCTTTAAGTACACCTCTGCAGGTTTTATTGAAAAAAGAATTTCTGGAATACGCCATTTACCTTGCTGACGCAGACGCGGAGCTGACGATGGAGGAGCAGGAGCTGATTCGTGATTTGCTGGACATCTCCCCTAAGGCGGTGGAAGTGAACGAAATCCGCAACATGCTCGCTATTAGCGGCAGAGCGTACGAATCGACCAGACCAAAGGCGCTTAAATACTTTATTTTGGCGGACGCTGGAAGAAAAATCGGCGGCGATCCTTACCAATACCAAAACGCGCAAATTTTGGTCGATACGTATCGGCTTTTCGGCGAACATCTGCTCGCCGTTACCGCAGTTGCCGGAGAAGAAGCAAACCGAAGGTTTACCGGCTACGTGCGGATGCTTGAAAACTTCCTGAAAGAGTACGGCGTGTTTTACACGGGAGCGCAGAAGCTAATTGTGCCAAAGCCGTTTTTTGCTGCGGCAAAACCGGTGGACGTAGAAAAAGAAGCGGATGTGGACGACCTTTTAGAAGAGCTAAACGCGCTTGTTGGGCTTACGCGCGTAAAACACGAAATTGCCAGCTTGGTCAATCTAATTCGCGTGCAGAAACTGCGGGAAAAGCGAGGCTTAAAAACGGCGGACATTAGTAAGCACATGGTGTTTTACGGGAATCCGGGAACCGGAAAGACAACGGTGGCGCGGCTTCTTGGAAAGATTTATCAAGGGCTTGGCGTTTTGCGGGGCGGACAGCTTGTAGAAGTTGACAGAGGCGGTCTTGTGTGCGGCTACGTAGGACAGACGGCGCTTAAGACGCAGGAAGTGCTTGATAAAGCGCTTGACGGCGTGTTGTTTATTGACGAAGCGTATACGTTAAACGTAGGAAAAGGAGAAAATGATTTCGGACAGGAAGCCGTCGATACGATTCTAAAAGCGATGGAAGATAAGCGCGACCGATTGGTCGTTATTGTCGCAGGGTACGAAGCGCCAATGGAGGAGTTTTTGTCGTCCAACCCGGGACTGAAATCGCGGTTTAACAAATACATTCAATTTGACGACTATACGTCCGGGGAGCTTTTGGAGATTTTAGAAAGTATGAGTCGGGCGAAGGATTACCACTTGGCGCCGGAAGCGCTTTTGTGCGCCCGCACCTACTTTGAACGGTGCCTTGCCGTGCAGGGAGATCACTTCGGGAACGCGCGGGAAGTACGCAACTTCCTAGAGCGCGCGATAACAAATCACGCGTCGCGCGTTGTAAATATCAGCAATCCGACAGAAGAAGAGCTGACGACGATCTGCTGCCCCGACGTGGAGAACATAACACCGAATGAAATAACTTAAATTTATGCCACTCTTGTTTTGGGAAGAGTGGCTTTTTTTGTGCCCTCCTGCTCCCGCTTATGATCAAGATGGCTGTTGTAGAAATAAATTATAAGATTCATCATTACCATAACTACGTTGATAAAGTAGATAACAAGAACGTAGTTGATCTGGTTGTTGATGAATTTTGCGGAAATACCTGCAATGTAGCCGGTAATAATAAGCAAAATAAAGGCAAGGCTCATTCCCTTAGCGGACTTTGCCCGGTAGTTTTTCACTACGGAGATGGGCCAAGAAAAGCCGAAGCAAATTAGCATAATCGATTCTAAAATTTCTGCCATGAACATTTCCCCCTTACCACAGGTCTGTGATTTTCTAATGCGGTTTTTATTATAGTTGTGCGCTGCGCATAAGTCTAATATATAAAAAAGCCAGAAACGATAACGCATATGTTATAAAAGCCTTGACAAAAGGAGGCGGCATCGCGTAGGATAGGTTTGCAAAGAATTTTTGGGGAGGAAATTGCCTTGGAACTAACGCAGTTAAAATACTTTTACGAGGCGGCGTGCACGGAACATATTACAAGAGCGGCGCAGCAGCTGCACATTGCCCAGCCTGCGCTTACGCAGGCTATTCACCGGCTGGAAGGAGAGCTGCAAGTTCCGCTTTTTGAGCCAAAAGGGAGAAACATTGCGCTTACCGCGTACGGGCAGTACTTGAAAATGAAGCTCGAGCCATTTATGGAAACGCTTGAGAAGCTGCCGGAGGAGCTAGAGCGCATGGCGCATTTGCAAAACGCGACGATTCATATGAACGTTATGTCGGCGTCCTCGCTTGTCACCTCGTCCATTATTTCCTACAAAAGGCAGACGGAAAACGTGTATTTTCAGCTCTCGCAAAACCAGGCGATGTCTTTTTGCGACATTGAAATCTATACTCGTATGCCCGGTCGGCGAAAAGAAAAGAAGTCCGAAGTGGAGTACGTATTTTCGGAGCAGATTTTTCTGGCGGTGCCAAATACAGGGCAATACCGAAGGCATAAGGAAATTGCACTGGAGCAAATGCGTCAGGAAGGCTTTATTTGCCTTGCCGGCTTTAAACAGTTTCGACAGATTTGCGACCAGTTTTGCGCCCGCGCCGGATTTTTGCCGAGAATCATTTTTGAAAGCGATAACGTAGCGTCGGTAAAAAATATGATTGCGGCCGGAATCGGGATTGGCTTTTGGCCGCAGTTTACCTGGGGGGAGTTAGATATGCACGACGTTTTGCTGCTGCCGCTTCAGTCGCCGGAGTGCTACCGGGAGATTGTCGTATGCTGCAACACAAAACCGGGCGAGCGCCCGGAAGTGGACCGTTATTTTTCTTATCTTTTGGGATACTTAAAGGAGTGGCAGGCGCTTTTTCCAGCAAAGAGCATCGAAGTATAGAAAAAACCTGTCTGCGCACGTACACAGACAGGCTTCTTCTCATCACTGTTACAACCCACCCAATCATAGATAAAAAAAGAAAATCCTT
This sequence comes from uncultured Lachnospiraceae bacterium, assembly GCA_944384025.1. Taxonomy (GTDB): domain Bacteria; phylum Bacillota; class Clostridia; order Lachnospirales; family Lachnospiraceae; genus ISDg. The sequence goes on from CALWRS010000001.1 coordinate 130,914, forward strand.
ATATTTAACTCAAGATCGGTTTGTAAGTGATTATAACTTTGTTACATTTGCGGCCTGAGGGCCCTTTTCGCCTTCAACAACCTCGAATTCAACAGCGTCGCCGTCTTCAAGCACCTTGAAGCCGTCCATCTGAAGAGCAGAGTAATGAACGAATACGTCATTTCCTTCTTCGTCCGAAATGAAGCCGAATCCTTTCTTGGCGTTAAACCACTTAACGGTACCTTTCTTCATGGTATGCCTCCTGAAAAATTAAAAAAATAAGTATGAAGCTGCCACAAATCACATCGGATTATGTAAATTTATGACACGGGAAAAAAGTATCACATTTTCGCGCGAAAGTCAATCAAAAATCACGGTTTTATTCCCGAAAAATAGTGGTTTTTTGAAAAAGATTCCTGTTTGACGCTCTACGAGCTCTTGCATTTTCGTGCGAATTCTGGTATGCTGAAAAAAATGTAATAAATCTGATTCGCAATGAGAGGTAAATATGAAAGAATTGCATGTTTCAAATCCGGCTTATGAAGTCGTTTTACAAGAAGAATTAAAAGACCTAAACAGCAAAGGAATGCTGCTTCGCCACAAAAAATCCGGCGCGCGCATTTGCCTGATTTCCAACGACGACAACAACAAGGTTTTCTGCGTTGGCTTTCGAACCATTCCAAAAGACAGCACCGGCGTACCGCACATTATTGAACACACCGTGCTTTGCGGCTCGGACAAATTCCCGTTAAAGGATCCGTTTATTGAACTGGCGAAAGGCTCGCTGAATACGTTTTTAAATGCGATTACGTACCCGGACAAGACCATCTACCCGATTGCCAGCTGCAACGACAAAGATTTCCAGAACCTTATGCACGTCTACATGGACGCGGTATTTCGGCCAAACATCTACAAGACGGAAAACATCTTCAAGCAGGAAGGATGGCATTACGAGCTGCCAAGTCCGGAGGCGGAGCTGACGATTAACGGCGTTGTTTACAACGAGATGAAAGGGGCAATGTCCTCGGCAGAGGAAGTTGTTGCTCTAAATCTTATGGAGGCGCTTTACCCGGATACGACGTACGGCGTAAATGCCGGAGGAGACCCGGACGTTATTCCGGAGCTGACGTACGAGCAGTATCTGGATTTTCACAGAACGTATTATCACCCGTCGAACAGTTATATTTACCTTTACGGCGACATGGACATGGAAGAAAAGCTCGCTTGGCTGGACGAGGCATATCTGTCCTCCTACGACTGCCAGCCGGTGGATTCGGAAGTGACGCTGCAAAAGCCGCTTGGATTCAAAAAAAAGCAGGCAGTGTACTCCGTTGGAGAAGAGGAGGAAACCGAAAACCGTACGTTTCTTGGATACGCGACGGTAGTCGGCTCTTCGCTTGACGTAAAGCGCTGCGTGGCGTGGGACGTGCTGGCAAACGTGCTGCTTGTTTCGCCGGGAGCGCCGCTTAAGCAGGCGCTTATTGACGCGGGCATCGGCTCGGATATTTTGTGCGACTACGGCAGCTATATTCGCCAGCCGTATTTGGCAGTTATCGCAAAAGACGCGTCGGATAAGCAGGAAGAGCAGTTTTTAGACATTGTTCGCCAAACGCTTACGTCGCTTGCAAAAAACGGCCTGAACCGCAAGTCTTTGCTTGGCGCTATTAACAGTCAGGAGTTCCGCTACCGCGAGTCCGATTACGGCACAAGTCCGAAGGGATTGATTTTACTGCTGAATCTTAGCGCCGGCTGGCTCTACGACGACACGGCGGTATTTTCGTACTGCCACTTAAACGACGTTTACAAAGAGCTAAGAGAAGAGGTGGATACCGGATACTTCGAGCAATTGATTCGCGAAGACTTCTTAGAAAGCCAGCACGCGGTCAGTGTGACGGTAACGCCTGAGAGAGGGCTTACAACGAAAAAAGAAGAAGCGCTTGCAAAGAAGCTTGCAGCGTACAAGGCGTCTTTAAGCAAGGAGAAAGTAGAGGAGCTTGTTTCTAAGACACAGGAGCTTCGCGCGTACCAGAAAGAAGAGACGACCGATGAGCAGCGCGCCTGCCTGCCTCTTTTAACGCTTGCTGATTTGGACGCAAAAGTGGAGCCGTTTTCAAACTGCGAGCATTCGGTAGAAGACGTAACGGTTGTGCATCACGACGAATTTACAAACGGAATTGCTTATATTAACCTGCTGTTTGACGCTACGGATGTTCCAGCGGAGGAACTGCCGTATTTGGGACTGCTTGCGGGCTGCCTTGGCGCCATGGATACCAAGTCGCACACGTATCTGGAGCTGACGGACGAGGGCAATATCCATACCGGCGGAATTGATTACGATACGGAAACCTTCAGCAGCGTTTCGGAGCTTGATAGCTTTCGCGGCTTTTTGCAGGCGGCTACAAAAGTTCGCTACGCAGAGACAAAAAAAGCGCTTTCGCTGATTTCGGAAACCTTGACGACCACTTGCCTTTCGGACGGAAAGCGGCTTCGCGAGCTTTTAGCGGAAAACTGCGCGAGGTACCGGATGCGCTTTGAAAACGCGGGACATTCGGCCGCAGTGAATCGGGCGATGTCCTACTTTAGCCCGCAGGATTATTTTAATCAGCAGGTCAGAGGCATTGCCAACTACGCGTTCCAAAGAGAGCTGCTGCAAGACTTTGACGCAAGAAAAGAGGAAATTGTCGCGCATTTGACCGGGCTTTTGTCGCATATAATAAAAAAAGAACGGCTGATTGTCAGCGTGACCGGAGAGAGCGAAGGATTTAAGGCGCTTGCACAGGCGCTTCCCGGCTTTTTTGAAGAGCTTAAATCCGCACCGCAGGCAAGAGCGCTTTCGAAAAAAGAGCCGTATCCGCTGGAGCGAAGAAACGAAGGCTTCACGTTTGCGGGACAGGTGCAGTACCTTGCCCGCTGCGGCAACTTCAAAAAAGCGGGCGTCGCGTTTACCGGCGCAATCCGTGTAATGCGCACCATCCTTTCGCTGGATTATCTGTGGACGAATATCCGCGTTTTGGGCGGCGCGTACGGCTGCATGTGCGAATTTAATTCTATAAATGGAAATGCATTCTTTGTTTCCTACCGCGACCCGAAGCTTGCGCAGACAAACGACGTGTTTGAAAAGGCGGCGGATTATATTGCATCGCTTCCTCTTTCGGAGCGGGAGATGACAAAATACATTATCGGGACAATCAGCAACGACGTTCCGCCGCTTACGCCAAAGCTAAAGGGAAGCCGTGCAATGAACCTTTATCTGACCGGATACACGCTGGAAGACTTGCAAAGAACCAGAAACGAAATTCTTTCCACAACGGAGGAAGACGTTCACAAGGCGGCGGAGGCTGTTCGAGCGTTTGTGGCGCAGAATTACACGTGCGTTGTCGGAAGCGAGGCTACGGTACGCTCGTGCAGCGAAATGTTCCAAGAGATAAAACCGCTTTAGGATATCGGAAAAAGGAAGAGTATGAAACAGACAAATGCATATCGTTCGGGCTTCGCCGCGCTGATTGGCCGCCCGAACGTAGGAAAATCTACGCTGATGAACCGGCTGATTGGCCAAAAGATTGCGATTACGTCCAGCAAGCCGCAGACGACGCGCAACCGAATTCAAACCGTATATTCCGACAAGACGGGGCAGATTATTTTTCTGGATACGCCCGGCATTCATAAGGCGAAAAACCGCCTTGGCGAATATATGGTGGAGGTCGCGGAGCGGACGCTTAACGAGGTAGACGTTATTCTCTGGCTTGTAGAGCCAAGCAGCTTTATCGGCGCGGGGGAGCGGTACATTTTAGAGAAGCTTCAAAAAACGAAGACGCCGGTTTTCCTTGTTATCAACAAAATCGATAAAGTCAAAAAAGAAGAAATCCTAGCCTTTATTGACGTTTACCGAAAAGAGTATCCGTTTGCGGAAATTGTGCCTGTATCGGCGCTTCAAGGCGAAAATACAAAGGAACTGATTGTTACTATGTTTCGCTATTTGCCCGAAGGACCGATGTATTACGACGAAGATACGATTACGGACCAGCCGGAGCGACAGATTGCCGCCGAGCTTGTGCGCGAGAAGGCGCTTCGCAACCTGTCCGATGAAATCCCGCACGGCATTGCCGTTATGATTGACCGGATGAAGGAGCGTGCAGACGGAACGCTTGTGGATATTGACGCAACGATTGTCTGCGAGCGCGAGTCGCACAAAGGCATTATTATCGGCAAACAGGGAGCGATGCTCAAAAAAATCGGTCAGCAGGCGCGCTTTGAGATAGAAGCGCTGCTTGGATGCCGCGTGAACCTCAAGCTTTGGGTCAAAGTACGAAAGGACTGGCGTGATAGCGAGTTTCTGATAAAAAATTACGGCTACCGTTTAGAAGACGGCGAGTGATTGCTTAAATACAAAATCGCATAAATTCTCCCGGAGGGGGAAAAATAAACAGCAGCGGGAAGTAGGATGCTTGTTTGACGGGGGAATTGCAATGAAGGATGATAAGTGGACAAAATTTGTACAGACGGGAAGCATTTACGACTATTTGGAATACACTGCCTGTACGTTAGAGGGGAAAGAACGTGACAGACAGAATTACGGTAATGGGACTGGTGCTGTCCGTGATGCCAATCGGCGAATACGACCGGCGACTGGTGATTCTGACAAAGGAACGCGGTAAAATTTCCGTGTTTGCCAAAGGTGCGAGGAGGCAAAACAGCCCGTTTTTAGCCTGCTCGCAGCCTTTTGTGTTCGGAAATTTTACGCTCTTTGAAGGGAGGACGTCGTACACGCTTTCTTCTGTGGAAGTCGAAAATTTCTTTCTAGGCTTGCGCACAAACGCAGAATTTACGTTTTACGGCTTGTATTTTTGCGAAGTGGCCGATTATATGACGCGGGAAGGAAACGACGAAAGAGAGATCTTAAAGCTTTTGTACCAGTCTTTGCGTGCGCTCTCGCATGTGAAGATTGGCGTTCGCCTTACAAGGCTGATTTTCGAGTGGAAAATCTTTTACTTAAATGGTGAAGGACCGCAGGCGGACGCCTGTGTTTACTGCCGCAAGGAAAAAGCAGACGGCGTCTTTCGCGTACGCGCGGGGGGCTTCGTTTGCAGCAGCTGCGCTAAGAACGAGGAGCGCCGCACGCTAAACGATCCGGATTGGCACCTTTCGGAGGGCGCGTGGTACGCGCTGCGCTTTATTGCGTCAACGCCGCCGCAGAAGCTGTTTACGTTTACGCTAACGGACGCGGTACGGCAGGAACTGAGCAAGCTGGCAGCGGCTTACCGGAAAGAGTATTTGCGTCACAATTTTCGGAGCTTGGAGATGTTGGAGGAAGATTAGTTCCCACTATTAATCTAAACACTGTATAAAGACACATAGAAAAGTCTCGGCGAAGCCGAGGCTTTTTTGCACAATTAGAGAAGAGTATCACAAACCGCCAAAAAAATAGAAAAAAATCAAGTTAATAATTGACAAAAAGAGAAGTGGAGGGTAAAATAATAAACGGAATCACGTAAAAGCGTGAAAAAATAAAAACAAACAATAAAGGGGGGGGGAAACAGAAAATGAAGAAGTAAAAAGTAAAATGATTGTGTTGCTTGTAATGACGTTGTCGATGCTGACATCGTCTGTAGGAAGCGCGGCAAGCGTTGGAAGATATCTCGAATATTACCACAGCGCAGTGTATCGTAAATTAGTGGCAACCACTCCCATTCGCGCATTAAGCCCAACTTCACAGAAGGGGCCAAGTTTCCAGTATTATAAAGTATATGACGCGAATTCAAAGCTTACATATTCATGCGACTGGAAGAAGCTATGCTTGCCATTTGTATTTGACAAGGAAACAAAGTCGTATAATCTAGACAGCATAACCTTAGGCGTTCAGCAAGGTGTTTCGTGGGGAAGTACAACAACGAATTCTTTTGGGACTAGTCAGGGTGTTGAAGTTGGTTTTTCAGCTCCCTCAGATGTACTCTCTTGCACATCTTCTTTTTCTTATGATCGCACGTATTCAAAGGCATATACGACTACGAGACAAGACGCGCAGTTCTATAAAGCAAAATTTACTAATAGCACTAGAGAAGGAGTGTACTATTGGGCAGCGATTATGTATTATGACGCTTATGAGTATGAATGCTATTATAAAGCAGCCGGAACTAATAGCTATAAATTAGTCAAGAAGGCAACATTTTTTACATTTAAATATGATACGCCTTTTATCAAATTGGTACGTCAAAATTTACCGTAGATTACAGTGATAGAACTAGAATTAATAAAGTAAAAAGGCTTGAAAAGCTTGAAAGAATATCTACATAGGTATTTGTGTTGGAAACATTATGAATAAGTTCTGGCGACAGGCGCAGATTGTAGTCTGACGTCTGTCTCGTCGCGAACACTCTAGAACAGGGAGGGGAAAATGAATAACCTAAAAAAAATCAGTCTGGGACTCTTATTTTTATTGCTGTGCTGCCTTGTTTTTTCGTGCAGCAAAAGTGAAAATGAAGATGGTAATAATGAAGATGAAGAAAAAAAACAGGCGAAGTCGTCGCTTTCTCTTTCAGGAGGCGAAGAACTGGTTATGAAAGACCATATATTACAGGGGAACATCGCAGAGATGAGCCTGTATACAAGGCAGAATGAACAGCAAATAAGAATTACATTTATGATGATTTCCGACAAGAAATTCTCTTCTGTCGATATAGATAAAACGCGGTGGAACTTGGGTGATACGGAGCTTCTTTCCACGTATTGCGGCGAAGGGGAAGAATATTCCGGATACTATATTTACCTAATGGCTGCCGATGTAAATCATCCAGAGGACGCCTGCAGTATGAACACGTTGCCGCTTATAATTGACGGGCAGCAAATAACATACGAATTCGGAACCTTCAGTTTTAAGGAATACGGAAAAGATTTCTATTCGGACGACGACGAGGAGGAGGGCTTGTTTTACCGGGACAATGTATTCGAGGTTAGCGCTCCTACCATAGACGAACTTCCTGAAACGAATTTGGTCGCCGAAAAGAAAGTAGAAGTAAAGGATATATGCATATCTTCCGGCGAATTAACTATCTCTGAAGATGAGCTGCAGAATGTTTTGGGAGTTCGCGAAGCCGGAGAAGAGTTCCCGGTGGCGCTTTCCTTTGAAAATGAGAAAACCCCCCGTTATTATTGCTTTGAGATGGTGGTTGACTACTTGACGGAAAGCGGCGAGGAAATAGCGATACCGGCTATGTGTCCTACAAGAAACGCGCCTAAAACAGTTGCAAGAGACATTATTGACCGACTGGTGCAGTAGAACGGAACATAAAAAGGCATATGGGAAAAGGGGGATTGCATGAAAAAAGCGATTGGATTGCTGCTTTTTATTAACCTTCTTCTGCTCTTCGGCATTATGTCCCTGTTAAAAGACAATGTCGAAACAGAAGAAAGAGAAATAAACATTGAAACAGAAGACGCCGTGGAGCTTATGAAATTTTTTTTGCCAAAGGGCGAATTTAAGGACAGTGCAGTTATAAGCGCTACCTGCGTACAGGAAAATGCGCAGAAGGCTTTGGATGTTCCTGTACAGAAAAACTTCGAAATAAAAGTAAAAAAAGGGGAGACATGCAAGGCGGGAGACGTGCTGATGACTGCAGACGGGAAGGAAATCAAGCTGGAGGCGGACGCACGGATTCTGGATTATGTACAAACCAAGGAAAGCGTGACGATTCAATATCTGGATTTTAGCGAAATGTGGCTGGAAGCGTACGTTCCGCTAAGCGTGTTCCAAAATTTGAGTTATGAATCGGAAGTGCAGGTTATCGTCGAAGACGAGGAATACGAAGGAAAGATTATCTGGCTGGACTGGCAGGTAAACGGCGGGGAAGTTTTGGTCCGGATGCAGTCGGAAGTGGACGTACTTCCCGGAACGGAAGTCTCGGTTGCACTTGTAAAAAAGGTTTACCAAGACGTAGTCTTCATTGGGAACAGCTATATCATGGAAGATAACGTAGGCACTTACATATATTATTATGAAGAAGACGAACCTGATGCGGAGCCCCAGAAGGTATATTTGAAAGTTCTAAACAAGGGAGAAAAATACAGCATAATCGAGATTGACGAGGGGTATGTGAATGGGTATATGTACACAGAGTACTGTTATTGAAATCAACTCCCTGAGAAAACGGTATGGAACGAAAGAAGTGCTCAAGTCTTTGGATATGAACGTTTGCTGCGGAGACTTTGTAGCAATTATGGGGAAGTCCGGAAGCGGGAAGAGCACCCTGATCAATATTATCGGTTTACTGGAAGAAGATTACGAGGGAGAATACCGCTTATTCGGCGAGGACATGAAGAAAATGTCGGACCGGAAGCTTACGAAGCATCGCTGTAAAGATATCGGCTACGTCTTTCAGGCGTATAATCTGATTAATGACTGCACGGTGAAGGAAAATGTTTTGCTGCCGGCCTCCTACGCAAAGAATAAGGTTTCGCCGGAGACGCTTGAGGCGCTGTTTGAGGAGCTGGAGATTGCGGAGCTGGCAAATAAAAGGGCCGAGCTTTTAAGCGGCGGAGAAAAACAGCGGGTAGGCATTGCCAGAGCGATTATCAACAATCCGAGACTAGTGATTGCCGACGAGCCGACGGGCAGTTTGGACGAAGAAAATTCCGAGAAAATTTTTCGGATTTTAAAGCGGCTAAACGCCAACGGCACGACCATTATTTTAGTGACGCACAATCATCAGCTGGCGGAAAAGGCGGGACGGCAGCTTGTGCTGTCGGATGGTATTTTAAAGGAGCAGCGTTCATGAAAAACGGAAGTATGTTTCGGCTGTGGCTGAATATAAAACGAATTTTTAACCGCCCGTTTCGACTTGTCTTAACGCTTTCCGGCATTTTTTTTGCGCTTTTGTTGTTTTGGGGGAGTTATCTGCTGCTGGATTCGATTTATTACTCCAAGTTTGACGCAATAGAGTTCTGGCGGAAAAACGACTTGCTTTCTTTTTCCCTTGCCTCGGATCATTCGTCGATGGCGTCGGATAAAGAGAAAATGACGGCCTTGTTTGGGAATTCTTATCTGAGTTTTGAGAGTTCGGACATTTCCACTCTGCAGTATCCAGCGATGATAGAGGAGCAGGCTTGCTATTTGTCGGTTAAGCTTTTTAAAACCAACAACAACTTTGACGCGTCCCTGATTGTAGCAGACGACGACTTCCAGCCTTCCGAAATGCTGCAAGGATCGGGCTTTTCCAAAGAGCAAATAGAAAATGCCGAGGAAGTTATTGTTATTAGCGATATCTTATCGGAATTGCTGTTTGACGGAGACGCCTGCGGGAAAAACATAAAAATTCCTTACACGGTGACGCTTGACGAGTCGGAGGATGGCTCGGTAATTCAGGTCGGACAGGATTATAAGTCGTTTCTTATTGTAGGCGTTTATAAAGATACAAAGTCGGTTGCGGATTATTTGTCCGATTTCAAGGAAAACGGCAGCATTTGTACGTCGGCATATATTCCTACAACGGTGTCGTTGTACGAAGACTCTTCGTCGTACGGAAATGTGGAATTTGTTTATCCGGGAAAAGGGTCTGCTAAAGAGCAGCTCCGGGAGTTTGTGGCAAGCGCACCCTCTATGTCGGAATACCAAAACTACACAACCAAGAGAAATCAGATTATTCTTGCTTACAGCTCGCTGCGCGATATGGCAAATCTCGTGACGGCGGCGCTTCTTATGATATCTGCGTTTTTGATTGGCCAGACGATGGTGTTCTGCGTAAAGGAACGTTTGCCGGAGTTTGGAATCAAAAGAGCGCTTGGAGCAAGAGCGGGCAGTATAGCACTTGATTTAGTAATGGAAGCGCTTGTCTATGCGATTTTAGCGTTTTTGCTGGCGCTTTTGTATGGAACGCTTGCGGTGCTGATTTGCCTGAACGTTGGTGCGAACACCGAGTTTTTGCAAGGCGTGAGCTTATGCATTCAGACAAAAAGCGTCTGTGTTACGTTCCTTTTGTCGATTATGACCTGCCTTTTGGCGGTTATCGTCCCGATTATCTATCTGGACCGCGTGAGCATTGTAGAGACAATTCGATTTGAATGATTTATACAGAATGGTTCTTGACATCGTCTGCGGGGCTCATTATAATAGCGGCATAAAGCAAACAGGGAAGGCGCCTTGGAGCATTGGTTCGAGAAAGAAACGAGTAGTAAGCGAAAAAAAACGGACAGAGCGTTCGCCCTAAGCTTGACTGAAAGCAGTCGGGCTTAGGGCTTTTTTTCACAAAAAGAGCGTTTCGGCGAATCGAAAAAGAAAAAGGAGAGTGCAGTAATGGAAAAAACAATGGACAAAATCGTTGCGCTAGCAAAAGCAAGAGGTTTTGTGTATCCCGGTTCGGAAATTTACGGCGGGCTGGCAAACACATGGGACTACGGAAACCTTGGCGTAGAGCTAAAAAACAACGTAAAAAAGGCGTGGTGGAGCAAGTTTATTCAGCAAAACCCTTACAACGTGGGCGTGGACTGCGCAATTTTAATGAATCCGCAGACGTGGGTTGCGTCGGGGCATTTGGGAAGCTTCTCCGACCCGTTAATGGACTGTAAAGAGTGTCACGAGCGCTTCCGCGCAGACAAGCTCATTGAAGATTACGCGGCGGAAAACGGCATTGCGCTTGACGGCTCTATCGACGGCTGGAGCCAAGAAAAAATGAGAGCGTTTATCGAGGAACACGCTGTGCCGTGCCCAACTTGCGGCAAGCATAACTTTACCGATATCCGTCAGTTTAACTTAATGTTTAAGACGTTTCAGGGTGTGACGGAAGATGCGAAAAACACCGTTTATCTGCGTCCGGAAACTGCGCAGGGTATTTTTGTCAACTTTAAAAACGTGCAGAGAACGAGCCGCAAAAAGATTCCGTTTGGCATCGGCCAGATTGGAAAGTCGTTCCGAAACGAAATTACTCCGGGAAATTTTACGTTCCGTACCCGCGAATTTGAGCAGATGGAACTGGAATTTTTCTGCGAGCCGGATACGGACCTTACGTGGTTTGCTTACTGGAAGCAGTTTTGCATTGACTGGCTTAAGTCGCTTGGAATGAAGGACGAGGAAATGCGCGTGCGCGACCACGAAAAGGAAGAGCTTTCTTTTTACTCCAAGGCGACTACGGATATTGAATTTTTGTTCCCGTTTGGCTGGGGAGAACTGTGGGGAATTGCGGATCGTACCGACTACGACCTGACGCAGCATCAAAACGTATCCAAAGAAGACCTGACTTACTTCGACGACGAAAAGCAGTGGCGCTACACGCCTTACGTTATCGAGCCTTCGCTTGGCGCAGACCGCGTAGTTTTGGCGTTTCTTTGCTCGGCTTACGACGAGGAGACGCTTGAGGGCGGCGACGTGCGTACGGTGCTGCATTTCCATCCGGCGCTCGCTCCGGTAAAGATTGGCGTATTGCCGCTTTCTAAGAAGCTCTCCGAAGGAGCGGAGAAAGTTTACGCAGAGCTCTCTAAGTGGTACAACTGCGAGTTTGACGACAGAGGGAATATTGGCAAGCGCTACCGCAGACAGGACGAAATCGGAACGCCGTATTGCGTAACTTACGACTTTGAGTCCGAAACCGACGGCGCGGTAACGGTGCGCGATCGCGACAGCATGGAGCAAGAACGCGTGAAAATTGCTGATTTGAAGTCATATTTCGAAAAGAAATTCGAGTGGTAGAGGAAATTAGAAAAACCGGCGTATTGCGTTTGTGTTTTGGAGTTTTCTGTGCTACAATAATAACAGTGCCTGACCGTATTCGGGCAGGCGAATAAAACATGAGGAGGACCATACTTATATGGCAAGAAAATGGGTATACCTTTTCACCGAAGGAAATGCAGGAATGCGTGAGCTGCTCGGTGGAAAAGGCGCAAATCTGGCAGAAATGACAAACCTCGGGCTGCCTGTTCCTCAGGGCTTTACAATTACGACAGAAGCCTGCACACAGTATTACGAAGACGGACGGAAAATCAACGACGAAATACTGGCTCAAATTATGGAGTACATAAAGAAGATGGAGGAGATTACCGGGAAGCGTTTTGGCGATCTTTCCAATCCGCTGCTTGTATCGGTTCGAAGCGGTGCCAGAGCGTCTATGCCGGGCATGATGGACACCATCTTAAACCTTGGTCTAAACGAAGACGTTGTTAAAGTGCTTGGAGAAAAATCCGGAAATCCGAGATGGGCGTGGGACTGCTACCGCAGATTTATTCAGATGTACTCCGACGTTGTTATGGAAGTCGGAAAGAAGTACTTTGAAGAGCTGATTGACCGCATGAAGCAGGAAAAGGGCGTTACGCAGGACGTTGAGCTTACGGCGCAGGATTTGCAGCTTCTGGCGAATCAGTTTAAAGAAGAGTACAAAGCGAAAATCGGAAAGGATTTCCCGGAAGATCCGAAGGAACAGCTGATTGGCGCTATTGAAGCCGTGTTCCGTTCCTGGGACAACCCGCGTGCAAACGTATATCGCCGCGACAACGACATCCCGTATTCTTGGGGAACGGCCGTTAACGTGCAAATGATGGCGTTTGGAAACATGGGAAATACTTCCGGAACCGGCGTTGCATTTACGAGAAATCCTGCCACCGGCGAGAAAGAGCTGATGGGAGAATTCCTTTTGAACGCGCAGGGCGAAGACGTAGTTGCGGGTGTGCGTACGCCGGAGCCGATTGCGCACCTGAAAGAAATTATGCCCGAGGTATATGCGAAATTCACCGAGATTTGCAATACGCTGGAAGACCATTACCGCGACATGCAGGACATGGAGTTTACGATCGAAGACCGGAAGCTTTACATGTTGCAGACAAGAAACGGCAAGCGTACCGCGAAGGCAGCGCTTAAAATAGCCTGCGACTTGGTGGACGAGGGCATGATCAACGAAGAAAAAGCCGTTATGATGATTGACCCCAGAAATCTGGATTCCCTGCTGCACCCGCAGTTTGACGCTGCCGCAATCAGCAAGGCAGTTCCGATTGCAAAAGGTCTGGCAGCGGCTCCCGGAGCGGCGTGCGGCAAGATTGTATTTACCGCAGAAGACGCAAAGCGGGAAGGCGCAAAAGGCGAAAAGGTTGTTCTGGTTCGTCTGGAGACTTCTCCGGAGGACATCGAAGGAATGAAGGCAGCGCAAGGCATTTTGACGGTTCGCGGCGGTATGACAAGCCACGCGGCAGTTGTTGCACGCGGAATGGGCGCATGCTGCGTATCCGGCTGCTCAGCGATTGCCATGGACGAAGCGAACAAAGTGTTCCGGATTGGCGAGCGCGAATTCCACGAAGGCGACGTCATCTCCTTTGACGGCGTGACCGGCTACATTTACGACGGCGCCATCCCTACGGTGGACGCAACGATTGCCGGAGAGTTTGGACGCATTATGAACTGGGCGGACAAGTACCGCAAGCTGAGAGTCCGCACGAACGCGGACACGCCTGCCGACGCGAAAAAAGCAAGAGAGCTTGGCGCGGAAGGCATCGGACTTTGCCGCACGGAGCACATGTTCTTTGGCGGAAACCGGATTGACGCGTTCCGTGAAATGATTTGTTCAGACATGTTAGAGGAAAGAGAAGAAGCGCTTGCAAAGCTGCTTCCGCTGCAGCAGGGTGACTTTGAAGAGCTCTTTGAGGCTATGGAAGGCGACCCGGTTACGATTCGCTTCTTGGATCCTCCGCTGCACGAATTCGTTCCGACCGAGGAAGAAGATATCCGCAAGCTCGCGCAGTCCAAAGGAAAGAGTGTGGAAGATATCCGCAAGTTTATTGCCTCCCTGCACGAAATGAACCCGATGATGGGCCACAGAGGCTGCCGCTTAAGCGTTACGTATCCGGAAATTGCACGGATGCAGACGCAGGCAGTAATTCGCGCGGCGATTCGCGTTTTAAGTGCGCATCCGGATTGGAAGCTCGTTCCGGAAATTATGATTCCGCTTATTGGCGACAACAAGGAATTGAAGTTTGTTAAGAAGGTCGTAACCGAAACCGCAGACGCAGAAATTGCGGCTGCCGGCGTTTCCATGAAGTACGAAGTCGGAACGATGATTGAAATCCCGCGCGCAGCGCTTACCGCAGACGAAATCGCAAAAGAAGCGGAGTTCTTCTGCTTTGGTACGAACGACCTGACCCAGATGACATACGGCTTCTCGCGCGACGACGCTGGCAAGTTCTTGGAAGCATATTACGAAGCGAAGATTTTCGAGAACGACCCGTTCGCAAAGCTGGATCAAAACGGCGTAGGCCGCCTGATGAAAATGGCGCTTGCGGCCGGCAAACAGGCAAGACCGTCCCTGCACTGCGGCATCTGCGGCGAGCACGGCGGAGACCCGTCCTCGGTAGAGTTCTGCCATCAGATTGGACTGGATTACGTCTCCTGTTCCCCGTTCCGCGTACCGATAGCACGGCTTGCAGCAGCACAGGCTGCTATCGCACAGGGCTAAGCGAATTTTACAACTGCCCTTATTCCGGTACACCTTCCCCTTTGAGGAGGCGAAAGCCTTCCGCAAGGCACAGGGCCTGTATCTGAGACAAACCCAATGGCAGGATCTGACCATGACGGTTTGGGCAAATGTATAAATAGCAAAACGAACCCTCCCCGACTCGATGCGTTGGGGAGGGTTTTTGTGTGAGGAAAAGCCGCACCTGTGGTGGTGCGGCTAAGATATAGAAATTGTTCGAAAAATTTAAGGTTGTCAGTTGTCTTCTCCAATCTTCATCGCTTCAGTTTCCACCCAAGCTGGCTTAAATCCACTGTTGATGGCGATATTTTGCGACTGAATGTTCGCAGCTGCAGTGCCATAGAAGGGGATGTCACCCATTTCAACGATTTTGTTCTTCAGCAGCGTCACAAGATAGGAGCCAATTCCCCTTGAACGGTATTCCGGAAGTGTATCGATTCCGATCTGCTGCCAATGCGGTGCATCCTCTGAACAACCTGCCATACCCATAATGGTATCCCCATCGACCGCAATAGCAACGATTCTGTCAGGCCGCACAGGACAGGGTACCGGAAAAGCGATTGCATTCGGAAACTGCGGATTACCGTAGAACGGACTGATCTCGTCATCATAAAGCCACTTCACCTGATAGCGTTCTTCTGCCTCGACGTTGCGGCAAGGCAGGAACATATGATGTGTCGGAGCCATCTGATATCCGTACCGCTTCAGTTCTTCATTCAGTTTAGTGAGTTTCCCGAATTCAAAGAGGCGGCGCCCCTCTGCATCTTTGCTCCAACCATACAGAAACTCATGCAGGCGTTCGTCCGACATAATGACGGTATTTCTGCCAAGCGTCACCATTTGTAAAAAGGGTTTATCAGGGCTGTAGTTCCTTCTGCCCTCATGAAGTTTCGAAACCGTGATGATATTCTCCTTCGCCTGAAGATCCGCTGGAGTACAGTTGAAATCAAGGGACAACTGATGCAGGAGTTTTTCATAGTATTCTTTGAACATGCTTCGCTTCCTCATTTTCTCTTCCAAAAATTCTGATGGATTAACCCTATTATACCATGTACGGACCGAAAAGACAATGCCTCATGTAAACTC
Organism: uncultured Lachnospiraceae bacterium; assembly: GCA_944384025.1. Taxonomy (GTDB): domain Bacteria; phylum Bacillota; class Clostridia; order Lachnospirales; family Lachnospiraceae; genus ISDg. The sequence continues at coordinate 146,414 of CALWRS010000001.1, forward strand.
GAAAGGAGTGTCCGTTTTGGACACCCCTTTTGCCGTTATCGGCAAAAAAATTGATTTTCTGTTTCGAAACGTCTTGCATTTTTGCCGATAATGTGGTATAAGGAGCTTGAGGTGATAATGATGAATTATCTTTCTGCAGCAGAGATTGCCGCAAAATGGGGCATCTCCGAGCGTAGTGTCCGCAATTACTGTGCGCAGGGGCGCATTCCCGGCGCATTTCTGACCGGCAAAACATGGAACATCCCCGAAGATGCTGTAAAACCCATCCGCAAAAACAGCAAGCAGAAAGCCCCTGAAACGCTTCTGGAGATCCTGCGTGAGCAGAAATCAAGTGAGCAGAAGGGCGGCATCTATCATAAAGTGCAGGTTGATCTGACCTACAATTCCAATCATATCGAGGGCAGCCGCCTGACACATGATCAGACTCGATATATCTTCGAAACAAACACCATCGGGATTGAAAATGCTGCTGTGAACGTGGATGATATTGTGGAAACCGTCAACCACTTCCGCTGTATTGACATCATCATCGAACAGGCGGAGAGTCGCCTGACGGAAAAGATGATCAAATCGCTCCACGCCACGCTGAAAAATGGCACTGCGGACAGCCGGAAAGCATGGTTCGCTGTTGGCGATTACAAGCGGTATCCCAACGAGGTTGGCGGCATCGAAACCACTGCACCGGAGGAGGTATCCGCTGCAATGCAAAAGCTGCTTGCGGATTATAACGCCAAGCCCGAAAAGTCGCTGGAGGACATCATTGCGTTTCACTGGGCATTTGAGCGCATTCATCCGTTTCAGGATGGCAACGGCCGTGTGGGCAGGCTGATCATGTTCAAGGAATGCCTGCATTACGGAATTGTGCCATTCATCATCAGTGATGATCTCAAGATGTTCTATTATCGTGGGCTGAAGGAGTGGACGCATCAGAAAGGCTATCTCACGGACACAATCCTGACCGCACAAGATCAGTTCAAGGCGTATCTGGATTATTTTAAGATCAGATATGAGTGAAGAAAGCGTCGGAGCTTGGAGGTTCCGACGCTTGTTTTATGGGGCAAATTGGGGTGTGCTTCTTATATTGTAACTAATTCTGCTATCTTAGCAGCAACACTTTCCATTGATTCTTCATTTGTGCTTAATCCACTGCGCGAACCAAGTAATGGACTAACATCACGCAAATCTTCAAAAGTAGTGTTATGAACAATGGGAACAAGTAAATCTCGAGCAAGCAGAGCTGAAAGCTCCTTTTCAGCAATTCCTTCCCCTTTAATACGACTTATGAACGACGGCGTGACTAACACAATGCCAATTCGTGATTTGGAAAGTCCTTTGTCAATTTCACGAAGAAGTGTTGAACCTAAAGGAACATCTTTTTCGCTAAACCAGACAGCTACCCCCTTTGATTCAAGCAGGTCATATAACTCTTTGGCTGCACCTTTGCGATCATCCCAAGCGTGACAGAGAAAAACATCTCGTAAATCTTGAATTTCAGATCGCTTTTCAACATTTGCACGCACGATAGTCAGAGTTCTTATTTCTGCGTCAGTATATAGGACGGTAGAATTGCTCGAAGACCAACGTGCCTTACTCTTAGTTTGTTTTACGCCTCGACTACTTGACGAGGAACTGCCTACTGCGTTGTTGGAGGAAAAAGCATAAGGATATCTCGGGTAGGAAACAAAAGACCTACCACCACATACCGGACAGTTTGCTCTTCCACTCGCAGTACGATGACCCTTAACTGGAGCTGTACATCTCATTTTTTAATAATCCTCACTTTCCGTGTTTAGTCTTATCAACGAGTACGAATGTAGTCGCACCCTTGGGTGTCGGCGGAACGGTTTTACCCTTAACAAGTGTAATCTCCGTCTTGCTGCCAACGGGTTTATACTGACCCGAAACAGGGGCTTTCTGCCCGGTTTTTGTCTTTGTAGCCATTTCAGCCACTCTCCTTAAAATATATTTAAAGAGATCACACGCTTAATTTTTACTTTCTGCCGACAAAAAACTATTGCATTCTGTGAGAAAATATGATATAATAATAGTTGCTACACTGGCTAAAGTATCATATTCTGTATGAAATGCTTTTGCCTACTTAAGAGATGCCCCTCACACGGGCATCTTTTTTCATGTGACCACTTTATTGCGTATTGGTAATGATTTTAGGCATTTCTCCGAACGCACCTTCAATCATTTTTTGACTGAGCTTATCGTAGCTTCGTAATCCTGAAATATCACTGATGTGCTTCATTGAACTCTCACCGTATTCGTTCTTGTCCATGAGCCAAACCTCATCACGCTGTACCGCCTCATTTATCAGCAAGATATTATGAGTTGTACAGATCAGTTGTGCATTATGCGGGTTAGTTTCTGGGTTATAGAACAGTTCTATCATTTTTTTCACAACCGTAGGGTGAAGACCGTTCTCGATTTCGTCAACTATAAGAATATTCCCAGTGCTAAGTGCATCAAATATCGTTGGCAAGATGTCAAGAAGTTTGATTGTACCGTTGGATTCAATCTGAAGGAAAGGTAGTTCACTCTGAGACACTGCCTTATGATTGTCATAAATGCTATGTGTAGACTTCACATCTACACGCACACTTTTCAAAACAACTGCTCGATTTTCAAGGTCATCGGAATCAAGAGAGTGTTTTTCAACTTTCTTCTCATTAAACTCCACTTGGATGTCTTCCAGTGTGGGATCAGCACTTTTCAGTATTCTCAGATACTCCTCTTTCTTCTCAGCCGAGAATGTTTCTTCGCTAAGATTTGAAAGTTCTCTCATAGAAGCCATATTGACGACTTGAATATCGGTGATAGCTGCCACTATAGTTGTGGCGAGTTTATTATTCAGAAATGAAGCCATTGACAAACACAGAGCATTATCCTTTACCTCATGAACATTACCATGGAAAGACCTTAATTCAGATTTCAAAGTAATGCTCTCGAATTTTGGCGATGTGCGTTCCAGAATGGTTTCTGTACGTCTTTTCTTTTTCGTCAGTTTCTCTGAGATAACAGCATAGTTTTCGGCTATTGCGAAAGAATAGGTATATAGTACATCATCAATCAGAATTTGTACCGAATATGATGTTGCTCGTCCCTTTCCAGATACATCAAATTTAAAATAATTTCTCTAAATAGCCAACTCATCCTTGAACGGAAGCATATCGAGAAGCTGAGGATTATTTGATGCTCTGATAAGCGAAAGCATGATGGCTCTCTGTATTTGCAAAATAATCTTACAGAAATTGGACTTGCCTGAGCCGTTAGCGCCATATATATAAGCAATCTTGTTAAATTGCTGGTTATCACCTGCAACAAAAGTATGGTTATCAACAATCTGTCCCTTGGGAACTGATGTCTCCATATCAAAGGTTATTGTACCATTGAACGGTCCAAAATTTGTTGCATATATTGACTTAAGAACGGCATTTTTCATAGCACTAACCTCCATATATCATATTACACATCATTTTGTTTAGCTTGTCAAGAGTTAAATGGCATTTTTTTGATATTCTTGCAAATGTTCTGTTTAACAGGATGAAGATGTGGCACAGTTCGTTCGATGATGTCGCAAAAATCAACTTTTCTGCGTTAATCGCCATTTCTACAACAAATCTTAAAAATCTAAGAATAGCAAAATCGCCATTATCACACAAAAGTAATGGCGATCTTTCATGTTCGCCCGCCATGGGCGGGCTCTAACGAGTGAAAGTCCCGAGTGCGCGTAGGCAACGACGAAGCACATAGCTGAACAGCAAGGGTGTCCATCGTGAGGTGGAATCTGGAGGAAGCTGTAGGCAAACCTCTGATCTGACGGACAGAAACCACATATAAGGCTGGGAAATACGGATAAGGCGGCATGAAACGCCAAAGTCCAAAAGTTGCTGGAAGTACCAGTAAATGTGGCAGGTATATGGAGGGAAAGAGTCCGCACCTTAAGCGGGGAGGTCTCACGGGCGGTTTCAAAAGCCGTAGTAACAACGAACTGTGAGAAGTCAGCAGAGGTCGTAGTAGCGAAGAAGTTCCTGTAATGGGAATGGAGCGAAGGACCGAACAATCAATCAGTTGAAGTACGTTCCACTTCGTAGCCGGAGCAAACGCCTGTCGATGACTTCAAAGACGGCAAAGGCAAAAGGGGCAGAAAGGAAACAACGCATGGACACAAGTAGTCTCATGGAGCAGATACTAAGCAAGGATAACCTCAATGCGGCATATCTGCAAGTCGTCAGAAACAAAGGAGCGGCAGGCGTAGACGGGATGACCGTTGAGGAACTTGATGCATACCTTTCGGAAAACGGCGAAAACATCAGGGAACAGCTGCGGACAAGGAAGTATAAACCGAAGCCAGTCAGGCGGGTGGAGATACCTAAACCAGATGGCGGGACACAAAACCTTGGAGTACCAACGGTAGTAGACCGCTTTGTGCAACAGGCAGTTGCGCAAGTACTCACGCCAATCTTTGAGGAGCAGTTTCACGACCATAGTTATGGGTTCAGACCGAGTCGGTGTGCACAACAGGCAGTACTGAAAGCGTTAGAAATGATGAATGACGGGCATAGCTGGATAGTGGATATCGACCTAGCAAAGTTCTTTGACACGGTAGACCATGATAAGCTGATGACGATTTTCGGACGGACCATAAAGGACGGGGACGTTATCTCAGTGGTGAGGAAATTTCTGGTCAGCGGGGTAATGATAGATGACGAGTATGAAGATACAATCGTCGGCACACCACAGGGCGGGAATATATCGCCGCTGTTGGCAAATATCATGCTGAACGAGTTGGATAAAGAGCTGGAAGCAAGAGGGCTGGATTTCGTGCGCTATGCAGACGACCTAATCATCATGGTAGGAAGTAAGCAGGCGGCGGAGAGGGTAATGAAAAGCGTTACCCGATTTATTGAGGAAAAGCTGGGGTTGAAAGTAAATGCTGAAAAGAGCAAGGTGGACAAACCCAAAGGTATTAAGTATCTCGGATTTGGATTTTACTTTGACACATTTGCCAAGGGATATAAAGCCAGACCGCACCCGAAAGCAGTAGCGAAATTCAAAGTACAGATGAAGAAACTGACATGCAGAAGCTGGGGAGTGAGCAACAGCTACAAAGTGCAGAAACTGAACCAGCTCATCCGAGGATGGATAAATTACTTCAAAATCGGGAGCATGAAGGGATTATGTGAGCGTCTGGATAGTAATATACGCTACCGCCTGCGGATGTGTATATGGAAACACTGGAAAACACCGCAGAATAGGGCAAAGAACCTGATGAAGCTGGACGTGCCCAGATGGGCGGCATATAAAATCGCATACTGTGGCAACCGCTATGCGAGGCTTGCTCGTAACGGTTGGGTGCACAAAGCGATAAGCAATGAAAGACTAGCCGCATTTGGGCTAGTCTCCATGAGCAACTACTACGCCGAGAGGCGTGTCACTTGTTAAGTTGATTGAACCGCCGCTTGCGGAACCGCATGAGCGGTGGTGTGAGAGGTCGGAAATTCCTCAATTAGAGGAATTTCCTCCTACTCGATTTTCAAATCGAAAGGAATGGTTTAGTATGCTATTAGTGGTGGCGGAAAAGCCCAGTGTCGGTATGGCACTGGCTAAAGCTCTCGGTGTAACCGACAAGAAGGACGGATATATCGAAAGTAATGAGTATATCAGATGGGAGATGACCCCCGCCTCTATAGGCGTTGGGTAACAAATTTGTATCAGTGGCGGGTGTCAATCCCCCATCTGATATACGCTCCGCGAGGATGCGCAGGGATTCGGATAGGAAATATGTCGGCAAAAGCCGACCCGAATCCCGCGCCAAGACTCGCGAGCGAGTCTTGAACGTGTCTTGGTGTGTGGGACATCTTGTTTCCCTTGCCAATGCCGATATGTACGATGAAAAGTTCAAGAAGTGGGATATTGCAGACCTCCCCATTATCCCCGATGAGTGGCAATTTATCATTGCCGAGGATAAGGATAAACAGTTCGGTATTCTCCATCAGCTTATGGGCGATAACCGAGTAACCGAGGTCGTGAACGCTTGCGATGCAGGTCGTGAAGGTGAGCTTATCTTCCGTCTTGTGTATAACAAGGCTCTTTGTAATAAGCCTATCAAGCGGCTCTGGATTTCCTCAATGGAAGAAAAGGCTATCCGAGAAGGCTTTGATAATCTCAGGGACGGCAAGGATTACGAAAATCTCTATCAGTCGGCTCTCTGCCGTGCAAAGGCGGATTGGATTGTGGGTATCAATGCCACAAGACTTTTCTCCAAGCTCTACAACAGAACGCTGAATGTAGGCAGAGTTCAGACACCTACTCTTGCAATGCTTTATGAACGTGAGAACAGTATCCGCAATTTTCAGAAGGAAAAGTATTTCAATGTCCATCTGAAATCCGTCGGATTTGACGCAGTACACGAAAAGGTCAAGGAACAGGGCGAAGCCGAGAATATCCGTAGAGATTGTGACGGCAAGGAAGCTATCGTAAAGTCGGTAAAAACGGAAAGAAAGACCGTAAATCCCCCTCATCTTTACGACCTTACCACTCTCCAGAGAGAAGCAAACAGACTTTACGGCTTCACATCACAACAGTTTATGGTGGATATTGAAAAGCTCGTTGAGGATATTATCGCCGTTGCAAAGGAAAGCGTTGATGAAAGCAAGGTATCAAGAAACGGCGGGAGGTTATCGGCACTTGCCCAAGATGCGGCAAGAATATTGTCGTGACTCCGAAGGCATATTCCTGTGAGGACAGAAACTGCGGTTTTGTTATCTGGAAGAACGACAAGTTCTTTGAAAAGGCACGAAAGCCGCTTACAAAGGAAATGGCAGCAAGCCTTATCAAGAATGGTAAGATTGCCGTCAAGGGACTTTATTCGGAGAAATCGGGCAAGAACTACGACGCAACTGTTTGTCTTGACGATACTGGAAAGTATGTAAACTACAAGCTTGAATTTGCTCCGAGAAAAAAGAAGAAATAATTTTCTGAAATAGGTTGAATTTCTCCTATAATTAGTGTATAATAGGGTTAAGAAAGGAGGAATTCACTATGACAATAAACACAAACACGCTGGTTTCAATCACAGAAGCCAATCAGAATTTTTCCAAGGTTGCAAGGCTCGTTGACCAAAACGGCTCTGCCGTTATACTGAAAAACAATGTTCCTCGGTATATCGTACTGGAGTTCTCGGAAGTAGAAAAGGTACAAATGGCAGCGGATGAAGATATTGCAGATATTTCTCAAAGACTTATCGCAAAAAACCTTGAAGCCTACAAGGAGCTTGCGAAATGATAAGACTTACAACTAAACAGGTAATATCCCTTCACAGCTCTTTGATTGAGGCAACGGGCGGTACAGACGGTGTAAGAGATATGGGACTTCTGGAGTCTGCTCTTGAAGCTCCGTTTCAGACATTTGATGGGAAAGACCTTTATCCTGCACTTATTCAGAAAGCCGCACGGCTTGGACACTCTCTTATTTCAAATCACCCGTTTGTTGACGGTAATAAAAGAATTGGTATTCATACAATGCTTGTTTTTCTTGCCGCAAACGGAGTTGAAATTGAATGTACTCAAAAAGAGCTGATAGATGTCGGCTTATCCCTCGCTGACGGAACAATGAATGCGGAAAAATTATTGATTTGGCTCAGCTCACACAATTAAACAGTATGGAAAAGGAAGTGCTTCGGTACCTCCTTTTTTGTTTGAAAGGAGGCATTATGCCCGAAATTGAAAAGGAAAATCAATCATACTTTTGTATAAGGAAGATATGATGACCGCCAAAGAAAACGGCGAAATGGCTGATTGGCGAATGAGTTTCAAGGAGAACTGCAACTGTGCAAAGGCTATTGATAAGGCTTTGAACGATAATTACGCAGATAATCGCCTTGAAACTGACAAAGCTCTTGATACCGTCCTTGCTGAGTATAGTGCAGAGCGTGTAACACACGTTCTTGCAGCGCAGGCTGCTATTGCAGATAAGAAATAACCAAATCTGCGCCTTAAACTTGACAGATCACAAGGCCCCGTATCCAACGGTCAAACCGTTAGGTACGGGGTTTTTTATTGACAATCCGCGAAGAATGTGTTACGCTTACACAGTCAAGAAATTGACTGTGTAAGATGGGAGATGCCCCCGCCTCTATAGGCGGTGGACAACAAATTTGTATCAGTGGCGGGTGTCAATCCCCCATCTGATATACGCTCCGCGAGGATGCGCAGGGATTCGGATAGGAATTGAGTCTTGAATTTTTTAGACTAGGTGGTGGACGATGACAAAGGAAGATAAGAAAAATGCGTATCTGTACTGTAAGTTTCGGGATGAGCAGTTCGCCCTCTACGATGAATACGCGAAACGTAACGGGATGATGATGAAAACATTTTTGGTGGTCAATGTGCTTTTCTATGACGCTTTTTACCAAGAAGGCGGTATGACTCAGAAGGAAATCTGTCGGCGGACATTTCAATCCAAACAGACAGTCAACCTCATCATCAAGAATCTTCTGGCTGAAAACTATGTAACCGTCACCGAAGTGCCGGAAAACAAACGGAACAAGATTGTACGGATGACCGATGCCGGAAGGGCGCGCTTTGAAAAGGTCGTGCGCCATATTACTTGGGCGGAGGATAGGGCCATGTCCAAGTTTACGCCGGAGGAACAAAAACAACTCATTGCCCTGTCGAGAAGATTCACACAGGAGCTGACAAGACTTGTAAACGAAGAAAATGCCAAATAATACTGCAGGGAGGTTTTACCATGGATTTTTACGAAGCAATAACGCGCCGAAGGACTGCCAGAGAATTTCTTGAGAAGGATGTCGATTTTGAAGCTATAAAGCGGATATTGGAAGCCGGTAACAAGGCTCCCACATGGAATCACAACCGCAACTGGAGCTACATTATTCTGCGCACGGACGAGGAGAAGGAGTTTGCATTTGATTATGCGAAAAAGATAGCAGACAAATTCGACGTCGAAAAGTACCTTTCCGCACCGAGACCGTATCCAATTACACTCGCGCAGAAGATGTACGGCTACGCAATGCCGAGACAGTTTACTATGCTAAAAAACGCGCCTTATGTCGTTATCCCCGTATTTAAATGCAAGGAGTTAAGCAGCGAGTATGTGTCAAAGCTCAATCCGTTCTCCACGATATGGTGCGTTATTGAGAATATCTTTCTTGCGGCAACCGCCGAGGGCTTGGCTTGCTCTATGCGGATACCGCTGAACGAGGAACACGATATTGTCAAGGAAAAGCTGAAAGTACCGCCGACATATAGGATCCCGGTGTTTATTGGGATAGGCTATGCCGACCCGAACGAGCCGGAGCTTGAGCAGAGCTACCCCGATATCGAGAAGCAGATGCATTTCGGGAAATGGAAAAAGTAATTGTTAGAGGATCGACCTATGTCTTTAAGAATAAACGCAATCGAAACAAAAAGTATTTTGACAAAATCCAATCTTCCGGTAAGCGATTACTCAGTCAATCCCTATGTCGGATGCACACACGCTTGCAAATACTGCTACGCCTGCTTTATGAAGCGTTTTACTAATCATCCCGAACCGTGGGGAGAATTCCTTGATGTAAAATACTGGCAGCCCATCAAGCACCCTGAAAAATACGCCGGGAAAGAGCTGTTTTTCGGCTCTGCGACAGACCCTTACAATCCGCAGGAGGAGCAGTATCGGCGCACGCGGACTCTGCTCGAGCAGCTTAAGGGCAGCGGCATTAGGCTGAGCATCCAGACAAAATCCGACCTCGTTCTTCGGGACATCGACCTGATAAAAACATTTCCGAACGCAAGAGTCGGATTTAGTATCAACACGCTTGACGAGAGCTTTAAAGACGATATGGACAAGGCCGTGAGCATTGCGCGCAGGCTGTCGGCCATGAAAAAGCTGCACGAGGAAGGAATACGCACCGTCTGCTTCATTTCCCCTATATTCCCCGGAATTACCGATGTAAAGGCAATCATCGAGCGAGTCAAGGACATGTGTCAGTGGGTCTGGCTGGAAAACCTCAACCTGCGGGGCAGCTACAAGGCAGTCATTATGGATTATATAAAAGAAAAATATCCTTTGCTCCTGCCGCTGTATCAAGAAATTTATAACCGAAACGACCGCAGATATTGGGAGATGCTTGATGCAGAACTGAAAAAGTATGCTTTTGAAAGCGGCCTTGCTTATGTGACAAATGAGGACAGTATGCAAAGAGACTTTAACGCCCCGCCGGTCATTGTAAATTTCTTCTACCATGAGCAAATAAAAAAATCCCGAACTCACCAACCATTTTGAAAAACTCTCCACTATATTATCGAGAACGTTCTTAAAGCGAGGGAAAAGCAATGAATAAGCAGGATGCCGATAAAATCACAGCTTCGTATATTAAGAAACTGTTTGGCTTTGCTATATCGAAGCTGTCGAAAATCGACGAGGCGGAGGAGCTTGCAGCGGAGATTACCTTTCAGGTGTATGCTTCACTTTTGCAAAACGACAGCATAGAGAATCTTGACGGTTATATCTACCGTATCGCCAGAAATGTTTATGCACGGCATATAGACGGCAGAAAGCAAACTGCTTCCGTTGACGGGCTTGGATTTCTCCCCGATGGCAGAGATTTCACGCAGGAGCTGATCGAGAGCGAAAGCTACGGCATTTTGCGGCGCGAGATAACTTATCTTTCAAAGCAGCAGCGCGAGATAATTGTCCTGCATTATTTCCACGACAAAAAGGTGGCGGAAATTGCATCGCTTCTTTCCCTTAACGAAAACACGGTAAAATGGCATTTGGCCTGCTCGCGAAAGGAGTTAAAAATGGGTATGAGTAAAACAAGAATGACAGGAAATTTAGGCGTTGAGCCGATACGGCTTTGCGATATGGGGCACAACGGTAGTCCGGGAAGCAAGGGCGATACTTCCGAATTTCTCGCAAAGGTCATCACGCAGAACATCGCTTATGCGGCATATCACAAGCCGAGGACTATCAACGAAATTGCCGAGGAGCTTGGTATCAATCCGATCTTTGTTGAGGACGAGGTCGCCGTTCTTGAAGAATACGGCTTTATGGACAAGCTGAAAAACGGAAAATACCGCACCAATATACGAATCTATGAGCCAAACGAAACTCGGTACAGAATGTATCAGGAAATTGAACCGAAGTACACCAAACTCTTTGCCGAAAAATTCTTCGCACCGATTCTTGAGGGAATAACCGAAATTCCCGAATGGCTGCACATTCCCGAAGGAGACATCAACCTTATGAAATGGTGCCTTGTCTCTTTTATGGCGCATAAACTTAACTTTTATGATGAAAACGAACCTTCTATGTTTAGCACCAAGCGTCCCGACGGCGGCGATTATATTGCCTTTGCAACTCTTGATGTAAAGCCCGATTGGGACACCGGCAACGATGCGTCCTATATTTACTTGTCGTGCGGCGATATGTCGCGAGCTCATATTTTCGATGACCTTTGGTGGAAGAGCTGGCAGTTTGACTGCTACTGGACCGGAAGAACAGGCGGCTGGAGGGATAACCTTGGCGACGACTTTGATAAGATGTATTTTTGGCTGAAAAATCAGCTTCCCGAAACCGCAGCCAATGCCGAAAGCTACGCCCGCCTGCTTAAAAAGGGCTACCTGATAAAAAACGGCGACGAGTACAAATGCAATCTTATCCTTTGCGACAGCGAAAGAAAGTGGCTTGAATATATCCCCGAGGCTACAGAGGAAATAAAGAAGCTGTCCCGCCAATATGCCGCAGAAGTTGAAAAAGCGGAGCTTATCGGCCAGCCGGAGCATATGCACGAGCTGATAAGGTGTCAGAGCAAAAGCGCCGCAGGGGCACTGCATACAAGGGTGATGAAAGTCCTTCTTGATATGGGCGTGCTGAAAATGCCGACCACTGAACAGGCAAAGGGACTTTGTACGATTATGTTTATGGGCGAGTAAAAATAAACGCTATTAAAGGAAGTGCTTTGGCACTTCCTTTTTTTGAAAAGAGAATTTTTGTCCTTCCGTCAGAAAAAAACACTTGACATGGAAATTTTTATGTTATAAGATAAAGTGTGTAATTTGAGATGGAAAGAATTGCTGAACAGGCATTGCTGTGTGTTTTGGATGGATCTCAATTAAACGAATATCTGCGGAATAACGCTCCGCGGGTCTTGAACCAAAAATGAAAGTGAGGAGAAGAACATGAAAAAGAGAATACGAAAGTATCTCACAGTCGTTCTGACGCTGGCGCTGTGCCTTGGGCTGGTACCGGGGACGGTTAAGGCGGCAGAGGAAATTGCAATAGTTGCCGTGGAAGTTACATTTGGACAGACGGAAGCTCGGAAGATGTTGGAAATGATTAATGAATTCCGAACTGGGGATGACGCATGGGCATGGAACTCGAGCAATACGGAAAAAGTGTACTATACCGGATTAAAAGAACTGACGTATGACTACGAATTAGAAAAAGCAGCCATGCAAAGAGCTGCGGAGATTGCTCTGTCGTTCAGTCATACCCGTCCAAATGGTGAAAAATGGTCTACTGTTTGTGGCAGTGCAAACGGGGAGAATCTTGCTGCCGGAAGCTCTTCTGCTCAAGCAACTTTTGTACAGTGGCAGGAAACGGACGATAATTACAGCGGACAGGGACACCGAAGAAATATGCTTGACTCCCGTTTTACTTCTGTTGGAATTGGACATGTATATTATAACGGGGTTCATTACTGGGTGCAGGAATTTGGAGTGAGCAACTCGGGAGCATCTGCAACAACCGCAAATGACAGTACTGAAAAGGTAAGTGTTGACATAGCGCTAAATAGTGTGACGAAAGTAGAAGTTACCGTGGCTCCGGAGTCTTTAACCATTCAGGTTGGAGAGTCGGTAGCTTTGCCGAAAGTTACATCTACGATCCTCATGGAAGAAACATGGCCGGGGTATCAGCCATGTGAAGTGGATGCGTCGCCGTTTGGCTGGGAAGTGAACAATACGCAGTATGCACAAATATCGGGAGATAAGATTACAGGAAAAGAGCCGGGGGCGACTTACATCGAAGCAACCATTCTGGGTGAGAAAGTCACGGTACCGGTTACTGTGAAAGAGCTGCATCAGCATACTTACGGAGAGCCTTTATTTACGTGGGCAGGAGATTACAGCAGCGCTGCTGCAAAGTTCACTTGTACAGATGGAGACGATATTCAGACACTAACTTGCACCGTAACAAAAAATGTAACGGATTCGACGTGCGTGGAAGCAGGAGAAATCACTTATACGGCAACCGTTTCGTTTAACGGTAAAACCTATACCGATACAAAGACGGCAGCGGGAGATGCGGCTACCGGCCATGTTTGGGGCGGCTGGACGAGCAACGAAGATAACACGCATACACGCACCTGCTCCGTATGCAAAGTTACAGAAACGGAGAACTGCTCCGGCGGCGTGGCCACCTGTATAAACAAAGCGGTTTGTGAAATATGTAAAAGAGAGTACGGTACAACAGACGCTTCCAATCACATTCCAGGCGCATCGGACTGGCATACGGATAGTGGGAACCACTGGAACGTCTGTGCGTGTGGTGAGATTATGAACAGCGCAGAACATACCTACAAGTGGGTAATTGATGCGGAGGCTACCGCTACCCAAGCCGGTTCCAAACACGAGGAATGTACCGTATGCGGTTACAAAAAGGACGCAGTCGAAATTCCTGCAACTGGAACAACGCCCGAGCCCACACAGCCTGCCGAGCCCACGCAGCCTGTCGAGCAACCGGATGTAACGACGCCGGCGGACGAGAAAGAGCCATCAGGTACAAGCGAAACTCCTGCTACGGGAGATCGTTCTAATTACCTGCTCTGGAGTCTTCTGGCGCTGGTATCCGCTGCATGCATGGTAGGCGTTGCGGTTTACGGACGAAGGAAAAAACAAGACAAATAACATCGAGACTGCCCTGCGGTAAATAACCGCAGGGCAGTTTACGGTCAATTATCTGCGAAAGCCGTATAATGCCGGAGCGTATATCAGATTAGCGGGAAAAGCTCAAAAGGAGGTACAAGTTGACATGGCGGAATCGATGGAGCAAATAGCAGAAGTTATCTTAAGAAATTTGCCTGCAAAACAGCGTCTGATTATCGCTATAGACGGCAGGTGTGCCGCAGGGAAAACAACGCTTGCGGCATATCTGCAAAGAAAGCTAAGCGGCAGCGTCTTTCACATGGACGATTTTTTTCTGCGCCCAAAACAGCGCACCGCGCAGCGGCTGGATACGCCCGGCGGCAATGTAGACTATGAGCGGTTTTCTTCGGAGATCCTGCTTCCGCTTTTAAGCGGTGCAAGGCGCATCGCGTACCGTCCATATGACTGTAAGACGCAGGCACTAAAGCCCCCGCTTACTTTGGACGCTTCCCCTGTTAATATCGTGGAAGGCTCCTATAGCTGCCATCCGGCGCTGTGGGACTTTTATGACATTCGAATTTTTTTGACGATTTCTCCGGAGGAACAGATGCGGCGCATCAAAGTTCGAAACGGAGAACTCCAATTCAAACAGTTTCAAACGAAGTGGATACCGTTAGAAGAGAGATATTTTTCCGTGTACAGGATAAAAGAACGCTGCGATTATTGCTTCTGACTTCTTAACGCGGAATACTTTCCCAAATCGTCTTCGTGGTATCGTTTCGGTTGACGCTGGATATCGTTATACCTTACAAAGTAGAAAATTGAATATGGAACATGCAGTCAGCGCATAGGCAAATGTGAGTTTTTCCTAACAATTCAAAAGAACGCTTTATTTCTGTTATTCTAAAGGTGGTTTTCGTTCGACGAGGAAAGGACGAAAAACGAAACACTTTAGCGGTGCAAAAGGAAACTCCATCCACTCCGGAAACCATATTTTTAGCGGAAGGAAGAAACACGAAGTATGAGTTTAAAAGGACTTTGCAACAAAAAGTTCCTATGCATGTTCCTTGCCGTTTTCTTGTCGGCGCTGCTTTTTAGCGGCTGCGACAAGGGCGACGAGGGCAAGGCAGACAATAAGGACAAAGACGAAAAAAAAGAAGAAATTTCGCACGACATTTCGTTTGACGACGAGGGAGAGCTGGAGATTGACGGCGAGGAATTTTTCGACTGTTGGGAATATCAGAATTCCGACCGCTGGCTGTACGTTTATCCGGACGCTACGTACGAATGGTATAACGAAGACGGCTTGGAATACGGGGGGACATACTCTATGGAGGAGGACATCCTGTATTTAGTGGATGACGATTTGCGGTTTGAAGTAAGAGACGGCGGCATTGTAGACGAGAACAACGAATTAATGTTTGCTTCTTCCCTGCCTGATCAAATGAAGGAGCCGCTCGGTCAGGAAGTGGACGTATTTTGCGGCACATGGGCATGCGAAAGCGGAGACATGTGGGTGGAATTTTTTGAGTACGGTGAGTATCACACTTACTGGAACGACGGATTTCAAGCGACCGGCACCTTCACGATAGAAGACGGTGTGTTGGTTACGCGCGGAGGCGCAAGATACGAGTATGACAGCGAGGCGGATCAGCTTTCAGAAGACGGTCAATTCTTTTATCGCTCGGAAATACCGGATGATATCCGAAATTATGACTGGAATAACGAGTGACAAATCGGAAATTAAAGAGGGAAGTCTGCCGACAATCTTGTCGGCAGACTTCTTCCGTTTAGTTGGGATCAAACATGGCATCCTCGGCTTGATACTTCTCGGCAAAAGCAGTCACTTCATCGCGCATTTCGTCAGGGAAGTAGATAATCAGGTCGCCGTAGTTAATAATATTTTCATAGGCCCAGTTGTGTCTGTCTGCTTCATCGGACATAGCGTAAATCTCTTTGGTCAGATCACAAAGCTCGTAAATAGCTTCTTCGTTTCCCGGAGCACATTGATAATAATATCCGTCAATAGAGATCGAAATGTTAGAGCTGTCAAGGAGATTGATGTTTACGTCTCCCTTTCGGTACGCTTCTATGCCGTCGGTGAATGATAAAAGGTAAAGTTCATCCACACCGAACTTTTCTTTAAGAAGCCGAACCAGGTTTGCGCAGTCCGCGCCAACAGGCAGGTAATAACCTATCAGGTTAATTTCACCGATTGTCTTGTTTCCTTCCCAAACTTTCCAATCCCGATTCAGCCAACCCGCATTCTCTTTAGAGTCTGCAAGGACAGCGCTTAAAACCTCTGCTATAAGCTCGCCGGACGGCGGCTGGGAGAAAGAAACGTCGTTGGAAGCATTTCCTGTGTAGTAGCAGTAAGGCAGGAAAGCAATAAAGCTGTTATTCTCCCGCTCGCTCTGCTGTTCCGTTAAAGCGTCAAGAAAGTCTCGGTCGTTCAGATACTTTCCGAACACGTTGTAATAATCACCGAGGATTTTATACTCCCTGCTAATCAGCAAGTCGTTTTTCAGCCGGTAAGTGATGGAAATACAGCCGGACGAACTTGTGCTGCTAATCTCGTGGTCTGCAATGTAGAAAATATCGTCGTCGTATCTCTCCTTGTTTGCCAAGTAGTTGTCAAGGATATCTTCGTGCAGATTGGAAATTTTCTCGACCATCTTCGAATCGGTGAAGGTAAATTCTGTATAGCCGAGCATGGAGTTAATGATATCGTACACAGCATTATTATCGGAGTACGAATAGCAGTGAAATTCGATGCTGACGCTTTTTACGTCCTCCGCATCCGGAATTCTTGTTACCGCGCCAAAGCCCTCCGCACGGTTGCAGATAACGACAAAGCAGGTGGACAGGGCGACAAGCAGACCACCCGCCAAAAGCGACTTCAAAAAACCGCGAACGTTGTAGTTGGCTCTTCTTGTGATAATGTCGATAATCATATAAATGACAAGCGATGCGAACGCCGTGCCAATGTAAACGCCCACCGCGTCAACAACGCCGATTGCGCTGATGCAAAGGATAATGCAAAAGGTTACAAAGTAAAACGTAAAGCGGAATACAAACGGCTTGCCGACGTCTTCGCTTTTTCTCTTTTTGTAAAGGAAAAACGTAAGCGCAAAGTAGATTGCAACAAACACAAGCATATAGGCGATTTGTGTCATAAGCGGCTTAAAAGCAAGGTACGCATTGCAAAAAGCCGCTTCGGTTGCCGCTTGCCCAAGGCCCGACAAGTAGTAAATCAAGACGCCAACCGGACTTGTCATCCGCACAAAGTTCAGCGTCAGATTGCCATAAGCTACGCCGTGTGCGTTCGAAAACAAAATAAAGAACAGGATGGCAATAACGCCGGGGAGCAGTCCGTTTATAACAACGGTGTAGACAAGCGTCTCGAAAAACTGTCCGCAGAGAACGCATATCAGGCAGCTCACGACGTAAAACAGAAGCATTAGCGCAAACAAAAGGATATATCCCTTAATTACTGCGTTTATAGCGCTTGGCATACCGAACTCCTGAAACAATACATTGATATTCGGAGCAATTTTTGCGCAGATAAGCGTCGTAGGCAGGGTCACGAGAAATCCGACAACCTGCGGCACAATATACGAAATAAGCCCTGCAAAGAAGTCGGCAAAAAATCGCTCGTTTGTGGAAACCGGAAGCGAGTAGTACATGTCTGTAACCGTTTTCTTGTGCAGATAGTGAAAGCTCTGAATAGCAAAGGTTATGCCCGCAAGTACGGAGCAGATTAGAAAAATAATGGTCAGCACAAGGGCAAAAAGAGCCAAGGTAAGGAACACGTTCGAGACGGAGTATTCCATGGGCTCGCGTGCCTTTATTCCGCAGGTGGCAAGAATTTCCACAAGCGGCAGACCAATCACCTGCAAAATGGAGAGGATAATCATGAATTTTCGCATCCTCTTTAGTCCCATGAAGAAGTAGTGCTTCATAAAGCTCTCCTTTTTCGTCCCGATTTTCTCAGCGGTCAATTCCGTCGAAGTCATATCCGAGCACCTCCATTTCATAGATAAAGATTTCCTCAAGCGTCAGCGGAATAACGTCCATGACAACCGGCTCGAATCGGCCGATAACCGCCATAACTTCTTCGCTTGGTCCTTTGGCGATAATGTTGCAAATGCTGTGATTTTTCTCAAAATGCAGGACGTTAACCCCCGCAAGGTCTTCTTTGCGCAGTTCCTTTTTAAACGCGCATTGGTACTTGTGAATGTTGCCTTTAACGGAATCGACCTCGCGGTTAAAGAGAATTTTTCCTCTGTGAAGAAGTGCGACCGTATCGCAGACCTCGTTAATCTCTGTGAGATTGTGCGAGGAAATGACGGCCGTCATCTTGCGGTCAAGCATTGCGTCAACAAGCATTCGCTTCACAATAATTCGCATGGTCGGATCCAGACCGTCAAACGCTTCATCAAGCAGCAGGTAATCCGGGCAGCAGGAAAGTCCTACAAGTACAATCGCCTGCCGCTTCATACCTTTAGAAAACGTCGAAAGCCGTTTATCCACCGGCAGCTTAATGACGCCGTTTAATTTTTCAAAGAGCTCCTCGGAAAAGTTCGGGTAAAACCCTTTGTAAAAAGCCTTCAGTTCCTTTAAGGTGCTGTTTGTAAACTGAATAGTCTCATCGTTTATAAAAAATACTTTCCGCTTCACTGCCGGTGCGTTGTACACGCTGTCGCCGTCGATGAAAACTTCGCCGCTATCGGCCTGATAAATTCCCGCAAGCAGCCGCAAAATCGTCGATTTTCCGGCGCCGTTAGAGCCCAAAAGCCCGAAAGCGCTGCCCTCTGGAATTGTAAGCGCAACCTCATCAAGCGCCTTAAAACCGCCTTCAAAGGTTTTGGTCACGCCGTTTAATGTAATCATACGCTCCCATCCTCCTTCAATTTTCTTGTCGCACAGACAAAATCAATTCTTTCCTTCAGCTCCGCAGGCGTAGCCCCCGAGTCGAGTGTTGCACGCACCGCCTTATCAAAATCGGTAAAAGCGCAGTTTCGGATACTGTCGCCGCTTACGCTGCCGATAAAGCTTCCCTTCCCTGGAAGAGAATAGATGATGCCCTCCCTTTCTAGCTGCGCGTAAGCCTTTGACACCGTGTTGGGGTTGACGCCAATATCCTTGGCAAGGCCGCGGACGCTTGGGATTTGCGAGCCTTCCGTAAGCATACCGTTTATGATAAGCTCGATTATTTTTTTGTAGAGCTGTTCATAAATTGGCGTTCGGCTTTTTAAGTCGATGTCAAACATAAATCCACTCCTTTCTGACGAGCTGTATTAACTGTACTAAGCGTCGTAGTACAGGTGAAGCATACACCCAGAAATTCGATTTGTCAAGAGGAAATTTTTCAAAAATCGATTGCGAACTTTGCTTGACCGTGTTCGTCGAAACAGGTATAATACAGACAAAAAAAACAAACGGGGAGCTGGCTGGAGCCGGCTGAGAGGAAGCTGTGTTGCTTCGACCCATAACCTGATTTGGATAATGCCAACGTAGGGAAGAGCGGAAGAAAAAGACAAAACTATTGCGGCAGTGCCGGGAGCATTGCCGCAAATTTTTCTTTGTAACAAATGCCCGGATTTCCCGCGCGGCGGCAGAGCCAAAAGGGAGATTAAGGAGGTCTTCATGTTAAAAGAATGTTTCGAAAATGTAAAAGCCTGTGTGCCGCTTGTGCACAACATTACCAACTACGTTACGGTAAACGACGTTGCAAACGTCTTGCTTGCCTGCGGCGGCAGCCCGATTATGTCGGACGACGAAGGAGATGTGGAAGATATTACGGCCATCTGCGGAGGGCTGAATATTAACATTGGGACGCTGAACAAAAACACGATTCCGTCTATGTTTCTTGCAGGAAAGAAGGCAAATGCGCTTGGGCATCCGGTGCTTCTAGATCCGGTTGGCGCAGGTGCAAGCGCGCTTCGCACGAACACGGCGCTCGAGTTGATGAAAGAATTAAAGCTTACGGCTATTCGCGGAAACATTTCCGAAATTAAAACGCTTGCGCTTGGCGCAGGCAGCACCAGAGGCGTAGACGCAGATGTGGCGGATACAGTAACGGAGGAGACGCTTGACGCTGCTGTTTCGTTTGTCAAGGAATTTGCGCGGCAGACGGGCGCGATTATCGCGGTGACCGGGGCGATTGACTTAGTTGCAGACGATAAGCGCTGTTTTTGTATTCGCAACGGCCGGGCAGAGATGGGGAAAATTACCGGAACAGGCTGCCAGCTCTCGGGTCTTATGTGCGCATATTTGGTAGCAAACCCGCAAAAGCCGTTAGAGGCAGCCGCAACTGCCGTATGCTTGATGGGGCTTGCCGGAGAAATCGCAAAAGAAAACCTTTTGCCGGGCGAAGGAAACTCTACTTACCGAAACCGAATTATCGACGCCATCTTTTGCATGGATGCGGACCGGCTGGAAAACGGCGCGAAATACGAAGTGCGGTAATCTTTCCTTTCAAGGGAACTGTTTTACGGAGGTAATTATGAAAAAAGAAGATCTGCTGCTTTACGCTGTGACGGACAGGCATTGGCTAAACGGCGAGCCGCTTGTCGCGCAGGTAAAGCAGGCGATTCTTGGCGGCGCTACGTTTGTACAGCTTCGGGAAAAGGATTTGGATGAAGCGGCTTTCCTTGAGGAAGCGCTTGCGATTCAAAAGTTGTGCCGGGAATACGGCGTCCCGTTTGTAATTAACGACAACGTCGCGCTTGCGAAAAAGATTGATGCAGACGGCGTGCACGTCGGACAGGACGATATGGAAGCGCTTTTGGCGCGGAAGGAACTTGGAGAAGATAAAATTGTCGGCGTGTCGGTGCAGACGGTTGAGCAGGCGCTTTTGGCGGCGAAGCACGGCGCTGACTATTTGGGTGTCGGCTCGGTGTTTCCAACCGGCTCAAAAGCAGACGCAATCGACGTAGACCGAAAGACGCTTGCCGCTATTTGCCGCGCGGTGTCGATTCCCGTTGTTGCGATTGGCGGAATCACAAGGGATAACGTTTTGCAGCTGGCAGATACTGGGATTTGCGGGATTGCTGTAATCAGCGCTATCTTTGGCCAGCCGGACATTTCGGCTGCCGCACGCGACTTAAAGCGGCAGACCCGCAAAGCGCTTGGAATGCGGCTGCAAGGCGTGATTTTTGACGTGGACGGCACGCTTTTGGACTCTATGCCCATGTGGGAAAACGCAGCCGCACGGTATTTGGAGGGCCTTGGCATAACGCCGGAGCCAAATCTTTCGCAGATACTGTTTCCTATGAGCCTGACGAAGGCGGCGGAATATATGAAAGAGCGTTACGGTTTGACGTTTACGGTGCCGGAAATTATGGAAGGCTTTAACGAAACGATTCACGCGTATTACCGGGACGAAGCGCCGCCAAAGCAGGGAGCGCAGGAACTTCTTGAAGCGCTGAAAAAGGAAGGAATTCCTATGACTGTGGCGACTTCTACGGATCGTTACCATATTGAGGCGGCGTTTGAGCGCCTTGGCTGGTTTCCTTTTTTCGAGGAGCTTTTGACCTGTACCGAAATCGGCGTAGGAAAAGTGCAGCCAAAAATATACGAGCTTGCCGCTAAGCATATGGGGCTTCCCTGCGAAGCGGTTTGGGTTTTTGAAGATGCGCTTCACGCGGCGCAAACCGCAAAGCGCGCCGGTTTTCCGGTTGTGGGCGTATACGACCGGGCAAGCGAAAAAAATCAGGCGCTGTTAAAGGAAACGTCGGATATTTACATGGAGCGTTTGTGGAGTGCGCAGCAGCTTTTTTCACAAATCCGGGAGGAAAATTGATTGAAAACAGCACTGACTATTGCCGGGAGCGACTCTATTGGAGGCGCGGGAATTCAGGCAGACATAAAAACAATTACGATGCATGGCGTATACGCCATGAGCGCGGTTACGGCGCTTACCGCGCAAAATACGACAGGCGTGTACGGGATTTACGAAGCTCCGCCGGAGTTTATGGAAAAGCAGCTGGATTGTATTTTTACGGATGTTTTTCCGGATGCGGTGAAAATCGGAATGCTATCTAGCGCCGGACTTATTTTGGCAATTGCGAAAAAGCTGGCTTTTTATGAAGCAAAGCACATTATTTTGGATCCGGTGATGGTTTCTACAAGCGGCTCTCGCCTGCTTGCAAACGATGCGCTTAACGCGCTTTGCACGCATCTGATTCCGCTTGCGGAGCTGATTACGCCAAACATACCGGAGGCGGAAGTCTTGCTTGGGGGGGACATCCGCAGCGAAAAGGACATGGAAGCGGCCGCACAGGAGCTTGGCAGGCGCTATGGCTGCGCCGTTTTGTTAAAAGGCGGGCATAACGTAAACGATGCAAACGATTTGCTTTTTTCGGACGAATCGTTATACTGGTTTTATGGGGAGCGGATTTTTACGTCCAATACGCACGGAACCGGCTGTACGCTCTCAAGCGCCATAGCGGCAAACCGTGCGAAGGGGCTTGCGCTTCCGGAAGCAATCCGTCAAGCGAAAAACTACTTGTCGGGAGCGCTTCGCGCAGGGCTTGACCTTGGCAAAGGGCCCGGGCCGATGAACCACGCTTTTTGCCTTGAAAAAAGCGATTTCCAGAAAGGATAAAACATGCGAGAATATACGACCCAAATGGACGCTGCCAGAAAAGGCATTGTAACGCCGGAGCTGGCGGCTGTGGCAAAAAAGGAATTTATGAGCGAGCAGCAGTTAATGGCGCTTGTGGCAAAGGGGCAGGTGGCGATTTGCGCAAATCCTCGCCACGCCTGCTTAGATCCAAACGGTGTAGGAAGTATGCTGCGCACAAAAATTAACGTCAACCTCGGCGTTTCCCGCGACTGCAAAGATTACGACGTGGAGATGCAAAAGGTTATGAGCGCCGTCTCGCTTGGCGCGGAAGCGATTATGGACTTATCAAGCCACGGGAACACGCAGCCATTTCGCCAAAAGCTTGTTCAGGAATGTCCGGCTATGATCGGAACGGTTCCGGTTTACGACAGTGTGATTCATTACCAGCGCGACTTAGCGACGCTTAGCGCAAAAGATTTTATCGACGTTGTGCGGATGCACGCGGAGGACGGTGTGGATTTTGTGACGCTGCACTGCGGCATTACGCGAAAAACGATGGAGCAGATTCGAAATCATAAGCGCAAGATGAACATCGTCAGCCGGGGCGGAAGCCTTGTATTTGCCTGGATGTCCATGACCGGCGAAGAAAATCCGTTTTATGAATACTTCGACGAAATTCTCGATATTTGCGAAGCGAACGACGTTACAATTTCTCTAGGCGACGCTTGTCGGCCGGGCTGCCTTGCCGACGCAACGGACGTGTGCCAGATAGAAGAGCTTGTGCGGCTTGGAGAGCTGACAAAGCGCGCGTGGGCGCACAACGTGCAGGTTATGGTAGAAGGACCGGGGCATGTGCCGCTTGATCAGGTGGCTGCAAACATGAAGGTGCAGCAGTCGATTTGCATGGGCGCGCCGTTTTACGTGCTGGGGCCGCTTGTTACGGATATTGCCCCGGGGTACGACCACATTACCGGTGCGATTGGCGGCGCGGTTGCCGCTATGAACGGCGCGGCGTTTTTGTGCTACGTAACACCGGCGGAGCATTTGGCGCTTCCGAATGTGGAAGATGTAAAGCAGGGGATTATCGCCTCGAAAATTGCCGCTCACGCGGCGGATATCGCCAAAGGCATTCCCCACGCAAGAGATATAGACGACCGGATGGCGGATGCGCGAAGAGCGCTTGACTGGGAGGCGCAGTACGCATGCGCAATGGATCCGGAGACGGCAAAAGCAATCCGCCAAAGCCGCGCGCCGGAGGACGACCACAGCGACACGTGCAGCATGTGCGGCAAGTTCTGCGCCGTGCGCAGCATGAACAAGGCGCTTGCGGGAGAGTATATCGATATCCTTTAGGAGGAACGCAATGAAAACCAAAAAAACAGCGAACCGCTTATTCAAAATTGGCGTGATTGCCATTGTGATTCTTGTCGTAGGCGCCGTGCTCTACCGCGTTTACGCGCGTCCAAACCGCTCGCCGGAAGCGTGCGGCAAGGCGGCGTTTGAGGCGATTTATTCCTGCGATTTCGAAGACTTTTTGGAGGCGTCCATTTACAACGAGACGTGCCAGACAGAGCTTGGCATGAACGCAAGCGAAGACATTGCCGTTATGGAAGCGCAGTTTGACGAAATGGCGGACTGGATGAAACAAACGGGCGAGAAGTACCGCGTAAAGAAAGTCAGCGCAGAAACGTTTGACGCGCTCGACGAAGAGTACAAAGCAGGCGTTACGCTGTTTGCAAACGTTTACGAAATTCGGGACGATAACATTATCGAAGTTGCGAAAGTGACGCTTTTTGCCGAGTCGGAATATACCGATGAGAATGGGCAAAAGCAGGAAGAGACGTTTGACGAGATGTATTGGTGTTTCCAAGTGGACGGAAACTGGTACGCATTCCCTATGCTGGATGCGGAGTAAGCCGGTAAAAATAAAAAATTTAAGGAGAAGGCAAATGAGAGAGTATTGCATTACCACCGATTCCAATTCCGACATGCCAAAGGAGTACTTAGAAAAGTTCGGGACCGTTATTATCCCGCAGTATTATTCGTTTGGCGACACCGTTTACGGAGATGAACTTCACATGCCCCCGGCAGAGTTCTACGAGCGCATGAAAAACGGAGAGCTGCCGCAGTCGCAGGCATGCAATCCGGCGGTCATTGAAGA
The DNA here is from genome assembly GCA_944384025.1 of uncultured Lachnospiraceae bacterium. Taxonomy (GTDB): domain Bacteria; phylum Bacillota; class Clostridia; order Lachnospirales; family Lachnospiraceae; genus ISDg. The sequence goes on from CALWRS010000001.1 coordinate 171,024, forward strand.
GAAGTTCCGCGCACTTTTGGCGCAGGGGCTGGATATTATCCACATTTCCTTTTCTTCTGCGCTTAGCGGAAGCTACGGCAACGTATGTATGGTTGCAAAAGAGCTGCTAGAAGAGTACGAAGACGCTAAAATTACGGTTATCGACTCCCAGAACGTTTCTCTTGCGGAGACGATTATGGTTATTTATGCAAATAAACTGAAGGACAGCGGCGCGAGTTGCGAAGAAGTGGCGGAGCGCCTTGAAGAATTTAAAGGACACCTGAACGTACAGTTTACGGTGGACGATTTGTTTCATTTGCAGCGGGGCGGGCGCGTTAGTAAGACTGTAGCCATTGTTGGAAGCGCCCTTAGCTTAAAGCCGTTTCTTTATGTCAACAATGTCGGTGGTCTTACTTCCGACGGAACGGCGCGCGGCAGAAAGAAGGCGCTTCGCGTCCTTGTAGAGCGCGTAGTGGCAACGCTTTCGGAAGATGCGGATTACACGCTTCCGCTTGGCATTGTGCACGCAAACTGTCTGGAGGACGCGCAAAATCTTTCGGAGCTGATAAAGCAGGAGACGCCGTTCCGGGAAATTATGATTAACGACATTAGTCCAAGCATCGGAACCCATGCGGGACCGGGTGCGATCGGAATTCTTTATTACGGGAAGCCAAAGCAGCCGCCTAAGGAAAAGTAGCAGACGCTACTCTCCCATGTAATAAAACGCGCTGTCTGGGAGCGCACCGCCTACCGACGCAGGATTTTGGTCAAAAAGCACTTGCAAATAGCTTTGGATAGCACTTTGCATCTCTTCTCCCGTTAGATTGACAATGTTGCAGTAAGGCAGAGCCTTTTGGGCAACCGCCGCCGGGAAGATGTCAAAGTGCTCCAAAATTGCAGCGGTTTCGGCAACGTTTTCAACAGCGTAGGTCGTGCTTTTTGCATATTCTGCAAGGAAACTTTGAATAGCGGCTTCGTTTTTTTCTAAGAAGTCCCGGTTAATTACAATCACGCCGGTCACTACGGTAGAAGATTCGTTTCGAGCTTCCCATTCCTTTGTAACGTCAAGGGCGATGCGCACCGATTCGTTTTTCTGCATTACGGTAGTTACGTACGGCTGCGGCAGCATAGCGATGATGTCCTCATCGGAAGCGGCAAGCCGTGCGGCAACTTCGGAGGCCTCAGAAAGGTAGACGATGGAGACGTCGTTGTCCGGGTCAATGCCTGCGCTGCTTAGCAAATACCGAAGCGTATATTCGGGCGTCGTCCCTTCGCCGGTAGAATAAATGGTCTTTCCGCGAAGGTCTTCCAGAGACTGAACGGAAGAGCCGTTTTCCAGAATATAAAGCACGCCAAGCGTATTTACGGCTGCAACAACCAACTTTCCTTCGGACCGGTTATAAAGCGTAGCCGCTAAATTGCACGGAATTGCGGCAACGGCAATATCGCCCCGAATCAAAGAAGCCGTAATTTCGTCGGCAGCGCCGGCAACGGTGAACGTGTAGCGGTTCGCAGTTTCCCCTGCTTCATTTAAAGACATTAACTGCGCCATTCCCATAGCGGTCGGTCCTTTTAAGACGGCAACAGAGATGTCGGTTGGGTCGGTCGTTTGCGGCGGCGAGCTAGGCGATGGCTGCGCTTCCTGCGACTCCGTAGGGGAGGCGGAAGGGCCTGCGTCCGGTTCCTTTTCGGACTTGCAGGCGGTAAGCGAAAACAAAAGCAGCAGCGATAAAGAAAAAAGTAGCAAGCGTTTCATAACAGTACCTCCATGAAAATAATCCATCGCTATTATAGGAGAGAAGCGTGGAAAGTGCAAGAGGCAGAAAATGATACGAGATAAACAGGAGGAAGGCCGTATGTGGGCGGATGAGTGTATTTTTTATCAGATTTATCCTTTGGGACTTTTGGGCGCGCCGCAAAAAAACGACGGTGTTTGCGTAAACCGCTTAGAGCAGCTAGAGGAGTGGATTCCCCACTTGCAAAAGCTAGGGATTGGCGCTGTATATTTTTGCCCTATTTTTGAGTCGGACGAGCACGGGTACGATACGCGGGATTTTACAAAAATAGACTGCCGCCTTGGCAGCAACGCCGATTTCGCCGCACTTACGAAAAAGTTTCACGAAGCGGGTATCCGCGTAGTTTTAGACGGGGTGTTTAACCACGTAGGGCGCGGCTTTTGGGCGTTTGCGGATGTTTTGAAAAACGGCTGGAATTCGCGCTATAAAGATTGGTTTTACCTAAACTTTGACGGACGCTCCAATTACGGCGATCCATTTTGGTACGAAGGCTGGGAAGGCTGCTTTCACCTTGTGAAGCTCAACTTACGAAACGAAGAAGTTATTGCGCACCTTCTTAGCGCAGTAGAGGGCTGGATTCGCGAATTTGATATTGACGGCCTGCGCCTTGACGTAGCGTACAGCCTGGATTTGGACTTTGTTCGGCGGCTGCGCGGCTTTTGCGACTCAAAAAAGCCGGATTTCTGGCTTTGCGGAGAAATGCTGCACGGCGACTACAACCGGCTGCTTGGCGATGGGCTGCTGCATTCGGTGACAAATTATGAGTGCTACAAAGGCCTGTACTCTTCCTTTAATTCCATGAACCTGTTTGAAATTGTACACTCGCTGCTGCGCCAGTTTGGGCCGGAGCCATGGACGCTTTACAAAGGAAAGCACCTGCTTTCGTTTGCGGACAATCACGATGTGACGCGTGCGGCAAGCATTTTGCAAAACCCTCGTCATCTTCCGCTTTTGTACGGCCTTATGTTTGGAATGCCGGGAATTCCCTGCATCTACTACGGAAGCGAGTGGGGAGTACAAGGAGAAAAGTCTTGGGGCGACGCAGCGCTTCGGCCGCAAATCCCGCATCCGCAGGAAAACGAGCTCACCGAATGGATTGCGCGGCTAGGACGTGCGCGTAAAGAAAGCTGTGCGCTTTGCTACGGCGCGTTTTCCTCGCTTGTCCTTACGAACCACCAGTGTGTATTTGCGCGGGCAATCGAAAACGAGCGGGTGCTTGTATGCGTAAACGCATCAGAAAACGCATACGACGCGCACTTTAGTGCTTCGGGGCAGGAAGCAAAGGATTTGCTGACCGGTGAGGCGATCAACGTGCAAAACGGCTGTCGGCTGGAAGGGTATTCGGTTCGGTATTTGCAATTAAAAAACGCATAACCTGCGGGTGCGAAAAAAGGGGAAGGAGACGAGGATGAGGCTGATTCATACGGCGGATCTTCATCTGGGAATGCAGCCGGAGCGGCAGCAGCCATGGAGCGAGATGCGCGAAAAGGAAATCTGGGAGACGTTTGTTCGGCTGATTGACGAGTGCAACCGGCTTTCGGCGGATCTTTTGCTGATTGCGGGAGATTTGTTTCATCGCCAGCCGCTTGTGCGGGAGCTGCGGGAAGTAAATTATCAGTTTTCGCGGTTGGAAAAGACGAAAGTCGTTTTGATTGCGGGCAATCACGATTACATCGGTAGCCGCTCCAACTATACGGATTTTGCGTGGGCAGAGTCGGTTACGATGCTTACAGGCGAGCAAATGCAGACGGTTTGCTTTGAAGAGCCTTACGTATCGGTAACTGGCTTTAGTTACTGTACGAGAGATATTTCCGAAGCGAGGCTTCAAAACGTGCGGGCAAAAGGGGATAGGCTTTCGATTTTGCTGGCGCACGGCGGCGATGCAAAGGACGTTCCGATCGATTTTAAAAGACTCTCGCTTGCAGGCTTTGACTACGTGGCGCTTGGCCACATCCACAAGCCCTGTCGCTTAGGCGACGCGATGTATTACGCAGGTTCGCCGGAGCCGCTTGATAAAAACGAAACAGGAGAGCATGGGTACGTGCTTGTAGACATGGAAATGTCTTTTGACGGCACGAAAAAAACAAGCGCCGCGTTTGTTCCTTTTGCGAAACGAAAGTACGTGGATTTAACGGTAACGGTTACGCCGGAGGATACGAACGGCTCGATTTTAGAGCGCGCGAAACAACAAATACAGGCGGAAGGTGAGGAAAATCTGTTTCGGATTATTTTGATGGGCAGCCGCGAGGAGCATTTGGTTGCGGACATTGGCGCGCTTGCAAAACTGGGATACGTAACGGAAGTTCAGGACGAAACGCTTCCGGAGTACGATTTTGAGCAGATTCGGGCAGAAAACCACGACAATCTCATCGGAATGTATATCGACCGGCTGCAGGCGATGGAGCCGCAGGACGAGGTTACGAAAAAAGCGCTGTATTACGGCTTGAAGGCACTGCTTGATTAAAGGAGGCGGAGGGAAGTGAAGATAAAAAAACTTTATCCCGAAGCTTTCGGGAAGTTTCAAAAAAGGGAATTTCAGTTTTCGGACGGGCTAAACGTCATCTACGGAGAAAACGAAGCGGGCAAATCCACGCTTACCGCTTTTTTGCGCGCGATGCTGTTCGGATTAGAAAAGCCGCGCGGAAGAGCAGGAAAGCAAGACCCTTACACGCGCTACCAGCCGCTTGATACGCCGGGAGCGTACCAAGGGGCAATGGAGCTTGAAATCGGGGAAAAGGAATACCGCATCGAGCGGGTTTTTTACCAAAATGAGCGTCGTATTCGTCTGACAAACCGCAAAACCGGCCGCGAAATTCCTGCCCGCTGGGAAGTGATGCAGCAGCTGCTGCCGGAACTTTCCGAGAGCGGATTTTTAAATACGGTCAGCGTTCCGCAAAGCGGTGCGGCAACCGATGCCGCGCTTGCCGCAGAATTGCAAAATTATATGGCGAATCTTTCCGCCGCTAAAAAGCAGGAAGTAGACGTCTCCGGAGCTATTTCAAAGCTTTCGGAACAAATCCGGCAGCTTGACGCTAAAAAGCTTCCGGAACAAATCCGGCAGCTGGAGCAAAAGCTGGAGCAGGAAGAGACGCAAATGCTTTTGCTTGACCAAAGAGCGCAGGAGCGAAGAGAAGCGCAAGAGCGGCTTTTGGAAGTGGAAAAAGAGCTTTCTGATTTGCAGAAAGAAAAAAGCGAGTCGCACGATGCGGAATTTTCCGTGATGTTTGAACGCTTTCTTACGTATCGTTCGAATTTGCGCGAATACGAAGACCGGCAAAGAGAATTGCTTGCAAAAAAAGAAAGTCTTATGGAAGCGCAAGACGTAGATACGCAGGAAGAAGTCCGGCGTTTGGAGGTTTACCGGGAAAAAAAGCAGCAGATTCTTAAAAAAGAAGAAGAGATGCGCCGCGAAGAAGAGCGCTTTTTGGAAGAGAGTAAGCAGCGGGCAAAGTCTGCGAAAAAAGCGGATCGTTGGCTTTGCATTTTGTCGGTTCTGTTTCTTTTAACAGCGGGCGCACTGTTTTTCCTGCCGGTAGCCGCCGCTGTATCGGCAGTTTGTGCACTTGCTTTGTTTGCAGCCTTCGCTGTTCGAAAAAAATGCCGCAAGCGAAAAGAAGCGCAGCTTGCCGAGGAGCAAAGACAAAGCGCTTTGCAGGCGGAAAAAGAATGCGAAGCGATGCGCATGGAGCTTGCCGATGAGCCTACCGAGGAGGAACAAAGCGAGCAAATCGCCAAGCTTAGAGAAGAAAAAGCGATTGCCCGCAGTCACCTTGAAAGCCTAGCAGCGCAGCAAAAGCGCGAGAAAAAGACCGAAGAGGATCTTCGCTTGCAAGAAGAAGCGCTTCTTGCGTATTTCCGGCAGTTTGGGGAAGTCTCTGAGCTTACGGAGCCGGAAGTAAGAAATATACAAGGGCGATTGCTTGCACAAAGCGCAAGCAGCGAACACCGCCGCAAGGAACTGCTTTCGGAGTCCACAAACTTGCAAAACGAAATTGCGCGGCTTGACGGCGTTTTGGAACAGGGCGTGCAGCTTGAAGCAAAGAGCATGGAGTACCGCACCAGTTTGTGCGAGCTGCAAAGCCGTCTTTCGGAAGATACGCAGGAAAAACAGGCGATTTTGCTTGCGCAGGAGACGCTGAAAAAACTGTCGGAGGAAATTCACGACAGTTTCGGAAAAGAACTAAACAAAACAGCGTCCGCTTACGTAAAGAAGCTGACAAACGGCGCGTACCGGAAGCTGACGCTTGATGAAAAATTGCAGTTAAAAGTCGATGCCAGCGGCCGCTACATCAAGCCGGAGCAGTGCAGCGCGGGTACATTGGAGCAGCTTTATTTGGCGGTTCGGCTTGCTGTCGGGGAGACGATGTATCAAAGCGAGCCGCTGCCCTTAATTTTTGACGATGCATTTGCTTATTACGACGACGCGCGTCTTTTAGAAACGCTTAGGATGCTTGCGCAGTGCGGCAGGCAGGTGCTTTTGTTTACTTGCCACAAAAGAGAAGCAAGGCTTTTAAAAGAGGCGGGACTGGCGTTTAACGCAGTTTCTTTAGCTGAGGGATAAAAAGGAAAATCGGGAGGAAAGTTATGTCACTTGAGGTACGGAACTTAACAAAGTCTTATGGAGATAAAGTCGTTGTTGACAATTTAAGCTTTAAAATGGAGAAGCCGGGCGTATATGCGCTCCTTGGCACAAACGGTGCAGGAAAAACGACGTCCATCCGCGTGATGCTTGGGATGCTTCAATACGACTCCGGAGAAATTCTCTGGGACGGAAAGCCTATGAAGGCTTCGGAGCGCAATATCGGCTATCTGGCAGAGGAGCGCGGGCTCTACCCCAAGTACTCGCTGCTTGATCAGCTGCTTTATTTTGCGCGCCTAAAAAAAGTTCCAAAAGTAGAGGCGCTAAAGCGTATTCACTACTGGGCGGATCGTTTGGAACTAAACGAATATATTTTCCCGCCGAAAAAAGCGAAAGGCAAAAAAAGCAAATCCAACCAAGCCGATCAGCTAAGCAAAGGAAATCAGCAGAAAATTCAGCTGATGGCGGCGCTTATTTCCGATCCGGAAATTCTTGTGCTTGACGAGCCGCTTAGTGGTTTGGATCCGGTAAACACCGACCTTTTTAAAACGGTCATCCGGGAAGAGATGAACAAAGACAAGTACATTATTATGTCCAGCCACCAGATGTTCACCATTGAGGAATTTTGCACCGATTTGACAATTTTAAATCGTGGAAAAACAGTGCTTAGCGGCAATCTGGACGAGATTAAAAAAAGCTACGGCAGAGTCAATCTGTTCGTAAAGTGTGACGAAGACATTACGGAGTATGTGAAGGAGACGGGCGTTACGGTAAAGGAGAAGCTTCCGTCGGAGTACCAGCTTAAAGTAAGCGGAGAAGAAGAGGCGATGGAGTTTTTGAAAGGCCTGATTCAGCGCAAAATTACCGTTGTGCGTTTTGAACTTAGAGAGCCGTCGCTGCACGAAATCTTTGTGGAGAAAGTAGGGGAAAACCATGAAGAAGAGTGAATTTCGCGGCGCCGCAAAGGTGTTTTCCTTTACGCTTATCCAGACGCTAAAAAATAGAGCGTACCTTGTGTTTACCGCTTTAATGGTGCTCTTTTCGGCGCTTTCTATGCCGCTTATGCACGCAATACAAAACATGGGAGAGGAGTCGGGTGTTGCGAAAATCGAAAACATCCGGCAAATCCTTTGGTACGACGAAACCGAAGCGCTGTTTGGAAGCAGTTTTACGCAAATGGGGCTGCAGTTTACAAAGATGCTCGCAGAACCTGCCTTTAGCGGCGTTACGTTTGAGGAGGCAGAATTGCCGTACGAAACCGTGCTTTCGGCGCTTAAAGAAGACGAAGCGTACGCGCACACCGTAATTGCCCGCCTTTTCTCGGGCGAGCTGGGGCTTACGCTGGAAGTTGTGCGGCCCGTTGCGGGAGCCGTCACCGAAGACGAAGGCGATTACTTAGCAGACAAAATGACGGAGAGCATCGTTGCGTTTAAAGAAGAGGCGACAGGGCTTACAAAAAGCCAGCAGGAAGTGCTTAAAACGCAAGTTTCGCTGCTTGTGCAGCGCGAAGACGAAAACGGCAGCTTAAAGGCAAAGGAAGATACGGTCATATCCAATGCGCAGTACTGGATTATCTACGGTCTGGCTTTCGTCGTTATGCTTGTAAGCACAATCGCAAGCTCGCAGGTTGCCTCCTCCATCGTAGTAGATAAGTCCACGCGCGTCGTAGAGTATTTGCTTACGTCCGTCCGTCCAATGGCGCTTGTCGTTGGAAAAACGCTTGCCATGCTGCTTGCGTCCATAGGGCAGATGTTTGTTATGATTGCGATTTTGCTTACCAGCAACTGGCTGACGGGACGCATTTCCGGAGAGGAAAGCTTTTTGCAGGGCATTTTGCCGGAAGGCATTTGGTCGAACATCACGCCGCTTAATTTGCTTGTGTCCGCCATTATGATTTGCCTTGGCTTTCTCTTTTACGCAGTGCTTGCCGCTATGTGCGGCGCCATGGCAAGCCGGATTGAGCAGACGCAGGAATCGCTTATGCTTTTGACGGTTTCTAACTGCGTTGGAATTTATTTGGCCGTGATGGCGGCAAACGAGCTGCAAATTTCCGGCAAGGGAGCTTTGGTAACGTTTACGATGTTCTTTCCGCTTTCCTCGCCTTATTTGATGCCGGGGATGCTTTTAACAGGCAGCGCAGCGTGGGGGAACGCGCTCGTCTCGATTCTCTTATTGTTGGTCGTAGACGCCCTTTTGTTTAAGTTCGTAGCAACGATTTACGAGCTGCTGATTACGCACAACGGCAGTCCGATTAAGGGAAAGGAACTGCTTGGAATCTATAAAAGTCTGAAAAAAGAGCATAAAAAGGGGGAAGCAGGATGCACTCGCTAAAAAACTGGAAATTGGCGTATTCGTTTACGTGTAAGCAGTACATGGGGACAACGCGCTTTAAAGTAATTACCACGCTTGTAGGCGTGCTGCTACTTGGGATTTTGGCGGCAATCATTTTGGTGACCGCTATGCCAAAAGACGATGAGGAAGAAAAGCGCGAGAACGGAATAGAGCGCTTGTGCCTTTTAAACGAAACCGAGTTTTCTTTTGCGTCGCTTAAGGAGCTGTTTTCAGAAGATGAGGAGCTTGCGGATGTGGCGCTGGAAATGGTGGAGGGAAAGACGACGGAGGAGCTTGTCGTTTACGCGGGAGAGAAGTCAACGCGTACCTGCGCCGGAATTTTAAAATGGGAAGAGGAAGAGCTCCGTTTTTATATTGGAATTCCGGAAAACTCTCTTTTAGACGAGGACGATGTGCAAGCGTATGAATCGGCGCTGTCCGCCTGCGTTTACGACGCCGTGCTTTTGGAGGCGGGAATTGCTCCGGAGCAGGTAGCGTTTTTGAACATCCCCGTGCAGTCCGTAAGCGTGGAAGCCGGAGAAAATACAAGCCTTGCCGCTATGCTTATCCGCCTGCTCGTCCCAATGTTTTTCGGGCTGTTTATGTACATGATCATTTTGCTGTATGGGCAGGGTGTCAGCAAGGAAGTGTCGATTGAAAAGACGTCCAAATTAATGGAGACGCTTTTAACGTCGATTCACCCGTATGCGCTTATGCTTGGCAAAGTGCTCGCCATTTATACAACGGCGATGCTGCAATGCTTTATATGGATTGGCTGCATTTTGGCCGGTATCTTTGGCTCTTCCTTTGCGGCGGCGAAGCTGTTTCCAAAAGGTGGCAGCGCCGTGACGATGGCGGTGAATTTCCTGCGCGAGGAAATCGGCAGTACGGCGCTGTCGCTTCCGTCCGTCATTTTTGCAATCGTCGTCTTTTGCGCCGGCTGTCTTTTGTATTTCGCTTTGGCAGCGGTGGCGGGAAGCATGGTTTCCAAGCCGGAAGATGTAGCGAACGCACAGGCAATTTTAGTATTCCCCGTAATTATCAGCTGGCTTGTGTCTTATTTCGCGCTGTTTATGGACAACGAAGCGGTGATGAGGGTCTGCCGGATTGTTCCGTTTACCGCGCCGTTTTGCGTGCCGGTTGAGCTTTTGATTGGCTCTATTAGCTGGGGGAGCGGACTTTTGGCGATTGTGCTTGTCCTTCTTACGTCCGGCGCACTCGTTTTCCTTACCGCAAGAATTTACCGCGGACTGGTGCTATATACCGGGCAGAAGCTTAGCTTTAAGACGCTGTGCGGCATCATTCGCGGAAAGTAATTTCTCTAGCGCCCGCCGCCAAGCCGTCCCCGGAAATCTTCGTAGCCGAATTTTCGCAGGCAGACAAGCGTTTTGTCTTCCCGCATAACGTAAATGCTTGGAAGCGGCATTCCGTTAAATGTGTTGTTTTTGCAGGTCGTATAAATCGCCATATCGCCAAATAACAGCATATCGCCTCTTTTGGGCGCGAAGAGAAACGCGTAATCGCCAATCACGTCTCCGGCAAGGCATGTTGGCCCGCCAAGACGATACCAATCAGAAGCTGTGTCCCCTGCGCTGTAAAGCGGGGGACGGTAAGGCATTTCCAGCACATCGGGCATATGGCAGGCGGCGCTGACATCCAAAATTACAAGCTTTGTCTCGCCGTTTTGAAATACGTCTTGCACGCGGGAAGCAAGATAGCCTGCGTTTAGCGCCCACGCTTCGCCCGGCTCAAGATACACCGCTACGCCCCAGCGCTCTTTTGCCTCTTTTATACACTTTTTAAGCTGCAGGGTATCGTAGCCCGGCCGCGTAATGTGATGACCTCCGCCCATATTCAGCCACTGCATATGCAAAAGGACGTCGCCAAACTGTTTTTGAACGGCGTCTAAAGTAAGCTCCAGCGCGTCGGCATCCTGCTCGCACAGCGTGTGAAAATGCAAACCGTCAAGCAGGGAAATGAGCTGCGGGGTCATTTTTTCGTCCCACAAAGCGCGCGTCGTCCCAAGACGGCTGCCGGGTGCGCACGGGTCGTAAATGGCATGTCCGTCCTGCGTGGAACATTCAGGGTTAATCCGAAGGCCGATGCTTTTTCCCGCTTGTTTTGCGGCGGGACCAAATCTTTCCAGCTGACCTGGCGTATTAAACACAATGTGGTCGGCATACCGCAGCAGTTCGTCAAACTCCTCGTCTTTGTATGCGGCGCAAAAGACATGGACTTCCTTGCCGGGCATTTCCTCCGCGCCTAGGCGCGCTTCGTACAGGCCGCTTGCTTCCGTTCCGCAAAGGTAGTCGGATAAAAGCGGATACAAGTCAAAATTGGAAAACGCTTTTTGCGCAAGGAGAAGGCGGCAGCCGGCACTTTTTGCTAACTCCGCCAACATCGAAGCGTTTCGCCGAAGCATAGCCTCATCCAGAATGTAACAAGGCGTAGGCAATGCTCCAAACAGTTCTTCCGGCGTCCGTCCGCTTAAGCCTGCAAACGGAGGACGCGTCTCTTTTTCGCACATCGTTATCTTACCAAAACCGGCGAGCGGTTTTCTTTCCTTGGAAGTCCGTATTTTTCAAGCGCCGCCAAAAAAGGATCGGGATTTAACTCTTCTACGGTATATACGCCCGGGCGGTTCCACTGTCCGGTTAGAAGCATCAGGGCGCCGCACATAGCGGGAACGCCGGTCGTGTAGCTGATCGCCTGACTGCCCACCTCGCGGTAGCACTCCTGATGGTCGCAGATGTTATAAATGTAATACGTCTTTTCTTTCCCGTCCTTTTTCCCGGTAAAAATACAGCCGATATTTGTCTTTCCTTTCGTGCGCGGCCCAAGGCTTGCGGGGTCAGGCAGCAGCGCCTTTAAAAACTTGATCGGCACAATGGAATGGCCTTCAAATTCCACAGGGCTTGTGGAGAGCATTCCTACGTTTTCCAAACAGCGCATATGGTCAAGGTAGCTTTGTCCAAACGTCATGAAAAACCGAATCCGCTTTGCTTCCGGAATGTTTTTGGCAAGGCTCTCGATTTCCTCGTGATGAAGCAGGTACATGTCTTTAAGCCCTACCTGATCGAATTCGTATTCGCGCTTGATGCTCATTGGCGGAATTTCCACCCAGCGTCCGTCTTCCCAGTAGCTTCCGGGAGCGGACACTTCCCGCAAATTGACTTCGGGGTTAAAGTTGGTTGCAAAAGGGTAGCCGTGGTCGCCGCCGTTGCAGTCCAGAATGTCAATGGTTTCGATGGAATCGAACTCGTGCTTTTTTGCGTAAGCGCAATATGCCTGCGTTACGCCGGGGTCAAAGCCGCAGCCAAGCAGCGCCATAAGACCTGCGTCCTCAAATTTCTTTTTGTACGCCCACTGCCAGCTGTAGTCAAAGTAAGCGGAAAAACCAGCTTCCTTGCAGCGCTTTTCGTAGATGGCGCGCCAAGCCGGGTCGTCGGTGTCTTCCGGTTCGTAGTTCGCCGTGTCCATGTAATTTACCCCATACAAAAGGCAGGCGTCCATAATCGTCAAATCCTGATACGGCAGCGCAAGATTCATAACCAAATCCGGCTGATAGGAGCGAAACAGCGCCACCAGCTGCTCTACATCGTCTGCATCCACCTGCGCCGTAGTAATTTTGGTGGCGGTTTTCGGGGCCAGTTCGGCGGCAAGCCGGTCGCATTTTTCTTTTGTGCGGCTTGCAATGCAAAGCTCGGTAAACACCTCGCTTGCCTGACAGCATTTGTGAATGGCAACGGAAGCTACGCCGCCGCAGCCGATAACAAGAACTTTGCTCATGGGGAAATCTCCTTTCTTAAATGAGGTTTGTCAATTGCGAGAATCAGCTCCCGCACAACCTTACATGCGGTTGCGGTAGAGACTCCGCTTGTATCTAACGACGGCGCCAGTTCGTTTACGTCTGCGCCGATAACGTTTGTCGTACAGACCGTTTGGATTGCGTCAAGCAGCTGCAAAAAGCTGACGCCGCCGGCCTCAGGCGTTCCGGTTCCCGGAAATGCGGAAGGGTCAAGGCAGTCTAGGTCTATCGTAAAATAGACGGGCAGCTTGTGCGCCTTTAAATAGCTGACTGTCTCTAAAAGTCCGTCAAAATTAAATAGGTGCATACGCGTATGCGCTTTTGCAAACGCAAATTCGCTTCGGTCGCCGCTTCGGATACAAAATTGGTGAATTTTCCCTTCTCCAAGCAGTTCATAGCAGCGCCGCAAAACGCAGGCGTGGCTTAGCTTAGCGCCAAGATAGTCGTCGCGCAGGTCTGCATGGGCGTCAAAGTGGATGATTTGTAAATCCGGGTAGCGCTTTATTGCAGCGGATACAGCCGCAAGCGTAACGAGGTGCTCTCCGCCAAGCAGCAAGGGAAATTTCCCGTCGTTTAAAATCGTTTCCGCGCGGTCTTGAATGCTTGCCAGAGCGTCCTTTGCGCTCCCAAAGCAAAGCTCTAGGTCGCCGCTGTCAAAGACGGCGCAGTCGGTTAAATCCGCGTTTTGGTAAGGGCTGTACGTTTCTAGTCCAAAGCTTTCGTGCCGCATGGCGGAAGAGCCAAACCGTGCGCCGGGGCGAAAGCTCGTCGTAGAATCAAACGGCGCTCCGTAGAGGACGATGCGTGCGTCTTCGTACGCGCAGTCGCAACCAAGAAACGTTTCCACGTTTGGAGCCAACATACTATTCCTCCACCTCCTCAAGCATCTCTTCCAAAAAGGCCGGGAGCCAAAAAGCGCCGATATGCAGCCGCGTCGTATAATAGCGGGTGTGCAGATTCAGCTTCTTCCAAGCCTCCGCGTCCAAATCGTCAATAGGGTGGTACTTTTTGCTGGCAAATCCAAACAGCCAATAACCGGCCGCGTAGGTCGGGATGTGCGCTTGATAAACGCGGCTAATCGGGAACGTATTTACAATCCGCTTATGGCTGCGCTGCATGGCGGTTGCGTCTTCCGCGTAAAACGGGCTGCCCTGCTGATTGACCATAATGCCGTCCTCGCGCAGTGCGTTGTAGCAGTTGCCGTAAAACTCCCGCGTAAACAGGCCTTCCGAAGGGCCGAACGGATCGGTGGAATCTACAATAATTAAGTCGTAGGCAGCCTCGCGGCGGCGGATGAATTTCAACGCGTTTTCAAAGTGAATATGTACCCGTCGGTCGTCCATGCGGCAAGCGTTGCCGGGCAAATACGCGCGGCATGCCTCTGGCACTTTCGGATCCATTTCTACAAGGTCGATGTGTTCAACGCGGTCGTAGCGCGTAAGCTCCCGCACAACGCCGCCGTCCCCTGCGCCAATCACAAGAATGTCGCGGATGCCGGGATGCACCGCCATAGGCACGTGGGTAATCATTTCGTCGTAAATAAATTCGTCGCGCTCCGTCAGCATGACATTGCCGTTTAGCGTTAAAACGCGCCCGAATTCCGGCGTTTCAAAAATGTCAATTTGCTGATAGTCGCTTTGCTTTGAGTAAAGATGTCTCGTAACGCGGATGCTGTGCTTTACATCCGGCGTATGAAACTCGCTGAACCACATTTCCATTTTCCGTCCTCCTTTTGCTTTACGCTAAGACGTTAATCGTCTGTAAATCGGGGTCTTCCGAGCCCGTCATGCTGCACCCTTTTTCCTTTGCGTAGCAGATGTGCTCTAAAATTTCTGCGGTAATGCGTTCACCCGGCGCCAGAATCGGGATGCCCGGGGGATAGCACATAACAAATTCGCTGCATACGCGTCCTTCGCTTTGCGAGAGCGGAAGGCTGATTTTCTCGGCGTAAAACGCCTCCTGCGGGCTTGTAACTACAACCGGGTCGATGTACTCTTGGTGCAAAAGACCGGTCCCGTCTTTTTGGTAGCGGCGGCGGATTTCCGCAAGGGCGCTGACAAGGCGCTCCAGCTCCTGCGGGCGGTCGCCCATGGAAAGATAGGCAAGGATATTGCCAATGTCTCCAAATTCAATCTGGATGTCGTATTCGTCCCGTAAAAGGTCGTACACCTCAATCCCCGCCAGACCGATGTCTAACGTGTGGATGCTAAGCTTGGTGGAATCGAAATCAAAAATAGAATTTCCGTTCATTAATTCTCTGCCAAACGCGTAGTAGCCGCCTACGGCGTTTAATTCCTGACGGGCGTATTCCGCCATGTCCGCCACCCGGTGAAACACTTCCCGCCCGCGAAAGACGAGGTTTCGGCGGCTGATATCAAGGCTGGACATAAGGAGGTAGCTTCCAGACGTCGTCTGCGTCAGGTTAATAATCTGGCGAACATAACCGGCGTGAACGCGCGGACCAACAAGCAAAAGGCTTGACTGCGTCAGGCTGCCGCCGCTTTTGTGCATGGAGACGGAGGCCATATCGGCACCGGCCTCCATAGCGGATACCGGAAGACCGCTGCCAAAGTAAAAGTGTGTGCCGTGCGCTTCGTCGGCAAGACAGAGCATTCCGGCGTTATGCGCCATGCGTACAATCGCGCGCAAATCGCTGCAAATTCCGTAATACGTTGGGTTGTTGACCAAAACAGCTACCGCGTTTGGATGCTCGGCAATCGCTTTTTCTACCTGCTCCCGGCGCATTCCAAGGGAAATGCCAAGCCGCTGGTCTACCTCTGGATTTACATACACCGGAATTGCGCCGCAAAGCACAAGCGCGTTAATCACGCTTCGGTGGACGTTTCTTGGCAGAATGATTTCATCGCCGCGCTTGCACGCAGTCAGGATCATGCTTTGTACGGAGCTTGTTGTACCGCCTACCATCAAAAAAGCGTGCGCCGCGCCAAAAGCGTCGGCGGCAAGCTGCTCCGCCTCGTGGATGACCGAAACAGGGTGACAGAGGTTGTCAAGCGGCTTCATGCTGTTTACGTCCATGCCTACGCATTGCTGCCCCAAAAAGGCCGTCAGCTCCGGATTTCCGCGTCCGCGCTTATGTCCCGGCACGTCAAAGGGGACGACGCGCATACGGCGAAAAGTTTCCAGCGCTTCGTAAATCGGCGCGCGGCTTTGGTCCAGATGAAATCGGTGGTTCTTCATGATCTTTCCTCCTGAAAAATGGAACGGGGAGTTTTGCGGCCGGGCGTCACAAGGCGTCCGGCGAAAAAAAGCAGGCTGCGTTTTAAGCGCAACCTGCATCCATTTCTGTGTTATTTAGTACGGAACTTTTATCACACTTATTGACCGTTTCACAAGTCTGCGTACAGGCGCATTTCGGTTATGAAGTAACCAACTTATAAAATTCGAGCGGATAACTCGATCAATAAGGCAACACAAGGCTGCCAATCGGCAGTGGACCCGGCTGTCCGTATGGCCTTAACTCCGCAAGCGGAGTGGTCCAAGATTGG
Organism: uncultured Lachnospiraceae bacterium; assembly: GCA_944384025.1. Taxonomy (GTDB): domain Bacteria; phylum Bacillota; class Clostridia; order Lachnospirales; family Lachnospiraceae; genus ISDg. The sequence goes on from CALWRS010000001.1 coordinate 187,023, forward strand.
GTAAATTTTAGCATATCAAAACCGCTGTGTCAACGGAAATTCTTAGTCGGAAATCCGTTCGCCGTTTCGGAATCTGGCAAGCAGCGTATGAATCCGGTCGGTAGGGCTTAACAGCTCGCCAATCGAGGCGTCGTGGTTTAGAGAATCAATCAAAAGGGCAATGTATTTGCTCATGTCTGCGGTAATGTACCACTCGCGGCTTAAAAGCTCCGGCGTTTGGTAAATCAGGTTTGTCGTAATGACGCGGTAGAACAGGCCTTCTTTGTAAGCAGCGTCAAACTTCGCTGTGCCGTTTGTAAACAGGCCGAACGTAGAGCAGAGGATAATCCGCTTTGCGCCGCGTTTTTTAAGCTCTTTTGCTACGTCAAGCATACTGTCACCGGAGGAAATCATGTCGTCAAGCACGATAACGTCTCTGCCGTCCACATTTCCGCCCAGAAATTCGTGCGCCACAATCGGATTGCGTCCGTCCTCGATTTTTGTATAATCTCTTCGCTTGTGGAACATGCCCATGTCGGCGTCCATAACGGTAGCAAAGTAAATTGCGCGGTTCATTGCTCCTAAATCCGGACTGATTACCATCAGGTGCTCCGCGTCAATTTGGATGTCGGGGATGTGCCGGATTAACGCCTTTACAAACTGGTAGGAAGGCATTACGTTATCAAACGACTTAAACGGCGTTGCGTTTTGCACGGAAGGATTGTGCGCATCAAAAGTAATTACCGAGTCTACGCCTAAATGCGACAGCTCCTGCAAGGCGAGGGCGCAGTCTAAGGATTCTCTAGCGGAACGCTTGTCCTGCCTGCTTTCGTAGAGATAGGGCATAATTACCGTTACGCGGCGCGCTTTTCCGCTTAACGCGGAAATTACGCGCTTTAAATCCTGAAAATGGTCGTCCGGGGACATGTGGTTGGAGTTCCCGCACACGGTGTAGGTAATGCTGTAGTTACATACGTCTACAAGAATATAGACGTCCATTCCCCGGATACTTTCGTTGATGACGCATTTTGCTTCTCCGGTGCCAAAGCGCGTACACTTGGAGTCAATCAAATAAGTGTCCCGACGGTATTTGTCCTGATGCGGCGTACTCATGTATTTGTGGTCGCGGTTGTTGCGCCAGGATACAATATACTGGTTTACCTTTTCCCCGATTCCCTGGCTGCTCTCCATGGCAATAATGCCAAGCGGCGCGTAGGAGACCGTCTCAATCAGTTTCTCTTCTTGCGGCATGTGCGTTCCTCCCTTAAAAGGTAAAAGTATGTCAAACGAAGCTACATCATACTGCGTTTGATTCGGTTATCGTTGCCCATAATTCGAATGTACTGGAAATTAAAAAGGCGGGAAACTACCCGTTCCGCGTAGCGCTTTTTAATTTTTTCCATGGAAAGGTTTGTGGAAATTGCAACCGGCTTGTGGCGAAGCCCCCGCTCCTCTAGGCAAATAAAGAGTTGAGAGTTCGTATAAGAGTTTGTAAGCTCCGTGCCAAGGTCGTCAATAACGAGCAGGTCGCAGTCCAAAATAGCGTCAAAAGCGCGTCGGGCGTGGGCGCCTTCGTCCTCGTGGCCGAATTTGTAGCGTTCAAAAATTTCAAAGAGCCGAAATGCAGACAGGTACATAACTGTATAATTTTTATCCAGCAAAGCCTTGGCGATGCAATTGATAAGAAATGTCTTCCCAACTCCCGTTTCGCCCCGGATCAGAAGGTTTCGCTTTTGCGTATCAAAATGCTCTACGTATTCCTTTGCTTTTTGCAGGAAGTCTTTCATTAGCTCGTAATAGGTGCTGCCGGTTGTCTCATCCACAAGCGAACGCGAGTAGAGCGTTTCGTCAAAAGTCGAGAAATTCTCTCTTTCTAAAAGCTCCTTTCGCCCGGGCTCCATAAAAAAGTGATTGATTACGGCTTGCCGAAAGCACCGGCAAAACGAATTTTCCCGGTAGCCGGTGTCTTTGCAAAGCGGGCAGCGGTAAATAGGCTCTAAGTAGTCGCTTGGAAAGCCGGCGCAGGAAATCAGCTTCTTTTTTTGGGCGATCAGGTGGTCGTTTGTACGCTTTAACGAGTCAAGCAGTTCTGGGTTTCCGCGCAGCGCAAACTTTGCGGACTGTACGGAGCCGTGAATCAGCTGTTCGTCAATTTCGGCAAGCACGGGAAGCGCGGCGTAGACCTGCTCTTTGCGGCGCTTTTGCTCGCGTATGTTTGCAAGACGCAGTTCGTCGTATTCCCGCATAATTACCTGATATTCTGAATTGTCAAGCACCATATGCCGCCCTCCTTAGTTTTGGAGCATGATCCGCTCAATTTCCGCCCAGTCTTCTTTCGTGTATTCTCTTTGGTCAAAGTCGTTAAATTGATTCGGAGCAGCAGTTCTTTTGCTAACCGGCCGAAGCCGCTCCGTCTTTTGGCTGTTTTCCAGATTTTTCACGCGCTCTTCGTGGGCCTTGTCAAGCGTTTGCACGTCTTCAAGCGTCTGTACGTTTCCTTCGTGCCATTTGTTTAAGATGGCGTCGATGTAGCGGCAGTTCGAAGTCGGCTTTTGCGCCGCGCGCCGAAACGCTTCTTCTAAAATTTCCTGTGAAAAGCTCCAATCCGTAACCCACTTGCGCAGATAAGCGTTTTGCGATTCGTTAAGCGCTTCCCGCCAAGAAAAGACGCGACGATAAAGCTCAGCTGCCTTTTTAAACGGCTCGTTTTTTTGCTGTAAATCGGCAAGCGACGCAATCCCTGCAAGATTCCACTCCATAGCGACCGTTTCAATATACCGGTTCAGATTTTTTGCCGGCGTGCGCCCGGAGCGCTCCAGCGCGTATTGGTAAAGGTATAAAATCAAGTCCTCCGGAAACTTCAGCTCGTCGTATAAAAAGTGCAGCAAGTCCAGCTCTTTTTTAGAAGCAAGCGGGCGCTGCAGCGTCCGTTCCACTTTTTCCGTCAAGCTTTCCGGCGGGCAGCTTGTGTCGCAAACCGGTTCGGGCCGGGCAGCTTTTCGCTTAAAGTCGGAGACCGGCAGTTCTTTGGCAGCATCTTCTTCGGTAAGATCGGTCAAATCAAGCGTCAGCAAGTTTCCTTCTTTATCCTGTGTAAACTCCAATACCCCTTTTTTCTCCCAATAGCGCAGCGCGCGCAAGATATCCTTTTCCGCGTAATCCATTCGATCCGCCAGCTCGCTCATGGAAAAATCCTGCCCGTCGCTTAAGTAGCGCAAAAGGAAAAAATACACTTTCAGATACGAACCGTTTGCGTCCGACATATACTGGTCGATAAACCGGTTCGGGACAAGCGTGTACTGTTTTTTCCCTTTCGTTTTAATTCCAATCCTACACATACCAACCTTCTCCCCCCTGTGATTCTCTTTCGTGCGAACCACATTATAGAGCAAGAATTTTCAAAAGTAAATAGCCAAATGGCAGGTACGAAAGGGGTAGAACAAAGGTGTGGAAATCGTGGAATTTGTGGATAACTTGCGACGGGAAAAAAGTGGAAATTTCTCCTTTTTTGTAGAACAACCCGTTTATCGGAGTGTTTGCTTGCCTGACCGATAAGGCGGCAGGCAAGGGTGGAAGAAAAATATCCACAAAAAGAAATCCGCGTTCTTTTTGTGGATAATGTGGATAAGTTATTTCCCCAGCAGGGAATCGCTTATTTTGGTAACGTCTCCCGCCCCCATGGTTATCAACAGGTCGCCGTTGACACAATTATTCAGAAGAAAATTTTCAATTTCGTCAAAGGAAGGGAAATAATGGACATTCTTTCCTAATTCTTCCAAATCTTTGCAAAGATCTCTACTGGAAATTTCTCCGGTGTTCACTTCGCGGGCCGCAAAAATATCGGCCAGAATCAAATTATCGGCAAGCGAAAGCGCCTCTACAAATTCTTTGCGAAGCATTTTCGTGCGCGTATAAGTATGCGGCTGGAAAACGCACCAAAGCTTTTTGTGCGGATACGCTTTTGCAGCCGTAAGCGTCGCCTTAATTTCGGTTGGATGGTGCGCGTAGTCGTCCACAACCGTAACGCCGCCGATAACGCCTTTTTTCTCAAAGCGCCGCTTCGTTCCCGTGTAGCGGCGAAGCGCCGTTTGGATAACGGAAAGCGGGATTTCGCGCCGCACGCCCTCGGCAATCGCCGCAAGCGAGTTTGCAGCGTTGTGGCCGCCTGGAACTGAAAGCGCAATCGTTCCGCACGGAGCGCCGTTTATGTATAAGTTGTAGGAAGGGCAGCCCATTTCGTCAAAGACAACGTCCCGGGCCGCAAAGTTGTAGCAATCGAGCGCATCGCCCTCTTTTAGTATGCCGTAAGTGACAACTTGACAGGGCAGTCCCTCGGTAATTTCCGAAAGGCGCGGGATTTCGCCGTTAATAATCAGGCAGCCGTTTTCCGGAAGGCGCATGGCGTAGAGCCGGAAGGAATGCCGGATATCGTCCAAATCTTTGAAAAAGTCCAGATGATCCTTGTCGATATTTAAAATAACTTCGTCGCTTGGGTAAAATTTCAGAAAACTGTTCGTGTATTCGTCCGCTTCAAACAAAAAGTTGTCGGAGTCGCCAATGCGCAAGTTTCCGCCGATAGCCTCCAGCATTCCGCCAAGCGCGATTGTCGGGTCAAGACCGGCCTCCAAAAGAATTAAGGCAATCATGGAAGTCGTCGTCGTCTTTCCATGCGTGCCGGATACGCCAATAGCAACGGGGAAAGACTTTGAAATTTGTCCAAGAAGCTCCGCGCGGCTAATAAGGGGGATGCCCTTTTCTAGGCAGGCAACGTATTCTGGATTGTCCGCTTTTACGGCGGCCGTATAAACGGCAAGCTCCAAATCGTCCGTCAAATTTGCAGCTCTTTGTCCGTAGCATACGCGAATGCCCTGCGCTTTTAGCTGCTCTGTAACGGCCGAGCGCGTCCGGTCCGAGCCGGAAACAACAAATCCTTTGCTTTTTAAAAGGGAGGCGAGACCGCTCATGCTGATGCCGCCTATGCCGATAAAGTGAATATGTACTGGTTGATTTAAGTCGATTTTTGTCATGATATCCTTTTCCTCCACTCCTGTAATCATATCATTTTTCTGCGAAAAAACAATCACCCGATGCAGAACTTTTTCTGTTTCTTCGAAAAAGCCCTTAAAAATATGGGCTTTCCTGACGTAAGCCGTTTCATTTTGTAAAATGTGCATAAAATCGGGAAGCCAAACGAAATATTTTTATCAATTTTATTCACATTTCCCGCGAGGTGTGTTATAATTGCTCCATAAGAAAAATTGTAATCGAGGTGGTTGCATGATTAAGAAAGAAATGATTGCTATGCTTCTTGCGGGCGGACAAGGCTCCCGCCTCGGCGTCCTCACGTCAAGCGTAGCAAAACCGGCTGTAGGGTTCGGTGGAAAATACCGTATCATCGACTTTCCGTTAAGCAACTGTATTAATTCCGGCATTGATACGGTGGGAGTCCTGACCCAGTACCAGCCCCTTAGACTAAACACGCATATCGGAATCGGAATTCCGTGGGATTTAGACCGCAACATCGGCGGTGTCTCCATCCTTCCTCCGTACGAAAAGAGCAGCAATTCCGAGTGGTACACCGGTACGGCAAATGCGATTTATCAGAATCTGCGGTTTATGGAGTATTATAATCCAGAATATGTTCTCGTCCTTGGCGGAGACCATATTTACAAAATGGACTACGAGGAAATGCTGGATTTCCATAAGAAGAACAACGCGGACATTACGCTTGCGACGATTCCTGTGCCTTGGGAAGAAGCAAGCCGGTTTGGCGTTGTCATTACGGACGAAGAAATGCGCATCCGCGAATTCGAAGAAAAGCCGAAAAATCCGAGAAGCAACTTAGCGTCTATGGGTATTTACATCTTTACTTGGAAAGTTTTAAAAGAAGCTCTGATTACGCTTTCCGAGCAGGAGGGCTGTGACTTCGGAAAGCACATTATTCCGTATTGCCATAACCGGGGAGATCGGGTGTTTGCTTACGAGTTCCACGGATACTGGAAAGACGTCGGAACGCTTGGCTCGTACTGGGCTGCAAATATGGAGCTTATCGACATTGTACCGGTCTTTGACTTGTACGACGAAATCTGGAAAATTTACACAAAGAGCGACGTTATCCGTCCGCAATACCTTGCAGAAAACGCAGTGATTAACCGTGCGATTATCGGCGAAGGAACGGAAGTTTACGGAGAAATCCACAACTCGGTTATCGGCGCAGGCGTTGTGATTGAAGAAGGCGCTGTCGTTCGCGACTCCATCATTATGAAAGGGACGATTGTCGGCAAAGGCACTTACGTAGAAAAAGCGATTGTGGCGGAAAACGTTGTTATCGGAGAAAACTGTCAGATTGGCGTAGGCGAAGAGCGTCCGAATACGTGGAAGCCGCAAATTTACTCCGACGGACTTGTGACGGTTGCGGAAGATTCCGTGATTCCTGACGGCGTTAAAATCGGAAAGAACACCGTAATTTGCGGTGGAACCTGCGAAGACGATTATATTAACGGCGTTTTGGAAAGCGGAGAAAGTTTGGTGAAGGCAGGTGGCGTACGATGAAAGCAATTGGAATTATACTTGCGGGAGGAAACTCCAACCGGATGCAGGAGCTAAGCAATCGCAGAGCCATTGCGGCGATGCCGGTTGCCGGAAGCTATCGGTGCATTGACTTTGTTCTCTCGAACATGACGAACTCACACATCCAGAAGGTTGCTGTGCTCACACAGTACAACTCCCGTTCGCTGCACGAACATCTGAATTCCTCTAAGTGGTGGGATTTCGGACGAAAGCAGGGCGGACTTTACGTCTTTGCGCCGACAATTACGCAGGAAAACGGATTTTGGTATCGCGGAACCGCGGATGCCATTTACCAAAACATCGACTTCTTAAAACAGAGCCATGAGCCTTACGTTGTAATCGTCTCCGGCGACGGCGTATATAAGCTTGACTATAATCAGGTAATTAACGAGCACATGGAAAAGCAGGCGGATATTACGGTTGTTACGACCGAACTTCCGGAAAACGAGGATACGAGCCGCTTTGGCTTAGTCACTACGGACGAAAACGGACGCATTACCGAATTTGAGGAAAAACCGCTAAACGCAGAGTCCAGAAAAATATCGACTGGTATTTACGTGATTCGTCGGCGTTTGTTGATTGACCTTTTGGAAAAGTGCATGAAAGACAATAACTTCGACTTTGTGCACGGCGTTTTGATACGCTACAAGGACACAAAGAACATTTACGCATACGAGATGGAAGGATATTGGAGCAACATTTCTTCCGTGGACGCGTATTACCGCACGAACATGGACTTTCTGAAAAAAGATGTGCGCGATTACTTCTTTAAGCAGTATCCGGACGTATACTCCAAAGTGGACGATCTGCCTCCTGCAAAATACAATCCGAACGCGGTGATTAAAAACAGCTTGATTTCCAGCGGAACGATTGTCAACGGCACGGTGGAAAATTCCATCATATTTAAAAAAGTTTACGTAGGGAACAACGTTACCATTAAAAACTCGATTATCTTAAACGACGTGCATATTGGCGACAACACCTACATTGAAAATTGTATCGTGGAAAGCCGCGATACGATCCAGTCCGGTCAGACGCTGATTGGAGAGGAAGGGAAAATTCGGATTGTAGACGAACACTCCGAACGCTACTGCATGTAAAAACGAAATTCTCACAACAAACCTCTTTTTTCCCCCGTCGGGTTTTTTACCGGCGGGGGTTTTTGGGGAAAGAAGGAGCAAAAAATGATCACATTAGAAAGAATGAGCGCGGAGGAAATGGCGGCGCTTTATGAAAGCCGGATGCGAAGCGATTTCCCGCCTGCAGAGTTAAAGCCGCTTAAAAAACTGCTTGCCTTAACGAAGCAGGGCGTTTACGACAATTTGCGTATTTTGCTTAACGGCGAAGAAGCGGGGTACGCGCTTTTATTAAGAGAGGACAAAATGGGCTATGTCCTTTTGGACTATTTTGCAACATTTTCGGAAAAGCGAAACTTAGGAATTGGGAAGGACGCGCTAAAAGCCTTACAAGCGTTTTATCCGAAACACTGTATTTTGCTGGAGAGCGAATTTCCGGCGGACGCGCCAAAGCCGGAGATGGCTGCGCGGCGGCTTGGGTTTTACCACAGAAACGGCGCAAAAGACACTGGCGTAGAGAGCTGGATTTTCGGCGTGCACTTTGTTAATTTGCAGCTAGGCGATGCAAAGGACGAGTCGAAGGAAAGCGTCTGCGCAGCGCTTGAGAGCATATATGCCTACATCGTTCCAAATGAGCAGGAGCGAAAAGAACAGATTCGTATTGGAAAATAATTTTAGGGTGTCGCGTTTTTTACAGCCTTTAAAAACGCAGAAGCCTTTTTTCTGTCTTTTCCAGGCGCGTCATCACGCTCCACTCCCGAAGAGACGTCTACGACGTCCGGGTGGACAAAGGAAATCGCTTCGGCTACGTTTTCCGGCGTCAAGCCGCCGGCAAGCATCCAAAGTTTTTCGTCTCTTGGAAGCTTTAAGAGCTTGTTCCAGTCGAAGGATTTTCCGCTGCCGGGCTCGGCGGCGTCAAAGACGTAGCCGATAATTTTCGGGTTTTTCCGGTAAGCAGGAAACAGCGGCAGCTCGGACGCCTGAAAAGCTCTAAAGACCGGCAGCGGACAGTCTTTTAAAAGCGCATCGCTAAGCGCGCCGTGGATTTGAATCGCAAAAAAAGGCAGCGCCGCAATTTGCCGCAGCTGCTCCCCGGTGGGAGATACGACAACGGCAATCGGCCGAATTTCGGGACGCAGGGCTTTTAAAATCTCTTCTGCCTGCAAAAGCGTTTGGTTTCGCTTGCTTTTTGGGTAAAAAAGAACGATCCCTGCGTAATCCGGCCGCAGCTCATTCATAATTTCGGCATCGGCAGCCGACGTAAGGCCGCAGATTTTCACTTGCGTTTTCATATTGCAAATCTCCTCCTTGGCGCAGGTGCAGAGCGCTTATTCGCTCTGCACCCATACGCTCATTTCGTTTTCTCCCCGGTTCGCCCATGTATAATATGGAACGAAGCGCAAAATTACCGGCTCTTTTTCGGGAATAGTGTAGGGCTTATAAAGCTCGGCAGAATCTTCGGAAACACGCTGCCGAAATCCCGGAATGCGAATCGACGGAAACTCTTCTCCAGCAATGCATATCGGCTCGACTTTTGCGGCGGCGTCGGGGGAGAGGGAGAGCCGCCACAGGCCTTCGCCGTTATCGACCGATTCCAGACAATAGACAACCGGTCCGCGGGTAACTGCCACTTTCCCGATGTTTTCCCGGACAAGAGGGCTGCACTGGCGAATGCAGACTTCCATAGGAAGCGTAAGCGTAAGACAGTCGGTGCGGCGAAACGCTTTCGTCAGGTACAAATATCCGTCGCGAAGCGTCTGCTTTGCGCCGCCAGCGCCGGCTAAAGCGTAGGTGCTGCACCAGCCGGGGATGCGAAGCGCCAGCGTAAACTCCGGCGTATCTTCCGGAAATTGTATGCGCACGCATCCGTTCCACGGAAATTCCGAAGAAACGCAAACGGAAAACGATTTGCCGCCAACTTGTTTTTGCACTGTCCCGCCAACATAGAGGTGGGCAAACAGCGTCGTCTCGTTTTCGGTGTAAGCGTAGCTGCCGATGGAGCCAATAAGGCGGGCAAGGTTTGGCGGGCAGCAGGCGCAGCCAAACCATTTTTGCCGCACCGGTTTTACGTGGAATTTTCGTTCGTCTAAGCGGCACGCCTCCGGCAAAACTTCCAGCGGATTTACGTAAAAGAAGCTCTTTCCGTCAAGCGCCATGCCGGAAAGCACGGTATTGTAAAGCGCGCGCTCCATCTCGTCTGCGTAGCGTCTGTCGGGGTGAATTTCAAGCATTCGCCGCGCAAAAAACATCAAGCCAATAGACGCGCACGTTTCAGCGTAAGCAGTGTCGTTTGGCAGGTCGTAAGGAAAAGAGAAGGCCTCGCCCATGTGCGTTTGGCCAATGCCGCCTGTAATGTAGAGCTTTTTGCCGACCATGTTGTCCCAAAGCCGCCCACAGGCGTCAAAAAGGGACGCGTCGTTTGTTTCTTTTGCAACGGCCGCCATGCCTGAATAAAGGTAGACTGCCCGCACGGCGTGACCGACTGCCTCGTGCTGAGCGCGCACCGGAAGATGCGCTTGGTAATAGCTGTAGCGAAGCTCATCGGACGGGGAAGAAAGATTTTTCTCCTTATCAAAATAATACGGGCGGCTGCCGCGTTCGTCAACAAAAAAACGGGCCAGTTTTAAGTAACGCTCTTTGCCGGTCGTTTGGTATAAGCGAACTAACGCCATCTCGGCAATTTCGTGTCCGGGGTAACCGCGCCGCTTGCCCTCTTCCTCGCCAAAGCAGGAAGAAACATAGTCCGCGTAGCGGCAGGCGGCGTCAAGTAACGGCGTCTTTTTGGTAGCTTCGTAATAAGCAACCGCGCCTTCAATCAAATGCCCTAAACAGTACAGTTCGTGGTGATCCTGCAAATTTGTAAATATTTTGTCAGTTCCGCTTAAAATGTATAAGGTGTCCAGATAGCCGTTTTCGAGCTGCGCTTTGCATACGATGTCAATCGCCTCGTCTGCGATTGCCTGCAGCTGTGGGTCGGGGTGCTGCGTGAGCGAATACGCAACCGCTTCAATCCACTTGTAAAAATCGCTGTCCTGAAAAACAAAGCCGTAAAACTGATCGTCCGGGTTTTGCGGATCTTCGGGTGTAAAGACCCATCCTTCCTTTGTGAAGTGCGGTTCTAAAAAAGCGTCTCCAAGCTTTCTTTTTTTTTCGTTGCGCCGCACGGCAGCGCGAAAGTTATGCATACAGTAGCTTTTCGCCGCGCCGGGAATCCGGTCGTTGAGCGCATCCCACTGGTAAGGCAGTACGGCGGTGCGAACGAGTTCGGTTTCGCGGCTCCAAAACGGGTCCTGTATCGTTATGTGTTTTAAGGAAACGGGAGAGTTTGTCTGTTTTTTGTCCATTGTAGCCTCCATTTCGATTTGTTGGAACTTATTCTAGCAAAACGGATTTGAATTTGCCATTGCCAAGATGGAAAAAAACATGTATAATTTGGAAAAGTAGTTTTCGGAGAAAGGCGGGAGACCATGGTTCGATTGGAAAAGCTGGCCGCAAGAGAGGTTACCGGCGCGAATTACATTACGGCGGTAACCGGGATTGTACACCCTGACAGAGTTTTGGCCGAGCATGACTTTTTGTATATGCTCGACGGCGAATGGGAAATTATGGAAGACGGCGTAGCTTATCCTATGCGCTCGGACGACTGCCTGATTTTGCCCGCAAAACGGCACCACTACGGCCGGACGCTTTGCAGTTCGGGAAACCGGCATATTTATTTTCACATCGTGCCTACGAAGGCGGAGCTGCAAGGGACGACCGGAGCGGACTCTTCGTTTTTCGAGCTGCCGTCGTTATTTTCCTGCCGGCGCTACCCGCAGGTGCGCAGATATTTTCAGGAGATCGTCTCCATCTTCTGGTCGGAAGGAAAAGAGCGGGAGAACCGCCTTTCGCTTCTGGTGAATCTGCTGCTTTGTACGCTTGTGGAAATTAAAGCGGAGGACGGCGCTTCCGGTGAGGGCGACTGGTTAGTGGAAATGGTTTGCCGTGAACTGCACGCAAATCCCCAGCGGTTCTTTTCCGCGCCGGAGATTGCCGAGCTTTGCGGCGTTTGTCCGAAAACGCTGAACAATCGATTTCTGCGTGCGATGGGACGTACCTTTTGCGCATACCAAACGGAATTAAAGCTTCGGATGGTGCGGGATTATTTGCTGCATCAGCCGGGAGCGCGCCTGCACGAAGCGGCGCTTAATTTCGGCTTTTGCGACGAGTTTCATTTAAGCAGAGTATTTAAAAAGCAGTTCGGGGTATCGCCCAGAGCGTTCCGCTGCTCCGCCGGAGACAAAGCGCGCTCTTTGCAAAAGCCCGAAGAATAAAAGAAAGGAAGAAAAGGGAGCATGGAAGAAAAGAAAAAAACAGTATACACACAACAGCGTTTTACCGGGGAGCGGGCGCTGTTTATGAGCCGCGACCTAGAAATAGCAGACTGTATTTTTGCAGACGGTGAGTCGCCGCTTAAAGAAAGCCGGAACTTAAATATTTCAAACAGTATGTTTCAGTGGAAATACCCGTTGTGGTATTGTAAAGACGTTTTGGTCGAAAACTGCGCATTGCTTGAGATGGCAAGAGCAGGCATTTGGTATACGGACAACATTACGCTTAAAAACGTTACGTACGAAGCGCCCAAAGGATTCCGGCGCTGCAAAAACGTAGGCATCGAAAACGTTCATTTTTCACACGCGGCAGAGACGCTTTGGAATTGTATGCAGGTGCGCCTTACGAATGTGGAAGCCCACGGCGACTATTTTGCGATGAACAGCTCGGATATGACGATTGACGGGCTTTCCTTAGTCGGAAATTACTCGTTTGACGGATGCCGAAACTTAACGATTCGCAACTCGCGGCTGCTCTCCAAAGACGCTTTTTGGAACTGCGAAAACGTAGTTGTGACGGATTCATTTATTGCTGGAGAATACTTGGGCTGGAACGCGAAAAACGTTGTACTTGAAAACTGTACCATCGAGAGCCTGCAGGGAATGTGCTATATGGAAAATCTGACGCTGAAAAACTGCAAGCTGCTAAACACGGATTTGGCGTTTGAATATTCTACGGTTGACGCCGACGTTACGACTTCCATTGTCAGCGTGAAAAACCCGATTTCCGGAAAAATCCGCGCAAAGAGCATCGGCGAGATTATTTTTGACGACCCGGCGATTCGTCCGGAGGCTACCAACATCCAAACAGAGGAGTAGTGGTTTGCATGAAATATGATTTTGACACCCCCGTAGACCGTCGGGGAACGAATTCGCTAAAGTGGGACGTGCCGGAAGGAGAGCTTCCGATGTGGGTTGCCGACATGGACTTTCGCACGGCTCCGGTTGTAGTGGAGGCGCTTAGAAAGCGTTTGGAAAACGGAGTCTTTGGGTATTCGGTCGTTCCTGCGAAGTGGTACGACGCGTATATCGACTGGTGGAAGCGCCGCCACGCGTTTGCGATGCGTCCCGAATGGCTTATTTTTTGCACGGGCGTTGTTCCGGCAATTACGTGCGCAGTAAAGCGGCTGACAAACGTAGGCGACAACGTCTTAGTGCAGACGCCGGTTTACGATATTTTCTTTCATTCGATTGAAAACGGCGGGCGGCACGTACTGGAAAACCGCCTTTTGTACGACGGCGAAAAGTACGAGATGGATTTTGCGGATCTGGAGGAAAAACTGGCGCATCCGTTAACGACGCTGATGATTTTATGCAACCCGCATAACCCTGTTGGAAAAATCTGGAGTCGCGAGCAGTTAGCGCGCGTGGGCGAACTTTGCAAAAAGCACCACGTGACCGTGCTCTCGGACGAAATCCATTGCGACTTGACAAAGCCGGGAATCGGGTATGTGCCTTTTGCCGCAGCTTCAAAGACGTGCGCCGAAATTAGCGTAACGTGTTTAGCGGCCAGCAAGGCGTTTAATTTAGCCGGACTTCAGTCGGCGGCAGTCGTTGTGTGCGAAGAAGGACTTAGGCAGAAAATGAACCGCGGGCTTAATTCCGACGAAATTGCCGAGCCGGGCTGCTTTGCCGTGGACGGCGTCGTTGCCGCGCTTTGTAAAGGGGAAGAGTGGCTAGAAGAGCTTCGTGCGTACTTGTTTGCAAACAAGGAGTTTGCGGTTTCGTATTTAAAAGAGCATTGTCCGAAGCTGCGCGTTGTGGATTCGGAGGCAACCTACCTTTTGTGGATCGATTGCAGCGCTTATACGAAGAATACGTCGGATTTTTGCGAATGGCTCCGGCGAGAAAAAAAGCTGTTTATCACTGAAGGCGGGCAGTACCGCGGAAACGGCGCTTCGTTTGTGCGCATAAATTTGGCATGTCCGCGCGCGCAGGTTGCCAAAGGGCTTGAGCGCTTTGCAGCGGGCTTAGAAGCCTTTTAGGATTTTAAATTCCTGTAATAAAAGCACGCCAACTGCGTTCGGTCGCGCAGTTCGAGCTTCTCTAAAATCGTACTGATATAATTTCGCACGGTGCCCTCGCCTAAGTAGAGCGCAGCAGCAATTTCTTTATTGTTCTGGCCATCCGCCACAAGGCGGATGATTGCCAGTTCTTTTTCGTTTAGCCCAAAGGACTGCGGCGTGTGGTCTGTGCGTGCCTGCAGCAGGGCGGGAAGTTTTTCCATAACTCCCTCGCCAAAAACGGTCTGCCCGTTGTAAACTGCCGTAATTGCCGGGGCAATCCCCAAAAACGCCTGCTTTAAAAGGTAGCCCTTTGCGCCGATTCGAAGCGCCTGAATAATATATTCATCGTCGGAAAAGGTCGTCAGCAGCAAAATGCGGGCGTCCGGGTACATTTCTAAAATTTTAGCGGAAGCTTCTAACCCGCTCATCCCCTCCATGCGGATATCCATCAGCAAAACGTCCGGCTGGTGCGCTTTATAAAGTGTAATTGCCTCGCTCCCGCTTTTTCCAAGCGCCGCCACCGTCATCTCCGGCTGCGCTTCTAAGATCGTTTTTAGCGCCATCGCAACAAGCGGATCGTCGTCAACAATAAGAATCTTCATGCAAGCCTCCTCTTAGCAAGCCTTTTTCATAATCGAAATAAAAATCTGAAAGCCGTGCTCGCGTCGAATTTTCAGCGTTCCGCCTAGCGCGCGCACGCGTTCCGCCATCCCAAGCAGGCCGATTCCCGGATTTTTCGTATCGCCTTGCTGGGAGCCGTTATCAAACAGTAACAGCTGATAAAAGGCGGGATGCTCGCGCAAAAGAATCCGAAACTCCGTAGCGTCGCTGTGGCGAAGCGTATTCGTAAGCGCTTCTTGAATAATGGCAATAAAGCCGATTTTCAGCTCTCGCGGCAGCTGATCGCTCATGTCGTAGTCTACCGTTACATGAAGCCCTTCGGTAGAGCGGGCAAGCTCCTTAACGAAACTTTGCAAATTTACCGAATCGTCGTGCAAGTCGTGGACGCTTTGCCTAATTCCGGTCATCGCCGTGCTTAGCGTATCTTGAAGCGATAAAAGTGGTCCCTTTAGCGACTCGTCCTTTTGGATTGTTAAAAGTGCGCCTACTTGTAAGATCGAGCGCGTCAGCAAATGCCCTACGCCGTCGTGGATTTCTCTGGCAATGCGGTTTCGCTCCCGCAAAATAGCGACCGAAACGAGAGCGTCCTGCTGCGACTGTAAGAGCCGGTAGTTGTCTTCGGCGATTTGCTGGTGCTCCTTGGCGTTGTCACGCAGCGACCGCAGCTTTGCCGTCAGCTCGTCGAGCTTTGCTGATGCAAGCGCAAGCGACACGGCGCAGGCGGCGAGCAGCAGAAACGGCGGCAGCGCCGCGAAGGAAAAGGGGAGCGCCGCCAAAAGCAGGGCGGCAGGAATCAAAAGGACGGTCTTTTGGCGGCAGCGCAGCCCGTCGTAAAGCGTCACCGGAAGAAAGAGCAGCAAAAGGGGAAGCTTCCCGGCAAGCAGCAGGTAGACCAGCAGCAGAGGCGCAAAGCTCCTCCGCGGGCTTTTAGCGGCAGCTTCGCGGGGGGATGGGTCAATCCGAAGCTCGGCGAGACAGCAGGCTACAAGGGAGAGCAGGAACGCGGCGACGGAGGCACGGTCGATTCCGGCAAGAGAAAAAGCAAAATAGCCGCACGAAAGCAGAAGCAGCAGCTTGTTGCAGATATGTTTCATGGGTTCGCCACCTTTCTGTTTCCCGTTTTTGTATGGCATTTTCAGTATACAGGAATCAGTATACAGGAAAAAGTGACAAATGTCATTTCCCTTTTTGACGCGCCGCACTTTTTTTCGTTGCGTCGTTACTGTATATTAGATGGGAGATGACCCCCGCCTCTATAGGTGGGGGGGGTAACGAATTTGTATCAGTGGCGGGTGTCAATCCCCCATCTGATATACGCTCCGCGAGGATGCGCAGGGATTCGGATAGGAATTATGTCGGCAAAAGCCGACCCGAATCCCGCGCCAAGACTCGCGAGCGAGTCTTGAATGTAAAAAAAGGAAAGGAAGGGGCGCTATGGTGTACGCGGTAGAGGTCGCCAATCTCGTAAAGCGATACCGGGAGCTGGTGGCTTTGGATCATTTCAATTTGCAGATCAAGGAGGGGGAGATCTTCGGGCTGTTGGGGCCAAACGGCTCCGGAAAGACGACGACGATCAACTGTATTTTGTCGCTTCTAAGCTATGACAAAGGGGAAATCCGGGTATTCGGGCAGGAGATGCGGCCCGACAGCTACGAGCTGAGGCGCGAAATCGGCGTGGTCATGCAGAATGTGGCGGTATTCGACGAGCTGACGGTGGAAGAGAACGTTGACTATTTCTGCGGTCTGTATGTTTCCGACAAGGCGCTTCGCAAAACCTATGTAAACGAGGCGATCGAGTTTGTGGGGCTGCAGGAATTCCGAAAATTTCGCCCCAAAAAGCTTTCCGGCGGTCTGTTGCGCCGGTTGAACATCGCCTGCGGCATTGCGCATAAGCCGAAGCTGATTTTCTTCGACGAGCCAACCGTGGCAGTGGACCCGCAAAGCCGGAACAAAATCTTAGAGGGCATCGAGCGGCTCAATCAGGAGGGGGCGACGGTTGTCTATACCTCCCATTATATGGAGGAGGTAGAGCAGATCTGCACGCGCATCGCGATTATGGACAACGGCAGAAACGTGGCGATTGGCACCGTCGAGGAGCTCAAACGCATGATCAAAAACACCGAACAGATCACCGTGGAGATCATTGGGTTGGAGCCGGAGCGGCGGGCGGAGCTGGAGGCGCTTACGCATGTGTATCAGGTCGATTACGACGGAAAGCTTTTGAAGCTGAGCTATGCGGGCGGAAATCACAACCTTGAGGCCCTGCTCGACTATCTGCACGGCGCAAACCTTTGTTACGGCAGCGTCCACTCGGAGCTTCCGACGCTTAACGACGTGTTTTTGGAGATCACCGGAAAAGGGCTGCGGGATTAGGGGGGAGTGGAATGTTTTTTCATAATTATCGCTATGCGCTGCAAAGTATTCTCAGGAAGAAAAGCAGCCTGATTTGGACGCTTTTGTTTCCGATCGCCTTAGCGACCTTTATGTACTTGTCGTTCGGGGAGCTGTACGAGACAGAAGAACGGCTCTCGATCATTCCTGTGGCGGTCGTTTCGGAAAACGAGGGCGCATACGGGGAGTTCGACGCGTTTTTGGAGGCGCTTTCGGCGGAGGGCGACGACCAGCTGCTTTATGTGCGGCGGCTTTCCAGAGACGAGGCGGAGAAAGCGCTCGCAGACGAAACGGTTAGAGGCGTGATTATCGAGGGCGAGGAGCTAACGCTCTGGCTTCGGGAAAATTCGGTTGAGGGAACCGTGCTGAAAACCGTACTGGAACAATATTTGCAGTCCGAAGCCTTCGTTCGCGGACTGGCAGCCTCCGGCGCGACGCCGCAGGAGCTTTTGGCAGCGGTGGAAGCGCTTACGGGCGGCGAGCCGTACTATACGGAAACGTCCACGTCGGACGGCAGTCAAGATCTGTACAATAATTTTTTCTACGCGATCTTTGCCATGAGCTGTCTCTTTGCCTCCTTCACGGCGGTCGTGCGCACGAGCAAGCTTCAGGCAAATCTCGGTGCGCTGGGCATGCGGCGGCAGCTCTCTCCTGCGGGGCGGATGACGATGGTGGGCGCGGAGTTTGCCGCCATGTTGACCGTTCAGTTTGCCGCCGAGCTGCTGACGCTTGGCTACATGCTGCTTCTGGGGGTCGAGATGGGCGAGCGCTATCTAGGGATGTTTGCCGTGCTGTTTCTTGGCTCCTGTGTGGGAATTGCGCAGGGCATTATCATCGGGAGCATTCCGAGGCTCTCTGAGGATGCAAAAACGGGAATCTGCGTCAGCATCAGCATGCTGCTTTCGTGTATGGCGGATCTGGTCGCGGTCGGCATCAAGGGTTTGATCGAACGTTCCGTGCCGTTTTTAAACCGCATCAATCCGGCGGCGCTGCTTACCGACGCGTTCTACGCGCTGAACTGCTACGATACGCCTAAGAGGTTCTTGACTGATCTGGGGCTGCTGGCAGCTATTACGGCGCTTCTGCTTGGGGTCAGCGGCTTCGTTTTGAGGAGGAACAGATATGCAAGTCTTTAAGGTATATTTTCAGATCCTGCGCCGTCATGTCGGTCAGATTTTTCTGTATGTCGGGATTTTTGCCGTCATTGTGTTCGGCTTTATTCTTCCGAGTGTGGATACCAATCCGGTGGAAAGCTTTACGGCTAAAAAATGTCTTTTTGCCGTGTTCGATTCCGACAAAAGCGAGGCAAGCAGGGCGCTGATTGGCTGGCTGTCGGAAAAGCACGAGCCGACCGAAATTGCCAACGACCGGGAAGCGACCGTGCAGGACGCGCTTTATAACCGCAACGTCTACGGCGTGCTGCGTATTTCGGAGGGCTATGAGGCGGCGCTTGCGGCGGGCGCATCCGCCGGGGAACTGGCTAAGCGCGTTGAGCTTTTGACGGTCCCCGGAACGCTGACCGGTGAGCTGTTTGCGACCGATTTGAACCGCTATCTGACCTTAGCGGCGCTTTCCTGCCGCAGCGGGGCGTCGGTCACGGAGGCGCTTGCGGCAACGGAGGATGCGCTGCAAATCTCGCTGAAAACGGAGCTTTCTAGGGAAGGCGCGGAAAGTGCGCAAAGCAAGCTCTATTATTTCTTCAGCTATCTAAGCTATGTGTTTGCCGTGATGAGCGTGGTCAGCATCGCTCCGGTTCTGAACGTATTCCGCAAGCCGGAGGTGCACACGCGAATCTCCTGCTCGTCGTATCCGTTTCACCGCATGAACTGGGAGCTGCTGCTTGGCGTGTTCCTAACCGGCCTGTTTTTTCTGGCCTTTTTCGGCGGCTGGGCGGGCATCGTATTTGGAGGCGAGCTGCTGTGCGCAAGGGGCGCGCTGTATTTGCTGAATCTGCTTTTGTATTTGGCGGTCGGCCTTGCCCTCGCTTATCTCGTAAGCCAGCTTGCAACGACGCAGGACACCATCAATATGATCGCGAATACGATCTCGCTTGGCATGAGCTTTTTGTGCGGCGTTTTTGTACCGATGAAATATCTGGGCGACACGGTGCTGGCGATCGCGCATTTCCTGCCCGCCTACTGGTATCAGAAAACGCTGATGCTGCTTCAGGAGGATTACAGCGGGGAGATGGGAACGATCTGCGGCAATTTCGCAATGCTTGTGCTGTTTGTCGCCGCGTTCGTGGCAGCGGGGCTTGTGGCGGCGCGGCAGAAAAGCCTTAGGCAGCTTGCGTAGGCGTTCACAAAAAATTCACAAAGAAATTAACACTCACCTCTTGACAGTGCTAACAGTCTGTGCTATAACGAGTATAACAAAGAAAGGGAGCTGGCTTTCGAATGAAAATTCAAAAAACCGGCAACCCTTCTCTTGAAAAGTTATAGAAAGAGGGTATGCTTTATGTTAAGACCGAGTATTTTTCAGGAAAACTTTATTGACAATTTGTTTGACGACTTTTTCGAGACCCCGTTTTTCCGCAGCACGGGCGTACGTCCTGTAAATGCGATGAAGACGGATGTAAAAGAATCCGATAACGAATACGAAATTGTGATGGATCTTCCGGGATTCTCCAAAGAGGACGTTGGTGCGGAATTAAAGGACGGTTACTTGACTGTTACCGCCAGCCGCAGCGAAGAGAAAAACGACGAAGACGACAAACGCTACATTCGCCGTGAGCGTTACAGCGGACACTACAAGAGAAGCTTTTACGTAGGAGACGCTGTTACGGAGGAAGATATCCGTGCGAAGTTCAAAGACGGCATCCTTTCCATTACGGTGCCTAAGAAGGAAAAACAGCCGGAAGTAGAGCAAAAGAAATATATTGCAATCGAAGGCTAAAAAAGCTGCATAAGCAAGTGGGACAGGGTCACATGGCGTGGCCTTGTCCCACTTGTTTTTGATTGCGTGAGTGCTACTTGCGCGTGATAGCGTGTTTTGATAAGATAAGTCCATGAACCAATGAGAAAGGCGGGGCGCGGCAATGTCGGCGGAGCGGGACACAAACAAGGGCTTGACCCTTTTAAAAAGAGGACAAAGAGGGCTGGTGCATGCAATTTTCAGCCGGTTTGGCTTAATTGTGCTGCTGCTTTTGCTGCAGTTTTTCATGCTTTTGGGCATGTTTTTCTGGCTGGAGGAAATTCTTCCGTATTTCGTCGGAGGCCGTACGCTGTTTACGATTGTCATGGTGCTTTATTTGCTGAACAGCCGGATTGACCCGACGGCAAGGCTTACGTGGCTGGTCGTCCTTATGCTTATGCCGGTTGTGGGTGCACTCTTTTTTTGGTACACCCAAAAAGACCCCGGCTGTCGGGCGCTAAGAAGACGCTTTGCGCAGGTTCTCTCGCAGACAAAAGGCGACGTAGCGCAAAATCCGGAAGTGCTTGCAAAGCTTTTCCGTGCGGATGCGGGCGCGGCGGGGCTTTCGCAATATTTGCAGCGAAGCGGAGCTTTTCCGGTTTACGACCGCACGAGCGTTGTGTATTTTCCTACCGGAGAAGACAAATGGAGCGCCATGCTAAAAAAGCTGAAAGAGGCAAAAAAGTTTATTTTCCTTGAGTACTTTATTATCGACGAAGGCGTGATGTGGGGGAAAGTGCTTGAAATTTTGGCGCAAAAGGCAAAGGAAGGCGTAGAAGTGCGCGTAATGTACGACGGCACGTGCGAATTTTCCACCCTGCCGCATGGCTATCCCAAACAGCTGCGAAAGCTCGGCATTGCGTGCAAAATTTTCGGGCGGGTCGTTCCGTTTGTCTCTACGGGATACAATTACCGGGATCACCGGAAAATTCTTGTTATCGACGGGCAGATAGCGTTTACCGGCGGCGTCAATCTCGCGGACGAGTATATTAACCAAAGAGAGCGGTTCGGGCATTGGAAAGATACAGCGGTGATGCTAGAAGGAGAAGCAGTTAAGAGCTTTACGCTTATGTTTCTTCAGATGTGGAACATAGATGAGCGAAAGATAAAAACGAAGCGCTACGTAGACGCGCCTGTTCTTCCGGCAGAGGATGCGCCCGGCTTTGTTATTCCTTACGCAGACTCTCCGCTAGACAAAGACAAGGTGGGCGAGAGAGTGTATATGGATCTTTTAAACCGAGCAAGGGACTACGTTTATATTATGTCGCCGTATTTGATTTTGGACGGCGAGCTGGAGACGGCGCTTAAATTCGCGGCGGAGCGCGGTGTGGACGTGAAACTCGTGCTTCCCGGAATTCCCGATAAAAAAGCGCCTTATGCGCTTGCAAAGACGCATTACGCCTCCCTTTTAGAATCCGGGATTCAGATTTACGAATACACGCCGGGGTTTGTCCATGCGAAAGTGTTTGTCTGCGATGGCTGCGAGGCGGTAGTCGGGACCATCAATCTCGACTACCGAAGCCTCTACCATCACTTTGAGTGCGCCCTTTATATGTATGCCACTCCGTGCATACAAGATATTGTCGCAGATTATACAAAAACGCTTACAAAGTGCAGTCTTGTGACTGCTCAGACCATGCGCAAAGAAAAGCTTTTGCGGCGGCTTTTTGGCTACTTGCTAAAAGTCGTGGCTCCGCTCATGTAAAACGCAGGCAAAGCGGGCAAATTATTTTAAAATAACTTTTTTGAAGTTTTTCTTTCCGCGCTTTACAAGCAGCCCTTCTCTAAGCTGCTCCTGCGAAAAGCAGGCGCGAAAATCGGTTGCTTTTTCTCCGTTTACTAAGACGCCGCCCTGCTCGACGTTTCGTCTGGCTTCCGAGCGGGTAGGCGCTAAGCCGGCTTTTACTAAAAGAGTAACCAAATCCAGCGCGCCGTCTGCGAGGTCTTCTTCCGAAAGAACGGCTTCCGGCGCCGCCTGCGCCGTGCCCGCGCCAAACAAAGCGCGCGAAGCATCCTGCGCTTTTTGCGCTTCTTCCTCGCTGTGAATCATGCGGGTCAGCTCAAACGCCAAGATTTCTTTGGCGGTATTTAGCTGGCTGCCCTCAAGCGTGGCAAGCTTCTCAATCTCTTCTAACGGAAGGAACGTCAGAAGGCGCAGGCATTTAATTACGTCCGCGTCGGCGACGTTTCTCCAGTACTGGTAAAACTCGTACGGCGACGTCTTTTCGGCATCCAGCCAAACGGCGCCCTTCTCAGTCTTACCCATCTTTTTGCCCTCGGAGTTTAACAGCAAGGTAATCGTCATAGCGGAAGCGTCTTTTCCAAGCTTCCGGCGAATCAACTCTGTACCGCCAAGCATGTTGCTCCACTGATCGTCGCCGCCAAACTGGAGGTTGCAGCCGTAATCCTGGAACAGGCGGTAAAAATCGTAGCTTTGCATAATCATGTAGTTAAACTCAAGAAAAGTAAGTCCGCGCTCCATTCGCTGCTTGTAGCACTCAGCAGTCAGCATTCGGTTCACCGAAAAATGCGGGCCGACTTCCCGCAGCACGTCCAGGTAATTCAGGCCAAGCAGCCAGTCGGCGTTGTTGACCATCAGCGCCTTTCCCTCAGAAAAGTCAATAAATTTGCTCATCTGCTTTTTGAAGCACTCGACATTGTGCGCAATCGTTTCTTTGGTCATCATTTTTCGCATATCGGTCTTTCCGGACGGATCGCCAATCATGGCGGTGCCGCCTCCTAGCAGGGCAATCGGACGGTTGCCCGCCATTTGCAGACGCTTCATCAGGCAAAGCGCCATAAAATGTCCCACGTGCAGGCTGTCCGCCGTAGGATCAAAGCCAATGTAAAACGTCGCCCTCCCTTCGTTGATTAGTTTGCTTACAAGCTCCTCGTCCGTAACTTGTGCAATCAGGCCTCTGGCCTTTAATTCTTCATAAACGGTCATATGACACCTCCGGTAATTTTTGAGAAAAGCCGAAAAAAAACTCCCGTCCGTTAAAGGACGAGAGTGTCTCCCGTGATACCACCTTTTTTCACCGGCGCCTCTAGGCGACGGCCTCTTCGGGTACAGAACCTGTCTTTTACCCTAGCACAATAACGGGTGCGCCCGCCGCAGCCTACTGGGCGTATGCCGTTCGGTGCGGAGCTTGGAGATGTATTCGTGCAAAGCGTTTCCTGCGCCTCTCAGCAGCCGGCAGCTCTCTGTTGGAACTACTTGGCACTACTTCTTCTCGTCATCGCCTTTCTCTTGGGCTTGATTATAGTAGCGGGCAGGGAAAAAGTCAACGATTTTTTCTTGTTTTTGCAAGGTTGTTGGTATATCATATGGGAGATGCCCCCCGCCTCTATGGGCGGTGGGTAGCAAATTTGTATCAGTGGCGGGTGTCGATCCCCCATCTGATATACGCTCCGCGAGGGATGCGCAGGGCGTTTTGGGATTTTTTGCAGGAAGGTGAAACAAGTATGACGCAGTTACATTACCCGGATGGCAGCATGGCGGAGTGCATCCGGCTTCAAAGTGAAAGGACGCCGGATGCTTTTGCGTATGAGTTTATGGGAAGGCGGGTGCGCTTTTCTTCTTTTTGGAAGCAGGTTGAGGAATGCGCGGCGGCGCTTTTGGCACAGGGCGTTCGGGAAAACGAATGCGTGACTTTGTGTCTGCCAAACATACCGCAGGCAGTCATTCTGCTGTATGCGATTAACGCAGTAGGCGCGCTTGCCAATATGGTACACCCGCTAGCAGGGGAGCTGGAGATTACCGAGTCGATTCAAATTGGCGAGAGCCGGCTTTTGGTCGGCGTAGACCGCTTTGCGGACAAGCTGCTGCGGGTTTGCAAAGGCACAACCGTAACAAAAGTTTTGCTGGCAGCGCCTACCGATTATGTGCCGGGGTATAAAAAGCTGGCGGCAAAAGCCTTCGGGAAAGTCCCCAAGGCGCCGAAGGATCCGCTTGTTCTTCGCTGGGAGACGTTTCTGGAAGGCGCGAAGCATACGCCGTTTTCTTTTGTAAAACGAACGGCGGCGGACGGAGCGGCCGTGCTGTATTCCGGAGGAACGACGGGAAAGAGAAAAGGAATTCTTCTTACAAACGGAAATCTAAACGCGCTTGCGCTGCAAACGGTTGCCGCTGGAGACTGCGTAAAGCCCGGATACCGAATGCTTTCGGTGATGCCGGTATTTCACGGGTTCGGTCTTGGCGTGTGCATTCATACGGCGCTGATGGCGGGCTGCGAGTGCATCCTGATTCCGCAGTTTTCCGTCTCTTCCTACGCGGCGCAGTTAAAAAAATACCAGCCTAACGTTATTGCCGGCGTGCCGACGCTGTTTGAGGCGCTGCTTCGGGCAAAAAAAATGAAAAACGTGAAGCTGTCCTGCCTGACCGGCATTTTTTGCGGAGGCGACAGCCTTTCGGAAGAGCTAAAAAACAAAGTTGACGCGTTTTTGCTTGCGCACGGCGCAAAAGAGCAAATCCGCGAAGGTTACGGGACGACCGAGTGCGTAACGGCAAGCTGCCTGACGCCGCGCTACGAGTACCGAAAAGGAAGCATTGGCCTGCCGTTTCCGGATATGCGCTACCGAATTGTCGAAGTCGGCACAGATAAAGAAGTTCCGCCTATGACGGAGGGGGAAATTTGCCTGAGCGGGCCAACAGTTATGGCAGGGTATTATCACGAACCGGAAGAAACCAAAAAGGTGCTTCATACGGACGAAGAAGGGCGCGTTTGGCTGCACACGGGCGATTTGGGAAAGATGGACGAAGACGGCTTTGTGTACTTTGTGCAGCGGCTTAAACGGCTGATTATTAGCTCCGGCTACAACATCTACCCGTCGCAGGTAGAAAATGCGCTAAATGCGCACGAAGCCGTTTTAAACAGCTGTGTGATTGGGATTCCGGACGACTTTCGCGTGCAGGTGCCTTATGCGTATTTGATGCTGCGCCCCGGCTACGAAGAAAGCGAGGAGCTGCTTGCGGACATTCGGGAAAACTGTAAAAAATACATTGCCCGGTACGCGCTTCCAAGCGGTTTTGAGGTACGGGCAGAGCTGCCCAAAACACTCGTTGGAAAAGTCGCTTACCGGGAACTGGAAGAAGAGTACGAAAGGACGCACGGGAAAAAATAGGCGGCAGCGGTTACTCTACGGATTTTAGCGCTTCTACCATATTGACTTTTTTTAAGTAGCGGTGCATAAACAGCGCCACCACAATGGAAAACACAAGCGTCAAAACGAACGAGAGCAAAAAGCTTAGTCCGTGGATTTCGCGGCCAAACATAACCATATCGACTTCCGCTGTTTTTATAACGTAGCGGGCAAGCAAGACGCCAAGCCCCAGACCGAGCGCGTCGCCAAGAAGCGTTAACAGGAAGTTTTCACGGAAAATGTAGGAGTCTACTTCCGCGTCGAAAAAGCCCAGCACTTTGATGGTGGCAATCTCCCGAATTCGCTCGGTAATGTTTATATTTGTCAGATTATATAAAACGATAAACGCCAACAGTCCAGCGCAGACGATAATTACTACGATAACCATATTCAGCGACTGAAGCATACTGGAAAAGCTTTCCGACATATGGTTGTTGTAGTTTACGCCCTGCACGCAGCCAAGCGTAAGAAGCTTTTCCGAAAGCGCGGAGGTTGCGCGCTCCTCCTCCAGTCCGTCGCCAAAGAAGTAAACGAGATTATATTCCAAAGAGCCGCCAAACAGCTTAGCGTAAGTTTGCGGATTCATGTACACGTAGTGCTGCGCGTAGTTTTCGAAAATTCCGCCTATGGTAAGAGAAACGGTTTGCGTATCCGTGTATTTTATGAAAATGGTATCGCCTTTGGCGACGCCTCCAAGCAAAAGCGCGAGCTTTTCGTTAATGAGCACCTCCCCGTCCGCAATGGTCAGGGGAGTTTGTGTTTTCCTCTCCCGAAGAATCTGGTAATGGGGAAGCGCTTGCGGATTTTTAGGAACCGTCAGGTAAGCCTGCGTCTCGTCTTCCCCGCAGAAAAACGAAAACGCCTTTTGGTATACGTATTCGTACTGCTGCCCGGCCAAAGCAAGCGTCGATTCCATAGCGTCGCTCTCGTCCGCCGTCGTGCTTTTGTAAGAGAGGACGCCGGAAAAGAGGCTTAGCTCCTCGTATTGCAGCCTTACAACGTCGCTGATGCTGTTGTGCAGCGCAAATCCGGTCAGCGTAAGCGCTGTGCAGCCGGAAATGCCAATGACGGTCATAAACATCCGCTTTTTGTAGCGGAACAG
This sequence comes from uncultured Lachnospiraceae bacterium, assembly GCA_944384025.1. Lineage (GTDB taxonomy): Bacteria > Bacillota > Clostridia > Lachnospirales > Lachnospiraceae > ISDg. The sequence goes on from CALWRS010000001.1 coordinate 213,193, forward strand.
ATTGCGAAGCGTAACCTTCCAGGCAAAAGAGCAGCGCTTCCAAAGCGCGGGAATTCTCTCTAGGAGGATGCGTTTTCCGGCTTTAGGCGCCTTCGGACGCATTAGCATCGCCGGTTCTTCCTGCAGGGCCGAAAGGCAGGAAGCAAGCACTGTAGCGCACATCGCCAAAACAGCGACAAGCGTCGTTGCCAAAAACAGGCCCGCGTCGTAAGGAGCTACAAAAGACGGAATGTAATAGAGCATCGCGTAAGCGTTAATAATTACGTACGGGAACAGCTTCATCCCAACAAGCGTTCCGAACGCAGCGCCAAGAACGGTGGCGCACAAAGCGTAAATCAAGTATTTGGAGGCAATCGTCCCGGCGGAGTACCCAAGCGCTTTTAGTGTTCCAATCAGCGTGCGCTCTTCTTCTACCATGCGCGACATTGTCGTAAGGCAAACAAGAGCCGCCACAAGCAGGAAAAAGACAGGGAAGACGCTGGCAATGCTGTTAATTCGGTCCGCGTTTTCGCCGTATTCGGCATAGCCGGGGTTATTATCCCGCGTCATTACGTACCAGGAAGCGTCCTGCGGAGCTTCTTTTAAGATTTCTTCGCACAAAGCGTCGATCGCCTTTTCGTAGTCTTCGTTGTAGCAAAGTTCATCTGCAAGTTCCGGAAATGTCAAATACAAATTCGTTGGAAACGGCGTTAAAAAATCGCTCTCTGGCACGTAAATCACGGATTGGAGGTTTCCGTTTCCAATGTCCGTATTTCCACGGTCGGACATATCGACGTAGAGAGGAGAGGAAAAAGTTCCGACAACGGTGTAGCTCTCGGAGGAGAGGACAAGGGAGAGCGGAACGTCTCCGTCGGCATGAAAAGTCAAAACATCGCCCAGCTGAACAGTCTTTCCGTTGATGGTTTTGCTGCTGTCTACCATGCATTCGCCCGGGTTTTGCGGATAGCGGCCGCTTTTTAGGGCAACTTTGTTGACCCGCTCGTCTTCGGAGCAGTCCGACCAGGAAAGCAGTCTGGAAACTTGGGAGCCGTCTTCGCCTACCGTTAAAACGTCAAGCAGGTAGCCGCTGTTTATGTTCGCTTGAGGAAAGCGCGCGCTAAGCTGCTCGATTTCCTGCGCGGAAAAACCAGATGGGCAAAGCAGACGGATATCCATTAAATTTTGATCGTCAAAGTAGGAGTCTGCAGAAAGCCGCATATCCGGCGCGGAAGCTTTTACGCCGGTAAAAAAGCCGACGCCAAGTGCGACAATGAAAAAAATAGAAAGAAAACGGCTTAGCGAGCCGAAAATTTCACGACGGGTGCTTTTGTAAAAAACTCTTTTCATCAGGAGAATCCTCTTGTCTGGTACTGGATAGGAAATATTGTAGCGTATGCGGGGAGACGATGCAAGAAAAAAACAGAAAAAAAGGGGTTGACAAACGGAACGGTTTGTGGCATTGTTATACATGTAATAGAACAAATAAAGAAGTAGGGAGGGCTCCTGCATGAACATAAACAAATTTACACAAAAATCTATGGAAGCGGTTCAGGGGTGCGAAAAAGTAGCTTACGACTTTGGCAACCAGGAACTGCGTCCCGAACATCTGCTTTACGCGCTGCTTTCGGACGCGGAAGGGCTGATTCCGCGCCTTTTGCAGAAAATGGACATCGCGCCGGAAGTATTTCAGGCGCAGGTGCGCGGACTTTTGGAGAAGCTTCCGAAAGTGCAGGGCGGGGAACTGCGCATTTCGCAGGATTTAAACAAGGCGCTTATTTACGCGGAAGACGAAGCAAAGCACATGGGGGACGCGTACGTAAGCGTAGAGCACCTGTTTTTAAGCCTTATGAAAAACGCGGGACGCGAACTGTCGCAGACGCTTCGCGACTTTGGCATTACGCAGGAGCGCTTTTTGCAGGTGTTATCGGAGGTGCGCGGAAACCAGCAGGTAAACACGGATAATCCGGAAGCGACTTACGACACCCTAAAGAAATACGGACAAGACCTTGTGGAACGCGCCAGAGCGCAAAAGCTTGACCCGGTTATCGGCAGAGACAGTGAAATCCGAAACGTTATCCGCATTCTTTCCAGAAAGACCAAAAATAACCCGGTGCTTATCGGCGAGCCGGGCGTAGGAAAAACGGCGGTTGTCGAAGGATTGGCGCAAAGAATCGTGCAGGGCGACGTGCCGGAAGGACTTTTGGACAAAAGTGTTTTTGCGCTTGATATGGGAGCGCTCGTTGCCGGAGCAAAGTATCGGGGCGAGTTTGAAGAGCGTCTAAAGGCAGTCCTGGACGAAGTGAAAAAGAGCGACGGAAAGATTATCCTCTTTATTGACGAGCTGCATACAATTGTCGGCGCAGGAAAGACCGACGGCGCGCTGGACGCAGGAAATATGTTAAAGCCGATGCTTGCCCGCGGCGAGCTGCATTGTATTGGTGCGACAACGTTAAGCGAGTACCGCCGGTACGTGGAAAAGGACGCTGCGCTTGAGCGGCGGTTTCAGCCGGTGCTCGTAGAAGAGCCCACGGTAGAAGATACCATTTCCATTTTGCGCGGTCTAAAGGAGCGCTACGAAGTGTTCCACGGCGTAAAAATTTCGGATAACGCTCTTGTGGCGGCAGCCGTTCTTTCAAACCGCTACATTTCGGATCGTTTCCTGCCGGATAAAGCGATTGATTTGGTGGACGAGGGCTGTGCGCTTATAAAAACAGAGCTGGATTCCATGCCTATGGAGCTTGACGACGCAAAGCGCAGGATGATGCAGCTGGAAATCGAAGAAGCGGCGCTAAAAAAGGAGGAAGATTCGCTCTCTAAAGAGCGTTTGGCGGCGCTTTCCAAAGAACTTGCGGAAGCAAGGGAAGCGTTTGCCGCCGGAAAAGCGCAGTGGGACAACGAAAAGTCGGATTTGGAGCGTGTGCGCCGTCTAAAGGAAGAGCTTGGCGAGTGCAACGGAGAAATTCAGGCGGCGGAGCGAAACTACGACCTAAACCGTGCGGCGGAGCTAAAATACGGCAAGCTTCCGGAACTTACGCGCCGTCTTGCACAGGCGGAGGAAGATCTTCGCGCGAAAGGGCATTCCATGGTGCACGAAACCGTGGATGAGGAAGAAATTGCGCGGATTGTATCCCGCTGGACAGGTATTCCTGTGGCGAAGCTGACGGAAGGAGAGCGCAGCAAAACGCTTCGGCTGTCGGAGCTTTTGCATCAGCGTGTCGTAGGGCAGGACGAAGCGGTTACGAAAGTAACGGAGGCGATTTTGCGCGCGAAGGCGGGCATTCAAGACCCCAACCGCCCGATTGGCTCCTTCCTGTTTTTAGGACCTACCGGCGTTGGAAAAACAGAACTTGCCAAAGCGCTTGCACAGGCGCTGTTTGACAACGAACAAAACATGGTTCGAATTGATATGAGCGAATATATGGAGAAGCATTCGGTTGCCCGGTTAATTGGCGCGCCTCCCGGATATGTCGGCTACGACGAGGGAGGACAGCTGACGGAAGCCGTGCGCAGACATCCATACTCCGTCCTTTTGTTTGACGAAGTGGAAAAAGCGCATCCGGACGTCTTTAACGTTTTGCTGCAGGTTTTAGACGACGGACGGATTACCGATTCGCAAGGCAGAACCGTAGACTTTAAAAATACGATTCTTATCCTTACCTCCAACTTAGGCGCAGAGTATTTGTTAAACGGGATTGAAGCGGACGGAAGCATTTCCGAAGAATGTGAAAAGGCCGTAATGGGGCAGCTTCGCACCGCATTCCGACCGGAGTTTTTGAACCGGCTGGACGAGACCATTTTGTTTAAGCCGCTTACAAAGGAAAATATCCGCAGGATTATCGACCTTTTGCTTGCAAGGCTGAACGAACGGCTCGCGGACCGTCAAATCCGTGTGCAGCTGACGGACAATGCGGTGGAATATGCGGTTTTAGCGGCGTACGATCCCGTCTACGGCGCCAGACCGCTGAAGCGGTACTTGCAAAAGCATGTCGAAACGCTGTCGGCAAGGCTGATTTTGGAAGACCGCGTGGCAGCGGGAGATACGATTGTGATTGACGTCGCAAACGGAGAATTTACCGCAGAAGTAAAGGAAACGCCGCTTAGCGGTTGTTAATACTGTCAAGCAGGGCACGCTTTACGTGATAGAGCTCGTTGGAAAGATCCACATGAACCTTGTGCGGATTCACAAGACGGCGGGACTCCTCCCAAAGCGTGTTCTGCTCTTTTTGGCAATAAGCTTTAATTTCCCGAACGCTGGGCGATTCGTATACGCACTTGCCGTCAAGGAACACAGGCACCATAATCTCGCGAAGCGTGTAGCTTCCGGGCTGTAAGTACGTCTTTTTCCAGGTGTCTACCGGGTCGAAAATCATCAAAGGCGCGTCTTCGTCGTACTCTTCGTGCGCCATCGCAATTAAGTCTGCGCGGATTTTTCCGCTCTCTTTGTCGTAAATTCTCCAGACAGTTTTGTTGCCGGGGTTCGTAATTTTAATCGGGTTTTCGCTTAGCTTAATCTTTGGAAGAAATTTGTCTCCGCGCTTTACGGCTGCTAATTTGTAAACGCCGCCAAAGGCAGGGCAGTCCTTAGAAGTAATGAGGTTTGTTCCAACGCCCCAGGAGTTGATGCAGGCGCCCTGATCTTTTAAAGAGTTGATCAGGTTTTCGTCCAAATCGCTGGAAGCGCATATACCGGCGTCTTTAAAACCGGCCGCATCCAGCATTTTGCGCGCGCGCTTTGACAGGTAAGCTAAGTCGCCGCTGTCTAGGCGAATGCCGTAGCTTGCGGGCAGCTTGCCTTCCTCCTGCAGTTCCTTAAAAACTTGAATGGCGTTTGGCACGCCGCTTCGAAGCGTGTCGTACGTATCTACCAAAAGCGTTACGTTGCGCGGGAAAATGCGCGCGTAAGCGCGAAACGCCGTTAATTCGTCGTCAAAGCTCATAATCCAGCTGTGCGCATGCGTACCAAGCGCCGGCATGTCAAAAATCTGCGCCGCAAGGACGTTGCTGGTGCCGCTGCAGCCGGCAATTACGGCAGCTCTTGCGCCGTACGTGCCTGCGTCCGGCCCCTGCGCACGGCGAAGACCGAATTCCATAACCGGGTCGCCTTTTGCGGCGTAGCAAACGCGCGCCGCCTTTGTGGCAATCAGGCTTTGGTGGTTGATGATATTTAAAATGGCCGTCTCTACAAGCTGCGCTTGCATTGCGGGAGCGATTACTTTTACAAGAGGCTCCATCGGGAATACGACCGTTCCTTCGGGAATGGCGTAAATGCTTCCCGTAAAGTGAAAGCTGTGCAGGTAGTCCAAAAAGTCTTCGTCGAATACGCCAAGTCCGCGCAAATATTCAATGTCGTCGTAAGAAAAATGCAAATTCTTTACGTAGTCGATTACCTGATCCAGTCCGCAGGCAATGGCAAAGCCGTTTCCGCACGGATTCTCGCGGTAAAAGGCGTCGAACACGACTGTCTCGTTAATATTTTCTCGAAAATACCCCTGCATCATTGTAAGCTCGTAAAAATCGGTCAGCAGGGTCAGATTCTGATCTGTCATAAAGGTTCCTCCGTTCATTTAAGGTAGTCGAAGTAAACATAATTATCGCTAAGTATACACTTTCCTGCGGGAAAAAACAAGACTTTAAGACGTTGACAAAGCGAAAAACGTATGTTATAACGAGTGCATCGAATTTACCACAAGACAGTTCGAAACCATCCTGTCTCTAAACAAAACTACGGGAAAAGACAGGGCGTTTTACGCCCTTTTTTCGTCTCGTGAATCATGAGGTGTGAAATGAAAAAAATCAAACAAGAACTACAGGAATTTTCTTTGCTGCTTAACGCTGTCCCGACGTCGCTAACCGTAATGTTTGTCATGTCGGTCTTTGCCATGAATTTGCTGGCGAACAAAAGCGTGAACCTTCCGTTTTCGTGGCTGGCGCTTGATAGCGGTATTTTGGTATCGTGGATTTGCTTTTTGACCATGGATATGGTAACGCGCCGCTTTGGGCCAAAAGCAGCTACGGAGCTTTCTGTTTTTGCTATTTTGATGAATCTGTTTTGGTGCTTGTTGTTCTTTGTGGGCAGCCAAATTTCCGGAAGCTGGGGAGAGTCTTACGTTGCGGGGAGCGAGCAGGTCATTAATACAGCGCTTGACCGCACGTTTGGAGGAACGTGGTATGTGCTGGCAGGCAGCACGGCGGCCTTTTTTCTCTCTTCGGTAGTAAATAACTTCCTGAACTGGGGCATTGGGCGGTGCATCCGCAAAAAGGCGGACGGTTTTGGCGCGTATGCGCTTCGCACGTACGTATCGACCGCCGTAGCGCAGTTTACAGACAATATGATTTTCGCTCTTCTCGTAAGCCATGTCTTTTTTGGCTGGACGCTTTTGCAGTGCGTGACCTGTTCGCTTACGGGAATGCTTGTAGAGCTGCTTTGCGAGGCAGTTTTCTCGTTCTTTGGTTATCGGGTCTGCCGCGGCTGGGAAGCGCGGGGCGTAGGCAAAGAGTATTTGCAAAAAGTCCGCAAATGGGAAGCCGCGTAAGGGCGCAGAGGAGGTTAAAAAGATGCACGTAGTCGTTACTGGTTCGAGTTCGGGGATCGGACTTGCAACCGCAAGGCTGTTTTTGGAGCGGGGGCATACGGTCACCGGCCTTGATATATTGCCGCCGGAAATTAAGCACGAAAAGTACCGGCACTTTGTGACGGACATCTGGGAAGGAGAGCTTCCGGAGCTTTCGGGCGTTCAGATTCTTATTAACAACGCCGGTGTGCAAAACAGCGGGCGGGACATTGACATCAACCTGAAAGGGACGATTCGCGTAACGCAGGCCTACGCCTTTCAGCCGGAAATTAAAAGCGTTTTATTTCTTGCGTCCGCAAGCGCCCAAACCGGTGCGGAGTTTCCGGAATACGCCGCCAGCAAAGGCGGGATGGTCGCTTATATGAAAAATACCGCGTCGCAGCTTGCGCCCTACGCCGCTACGGTAAACAGCCTGTCGCCCGGGGGTGTGCTAAGCAGCTTAAACGACCGCGTTCTCCGCGACCCTAAGCTGTACCGGCAGGTACTGGAAGAAACGTTGCTAAATAAGTGGGCGACCTGCGAAGAAATTGCCGAGTGGGCGTATTTTATGACCGTAGTCAACCGCTCGATGACGGCGCAGGACATTTTAGTCGATAACGGCGAAGCCGCTAAATTTCACTTTATCTGGTAAACGCTCCGCTTAGGATGCGCAGGGATTCGGTAAGGAAAATGTCAGCCAAAGCTGACCCGAATCCCGCGCCAAGACCCGCGAGCGGGTCTTGAATTCTCGTCAAACAGACTCTGTATCTTCATGATCTTCACCATTCCCCGACTTGCTTTGGCTTTCTTTTGGAAACGTACGGTCTCCTCTAGCACCCTTTTCCACCAAAAGAGTGTGACCTAAAATGGAAGTGCCTTTGGAAACCCCACTATATAAAGTAATTCTGACTACTATTTGACATTTGCCGTATAAAACGTCATTGAACCTAATTTTCGCTGGATGGGGAGAGTGATAAAATCCCCGTTTTCATGAAATAAATAAGCATATCTAGAAAAGAGCAGCGCGCTTTAACCAAATTTAAAAGAAAAATCCGTTTTTACTCTTGGCGTAATCTTTCCGACATGTTATTATAAAAAACAATGCATAAAGCTACGGGAAGGCGATATCTATTGATGTTCACAGACACTTATTTAAACTTTGTTGGAATATGGTCGCTGCTTATACGATTTTACAAGGTGAATTAAGAGAGCAAAGACTACTCAGCGTTTGCGTATGATTTAGTAACCTCTGGATTTATGCATTCAATACAATTACTGTGAAAAGCGGGAGGGTTAGACATGCAAATACTTATAATTATAGCCATAATAGCTGTAGCGTTAACAATAATGGCTTCTCTTTTTTTATTACTTAAGACGAAAAAGAAATTATTTTTTGCTATAACAGGGGGACTCCTCTGCATTGGCATTGCTGGAGTATTAATCTACAACCTTGCTTTCTATAACAATTCTGACACTGTGACAATAAAGAATAGCGAAGAGATTGATATCTCTGTAAAGATAAAGAACCACTTGCTGAACTATGAATATTACTTTGCTCAGTTTAGCAGCAATCTGCCGGAAAACGAGGTGCTGGACGCAGTTGCCCTACAGTATGGGAATGCTTTTTATGATAACGAATATAAGCAGATTGTGTTTTCACACGAAAATCAGCTTTATACAATCCATAACTATGAGAACTCGAAGTTCTTATGGTCAAACAGATACAAATACTGGCTTAGCAATAACTTTATAACAATAACAAATGACGGCAGGGATTATAACATACCGGTACCCTTGAAAGCGCTAGATGAAAGCGTGGAAACACGTTCTTCGGTTCGGAAGATAAATTGTGATTTTGAAGGTTTTTCGGCTTACTACAAGAATCTTAACAACGCAACTATTGGAGAAGACAACATCACGTTGGCGTACGACGGGTATGATGTAGTGATAACAATTTCTAATAACCGTGACATGACCGTTGCCATTGCTGGCAGCAGTCAGGAATAACAACTTGACGCCACCAGGCAGTGAAAAATTCTTGACAATCCGAAAAACCTATACTATTATGTGAAAAAAGAAAAAGGAAAAAGCGTTGAAGGAGACAGTACGCTGCCAAAGGAAAGCAAAAGCGAGCCGGGGTATGGTGAAAGCCCGGAGCGAGTACGGGCAGCTGAAAATCACTCCCAAGCTGTAAGGACGAACCCTTCGGAAAGTAGTCCGCATCGGATTCCCCCGTTATCGGGAACGCGTATAAATCGAAAGAGAGTACGTCAAAATAGGTGGTTTGGGAAACGCTTGTAAGCTTCGTCCTGTTTTGAGGACGGAGCTTTTTTTATCCGATGTGGGAAGACTCCCCATCTGATAAACGCTTCGCGGGAAGCCGCCGGAAAATGGAGGAAGATATGTACAAAAAAGTGGACGCCGGCATGAATTTTGTAGAGCGCGAAAAAGAAGTCGAAGCGTTCTGGAAGGAAAACCGGATTTTTGAAAAGAGCATGGAGGCCAGAAAAGAAGGACCGACGTATACGTTTTACGACGGACCGCCAACGGCAAACGGAAAGCCGCACATCGGCCACGTTTTAACGCGCGTTATTAAAGATATGATTCCCCGCTACCGGACGATGAAAGGCTACATGGTTCCGCGAAAAGCCGGCTGGGATACGCACGGTCTTCCTGTTGAGATTGAAGTGGAAAAGCTTTTGGGGCTGGACGGAAAAGACCAGATTGAAGCGTACGGAATCGACCCGTTTATCCGCAAGTGCAAGGAAAGCGTCTGGAAATACAAAGGCATGTGGGAGGATTTTTCCGGAACGGTTGGCTTTTGGGCGGATATGGAGCATCCATATGTAACGTATCACGACGACTACATTGAGTCGGAGTGGTGGGCGCTTCGCCAGATTTGGGATAAGGGCCTTTTGTATAAGGGCTTTAAGATTGTGCCTTATTGCCCACGCTGCGGAACACCGCTCTCAAGCGCGGAAGTTGCGCAGGGCTACAAAACCGTAAAAGAGCGCTCGGCAATCGTGCGCTTTAAAGTAGTTGGCGAAGACGCGTATTTTCTTGCATGGACGACAACGCCGTGGACGCTTCCGTCCAATACAGCGCTTTGCGTTAACCCGAAAGAGACCTACGCAAAAGTAAAAGCAGCGGACGGCTACACGTATTACATGGCGCAGGCGCTGCTAGATACGGTGCTCGGCTCGCTTGCAGCCGACGGCAAAGCAGCGTACGAAGTTTTGCAAACATTTTCCGGCGCGGAGCTTGAGTACCGCGAATACGAACCGCTTTTTGCCTGCACGGCAGAAGAAGCAAAGCGCCAGCAAAAAAAGGCGCATTACGTTACTTGCGACGGCTACGTAACGATGTCCGACGGTACCGGCATCGTTCATATTGCTCCGGCGTTTGGTGAGGACGACTCGAACGTCGGAAAGAAATACGACCTTCCGTTTGTGCAATTTGTAGACGGAAAAGGCCAGATGACGGCGGAGACGCCTTACGCAGGGCTGTTTGTGAAAAAGGCAGATCCGGAAGTCTTAAAGGATTTGGATCGCGAGGGCAAGCTGTTTGCCGCTCCGAAATTTGAACACGACTACCCGCATTGCTGGCGATGCGACACGCCGCTTATTTACTATGCGCGCGAGTCTTGGTATATCCGCGAAACAGCAGTGAAGGAGCAGCTAATCCGCAACAACAACACCATCAACTGGATTCCGGAATCCATCGGAAAAGGACGGTTTGGAAACTGGCTGGAAAACATTCAGGACTGGGCTATCTCCCGAAACCGTTATTGGGGAACGCCTCTAAATATTTGGGAATGTTCGTGCGGACACCGGCACTGCATCCAAAGCCGCGAAGAGCTGTACCAAATGAGCGGGATGGAGGAAGCAAAAACCGTAGAACTGCATCGTCCGTATATCGACGAAATTACGCTGCATTGTCCGGAGTGCGGCGGCGTTATGAAGCGCGTTCCGGAAGTTTTGGACTGCTGGTTTGACTCCGGCGCTATGCCTTTTGCACAGCATCATTACCCGTTTGAAAATAAGGAGCTTTTTGAAAAGCAATTTCCGGCGCAGTTTATTTCCGAAGCGGTAGACCAGACGCGCGGGTGGTTCCACTCGCTGCTTGCGGAATCTACGCTGCTTTTTGACCGTGCGCCCTACGAAAATGTAATTGTGCTTGGGCATGTGCAGGACGAAAACGGACAGAAGATGAGCAAGTCCAAAGGCAACGCGGTAGATCCGTTCGACGCGCTGGCAACGCATGGCGCGGACGCGATTCGCTGGTACTTTTATATTAACAGCGCACCGTGGCTTCCGAACCGTTTCCACGACAGAGCGGTTACGGAAGGGCAGCGCAAGTTTATGGGCACGCTTTGGAACACGTACGCGTTCTTTGTGCTCTACGCAAACATTGACGAATTCGACGCAACCAAATACACGCTTTCCTACGACAAGCTTTCGGTAATGGATAAGTGGCTTTTGTCGCGCCTAAACTCGACGGTAAAAGCCGTTGACGAGAATCTGGACAATTACCGCATTCCGGAAGCGGCAAGAGCGCTTGACTCGTTTGTAGACGAGATGAGCAACTGGTATGTGCGCCGCGGCAGAGAGCGTTTTTGGGCAAAGGGAATGGAGCAGGACAAAATTAACGCGTACATGACCCTTTACACAGCGCTTGTTACAATCAGCAAGGCGGCGGCTCCGATGATTCCGTTTATGACGGAGGCAATTTACCGAAACCTTGTTTGCACCTTGGACGCTTCGGCGCCGGAGAGCGTACACTTGTGCGATTTCCCGAAAGCGGACGAATCGTGCATCGACAAAGAGCTTGAAGAGCGCATGAAAGAAGTGTTGGATATTGTCGTTTTGGGCCGTGCCTGCAGAAATGCTTCGGGCATCAAGCAGCGCCAGCCGATTGGGACGATGTATGTGCAAAGCGAGCAGCCGCTTGACATTTATTATCAGGAAATTATCGAAGACGAGTTAAACGTAAAGAGCGTTCGTTTTACCGACGACGTCGGAGAATTCACATCCTACAGCTTTAAGCCGCAGCTTAAGACGCTTGGAAAACGCTTTGGAAAGAACATCGGTCTTGTGAAGACGCTTTTAGCGGAGCTTTCGGGGAACAAAGCTATGGAAGAGCTTGAAGCTACCGGCGCATTGACGCTTGTCGTTGACGGCGTAGCGCAAAGCATTGCAAAGGAAGACCTTTTGATTGAGACGACGCGCAAGGAAGGATACGTTTCCGACGCAAACGGCGGCGTTACGGTTGTGCTTGATACGAATCTGACGGAAGAGCTGATTGAAGAAGGCTTTGTCCGCGAAGTTATCAGCAAGGTGCAGACGATGCGTAAGGAAGCAGGCTTTGAAGTTATGGATCACATTGTATTGTCCATGGACGCGGGAAGCCGCCTTACGGAAGTGTGCCGCGCGAACGAACAGACGATCCGAAAGACCGTTTTGGCAGACGAAGTTGTATACGGAGGGCCGGATGGATATCAAAAACCGTGGGATATTAACGGAGAACCGGTGACGCTGGGCGTGAAAAAAGTAGGCGTATAAGAGCAGTTTTTTGTAACATTTCTGTATAGAGGTTTTCACGGAGCTATGGTATAATGGCTGCGTACTGTCTATTGAATTAGGTTGCGTGAAACTTGACGCAGGAAATGGGGGACACATGGAATTTAACAAAAAGGAATTTAAGAAAAGCGTTCAGGATTACCTGAAGACCTTCTACCGGCGGACGGTAGAGGATGCTTCGCAGCAGCAGATTTACTCTGCGGTCGCGTTTGCGGTAAAGGATTATATTGTAGATCAGTGGGCGGCAAGCCAGAAGGCTTTTGCCAAAGAAGACGCAAAGACGGTGTACTACCTGTCCATGGAATTTTTAATGGGTCGCGCGCTGGGAAATAACATCATTAACCTAAAGGCAAACAAAGAAGTCCGCAAAGCTTTAGAGGAGCTGGGGCTGGATTTGGATGTTGTCGAGGATCAGGAACCGGATCCCGCGCTTGGAAACGGTGGTCTGGGACGTTTGGCGGCGTGCTTTTTGGATTCGCTTGCAACGCTTGGCTACCCGGCTTACGGCTGCGGCATCCGTTACAAATATGGAATGTTTAAGCAGGAAATCCGCGACGGTTTTCAGGTAGAGCGTCCGGATGACTGGCTAAAAGACGGAAACCCGTTTGAAATTAAGCGTCCGGAATACGCTTGCGAAGTAAAGTTTGGCGGATACGTGCGCTACTCCAAAGACGCGGACGGCAGAGAGCATTTTACGCAGGAAAATTACCAGTCTGTTATGGCAATCCCCTACGATCTCCCGATTGTAGGTTACGGCAACAACGTCGTAAACACGCTGCGTATCTGGGATGCGGAAGCGATTGACAACTTCAACTTGGAATCGTTTGACCGCGGCGACTACCACAAGGCAGTCGAGCAGCAAAACCTTGCAAGAACAATCTGCGAAGTTCTCTACCCGAACGACAACCACTACGCAGGCAAGGAGCTTCGCCTAAAGCAGCAGTATTTCTTCGTTTCGGCAAGCATCCAGCGTGCGGTTGCAAAATATATGGAAACGCACGAGGACATTCACGGGCTGCCTGAAAAAGTCATCTTCCAGTTAAACGATACGCACCCGACCGTAACGGTGCCGGAATTGATGCGTATTTTAATGGACGATTACTTCCTGCCTTGGGACGAAGCGTGGTCGATTACAAATCGGTGCTGCGCATACACGAATCATACGATCATGTCCGAGGCGCTAGAGAAGTGGCCGCTTGAGCTGTTTTCCCGTCTGCTGCCTCGTATTTACCAGATTGTTGAGGAAATCAACCGCCGTTTCGTAGCACAGATTCAGGAAAAATATCCGAACAACTACGAGAAAATTCAGAAAATGGCCATCCTTATGGATGGTCAAGTTCGGATGGCAAATCTGGCGATTGTAGCCGGTTTCTCGGTAAACGGCGTTGCGCGGCTGCACACGGAAATTCTGAAAAAAGAGCAGCTTCGCGATTTTTACGAGCTGTGGCCGGAAAAATTCAACAACAAGACGAACGGTATTACGCAAAGAAGATTCCTTTTGCACGGAAATCCGCTTTTGGCTGCTTGGGTAACGTCTAAAGTCGGCGACGAGTGGATTACCGATCTGCCAAGAATCGAAGGTCTTGCGATTTACGCGGACGACGAGAAATGCCAGAAGGAATTCATGAATATCAAGTACCAAAACAAGCTGCGCTTAGCGGAGTATATTAAAGAGCATAACGGCATTATCGTAGACCCGCGCTCCATTTTCGACGTGCAGGTAAAGCGTTTGCATGAGTACAAAAGGCAGCTTCTAAACATCTTGCACATTATGCATTTGTACAACGTGCTGAAAATGAATCCGGACATGGACTTTTATCCGAGAACGTTTATTTTCGGCGCTAAAGCAAGCGCAGGCTATCGCAGAGCGAAGCTGATTATTAAGTTAATTAACAACGTGGCGGACGTTATCAACCACGACGAGAGCATCAAAGGCAAGATTAAAGTTGTCTTTATTGAAAACTACCGTGTTTCGAACGCAGAGTGGATTTTTGCAGCGGCGGATGTCTCTGAACAGATTTCAACGGCCAGCAAGGAAGCTTCCGGAACCGGCAACATGAAGTTTATGCTAAACGGTGCGCTTACGCTTGGAACGATGGACGGCGCGAACGTGGAAATCGTAGAAGAAGTCGGCGAAGAGAACGCATTTATTTTCGGTCTGTCTTCCGACGAAGTAATTTCCTACGAAAACCACGGCGGTTACGAGCCGAAGGAGATTTACAACACCGACCAGGAAATTCGGCTGGTGCTTACGCAGTTGATTAACGGCTTTTATTCTCCGGAAGATCCGGAACTTTTCCGCGAGCTGTACAACTCCTTGTTAGAGAGAAACGGCGGCGAGCGCGCGGATCAGTACTTTATCCTGAAGGATTTCCGTTCGTACGAAGCAGCGCAAAAGCGCGTAGAGCAGGCGTATCGAAACGAAACCGCTTGGGCAAAGAGCTGTATTTTAAACGTAGCAAAGAGCGGGAAGTTCACTTCCGACCGTACGATCGAAGAGTACGTACAGGATATTTGGCACTTAAAGAAAGTGAAAGTTACTCTGGACGAAAAGTAATCCGGAAAAACAGGAAGGTAAGAAAGACAGGATTTCTTCTGCCCGGCGGGAGGAGTCCTGTTTTTCCGTAAGCGCTGCCACGCGTCGCGGTACATAAGTTTTTTAAAAAAGCGCATACTGCAATTGTTAGAAATGCATTGGAGGTGCCAAGGATGGAAAACGATACGATTCGCCTGCTGCGCGAATGCGACGCCGGGGTGCGGATGGGAATGGACGCGATTGCGCAGGTGTTTGATTACGTACACGACCCGGCTATGAAGAGCTGCCTAGAAAAGAGCCGCAAACAGCACGTCGCTTTGCAGGATGAGATTACCGAGCTGCTGCACAGCTGTCACGACGAAGGCAAAGAGCCGGGGATGCTTGCAAAGAGCATGTCTTTTATGAAGACGAATGTGAAACTTTCGCTTGATAGTTCGGACGAGAAGGTGGCAGATTTGATTACCGATGGCTGCGACATGGGGACAAAGTCGCTTCGCAAGTACCAAAACGAATACAAAGCGGCAGACGAGCGCGCAAAAGAAATTACAAAAAAGCTGATTGCGCTTGAAGAGCAGCTGCGCATGGAAATGGCCGCGTATTTGTAGCGGCGCCAGGATGCCTGCAAAAGGACGGGGAGGACGCAAAAGGAATGGAGAGGACACCGGAGAAAACAGAATATCGGAAAATTGTTTTGCCGGAAGCAGTTTCGGAAATTTTGCAGCGCCTTGCCGACGCCGGCTTTGAAGCTTATGCGGTTGGCGGGTGCGTGCGCGACTCCCTGCTTGGCAAAGAGCCGGAAGATTGGGATATTACCACTTCTGCAAGTCCGGAAAACGTAAAGCGGCTGTTTTCGCGCACGGTAGATACCGGAATCGAGCATGGCACCGTAACAGTTTTATACCGGCAAAAAGGATACGAGGTGACGACGTACCGGCTAGACGGCGCGTACGAAGACCACAGGCATCCGAAATCGGTAACGTTTACTGGAGAACTTGCGGAAGATTTGCGCCGCCGGGATTTTACAATCAATGCAATGGCCTATAGCGAGCGCGAAGGCTTGATTGATTTATTCGGCGGGCAGGAAGACTTGCGCCAGGGCGTCATACGCTGCGTAGGAAAGCCGATGGAGCGTTTTTTTGAGGACGCGCTTCGTATTTTGCGCGCGGTGCGCTTTTGTGCGCAGCTGGATTTTTCCGTGGAAGAAGAGACGCTTTGCGCGATGAAGGCGCTTGCGGGAGATTTGCGCTTAGTCAGCGTAGAGCGCGTGCGCACGGAGCTTACAAAGCTGCTGCTTTCGGGTCGCCCGGATCGGCTGCTTCTTATGCAGGAGACCGGAATTTCCGCTATCGTGCTGCCGGAGTGGGATCGGCTGCTGCAAGGCAGGCGCGGCGAGAAGTATCGCTGCGAAAATGCGGCGCACCAGACGCTTCAGGCGCTTTTCGCGCTTTACGACGTGCCTTTTTACAAGGCGGCAGAAAAAAAAGAACGGCAAATTCTTGTCTATACTGTCTTGCTTCACGACTGCGCGGAACATGTCGGAGCTGTGTTGCGCAGGATGAAGTTTGACAACGAGACGATTGGCGCGGTGACAAAGCTCGTTTGCTGCTATGAAAAGCATACGACGATCGGAAAAGACGAAGCGTATGCCCTGCGCCTTCTCGCAAGCCGCATAGGAACCGCGTGGATGCCGTTTTTGTTTGCCGTTTGGCGCGCGGAAATCGCTACATACAAACCGGAGGAAGCTTCTTTGGCGTTTTCTTCTCTTTCCTGGCATGAGGCGCTTTTTTTGGAGATTGTAAAGAGAGGCGAGTGCGTTTGCCTAAAGCAGCTTGCTGTAAACGGAAAGGATTTGCTTGCGCTTGGCTACGCTCCCGGAAAACAGCTGGGAGGGGCGCTTTCGGCGCTTTTGTCCGTCGTTTTGCATAAGCCGGAAAAAAACAGGCGAGATACGCTTCTTTTGCTCGCGGAGCGTTATTTGGAAGCGGGGGAAATTCCCGAAAATCCCATGGAATGAATCGGAAAATGGGCGCATACATTGAGTGTGAACATGAAAAACGTGTTCACACTTTTTTTCTGGATGGGAGCGTGAGTTACATGGGGTTGGATGAAAAAAGCGCGGTCGTTTTGGCGCAGTACGATCTGTCCGTTAAAAGCTACTATCGCCAAAAAGGCGCCGGGTATTTGGAGACGGAGCAGGGGCTTTTTTTGCTTCGCGCACGCGAGGCAAGGGAAGGACGTGTCGTTTGGGAAGAGGAAGTTAAAAAATGCGCCGTCAAGCGCGGCTTCACGCTTTTGGATCTTGGAGTTTTGAATCGGGAAGGAAAATATATCACGGAAGGGGATTATGCGGAGACGTTTTTGCTGCGGCAGTGCAGAGCAGGGGAGGAAGTTGACTTGCGAATTCCCGAGCATCGCGAGGGCGCCGCGAAAACGCTTGGAAGACTTCATCTGGCTTTACAGGGCGCACCCGTAAAAGAAGAATACTTGCGGGAACCGGCCGCGGAAGTATTTGAAAAGAGAATTCGGGAGCTGCGCCGATTGCGTACATACCTTTCCCGAAGAAAACAAAAAAATGCGTTCGAGCGAAAGCTTCTGGAGCTTTTGCCGTATTACCTTGAGAGAGCGGAAGCCGCGCTTTGCGTTCTTTTGGAAGGGGACTGGCAGGAGCCTTATATAGAGGCGAAAAGGCTTGGAAAGGTTTGCCACGGCAATTACGGAAGCCACGCGCTTTTGTATTTGGAGGGCGGCGAATTGTTTGTCGGCAATTTTGAGCGGGCGGGGATTGGCGCACAGGCGGAAGACCTTTGCTATCTTATCCGAAAGTCCATGGAAAAGACCGAATGGCAGCCGCAGCTTTGTAAGCAGCTTCTTGCCGCCTACGAAAAGGAAGGGGAAATTTCCGCGCAGCAGCGCCGTTTGCTCTTTTGTATGCTTCTCTTCCCGGAGAAATTTTACCGCGTATGCAACCAATATTTTAACACCGGCAAGGCGTGGATTCCTGCCAAGCTTTTGCAAAAGCTTTCTTTTTTGCTGGAACAAAAAGAGGCGAAGGAGCGCTTTGATAAAACGCTGGAGACGTTTTTGGATTAAACGCAGCCAAAGGGATTTCCTTGCCCGCTCCGTGTTTTTGTGATACACTCAGGGAAAAAGGAGAACCAAAGAGCAATGAAATACGTTTTTTTTGATTTGGACGGAACCATCTCCGACTCCTCGGAAGGGATTACCAATTGCTTTTCCCACGCGCTTTTAACGCTTGGCGTGCCGGTTGAAGATAAAAACGCATTGAAAAAATATATCGGTCCGCCTCTTTCGGACTCGTTTCGGGAATATGTTGCGGACGAGTTGGTTGAGCAGGCGGTGAGGATTTACCGTGCGCGGTACGAAACGGACGGGTATAAGGAAAACCGGATGTACGAAGGCATTCCGGAAGTGCTTGCAGCGCTTACGAAAAGTGGAAAGAAAGTCGTGCTTGCGACATCAAAGCCGGAGAAGTTTGCCCGCAGGATTTTGGAGTATTTTGGCATCGCACACTTTTTTACGGAAATTTGTGGCGCGAGCATGGACGTGAAGAAAATTAACACAAAATCCGAAGTGATTGCTTACGCGCTTCAGCTTTTGGGGCTTCCGACGACGAAAGAAATCGTTATGGTGGGCGACCGCTGCTACGACGTGGAGGGAGCGGCGCAGTTTGGCATTCCAACGCTTGGCGTAAGCTACGGTTTTGGAACAAAAGAGGAGCTTTTGACGGCGGGCGCGTTTGCGGTGGCGGACAGCCCAGCGCAAATTTGCGGGCTGCTTGGCGTAGAAGGAGGAACAAAGGCGTGAAGAAATATGTTTTGAGTGTGCTTGGGATTTTGCTCCTGCTTGTGGATGTGACCGTAAAGACGGCGGTTCGCTATCCGGAATACGAGATTTTGGACGACTACGCGGTTGATACGCAGCGCATGGTCATGCAGGACGTCGTATCCGACCGGATGAAAATAGACGTTGTGCCGGACGCGCTTGGCTATGTGTTCTTATTTTTCGGCGCATTTTCGGCCATGCCTTCCGGAAAGTCTCGCGGCCGCGTCCTTTTGCTTTGCGCAGCCGCGCTCGCGGCAGATCTTTTGTGTCCGCTTCTGCCGCTGTTTGCAACAGGCGTGACCGTTTACGGCGGCGAGTATTTCCTGCACTGGGGAAAGGCGTTTTTGGACGCTGCCGTTGTAATCTTTGCCGTGCGCGGATGCGCAGCTTCCTTAGAGAGCAAAATCAACCATAAAGACAACGTGTTTATTTGGATTTTTGTCATGCTTGCGGCCGCCTGCGGATTTTTGCGCGAGCTTGCCGCTTTTTACGGCCTTGGGAAAACGTCGGCTGCGTATATGGTCGTGCAGGCGCTCTTAACGCTTGCCTACCTCCTAAAGCTTCGAAGCAACATAAAGACCCGCTCGCGGGTCTTGGCGCAGGATTCGGGTCAGCTTTAGCTGACATTTTCCTTACCGAATCCCTTACGTCATCTTAATCCGCTTGCCCTGGTGCTGGTGGTACGCTTTATACTCCGACGGCGTGCATTCTTTTGCTGCCCGAAACACGCGGTTAAACGTGGAAATGGAGGAGAAGCCGGATTGCAGCGCAACGTCGGTAATGGACAAGGTCGGATTTAGAAGAAGCGTCTCCGCCGCCTTTACTCTGCGCTGGTTTAAGTACGCATAAAAGGACTGGTCGGTAAATTGCTTAAACAATCTGGAAAAATGGAACTTGCTAAAACCGGCAAGGCTCGCCATTTTCTCCAGCGTGATGTTTTCCGTGTAGTTGTTGTTGATGTAATTGACGACCGTGTTCATCTTGTCAAAATACTCCATCTGCTTGTTGGTGCGCACGTCCGGAAACAGCAAGTCCTTCCGGGCGTGCAGCCGTCCAAGCTGTACAAAAAATTGAATTAGGTAGGAGTACATCATGGATTGGCGAAGCGGCTGCGTGCTATCGTTCTCCTCCTCGATCATCTGATTTAAAAGCCGTACGGAAGCTTCGTGAATTTCGCTGTAATGGTTTGGCGAAATTAAAATTGGCTGCAAGGGCACGACGGAAATCGTGGAAGCGTCCCGCATTACACTAATGGGCGTCGTATCAAACATAAGGATTAAGCGCAGTCCGTTGGGGCGCGAAATTAGCTGGTGCAGCTCTCCGGGCGGGATAAAGAAAATGTCCCGCTCCTGCAATTCGTAAGTTTGTCCGCTTACAACGACCGAGTAGCTGTTTGTAATCGGCATAATAATTTCTCCCGCAGTATGCCAATGCGTGTCGTAGGACTCCGACTCGTGGTTTAAATGCAGCAGGATGGAGCGATTCGCTTCAAAGGAAACTTTTTCATGAATTCCTGACAATTCTCTTACCATATGGCTATGACCTCCTGATGATACAAATTCCTTCGTGCGGCCTCTTCTTACATGTCTTGCAATTATTGCTAGATTTTTCCCCTTGACAAAAGTGTGCAAAACAGTAGAAACTTAAAGAAAAAAATTGTGCAAATGCTTATGAAGAGGTAAATTAAGCGCTGGAAATTTGCCAAGTCTATTGAGCAATTTAGCGAAAAAAAACGGAAGGCGCGACCTCATTTTTTTGCATCTTGACCGACAATAGCAAGATTTGACTTAAATATAGCAAAAACTGATATGCAAATGCAAGGGGATTTTATTAAAATATAGAATAACTGGTTGTGACTTTGCTGAACATTTCATGAAATATGGATAAAAATTGAAGGCAAGTTGACAAGTCATGAGAGAGTAAGGAGAAGTGATGCAATGGGTAAGGTCAAGAGTATCTTGAAAAAGAAGTATGTCTACTGGCCGCTGATCATTATCGTCGTTGCGGCGGTGCTCTTCGTGTGGAGTTCGTTCTCCCGCGTAGAAAGCTATGCAGACAAGTACGCCGGATTTGATTTCTCGACGATAGAAGGCGAAGGTCGAGAGGACTCCTACACCGCTTATCTGCTCAGACACGGAGAGGCGGACGGCACAGCCGTATACCCTTCGGGAACGTATGAAGTTTCCCTGGCAGAAGGAGATGTAGAAGGAGAGAATTTCGCTTATATTTCTTACGGCGGAGAAGAGAAGGTGCTTGCGTCCTACGAGGACGGCTACGTAGAGTTTCAGGTGGATATAGACGAAGCCGGACTTTACAACATTTACCTTACATACTACCCGGATCAGGAAGAGGAAACTTCCAGAGGTATTGAAATTGAGCGTGCGCTCTACATTAACGGAGAAATTCCGTTCTCCGGCGCAGACGCTTTAACTTTTAACCGGATCTTTACAAACGACGGAGAGTCTACGTTTGATAACCAGGGGAACGAAATTCGTCCCGGTCAGATTGAAGCTCCCCGCTGGGAAACCACCTACCTTTACGACGACCTTGGCTATATTACCGATCCGTATTGCTTCTACTTTGAAGCCGGAGAAAATACGATTCGTCTTGAATCCAGCCAGGAGACGCTTATCTTAAAGGAATTTGTCGTAGCAAAGAAGTTAGAAACGCCGAGCTACGAATCGTACATTCAGGGAGCGGACACGAGCCTGAGCGACCCGAATTTCCACTTGCAGATTCAGGGCGAAGAAGCGCAGTATCGTTCTTCTCAGTCGCTTTACGCAACGTACGACCGTTCTTCCGCATCTACAACGCCTTACAGCGTAACGACGCAGCGTTTGAACATGATTGGCGGAAACAACTGGAAAGTGCCCGGACAGTGGATTGAATGGGAAGTAGAAGTACCGGAATCTGGATACTACGAGCTGACGCTTAAAGCAAGACAGAATTATAACCGCGGCTTTGTTTCCTGCCGTTCTTTGTACATAAACGGACAGATTCCTTTTGAAGAGGTTTCTGCGATTAAGTTTGATTTCTCAAACGACTGGCAGTTGATGACGATTTCGGACGATAGTGGAAATCCGTACCTGTTCTACTTAGAAGAAGGCACGAACCGCATTCGTCTGGAAGTTACGCTTGGTGAAGTCGGCGACATCTTAAACCGCATGAACGACAGCGTATACCGTCTGAATCAGCTTTACCGCAAAATCCTTGTTGTAACCGGTACCGAGCCGGATGAAAACCGCGACTACAACTTGGACAAAAAGTACCCGGACGTTATTGAAGGTATGGACGACGAGTACAAAGTGCTTTACAAAATTATCGACGACCTGATTGCATACACCGGAGAAGCAGGAACGCAAGTTTCCGCTTCCTTGACGCTTGCAAATCAGCTGGAGCGTTTTGCAGACGACCCGGACAACATTACGACAAGCTTGCAAAACTTCAAGGACAACGTCAGCGCGCTTGGTTCTTCCATTCTTACGCTGAGCCAGTCTAATCTGGATATCGACTACATTATCGTATCCGGAACCGAGTACAAAGTGCCGGACGATTCGCCGTCTTGGTTTGACAACGTGCTCCACGAAGTAAAAGCATTTATCTCTACCTTCACGGTAGATTATAACGCCATCGGAAACGTATACGGCGACGAAATGGAAACCATTACCGTTTGGATTTTCGCAGGACGTGACCAGTGTACAATTCTGAAGACCATGATCGACGATACGTTCGTGGAAAAATACGGCATAGGCGTTAACGTAGACCTGATTACCGCCGACGTTTTGCTTCCTGCTACTGTTGCAGGAACCGGCCCGGATGTGGCGCTGAACGCCGCCAGCGGCGAGCCTGTCAACTACGCGCTTCGAGGCGCCGCTACCGATCTGACGCAGTTTAAAGGAAACGGTTCGGATATCCGCGGATTTGACGAAGTAATTGCCGAATATAAAGATTCTTCGTACGTTCCGTACCAGTACGACGGCGGCGTTTATGCAATCCCTGAGACGCAGTACTACAACGTTATGTTCTATCGTACGGATATCTTAGAAGAGCTTGGACTGGAAATTCCGCAGACCTGGGACGAATTGATTGCCATGCTGCCGACCATCCAGAAGTCCAACATGAACATCGGCGTTCCTTCAACGGAACGTAAGATTAACAACGTTGCGAATCCGGACCTTTCAGGATTCTTTGCACAGTACTACCAGCACGGCGGCTCCTTGTATAACGAAGAAGGTTCCGCAACGCTTCTTGACAGCGAAGAGTCGGTTGCAGCGTTTGAAACCTTTACGATGTTCTTCACGCACTACAAATGTCCGACGGATTACAACTTCGTAGACCGGTTCCGTACTGGTGAAATGCCGCTTGGCTTTGTAGATTACAACAACTACAACACGCTTGTTGTATCTGCACCGGAAATTCGTGGCCTGTGGGCTATGGCGCCGATTCCGGGAACGTATGTTACGGACGAAAACGGAAACTACGTTGACGCAGACGGCGACGGCGAATGGGATATCGACCGCAGCGTTTCCTGCTGGGGAACCTGCTCGATGCTTCTTGGTACGTCCGAGAAAAAAGAAGAAGCATGGACCTTCCTTCAGTGGTGGGCAGGCGCAGACGTACAGGCCCGCTACGGACGCGAACTTGAAGCAGTTATGGGTGAATCCGCCCGCTACGCAACAGCAAACGTAGAAGCGTTTAATCAGCTTTCTTGGAGTTCGACAGAGCGTGTTGTTTTGGAAGAGCAGTGGGATTGGGTAGTTGGTACGCCGGAAGTTCCGGGTGGATACTACACTTCCAGACATATCGTAAACGCAGTACGTAAAGTTATTAACGACAACGAAGATCCGCGTGAGACGCTGCTTGACTACAAGCGCGATATCGACGACGAGATTGCAAAGAAGAGAAAAGAATTTGGTTTGACGGTAACCGCAAACTAAGAGAAGGGGGAATGACAACATGAGTTATGCAAACTGGAAAGTAGCGAAGAAACGTCAGGCCCATTACCTTCTCAAGGATATTCGGCAGCACAAAACCTGCTACGGCTTTCTGGCGCCATATGCGATTATCTTTATTACCTTTTACGTTATCCCGGTAGTTATCTCAATTTACTTGAGCTTTACCTACTATAACGTTTTGCAGCCGCCCAGATTTATCGGTTTGACAAATTACATCAACCTGATTTTGGCGGACGACATCTTTTTGACGTCGGTCAAGAACACCTTTTTGATCGCGGCCATTACCGGACCGATCGGCTACATTATGGCCTTCCTGTTCGCTTGGCTGATTCACGAGCTGCCGCGAGGGATCCGCGCTTTTGCCGTACTTGTCTTCTACGCGCCGACCATTTCCGGTCAGGTATACGTTATGTGGGCACTCATCTTCTCCGGCGACGCGCTTGGATACGCAAATGCATGGCTAACGGAGCTGGGCTTGATTGACGCACCGATTTTGTGGTTGACGAACCCGCAATACATGATGGGCGTTATCCTCTTAGTTACCCTTTGGATGTCCCTTGGTACCGGATTCCTCTCGTTTGTTGCCGGTCTGAATACGATTCCGACGGATCAATACGAGGCCGGTTACGTGGACGGCATTAAAAACCGCTGGCAGGAGCTTTGGTACATTACGCTTCCGAACATGAAATCCATGTTGATGTTCGGTGCCGTTATGGCCATCACGCAGACCTTTAACACAGCGGAAGTAACAATGTCGCTTTGTGGTTTCCCGAGTACGGACTACGCGGCGCAGACGGTAGTAACACACCTGATTGACTACGGTTCGTATCGTTTTGAAATGGGTTACGCCTCTGCGATTGCAACGGTTCTCTTTCTGACTATGTTCTTGTGCAACAAGTTCATCCAGAAAGCGCTTGGCAGACTTGGAACTTGATGAGGGGGAAAGAACATGAAGAAAATTAAAGCTGGCAGACAGCCGAACCGTTCCGTTGGCGGCGATATCGGCGTAGGAATCTTCCTTGTTATCTTCGGATGCTTTTTTGCTTTCCCGCTCGTATTTGCCATCAACAATGCTTTTAAGCCTCTCAACGAGCTTTTCGTGTTCCCGCCGAACTTGTTTGTAAAGAACCCGACGCTCAGCAACTTTAACGACTTGTTCCTTTTGATGAACAAGTCCGGCGTTGTAACGTTTACGCGTTATCTGTTCAACTCGTTCTTTATTACGTTTGTCGGGACGGCAGGACATATTATTATCGCTTCCATGGCGGCATATGTCCTTTCCAAATACAGATTCCCGGGCGGGAAGCTGTTCTTTACCATGGTTACGGTAGCCTTGATGTTCTCCGGATACGTTTTGGCGATTCCGAACTACCTGATTATGGCAAAGCTGCACTGGGTAGATTCATATTTTTCCATTATTATACCGGCGTTTGCCCTTCCCATGGGTCTGTTCCTTATGAAGCAGTTCATGGAGTCCAGTATTCCAGACGTTTTGATTGAAGCTGCGAAGATCGACGGCGCGAAGGAAGGAACGATTTTCTTCCGCATTGTTATGCCGCTTGTAAAACCGGCAACCTTGACGCTGATGATCTTCTCCATCCAGAACCTCTGGAACAACGTGGCGACGACCTATATCTACTCGGAAGAAAAGAAAACCTTGCCGTTTGCACTTAAGACGGTGGCGGCCGGCGGTGTTGCCCGTACCGGTGTCAGTGCGGCGACAACGGTGTTTGTTATGATTGTTCCGCTCGTCAGCTTCCTGTTTGCACAGAGCAACATCGTAGAAACTATGGCGAGTTCAGGTATTAAAGAGTAGGAGGGAAGATAAGATGACAAAAAAACGAATCACAGTGCTCTTTCTTCTTATGTGCCTGCTTCTTTCCACCGTTCACACAGCATTTGCGAGCGACTGGTACTCCTACACATATAACTTCTGGGGAGAAGAAGTGGAGTCTCCCGACGCATACTCAGTTACAAATGTGCTGTACGGAACGAACTGGGAAGAGGTCGGAGCTTTTAAAAATCCGGAAGGTATTTTCACGGTAGGCGACAGCGTATTTATTTGCGATACCGGAAACAACCGGATTGTAGAGCTCTTACGCAAAGACGGTACTTACGAATTTGTACGTGTCATTTATTCTGTACAAGTAGCGCAGGACCTTGCAGAGCAGTTAACAGTTGACGGCAACATTACGCTTACCTTCAACACTCCGACAGATATTTATGTAATGCCGATTACAGACGAAGAACGTTTGGAGGTATTCGGCGAATATACCGGCGAAATGTACGAAGTTCCCGTAACCGAGGAACCGGCAGAAGACGAAACCGGTGACGAGACTGGAGAAGAACCAGCAGAAGATGGAACCGGTGACGAGACTGGAGAAGAACCGGCAGAAGACGAGACCGGAAGCTCCTCGGAGAGCGAAGACGCTGCCGAAGCAGAAGCGGCAGACGGCGAGACCGAAGACGGAGAAACAGCGGACGGTGAAACCGGTGACGGGGAAGCAGCGGACGGAGAAGCCGGTGACGGCGAGTCCGGCGAAACGGTTGTAGTTCCTTACCGGGAAAACATTATCGGACAGGAGTTGGATCTGGAATACGACTTCTACATTGCAGACTGCCAGAACAACCGAATTCTTCACTGCGATTATAACATGAACGTTATCGGCGTTATCCAAAATCCGGAAGACGACACACTTGCCGACAACTACGAATTCCTCCCCTGCAAGCTTGTTGCAGACGCAGCGTACCGTGTTTATGTGCAGGCTACGGGTATTAACTCCGGCTTGATGGAGTTTGATAAGACCGGAACTTTCACCAGCTACGTAGGAGCGAACAAAGTACAGGTCAGCATCGTAGATAAAATCTGGAGAAAGCTGCAAACGCAGGCGCAAAAGGACAGAACTGTTCAGTATGTGCCTACCGAATATAACAACTTAAGCCTTGACTCGAAAGGCTTCATCTACGTAACGACGCATACGCTTGAAGACGACGACATCTGGGCAGGAACGGCGACTCCCGTTCGCAAGCTTAACTCTATGGGCTCGGACATTCTCGTTCGAAACGGAAACGCTTATCCTTCCGGCGACCTTGTATGGGGTACGGCAGGAGGTATTTCCGGAGCATCCATGTTGATTGACGTTATCGCGTTTGCAAACGACACGTACGCGTGTCTTGACCGTGCGCGGGGCCGCCTGTTTGTTTACGACTTCCAAGGCAATATGCTTTGCGCGTTCGGAAATTACGGCTCAGTAGCCGGCTGCTTTACGTTCCCGACCGGCATGGATAACCCGGATGAGGAGACGATCCTTGTTCTGGACCGCCAAGGCTCGGTAACTGAATTTTCTATGACCAACTACGGTCGGATGATTAACGAAGCGCTTGCGGAGTACAAGATTGGTCATTACGACGAATCGGCGGAGATTTGGCAGGAAGTACTTAAGTACAACGGAAACAACGAACTTGCCTACGTCGGTATCGGCCGTGCGCTTTTACGAAACGGCCAGTACAAAGAGGCGATGGAGTACTTTGAAGTCGCAAGAGACGAAGTAAACTACTCCAAAGCATTTAAGCATTACCGCGAGCAGGTAGTAGAGGAGTACATCGGAGTGGCGGTTGTTGCACTCGCTGTTCTGATTATTGTTCCGAAGCTGATTCGGGGAACGATAAAACTGCGAAAGGAGATTCGAGAAGCATGAAAAAGTTATTCTCACGTATCCTGCAGTTTTTTAAAGGTGAGAAGTTTCACCGCTACTTAAAGACGCTTCGCTACTCTCTGTACGTAATCCTGCATCCGTTTGACGGATTTTGGGATTTGGGACACGAAAAGCGCGGCTCTATGGCGGCAGCGCATACGATTGTAATCCTGACGCTTTTAACCCACCTTTGGGATATGCGTTTTGCGAGCTTTATGTTCAACAATACGCGCTGGGAACGCGTCAACATCTTAATGGTCATTCTTGGAATTCTCGTTCCGCTTGCTATTTGGGTAGTAGCGAACTGGAGCTTGACGACATTAATGGATGGCAAAGGCAAGCTGGGAGACATTTATATGGCGACCGCATACGCGTTCACGCCGTATGTCATTATTGGACTACCGATGATTGTTGTCAGCAACTTAGTCACCTTTGAAGAAGGCGTATTTTACACCTACTTTAACGTGTTTGCACTCATCTGGTGTGTGTTCCTGATCCTTGCGGGCATGATGATGGTACATGACTACGGCCTTGGAAAAGGCGTTTTCTCGAGTCTGCTTTCGCTTGCAGGCATGGCAATCATCATCTTCATCCTGCTTTTGTTCTTCAGCTTGATTAGTGACGCGGTTGCTTATTTCGTTTCCTTGTTTAAGGAAATCAGTTTCCGGTTCTAACACAGGAGAAGGAGGGAAAAAGATGAAACGTAAAATTATAATAACTTTATCCTGTGTATGCGTGATTGGGCTTCTGGTGTTTTTGGCCATTCACTTTGGGTTTGGAAAAACAGAAGAGCAGGAACCAATTAAACCGTACCGTTTTGATTCCGAATTAAGCACGGATATACAAACGATCAGCAACGGTTCGCTCACGTTGGAATTCGATCCGACGACAACGCACTTTACGCTGACGGACAGCTTTGGAAATCAGTGGACGTCGAATCCGACTGCTGACGACGCAAAGACTCGTGCCGAGCTTCAGGCGGCGGTTATTCTTTCCTACACGAACAACAAGGGCGTTGCCACACAGCTTGACAGCTACAAAAGCAGTGTGGAAAAGGGAAATTATTCCTACGAGGTGCTTGCGGATTCCAATACGATTCGTGTAGATTACACCATCGGTCAGATTGAGAAAGTTTACTACATTCCTCTGGCGGTTCCTTACTCCCGCTACGAAGAGCTCTTTAACGCAGTTTCTCCGGAAGGACAGAGCGAAATGCGAAGCGCATACCGCATTCTGAATTACGAAAAACTGCAAGGCAGGGATGAGTTGGCAGAATTGCTAAAGCTCTATCCGACACTCGAAACAGAAGACGTTGTTGTACTCCGAGACGGAACGCAGGAGTGGAAGAAAGAAGTTGTAGAAGGTTATCTGGCGGAAATCGGATATGACGCAGAGCAGTACGAAGCGGATCTGGCACATTTTGGCACAGAGACGACCGACGACGAACCGGCAATCAACCTTTCGGTTTACTACACGCTTGACGGAGACGACTTCGTTGTAAAAGTGCCTTTTGACGAAATCGAGTACTACGACGAATACCCGATTACCGATTGCCGCGTACTTCCGTATATGTGTTCCGCAGGAAATCAGGAAGAAGGCTTCTTGTTTGTGCCGGACGGCTCGGGCTCGTTAATTTACTTTAACAACCAAAAATCGAACCAGACGCAGTACACGGCAAACATCTACGGATGGGACTACGGTATGGAGCGCGAGATGATCGTAAACGATCCGGAAGTTCGCTTCCCGGTTTACGGCATCAGCTACACGGAGTCTGACCGGTCGATGCTTTGCATTGTAGAAGAGGGCGAGAGCTACGGATACATCGAAGCGGACGTTGCAGGAAGAAGACATAATTACAACTACGTTACCGCTGGATTTACGATGGTACACGGACAGCTTGCAAACGTTTCCGGACGAAGCGACACCGGTGTATACCTCTTTGAAGAAGATCTTGCGCCGGGCGAGCAGATTTCTATCCGCTACCGCGCCGTTGATTCTTCAAGCTATGTAGATATGGCGGTAGAGTACCGCGAATATCTCTTTGACAAGTATCCAACGCTTGCAGAGGGCGTTTCGGACCATCTTCCGATGGTTGTCGAATTAATCGGAGCGATTACAAAGACGCAGCAGGTGCTTGGTTTCCCGAAGGATAAGCCGTACGCTCTGACAACCTACAAGGAAATGCAGCAAATCATTCAGGAATTGAACGATGCGGGACTTACGAACCTAGACATTATCCTTAACGGCTGGTTTAACGACGGCGTTGTTCATGAGGTTGCCGACGACGTAGATTTGATTTCGGTTCTTGGAAGCAAGAAAGATTTTAAGGCATTGCTTTCCGCGATTGCAAAGCAGAATCAGAACGTTTACCTGAAAGCAGACGTAACGTTTGTATACAAAAACAGTCTGTTTGATTCCTACAGCGTACGCTCGGATTCGACAAAATACATCAGCCGCGAAGTTGCGGAGATGCAGGACATCAGCAATATTTTCTACTCCATTGATGAGTACAGCGATTACTACTATCTGGCAAAACCCAGATTTGCAATGGAGACGCTGGATGACTTTATGAGCGAGATTCAGAAATACGGAGCAAACAATGTTGCTCTTACCTCCATTGGAAACGTCCTTGCGGCAGATTATAACCGCAAGGATACGGTTTCCAGAGAAAACGCAAAGAAAATGCATATCGACAAGCTGGGCAGTATGCGCGACGCAGGCAACGGCATCGTAATTTACGAAGGCAATTCTTACCTGATTCCTTACGCGGATTTGGTAGTTAACATGCCGCTTAAGTCGCAGGGCAGCAACATCGTAGATCAGGAAATTCCGTTCTTCTCGATTGTGCTGCACGGCTACGTAACTTATACGGGCGATGCGCTAAATATTACCGGCGACTTTATTACCAACCTGCTTAAGACGGTAGAATCCGGTGCCGGCCTCTATTGTGTTTTAATGGATGCGCCAAGCAACGCCCTTCAGGACACGGATTCAACGGAGTTTTACGGAGCGAACTTTGACAGTTGGAAGGAAGATATCATTTCCTACTACAAGCGCTTTGAAAGTGATTTCGCGGGACTTTACACGCAGACGATTGCCGACCATCAAATCGTTGCGGAAAACGTTACGATGACACAATACGAGGACGGCACGCAAGTCTACGTAAATTACCGTACCGCAGACTATACGCTTGAGGACGGAACAGTGATTCCGGCACAAGATTGGGTTGTGGTTAGCGCGAAAGGAGGGAACTGATTATGGCAGAGCAAAAAATCAGAAAGAGAAAGAAAAAACAGAAAAGTCTGGCGCGCGGCAACGCCATTGCCGGCTATCTGTTTATCAGCCCGTTAATTATCGGCTTCCTTCTTTTCCTTGCTTACCCGCTGATTCAATCGTTTTACATGTCCTTTTGTACCGTATCTCCGGTTGCCGGACATGGATTTGAGTTTGTATGGTCGGGACTTGCGCATTACAGACATATCTTTACCGTAGATCCGGATTATACGAGGCTGCTCTTGGAAGAGCTTCAGAAGATGGCGCTTTACGTACCGTCGATTCTGGTATTCAGCTTCTTCATGTCGCTGCTTTTGAATCAGGAGTTTAAGGGAAGAACGTTTGTAAGAGCCGTATACTTCCTTCCGGTTATTCTCTCCTCCGGCGTTATGGTTGGTCTTGAGACGAACAACGCGCTTCTTTCCGGAGTGCAGGATTTGATTCAGGAAGATACGAACGGAACCAGTATTACGGCTACGCTTGAGAGCATATTGTTACAGGGAGAGACCGGAAACAAGTTTTTTGAAACCATTATCCAGATTGTAGACGAAGTTTACAACATAGCGATTGCTTCCGGTATTCAGATTATTATCTTCCTCTCCGGATTGCAGACCATTTCGCCGAGTATGTACGAGGCGGCAACGATTGAGGGCTGTACCGGATGGGAGAGCTTTTGGAAGATTACGTTCCCTATGATCAGTTCGCTGATACTTGTAAACGTTATTTACACGATTGTCGATTTCTTTACGAAGTCCGACAGTGAGTTTATGGATATGATTAACGAGACGCTCCTGCAAAACTTTAACTACGGGCGTGTGTCGGCGATGTCATGGGTATACTTTGCAATTATTATCGTGATTCTCGGCATAGTTTCACTGATTATTTCTAAGAGGGTATACTATTATGACTAAGACGAAATACATTTCAAAATCCATGACAAGAAAAGAGCGCTGGAATCTTTTCTGGGAAAGAAACCGCAAGTCAGAGGGATATTTGCTGAAGAAAAAACTTGGCAGATTCGTTTACTGTGTATGCCGCGCATTTCTGATTTTTGGTTTGTGTTTCCTGATTCTCCAGCCCCTAGCAAGCAAGCTTTCGATTAGCCTTATGGAAGAGCAGGACCTCTACGACCGAACGGTCATCAACATTCCGAGACATTTCTCGGTTTCTGCTTACCAGATTGCATGGGATATGATGGATGGTATTAAGACGTTTTGGACGTCCTTTTACGTATCCTTCCTTGTAGCGGCCGCGCAGGTTGTATCCTGTACGCTTGTTGGATACGGCTTTGCCAGATTTAAGTTTCCGCTTAAAAACTTCTGGTTTGCCTGCGTAATCCTGTTAATTATCGTTCCGCCGCAGACGATTATTACACCGCTGTACCTGTATTTCCAGGACTTCGATATCCTTGGAATTATCGGACTGTTTAACAACGGAAGCGGGCTGAACCTTTTGGGAAGTTTGACGCCGTATTTGATGATGTGTCTTGGCTGCGCCGGTTTTAAAGGCGGCTTGTACATTTACATGCTTCGGCAGCACTTCCGGAACGAGCCAAAGGAGCTGGAGGAAGCTGCTTACGTAGACGGCTGCGGACGGCTGCGGACGTTTTTGCAGATTCTGCTTCCGGGCGCTACCCCAATTATTACGTCCTGTTTCCTGTTCTCCTTTGTATGGCAGTGGACGGACGCATATTATTCCCGCGTTTTCTTTGCAAGAGCATACGGCTGGACGTTAGTAACCAACCGGCTTACATCGCTTGTTGACCGCTTGGATGCGGAATACAAAGCCATTTATGGTCAAAGCTTCCAAATTGCAACAGCGTTTGGTCAGCAAATCCTTTCCACGGCTACGCTGATGACGCTCATTCCTTTGATCCTGATTTACGTAGTAGCGCAGAAAAACTTCGTAGAAAGTCTTTCGCAAACCGGTATTAAGGGATAAAGCTAAAGAACGAATTAAAAGAGTTTCGACTCTTTTAAGAATATTTTAAGGAGGTAACTCAATGAAAAATGTAAAGAAACTCGCACTGTTTCTCGTTGTTCTTGTGTTTGCGTTTTCCGTTGTAGCATGTGGAGATAAGCCGGCAGACAGCGACACTACAACGCCGTCGCCGACAACAGGCGGACAGTCCAGCGCAACGCCAACGGATACAGAACCTGCGAGAGACCTGGAAGGTCGTAGAATTGTCATCGCTGACTGGTGGTCGACTGAAACTTACAGAGACCCTACCACGACCTATCTGGAAGATTACTGGAACTATCAGGACGAAATGATGGAAAAGTACAACTACACGATCGTTCGTGAAGCTGTATCTGACTGGGGCAACATGGGACAGGATGCAATGCTTTCCATCACAAACGGAAGCCCGGTTGGTGATATCATCGTTCTGGACTCCAGCAGCGTAGCATCCCTGCTTGACAAGGGATTGTTCGCAGACGTATCCGTATTAACGGAGTTTGACTTCACAGACGACAAGTGGAACAAAGCCGTTTTGGAAGTTATGACCGTAGGTAACGCTATCTATGGTTTCGCAGGCTCCACAGAGCCGAGAACCGGCGTATTCTTCAACATGGACATGTTTGAAACGCTCGGTGTTGACCCGCAGCTTCCTTTCGACCTTCAGGCAAGTGGCGAATGGAACTGGGCAAACTTTGAAGATCTTTGCAGCAAGCTTCTTGCAGGCGGAGATACGAACAGCGACGGTGTTGTAGAAGTTTATCCGATCGCTTCCTTCTCGACCGACTTCTTCCCGGCATGTCTTGTAGCAAACAACACGGATGTTATCGTAAATAACGACGGTGTTCTTGCAACCAACTACAACGATCCTGCCGTTTTGGAAGCTCTGAACTGGGGCTACTCCCTCTACGAAGCAGGCTACGTAATGCCGCAGCCGGCAGATTCCGAGTGGGATTGGTTCAAGGCAGCATTCCAGGAGCAGAAGACTTGCATGCGTGTTTGTGAAGAGTACGAAGCAGGCACAATCGTTGGCTATGACTTCAAGTCCGGCTTTGTATGCTTCCCTTACGGTCCGTCCAGCGATGGCGAGCTGATCTCGATCGTTCGTGAGAACATCCTGATTATCCCGTCCTGCTACGACAATAATACAATCGCTGACATTGCTTTTGCATACGATATCTTCACGGATGACGTTCCGGGATACGAAGATGACGACGCATCTTGGAAGGGCAGCTACGAAGCAATGTTCAAGGATCAGAGATCTGTTAACGAAACGCTTGATTTGATGATCAACGATCTGGAACAGATAATGAGACCTACGATTCTTCTTCCGGATTACAACAATGAGTGGATCTGGGACATCGATGCAGGCGTCGCAAGCCCGGCAGAGCAGCTGGAAGCTTTTGGAACTCAGTGGGATACGATGGTTGAAGAATTCAACAACAAGACGCGCTAATTACATAAGTATTGCGTAAGTATCTGTAGGGGTATTTCCAACGGAAATACCCCTTTTATCAAAAGCAGTTTACATTTATCAAAGCGGAGGGAAGCATGAGCATTTCGGCAAAATACATTGCGGATTACAAGAAAAGAGCAGCAAAGCTTGTATCCGAGATGACCTTAGAGGAGAAGGTATTTCAGACATTATATAACGCGCCGGCAATCGACCGGTTGGGAATTAAATCCTACAATTACTGGAACGAAGCACTGCACGGCGTAGCAAGAGCCGGAGTGGCGACGGTCTTTCCGCAGGCGATTGGTCTGGCTGCTGCATTTGACGAGGATTTGATGGAGGAAGTGGCGGATACCATTTCCACGGAAGGAAGAGCAAAATTTAACATGCAGCAAAAGTACGGTGATCACGACATTTACAAAGGATTGACCTTCTGGTCTCCGAATGTAAATATCTTTCGGGATCCGCGTTGGGGTCGCGGACACGAAACTTACGGAGAAGACCCGTACTTAAGCGGCAGGCTGGGCGTTCGTTTTATCCGCGGATTGCAGGGAACGGACGAACGATATATGAAGGTTGCGGCATGTGCAAAGCACTTTGCAGTGCACAGCGGTCCGGAGGATTTGCGGCACAGCTTTAACGCGGTAGTCAGCAAGCAGGATCTTTGGGAGACGTATTTGCCAGCCTTTGACGCCTGCGTTCACGAAGGTGAGGTAGAAGCGGTTATGGGCGCGTACAACCGAACCAACGACGAACCATGCTGCGGCAGTCAGCTGCTGCTCGTAGATATCCTGCGTAAAATGTGGGGCTTTGACGGCCACGTCACGTCAGACTGCTGGGCAATTAAAGATTTTCATGAGTTCCACATGGTAACGAAAAACCAAGTGGAGTCGGTTGCACTCGCAATGAATAAAGGCTGCGATCTAAACTGCGGCAATATGTACGTTCATCTCTTGCAGGCCGTTCGGGAAGGTCTTGTAGAGGAGAGCACGCTGGATACGGCGGTAACTCGTCTTTTGACAACCCGGATGAAACTGGGACTGTTTGATCCGGCGGAGGACGTGCCGTACAACAAAATCGGCTACGACCAGTGCGACGGAAAGGCACAAAAAGAGCTGAACTTAAAAGCAGCAAAGAAGACCATTTGCCTGCTGAAAAACGAAAACAATACGCTCCCGCTTGATTTGAAGAAAATTCAAACGATCGGCGTTGTCGGTCCGAACGCGGACAGCCGGAAGGCGCTTGTTGGAAACTACGAAGGAACGGCTTCCGAGTACGTTACTGTACTGGAAGGCATTCGCGAATACGTTGGAGACGACAAACGGATATATTTCTCCGAAGGCTGCCACTTGTTTAAAGACCGCGTACAGGGGCTGGGACAGCCGTATGACCGTACAGCGGAGGCAAGAGCCATTGCCGACATGAGCGACGTTGTGATTGCTGTATTTGGTCTGGATCCGGGCCTTGAGGGTGAAGAAGGAGACGAGGGCAACGAATTTGCCTCCGGCGATAAGCCGAATCTGAACCTTCCGGGAATTCAGGAAGAAGTCATTAAAGCGCTTTACGAAAGCGGAAAGCCGGTAATTCTTGTGCTGCTTAGCGGAAGCGCGCTGGCAGTAAAGTGGGAGCAGGAGCATCTGCCCGCCATTTTGCAAGGCTGGTATCCGGGAGCACAGGGAGGACGCGCAATCGCACAAATTCTCTTTGGCGACGCATCTCCGGAAGGAAAACTTCCCGTTACGTTTTACGAGACGAGCGAAGAGCTTCCGGCATTTACGGACTACGCGATGAAAGGCCGGACATACCGGTACATGGAAAGACCGGCGCTTTATCCGTTTGGTTACGGACTTAGTTATACGAGCTTTGCTTTAACGGACGCATCCGTTGAGGGTACGATTGGCGAAGACACGAAAGTTACATGCCGCGTCACGGTAGAAAACACCGGTGCAATGACCGGCGCACAGACCGTGCAGGTATACGTGAAATCGCCAAGAGAGGGAGCGCCGAACGCACAGCTTAAGGGGTTAAAGAAAGTAACGCTCTCGCCGGGAGAAAAGAAAAACGTGGAAATCGTACTTGATTACCGATCCTTTGCCGTATATAATGAGGAGGGTAAGAGAGTTCTCGCACCGGGAACCTACGAAGTTTATGTAGGCACATCGCAGCCGGACGAACGAAGCGCTGCGTTGCTTGGAGAAAGACCGGTAAGATTTTGCCTGGATGTATAAGAAAGGAAAAAGGTGTGAAGGAGCTTCCTTCGCACCTTTTATTTTTTGGGATGGACGAAGA
This sequence comes from uncultured Lachnospiraceae bacterium, assembly GCA_944384025.1. Taxonomy (GTDB): domain Bacteria; phylum Bacillota; class Clostridia; order Lachnospirales; family Lachnospiraceae; genus ISDg. The sequence continues at coordinate 249,302 of CALWRS010000001.1, forward strand.
AGAATTTTACAATGAGATAAATTCGGAAATGGATGAAGAGGAGCTAAAAGCAGCAAAGGCAGAGTACAGGCGCAGACAGCGAAAAGAAATTTGGGCGAACATCCGGTTTTTTGTCATCAGCTTTTGTATTATCTATGCGGTTTTCTACGTTTTTCCGCCTTACCTGGTCAGCGGAGAATCCATGAATCATACGCTGACAGACAAAGCGTTCGGCTTTGGAATTCGTTTTGGAGATCTGGAAAGAGGAGATATTGTCGTTTTTTCAAACGAGGAAACCGGCGGGAAGGACTATATCAAGCGGATTATCGCCTGCCCCGGAGATACGATTGAGCTGTATAACGACGAAGTGTACGTAAACGGCGAACTGCTTGAAGAAGACTACGCTTACTACGACCCGTCGCATCCGTTCCCTTATATTTCTGCGTACATTCCGTTAGAGGAAGGCAGCAGCACGCTTATTCCGGAGTACCATCTGGAAGAGTTTACGCTGGGGGAAGGGGAGTACTTTGTGATGGGAGATAACAGGCACCACTCCAGCGACAGCCGTCAAATTGGCTGCATCACCAGAGACGACGTAAAGTGCCGGATGATATTTTTCTTGTGGGGAAAACATAATTAAAACGAGGCGCTCCTTGTGAAAAGGAGCGCCATTTTTTTATTCCTTCGGAACTTCTACGCGGCTGTTAAAGCGGTCAAGCAGCAGAGCAAGGACAATGCCTATTGCCATGCAGCTCAGGTTTAAAACAGCCTTCGCCGGAGAAGAAAAGCCGGAGAACGGAATAATCATTACCGTAGCGGCGCATACAATTCCGACAATGCCGTGAAACGCAACCGAGTAATGGTGCGTAAACAGCGCGTTAATTGCCCGTGCAAGAACAATTACCGTAAGCAAAGCGCCGATTCCGCCAGGAATCAGTACCGCAAAATCCAGATGCCCGATTCCGTCAATAAACGGCGTGTAAAGCCCCAGAGGCATTAAAAGCGTTGAAAAACTCATTCCTGGAGCGATAACGCTTAGCGCCAGACAAAAGCCGCAAAAAAAATACCAGACGAAGTTTGGCGAAATAGTAACTGAAGCGTAGTTCAGGACATTTAGCAGGATGAAAATGACGGCCATGCACACAAAGAGGGAAACGTAGGAAGTGCGGCTTCGTCCCTGCTCGCCGGCTTCGCGAAAAAGAGAAGGCAGCATCCCGCCAATTAAGCCGATAAACAAACAAACGGACGGGTCGGGGTATTTTTCAAGGAAAAACGCCAGCAAATTTGCGATGCCAAGAAAACCGATAATTCCGCCAATAAATACTGGAATAAGCTTTGGAACGTGGGTTTTAAAGTTGGCAAAAGGATGAGAAATCAATTCCATAATCGGCTTGTAAATGCCAAAAATAACGCTTAGTACGCCGCCGGAAATTCCGGGGAGTACTGCGCCAAGGCCAATCAGAGCGCCTTGGAAAATGCGAAAGAGAAACTGTACCGGACGCAGTCCGGCGGATTTTGTATGCATTGGATTTGTCTCCTTTTTTATGAATTGCTCCAAGCGTCAAGCCACGCGCCGTATTCTGCGTCGCTTGGCATTCTCCAATCGCCTCTTGGAGAAAGGGTGGCGGAACCAACTTTCGGGCCGTCCGGAAGGCAGGAGCGCTTGAACTGCTGGGTGAAAAAGCGCCGCAAAAATACTTTCAGCCACTTTTTGATTTCTTCCGCAGAGTAGCCATCGCCAAACGCGTAGCGCGCTAAGCGCTCGATTTTATCCGGCGCAAAGCCGCAGCGCAGATGATAGTACAAAAAGAAATCGTGCAGCTCGTAAGGGCCGACTAGGTCTTCGGTTTTCTGCGCAATGTTTCCGCCTTCGTCTGCGGGAAGCAGCTCCGGAGAAACAGGCGTATCAAATATATCCAGCAAAATGTCGCGGATTTCCTGCGCCTGCGCTTTTGTCTTTCCTTGCTGTAAGTAGTCTTCGTACAGGCGGACAGCTTCAAAGCGGATAATATAGCGCACAAGCGTCTTTGGAACGGAACTGTTCACCGCGTACATGCTCATATGGTCGCCGTTATAAGTCGCCCACCCAAGCGCCAGCTCGGAAAGGTCGCCGGTTCCTACGACAAAGCCGCCGGTCTCGTTGGAGAGGTTCATCAAAATTTGTGTCCGCATCCGCGCCTGCGCGTTTTCGTACGTAACGTCGCGAACGTTCGGATCGTGTCCGATGTCTTGCATATGCAAAAGAACTGACTCCTTAATGTCAATTTCCCGAAGCGTTACGCCAAGGCTCTCGCAAAGCTTTACGGCGTTTGATTTCGTGCGGACGGTCGTTCCAAAGCAAGGCATCGTAACGGCAACAATGTCGGTGCGCGCGCGGCCTAAAAGATCCATTGCCCGAACGGTAACAAGAAGCGCAAGCGTGCTGTCTAGCCCGCCCGAAATGCCAAGTACAACGCTTTTTGCGCGCACATGGGAAATGCGCTTCATAAGGCCGTACGTCTGGATTTGCAAGATAGCGTCCACGCGTTCCCGAAGTTTGTCGTCTGCGGGCGGAACAAACGGGTTCGCGTCGATGGTGCGCGTTAGAGCGGTTTGTATTAGCGGCTGGTCAAAATAGACAGTTTCGTAGCGGCTATCGGGCGCGGCGGCATAGCTTGTCATCCGGTGACGTTCAAGCGCCAAGCGGTTTACGTCAATTTCCGAGACAATGCGCGTCTTACTTCCAAAAGGCGGGTTTTCCGCCAGCAGCGTACCGTTTTCGCTAATCATATGATGGCGGCAAAATACAAGGTCTTGCGTGCTCTCAGAAGGGTCTGAGCAGGCGTATACGTAGCCGCACAAAAGGCGGCCGGAAGCGCTGTTTATAAGCGAGCGCCGATAATTTTGTTTTCCGACCACTTCGTTCGAGGCGGAAGGATTAGCGATAATCGTCGCACCGGCAAGGCAAAGCCCCGTAGACGGTGGATTCGCAACCCAAGCGTCTTCACAAATTTCCACACCAAATCGGTAATTTTCCATTTGGGAATGCGCAAACAAAAGCTTCGTCCCAAGCGGCACTTCCCTGCCCGCTATGCGGACGGTGTGCAGACAATCGCCCAGCTCCTTTCCGGAGGAAAACTGGCGCATCTCGTAAAACTCTGCGTACGTAGGAATGCAAGTCTTTGGCACAAGCCCTAAAATCTGTCCGTTATATAAAACGGCGGCGCAGTTATAAAGCTTGCCGCAGTAGCGAAGAGGCAAGCCGACAATATAAACCGGATAGCGGCCGGCAGTAGCCATACAAAGCGTTTGCAGCGCTTCCTTGCAGCCGTTTAAAAGCGCGTCCGAGAAAAACAGGTCGCCGCACGTGTAGCCGGACAGGCAAAGCTCGGGAAGACAAAGCAAATTTATCTTTTGTTCATCCGCAGCCTCAATCAGCGAAAGAATTTCTTTCGCATTTTCTGCCGGGTTCGCTACATGAACCGGAGCACAGGCGGCGGATACTTTAATAAATCCGTGAAACATAATTCTCCTTTCCGTTTTTTCAGGAAATATCGCGCTCTTCGTTGGAGCGCATTGTATTACGAGGATATTATACTGGAGAAATACGAAAACGAAAAGAGGAAATTTCGTTTTTTTCTGGACAGTTTGTGTAAGGAAAGCTATAGTTTACTATAACAGGAGAAGGAGGTGGAGTTTATGGAACAGACGTCGGCACAACCGACCGAAATAGGAACTTTTCTTTTTTCCTACGATTGCGAGAAGGGAAGCGTTCGCTGCCTTTTTGCGCCAACGCAGGAAGAGGCGGCGCGTAAAACGCGCGCGCTGTCCGAACAGCTTGGCACAAAAAGCGAGCTTTCGGCGGTCGTTAAAGAACTGGCTTCTTTGGATTGCCCGCAGGCCCGCTTTTGAAGGAACGCATCGAAAAAGGACACGCAGTTGTTCCTATTTCTACGAACTTCTCAAGGCTTGATATTTTCCAGGCGGATTTTGTGGAGCAGCTGGAAAAAATACGCGCAAAGTACGACGTTCCCGCGAAGCTTCTGCGGCTAGAAATTACGGAGTCTGCCGTTATGGGCAGCAGCGAGCGGGCAAACGACGTTGTAAGCCAGCTGCACCGGTGCGGCTACCGGGTAGAGATGGACGACTTTGGCAGCGGGTATTCTTCGCTGAACGTCTTAAAGGACATCGAACTGGACGTTATTAAGCTGGACATGCTTTTTATTAAAGATGAAAGCGTGAACCGGCGAGGAGGAACGATTCTAAGCTCGGTTGTGCGTATGGCGAAATGGCTGGGGCTTCCCGTAATTGCGGAAGGCGTGGAAAAAGTAGAGCAGGCGGATTTTCTTCGAAGCATCGGCTGCGACTACATTCAGGGCTACCTGTACTCAAAGCCGCTCCCGCCGGAAGACTTTTGCAAGCTTTTAAGTGAAAGCTCCGTTGGCACGGTTGTTCCGCAAATGAGCCTGATTGAGACGATGGACGCGGCGAACTTCTGGGATCCGCACTCTATGGAAACGCTTATTTTCAGCCATTACGTAGGAGGCGCGGCAATCTTTAATTACCAAGACGGGAAAGTAGAGATTCTACGCGTAAACCAAAAGTACTTGCAGGAAATTTGCATGAACTTATCCGAAAAAGATTTGATTTCTTCGGATCCGCTTGCATTTATGGATGAAGAGAATCGGGCGGTTTACGTTGCCATGCTAGAAGAAGCAGCGCAGACAATGCAGGAGGCAGAATGCGAGACGTGGTGGACGCTCTCGTCCGCCTGCTGCGGAGAAGAAAAAGTATGTCTGCGCAGTACGGTGCGCGCAATTGGAAAGAGCATGGAAAGCTATTTGCATTACGGCATGATTCGCAACGTTACCGCAGAAAAAGAGCATTACAGCGAAATTATGGACAGCGAGCGCCGCTTTAAAATGGCGAGCGAGCAAGTAAATATTTACTACTGGGAGTACACGATCGCCACAAAAGAAATGCGGCCGTGCTTCCGCTGTATGCGCGATTTGGGACTGCCGCCGGTTTTGCGCAATTACCCGGACAGCGCAATAGAAATGGGCGTTTTCCCGCCGGAAGTAGCGGATATGTACAGAGAGTGGCATCGCCAGTTAGAAAAAGGCGTTCCTTCGCTGGAAGCAATTCTGCCCCTTACGATGGAACGGGTCATGTTTCACGTGCGCTACACAAACGAATACGACGAAACCGGACGGCCAATTAAGGCGTACGGCTCCGCCGCGCTCGTTGTTTAGAAGGCATTCTAAATATAATTCTGCTCGATTTCTACGACGCAAATATAATCCGGCGACTTTTCTTTGGCTTTGGCTTCAAAGTAGGAGAGCACTTCCTGCTCCGGCCGGTCGTAATCGGCAGGCAAAACGCAGTCAAAGACAATGTTCGTATGCGTAGTTCCTGGAACTATCCGCAAATCGTGAATCGTCACGCGCGGATCAAACTGTTTGGCGGCTTCTGTAAAGTAGGCGCGTAGATGCGCTACACGTTCGTCGCTTGTGACAATCGGGTCGTAGTGGATCGTAACGAGGATGTGCTCCTCCAGCAAAAAATCATGCTCGATTAAGTCGATTAAGTCGTGCGACGCAAGGACGTCCGCTTCGGCAGGAAATTCAATATGAAAGCTGGCAAACACGTGCCCGGGGCCGTAGTCGTGCACCATAAGGTTATGAATCCCCATAACGCCCGGATAAGAGAGCACCTTTTTTTCAATCCGCTCCACAAGTTCCCGGTCCGGCGCCTCGCCAACAAGCGGGCTAAGCGTATTTTGCAGCAGCAAAAAGCCGCTGATAAGTATAAAGATAGCAACTAAAAGACCGGTAATCCCGTCCCAAATCGACCATTTGGTCAGATGGGAGAGCCCAATGGAAAGTAAAACCGCGCCGGTAGCAAGCACGTCGTTTCGGCTGTCTGCCGCAGAGCACAAAAGCGTCTCCGAGGAAATTTTTTTGCCGATAAAGCGGTAAAATAAAAACAGCCAAAGCTTGACAAGAATTGACGCGACCAAAACCCAAACCATGACAGGGGAAAGCCGGGGAGTTGCCGGATGCAGGATTTTCTCAACGCTTTCCATAGCAAGAGAGAGCCCGATAGAAAGAATAATTACGCATACGATAAGCCCCGCCAGATACTCGTATCTCGCGTGTCCGTACGGGTGCTTGGGGTCGGGACGTCTGGCGCCTAAGCGAAAGCCAATCAAACTGACAAGGTTTCCGGAAGCGTCGCTTAAGTTGTTTACGGCGTCCGCTGTAACGGCGATGGAGCCAAGAAGCGTACCCAGCGCATATTTTCCGAGAAACAAAAGCGCGTTGCATAAAATCCCGACAATTCCGGCGAGGTTTCCGTAAGCAGTGCGCACGTGCCGGTCTTCCGTATTTTGCGCGTCGCGAATAAAAAGTTTAATTAGTAAGCGAGTCATAGGATCCTTCCGTTTTAAAAAAGTCAGTTGTAATATCCTATCACAACTGCATGGACAATGCAACCCATCTCCCACTTGTAGTATAACGAAAGACTCCCGCAGCAGGCAAGTTTGTCTGCCGCGGGAGCCTTTCGTTTATAGCAAAGTTATTATACGCCGCTTGCTCCGTAGTTGGAGAGTACTCTTGCGGACGGGTCGTTTACGTTGCAGCCTTCCCAAGATTTGTTCGGCATCCAGAAATCCACAACCATTTCCGCCTGACCCGGATAGAAGCTCTCAAAGATCTCGCGGTACCAAAGCGATTCCTTTGTAAACGGTCTGGCGTGGTCGTATTTCGTGCAAAGCCGCGCAAATTCTTCGTCGGTATAACGCTCGTTAGCGGCCGCCTTTAAGTAGTCTACCATGGAATGTCCGACTGCGTCGCTAAACGCCGCTTTTTCACGCATCAAAATGTTTTCGGGGAGATAGTCGCCCTCAAAAGCATGCCGCAGCAAGTATTTTCCTTTGCCGTAGACGTTTTGCTTTTTGTGCGGGTCAATGCTCATCACATATTCGACAAAGTCCAAATCGCCAAACGGAACTCTTGCCTCGATGGAATTTGCGGAAATGCACCGGTCGGCGCGCAAAACGTCGTACATATGAAGCTCGCGGACTCGCTTTGCCGCTTCTTTTTGGAATTCTTCCGCAGAAGGAGCGAAGTCCGTGTATTTGTAGCCGAAAAGCTCATCGGAAATTTCTCCGGTAAGAAGAACGCGCAAGTCGGTCGTCTCGTGGATGGCTTTGCAAATTAAGTACATGCCGATGCTGGCGCGAATCGTCGTAATGTCGTACGTTCCAAGAACGTGGATAACTTCCGGCAGCACTTGCAGCACGTCGTCTTTTGTAATGATAATTTCCTGATGGTCGCTGTGGATATAGTCCGCGACTTCCTTCGCATACTTTAGGTCAATAGCGTCGGTGCTCATGCCGATAGCAAACGTGCGAATCGGTTTATTCAAAAGTTTGGCGGCAACTGCGCAAACAAGTGAAGAGTCCAGGCCGCCGCTTAGAAGAAAGCCAAGTGGCGCATCTGCGTCCAGCCGCTTTTCAATGCCGGCAACGAGCTTTTCGCGAATGTTTTTGCAAATAACTTCCAAATTGTCCGTAACGACTTTCTCGACTTTTGTCATGTCGCGGTAGCAAATAAATTGTCCGTCTTTATAATAATGTCCCGGAGGGAACGGAGCGATCTTTTTGCAAAGACCTACCAGGTTTTTCGGTTCGCTGGCAAATACGATGCTGCCTTCTTCGTCGTAGCCGTAGTAGAGCGGCCGAATGCCAATCGGGTCTCTGGCGGCAATCAGGGACTTGGTTTTGTGATCGTAGAGAATCAAGGCGTACTCCGCGTCAAGCATTGCGAACATTGAAACGCCGTAGAGATGGTATAGCGGCAGCAAAATCTCGCAGTCGGAGTCGCTCGCAAAGGTAAAACCTTTTTGCTTTAAGTCTTCACGAATCGGGCGGAAACCGTAAATTTCTCCGTTGCAAACAAGCATGTCGCCGTCCAGAGAAAACGGCTGCATTCCTTCCGGTGTCAAACCCATAATCGCAAGGCGGTGAAATGCTAACACAGCGTCCTCAGCCTGCATAATCCGGCTCATATCCGGTCCGCGAGAGACGGTTTCCTGAAAACCTTTTTGAAACTGTTCGGCGCTTAGGGCGCTTCCGAGATATCCCATAATTGAACACATTACTGTGTACCTCCCATCTAAAAAAAAGCCCGGCCGATGGTCGTTTGGACGCTCGACCGGGTATTTCTTCTTTCTTTATTTTACACTGTAGAGAATTTCGCCATAGGACGGATACGGCCAATACTTCGCCGATGTAATCGTTTCCAGTTCGTCGACAACGGCGCGCAGATCGTTCATTGCGGCAAAAACGGTTCCCTTCATGTAGAACGCAAGCTCGGACAGTTCGGAAACTTCCTTTGCTTTTCCAATCGCTTCTTCCAGTGCATCGACTTTCTTTAATACAAGCGTAGACAGCGTGGAAATCTTAGAAGCAGTCTCTGCTTCGTACGTGCAGTCCATATCGGCAACAAAAGCTTTCTTTGCGTTTGCAGTCTCCGACAAATCCTTTACGTAAGCGCTCAGGGCAGGAAGGATATCCTTTCTTGTCATCTCTACCATTGTCAGCGCTTCGATGTTAAGCGTCTTGCAGTACTTCTCCAAAAGAATTTCCTTACGGGAGCGCATTTCCGTTTCGCTTAATACCTTATGTTCGGTAAAGAGCTTCACGTTCTTTTCGTCCATGTAGTGTGCCAATGCGTCCGGTGTGGAAACAAGATTCATCAAGCCGCGCTTTTCGGCTTCCTTAACCCAAGCTTCGTCGTAGCCGTTTCCGTTAAATACGATGCGGTTGTGCTCAACGATGACGCGCTTAATCAGGTCGTGCAAAGCGGTTGTAAAGTCGTCCGCTGCCTCCAACTCGTCGGCAAACTGCTTCAATTCCTCAGCAACGGAAGTGTTTAGCATAATGTTTGCGCACGCAATAGAATCCGAAGAACCAAGCGAGCGGAACTCGAACTTGTTGCCGGTAAAAGCAAACGGCGAAGTACGGTTTCTGTCGGTGGTGTCTCTTGCAAAACGAGGAAGCGTATGTACGCCAATCTTTAAGATTTCTTTTTCCTTCGCGCCGTAAGGAGTATCCGTTTCGATTGCCTGAAGGATTTCCGTCAGCTCGCTTCCAAGGAAGATCGAGATAATCGCGGGCGGCGCTTCGTTTGCACCAAGACGATGGTCGTTTCCGGCGCTTGCAACGGATACGCGCAGCAAATCTTGGTATTCGTCTACGGCCTTAATAACCGCGCACAGGAACAAAAGGAACTGTGCGTTGTCGTGCGGAGTATCGCCCGGCTCAAGCAAGTTAACGCCTGTGTCGGTGCTGATGGACCAGTTGTTATGCTTTCCGCTTCCGTTTACGCCTGCAAACGGCTTTTCGTGCAGGAGGCAAACCATGCCGTGACGCTTTGCAACTTTTTGCATCATCTCCATCATAATCTGGTTGTGATCGGTAGCGATGTTGGTCGTTGCAAAAATCGGAGCGAGCTCGTGCTGCGCAGGAGCTACTTCGTTATGCTCGGTCTTTGCGTAAATGCCAAGCTTCCAGAGCTCTTCGTTCAGCTCTTTCATATAAGAGGATACACGCTGCTTAATAATACCGAAGTAGTGATCTTCCAGCTCCTGTCCCTTCGGAGGCTTTGCACCAAAGAGCGTTCTGCCGGTGTATACTAAGTCGCAGCGTTTGTCGTACATTTCTTTGTCGATCAGGAAGTATTCCTGCTCCGGTCCAACCGTTGTGCGAACCGCTTTTACGGTGTCGTTGCCAAACAAACGAAGCACACGAACGGCCTGCTTGCTAATTGCTTCCATGGAACGAAGCAAAGGAGTCTTTTTATCAAGCGCTTCGCCGCCGTAGGAGCAAAACGCGGTCGGGATGCACAAAACGCCGTCTTTAATAAACGCGTAGCTTGTCGGATCCCATGCAGTGTATCCGCGGGCTTCAAACGTTGCACGAAGACCGCCGGAGGGGAACGAAGAAGCGTCCGGCTCACCTTGAATCAGTTCCTTGCCGGAGAACTCCATAATTACTTTTCCGTCTTTAGCCGGAGAAATGAAGGCGTCGTGTTTTTCCGCCGTAATACCGGTCATTGGCTGGAACCAATGGGTAAAGTGGGTCGCTCCCTTCTCGATTGCCCAATCCTTCATGGCGTTGGCAACCACGTTTGCGACGTCAGCCTTCAGGTGATGTCCGTTTTTGGTCGTTTCCGTCAGTGCCTTATAGGTCTCTTTGGGAAGCCGTTCTCTCATGACCGCGTCGTTAAAGACGTTGCAGCCAAAGATTTCCGTAACTTTACTCATAATCGTTACCATCCTTTCTTGATTTGGAAGATTTTATCCCTATCGGCGTTACCTAGCGCTTTTTTAAAGCGCATACCAATAAAAAAAGGCAAAGACACACAGTAATTACTGCGACGTCTTCGCCGTTTCTGTAAATTCTTATACCGCAAAATGAAAAGGATGTCAATCCCTTTTTTGAAAAAAGAGAAAAAAGAAGAAAAAGAACGCTAGACCAAGGGGGAAAGATTATGATATAATACCTTATCTGATTAATAAAACAAGCGAACGTATTTTCTGGAGAAAGAAATTCAAGACCCGCGAGCGGGTCTTGAAGGAAATCAGCATCGTATCGAGGTAGATGGTGAAGAATTTTTTGCCGACTTGCTATTTTTCCAGCGTGACCTGAAGGCCTTAGTTGTGATTGAATTGAAAAAAGGAAAGTTCAAGCCTTCTTATTTGGGACAGCTCAATTTCTACTTGGCGGCACTGGACGAAAAAGAGCGCAAGAATGGAGAAAATCCGGCTATCGGTATTCTTCTTTGCCATGAAGCAAATAAAAGTGTTGTAGAGCTGGCAATTCGGGATTATTCCAAACCAATGGGTGTCGCGACCTATCGTACAGCGGATGAATTGCCTGTCGGTTACAAAGTTCTTGCGCCAATTATTGAGGAAGTGCCGAAGATGCTGAATGAAGCGGATTATGAGAAGGGCAGTGAAGTTGAATAGAGCTGCATGACGAAACAGGTTTTTACAAACGGGAGTCTCTGGCGGTGCAGAAAGCCAACTATGCTGTAAAAATGTACGAGCGGGTAGGAGTTCAGACTGTGGATGAGAATTAGCAGGAGTATATTAAAAATGAGAAAGAATATAAAAATGCAAGGAGAAGAAGGTATGAGGAAAAAAACAAGGAAGATTGCCGCCTGGCTTTTGGCTGTGATTTTGCTGCTTACGGCATGTAAAGAGGAAACTTTGCAAACGGATACCGGGACGGATGCGACGCCGCCGCTAACGCTGTCCATCACCGTCTCGCCGCAGGAGGAAGATGAGCAGGGAGAAAGCGTTGTTACGGCGCGGCTGGAGGCATTGATTAACGTAATCGAGCACCAGAACCTAGACAAGTACGCGAATCCGGAAGTTGTTGACGAGCCGATAGCTGCCGCAAAGGCGCTGCTTGCGAAGGAAAATTATACGCAAAGTGAGGTGGATGCAGCTGTGGCGGCAATTGAAGAAGCATATGCACAGTTAGGAGACGGAAGCGGTTTTTCTGCGCCGGAAAACCTTCCGCTTGTGGAAGCGCTGCCGGATCCGTTTCGGATGCGAGACAACACGCTTGTTACGTCTGCAAGTCAGTGGCAGACGCGAGCGGAGGAAATCGCAGATATGTACCAGTATTATATGTACGGCGTTTGGAGAGACGGTTCGGACGAGGAGATTGCTTACGAATATGCAAACGGCAAGCTTGTACTGGAAGTAACGCGCGTTAGCACGCAGAAAACGGTTCGCTTCACGGCAAGCGTACAGCTTCCGCCGGAGTCGGTTTCGGCGCCGGAAGGCGGGTATCCGGTTGTCGTAGGAATGCATGCGGGCATCAGCGAAGCGACGGCAAATGCGAAAGGCTACGCGACCATCACGTTAAACACTTACGAAATTGCCTCGGACGACAATTTGCACAAAGGCGTTTTTTATGAACTGTATCCGTACGGAAACAGCTGGGAAGAGCAAAGCGGCGTTTTAATTGCGTGGAGCTGGGGATGCAGCAAGGTTTTGGACGCGCTTTACGCGGGCGCGGACAAGGAACTTGGCATCAATCCGGAAAACTCGATTGTAACGGGTGTTTCGCGCTGGGGAAAGGCCGCTATGGTCTGCGGCGCGTTTGAAAAGCGTTTCCGGATGGTTGCGCCTTCTTGCTCGGGCGCGGGCGGCGTAGCGCTTTATCGCTACCGCTCGGAAGGAAAGACGTACGATTTTTCTTCAAAAGGAGCAAACAGCGCCTACACGTACGGACAGAACGAGCCGCTAAGCAGCTTACAGTCCGCCGCGGAGATGGGCTGGTTTAATTCAAACTTCATGAAGGTTTCGTCTCCCGCGCAGTTTCCGGTAGACCAGCATTTGCTTTGCAGTCTGGTAGCACAGGACGATCGCTATTTGTTTATTATCGGCTCTTGCATTTCCGAAGACTGGGTGAACGCTCCTTCGATGTGGTACAGCTACCTGGCAGCGCAAAAAGTGTTTGATTTTCTCGGGCTCTCCGACAACCTCGCCATTAACATTCACAAAGAGGGACACGCGGTTATCGCTGAGGATATGGAATATATGACGGATTATTTCAATTACCACGTCTACGGCATTGCGCCGGAAACGGATTTGAACGCTTTGAAAACTTCCGTTTTCGCTCTTGAGGAAAACTGGGATCCCGCGTGGGATACGTTTGCCGACGAATGGAGTGTGCCGGAGAAGGAGTAGAGGAGACGGAGGATTGCATGGCAAGAAATCTGGAAGAAATTTGGGACGGCAGATTTTACGACCGCGACGATTTGGTGCGCGTAGGCTGTAAGGATTGTGAAGGCTGCTTTTCGTGCTGTCAGGGCATGGGCGATACGATTGTCCTAGACCCTTACGACTGCCACCGGCTAGCGGCAGGACTTGGACTTCCTCCTGCAAAGCTTGTTTCGCAGGAGAAGATTGCGCTGCACGTCTCTCACGGAGTTATTGTAGCGCATCTGCCTATGAACAGGGAAAATGATACGTGTATCTTTTTAGATGCAAACGGACGATGCAGCGTACATGCGTTTCGGCCGGGCGTTTGCCGGCTGTTTCCGCTGGGACGTTTTTACGAAGAAGACGGCGGCTTTCGGTATTTTCTGCAAAAAGATGCCTGCGAAAAAAACGCCCGGACGAAGCTTCGCGTCTCGCGCTGGCTGGATACGCCAAACCTTCCCAAATACGAGGAATGGGTAAATCAGTGGCACCAATTTTTGCTTGCCAAGCAAATCGAATTTTCGGCGCTTACAGACGAAGGGGAGCTAAAGAGAAGAAACTTGGAGCTTTTGCAAAAATTGTACTTGCTTGCGCTAAATCCGGAGCGGGACATGCTGGAAGAGTTAGAAGAGCGATTAAAGGAAATAAAAAGCGGGGATGCGACTTAGCGAGTCCCCGCTTTTTTGAAGCGTGTTAAATCATATTGGTGTAACCCATCAGGCATTCGTCTACTTCTCTTGCGCAGGCTCTTCCTTCGGCGATTGCCCAAACCACAAGCGATTGTCCCCTGTGCACGTCTCCAGCGGTAAAAACTTTTGGCTGGTTGGTCTGGTAGCGATCTGCTTCGGTAGCGATTACGTTTCTTTGCGTACATTCTACGCCAAACGCTTCCGCAACGTAGCTTTGGCAGCCGGTGAATCCTGCAGCGATAAGCAAAAGCTCGCAGGGCATGTTCTTCTCGGAACCGGGTACTTCCACCATACGCATCCGGCCGGTCTGTTCGTCGCGCTCGCTCTTTAACGAGACAATATCAATCGAGACAAGTTTTCCATCCGCGTCGCGGTTCATCTGCTTAACTGTCGTCTGGTAAATGCGCGGGTCGTGACCAAACAGGGCGATTGCCTCTTCCTGACCGTAATCGGTCTTGCAGACCTTGGGCCATTCGGGCCACGGGTTCCCCGGCAGACGCGAATCGGGCGCTTTTGGCATCATCTCCAGCTGCGTAACGCTCAGGCAGCCGTGGCGGATACTTGTTCCAACGCAGTCGTTTCCGGTATCGCCGCCGCCTACAATCACGACATTTTTGCCCTTCGCGCTTACGTACGTTCCGTCCGCAAGGCCAAAATCCAAAAGACTCTTTGTTGTAGAAGTTAAGAAATCTACGGCGAAGTAGACGTCGCTTCCTTCTCTTCCCGGCACATTCAAATCCCGCGCCTGCTTTGCGCCGCAGCACAAAACGACAGCGTCGTAATTATCAAGAATTTCCTCGGCGGCGATGTTGTTTCCAACGTCGGCGTTTGTAACAAACGTAACGCCTTCCTCCTGCATCAGCGCAAGCTTCCGCTCGATAACCGTTTTCTCCAGCTTCATGTTCGGAATGCCGTACATCAAAAGACCGCCTGCGCGGTCTTCCCGCTCGTATATGGTGACGTTGTGACCGCGCTGATTGAGCTGGTCGGCTACTGCCAGACCGCTTGGGCCGGAGCCGATTACCGCAATCCGCTTGTCGGTCCGCACGGCGGGCAGATGCGGTTTTATCAATCCATTCGCGTAGCCGTGCTCAATGATGGCGAGTTCGTTTTCCTTACATGTTACCGGATTGCCGTTTAGCCCGCAGGTGCACGCCACTTCGCAAAGGGCGGGGCACACGCGACCGGTAAATTCCGGAAAGTTGCTCGTCTTGCGAAGTCTGGCAAGCGCAAGATCCCAGTTTCCGTTGTAAATTTCATCGTTCCACTCTGGAATCAGGTTATGCAGCGGACAGCCGCTGACCATCCCCTTAATTTTTACGGCGGACTGACAAAAGGGGACGCCGCAGTTCATGCAGCGCGCACCCTGCTGCCGTCTGGCGTCCTCGTCCATCGGCGGGTGAAATTCGTTAAAGTTTTTTACGCGTTCCTCCGGAGCAATCGCCGGGTTGACGGAACGCTCATATTCCATAAATCCAGTTGGCTTTCCCATAAAAGTTTTCCTCCATTCCAGCTTTCCCGCTACTTTGAAACTGCGTAAAACGCTTCGATTTCCGCCTGCTCGCGCGTCATTCCCCGTTCTTCCATCTGTGCGATGGTAACAAGCATCTTGTTGTAGTCGGTTGGAATGACTTTCTTAAACCGCGGAATGTAATCTTCCATATGTTCCAAAATCCGTTTGCCAAGCGCCGAGCCGGTAGCTTTTACGTGATTTTCCAGCATGGTTTTCAGCTCTTGGATATCGTGCTTTTCCGTCAGCTCGCTCATGGTGACCATCTCTTTGTTTAGACGCAGGTAAAGGTCGTGTTCTTCGTCCAGAACAAAGGCGATACCGCCGCTCATACCTGCCGCAAAGTTCTTTCCGGTGCGCCCAAGAATCGCAACTCTGCCGCCGGTCATGTATTCACAGCCGTGGTCGCCTACGCCTTCTACAACGGCGGTAGCGCCGGAGTTTCGAACGCAGAAGCGCTCGCCCGCAACACCGCAGATGTAAGCGGAACCGGAAGTAGCGCCGTAGAGGGCAACGTTTCCGATGATAATATTTTTCTCAGCAGCGAACTTGCTGTTTTTCGGTGGGAATACGGCAAGCTTGCCGCCGGAGAGCCCTTTGCCGAAATAGTCGTTGCTGTCGCCTTCCAGCTGAATGGTCAGACCCTTTGGAATAAATGCGCCAAACGACTGACCGCCGCCTCCGGTACAGTGGATTGTATAGGTATCGTCTTCCAGCGTGTTTTTAAACCGCTTCGTAATTTCGGAACCAAGAATCGTTCCGAACGTCCGGTTGGTACTGGAAACCGCTACGGACAATTCTGCCTTCTGGCCGGCCTTTAGAGCTTTGGCAAGCTTCTTTAACAAAACCGCTTCGTCTAAAGTTTCCGAGAGCCGGAAATCGTAAATGTCTTCCGGACGGAAGTGTTCCGCGCCTTGTCCGGCCTCTACGTTTAGAAGACGGCTTAAATCTACCATTGCCGCGCGCTTCGTAATTACTTTCTTGCGCACATGCAAAAATTCGGTATGCCCTACGAGGTCTTCCACTTTTCGAACGCCGAGCTTTGCCATAATTTCCCGGAATTCTTCCGCCATAAACAGCATGAAGTTCATAACGTATTCCGGTTTTCCGCAAAAGAGCTTGCGAAGTTCCGGATTCTGCGTTGCAACGCCGACCGGACAAGTGTCGAGGTTGCAAACACGCATCATTACGCAGCCCATCGTAACAAGAGGAGCGGTTGCAAAGCCGAATTCCTCTGCGCCCAAAATGCAGGCGATGGCAATATCGCGGCCGCTCATCAGCTTTCCGTCGGTCTCAAGGACGACGCGCGAGCGAAGACCGTTTTGAATTAACGTCTGGTGCGCCTCGGCAAGTCCAAGCTCCCAAGGAAGTCCTGCGCTGTGGATGGAGCTTTGCGGAGCAGCGCCCGTACCTCCGTCGTAGCCGCTGATTAATACAACTTGTGCGCCTGCCTTGGCAACGCCTGCGGCAATCGTTCCAACGCCCGCTTCCGAAACAAGCTTTACACTAATGCGCGCATCGCGGTTTGCATTTTTCAGGTCGTAAATAAGCTGCGCCAAATCCTCAATGGAGTAAATGTCGTGGTGCGGCGGCGGAGAAATTAAGGATACGCCCGGTGTAGAATAGCGCGTTTTTGCAATCCACGGGTATACTTTCTTTCCGGGCAAATGGCCGCCCTCGCCGGGTTTTGCACCCTGTGCCATTTTAATCTGAATCTCTTTTGCGCTCACCAGATACTCGCTCGTTACGCCAAAGCGTCCGGATGCGACTTGCTTGATTGCGCTGTTTTTCTCGGTTCCTAGGCGTTCAGGCCGCTCGCCGCCTTCGCCGGAGTTGGACTTTCCGCCCAAGCGGTTCATGGCGATGGCCATGCACTCGTGCGCTTCCTGCGAAATGGAGCCGTAGGACATAGCGCCGGTTTTAAACCGCTTCACAATTTCCGTCGCAGGCTCTACTTCCTCAAGCGGAATGCCGCCGTCTTCAGGGAAAGCAAATTCCAAAAGACCGCGCAGCGTATGCGGTTTTCCCGCGTCGTCTACCATGGCGGTGTATTCTTTAAAGCGCTTGTAATCGCCCGTTTGGGTAGCCTCGCGCAGCGCGACAATCGTCGCCGGATTATACATGTGATCTTCTTTGTTTTCACCGCTTCTAAGCTTATGTAAGCCGGTGCTGTCAAGCGTCGTATCAAGTCCCAGACCAAGCGGATCGTACGCGTGGCTGTGCCGGTACTCAACGCCTTCTTCAATTTCCTTTAATCCAATTCCGCCCACGCGGCTGATTGTATTCGTAAAGTACTTATCGATTACGTCCTGCCGGATGCCGATGGCTTCAAAAATCTGCGACGACTGGTACGACTGCAGCGTGCTGACGCCCATCTTGGAGGCAATTTTAACAATGCCGTGTAAAATCGCGGAGTTGTAGTCGTGAATCGCCGTGTGGTAATCTTTGTCTAACAGCCCGATGTCGATGCATTCGGAAATGCACTCCTGCGCCAGATAAGGGTTAATGGCGCGCGCACCGTAGCCAAGCAAAGTTGCAAACGAGTGTACGTCTCTTGGCTCTGCGGATTCCAAAATAATGGAGACCGCCGTGCGCTTTTTCGTGCGGACAAGATGCTGCTCCATTGCGGAAACGGCAAGCAGCGAAGGGATTGCCACGTGGTTTTCGTCAATTCCCCGGTCGGAGAGAATAATGATGTTGGATCCGTTTTTATAAGCGCGGTCACAGGTAATAAACAGGTGCTCGACCGCTTTTTCCAAAGAAGTATTCTTGTAATACAAAAGGGAAACGGTTTCTACCTGAAAACCGGGACGGCTCATTTCCCGAATTTTCATCATGTCTACGCTTGTGAGAATCGGGTTGTGAATCTGCAAAACGGTGCAGTTCTCCGGCTTTTCCTCTAATAAGTTACCGTCGGAGCCGACATAAACGGTCGTATCGGTAATGATTTCTTCGCGGATTGCGTCAATCGGCGGGTTCGTAACTTGCGCAAACTGCTGCTTAAAGAAGTTAAACAGCGGCTGATGCTTCTCGGAGAGAACCGCTAGAGGGATGTCAATACCCATGGCAGCGGTAGATTCTATCCCGTTTTTCGCCATTGGCAAAATTGTATTTTTTACATCCTCGTACGTATAGCCAAATACTTTATACAGCCGGTCGCGCTCTTCCTGCGAGTAGTTGGGAACTTTGTGGTTGGGGATTTTTAAATCCTTTAATTCCACCAAGTTTTGATCCAGCCATTCGCCGTAAGGGTGGCGGGTCGCATAAGACATTTTAATTTCATCGTCGCTGATTAACCGCCCCTGCACGGTATCTACAAGGAGCATACGTCCCGGCTGCAGGCGGGATTTCGTAACAATGTTTTCCGGCGGAATTTCCAAAACGCCGACTTCCGAAGAAAGAATCAGCCGGTCGTCGTCCGTTACGTAGTACCGCGAAGGACGAAGTCCGTTTCGGTCAAGGATAGCGCCTACGCGGTCGCCGTCGGAAAACAGGATGGAAGCAGGGCCGTCCCAGGGCTCCATCATCGTTGCGTAATACCGATATAAATCGCGCTTTTCGCGAGGCATACTCTTATCCTGCGTCCAAGGCTCCGGAATCAGCATCATCATCGCAAGCGGCAGGTCGATGTCGTTCATCATTAAAAATTCCAGCGTGTTGTCAAGCATCGCAGAGTCGGAACCGGAAGCATTTACGACCGGCAGGATTTTATCCATTTCCGGCTGCAAAACCGTAGAGAACATTGTCTCTTCGCGGGCAAGCATACGGTCAACGTTTCCGCGGATCGTATTGATTTCGCCGTTGTGCAAAATAATCCGGTTCGGATGTGCGCGTTCCCAGCTGGGCGTCGTGTTCGTTGAGAAACGGGAATGTACCATAGCGATTGCGGAATCGTAGTCCGGCGACTGCAAATCCCGATAAAAGCGCCGCAGCTGTCCTACAAGAAACATCCCCTTATAAACGATGGTGCGGCTCGAAAACGAAACGACGTACGTGTTGTCGTTGCTTTGCTCAAACTCGCGGCGCGCTACATAAAGCTTGCGGTCAAAGGCAAGCCCTTTTTCAACGTTTTGCGGCCGGGCAACGAAGCATTGCATAATGAAAGGCATGCAGTCTCTGGCACGCTGTCCCAGAATGTCAGGGTCGATTGGCACAGTACGCCAGCCCAAAAATTGCATCCCCTGCTTTTTGATAATTACCTCAAACATCTTTTTCGCTTGATTTCTGGCAAGCGTGTTTTGAGGAAAGAAAAACATACCAACGCCGTAGGAGCGCTCCTCGGGCAGTGTAATCCCGCAAAGTGCCGCTTCTTTTTGGAAGAAGTTGTGCGAAATTTGCAGCAAAATTCCTACGCCGTCGCCGGTTTCTCCGGTGGCGTCCTTTCCGGCGCGGTGCTCCAGCTTTTCCACGATTTTCAGAGCATCGTCAACGTTTTGATGGCTCTTTCTTCCCTTCATATCCACAACGGCGCCAATTCCGCAGGCGTCGCGTTCGAAGGAAGCGTCGTATAAGGTTTGACCGTTCCATCCCATAAAAATGTACCTCCATTTCAGTATTTTCCCTGATGGATAAAGAAAAACGGCAAAAGGGCAGAATAATCTGCGACACCTTTGCCGTCTAGCTGACGTAACTATACCGCGGAAAAAAGAGACTGTCAACCTTTTTTTGTCAAATGGAGTTTTTATGGGCATTTGAGAGCAGAAGCGGAAGTTATTGCGGGAAAAATCCTTGACAATTTGTTCGGGAACAGTATAATGAACCTGTGAGAGCAATGACGTTCATCAACAGAGGGGTAGGCACCCCTTTTTGTGATGAACGTTTTTGATTTCAAAGACCCGCTATTGGGAAAGGAATTGGGATAGCACTTGTTTTGGAGGTACACATGAACAAAGTATACTCGCTGGAAGAGGTTAAGGCATTTGTAGAGGAAGAAGACGTAAAATTTATTCGCCTCGCCTTTTGTGACATTTACGGAAACATGAAAAACATTAGCATTATGTCGCACGAACTGGATCGCTTGTTTGAAGACGGCGTAAGCTTTGACGCGTCTGCAATCGAAGGCTTTGCGGATGCGGATCGCTCGGATTTGTTTTTGCATCCGGACATTGCAACGCTTACGGTGCTTCCTTGGCGTCCGCAGTCCGGGCGTGTTGTGCGAATGCTTTGCGACATCCGGTATCCGGACGGAACGCCTTACGAAAGAGACACGCGCCAATATTTGCGAAAAGCAGTTGAGACGGCAAAGGCACAGGGCGTTTCCGTTAGTTTTGGCGTAGAATTTGAGTTTTATTTGTTTAAGGTAGACGAAGACGGAAACCCGACCAAAATTCCTTTTGACCACGCGGGCTACTTAGATATTGCGCCCGAAGACAAAGGGGAAAATGTGCGTCGGGAAATTTGTTTTTCCTTGCTTGATATGGGAATTTTGCCGGAGAGCTCGCACCACGAAGAAGGACCCGGCCAGCACGAAATTGATTTTCGCTACGGCGATCCTATGAGCACGGCGGACAACGCAGTTACGTTTGAAGCAGTTGTAAAGACAATTGCCATGCGTAACGGCTTGCACGCGGACTTTTCTCCGAAGCCGCTGCCCGAAGAAAGCGGAAGCGGCATGCACATTAACATTTCCCTTGATTCCGACGATATGGACGAGGCGCACATGTTTATGGCAGGCATTTTGGAGCATGTAGCGGAGATAACGGCGTTTTTAAACCCACTTCCCGAATCGTACGAGCGCCTTGGCGGAAAAAAGGCGCCAAAATATATTACTTGGTCGAGAGAAAATCGCTCGCAGCTTATCCGAGTTCCTGCGGCGAAAAAAGGACACAGAAGACTCGAGCTTCGTTCTCCGGATGCAAAGACAAATCCGTATCTGGCGTATGCGCTTTTGATTTACGCAGGGCTTGATGGAATCCAAAGAAAGCTAGAGCTTCCGCCAAGCACGGATTACAATTTGTTTATCGCAGACGAAACCGTGACCGCAAACCTTGCGACGCTTCCGCAAAGTTTGGACGAAGCGCTTTGCATTGCGGAAAAGAGCGCGTGGTTAAAGCAAATCCTTCCTTCCGAGTATATTGAGCAGTATCGAAAACGAAACTCGTAATCTGCGCGTTATGGGATAGAGCACAGGAGGAAGGGAATGTTTTTGGATAGAGATATCGTAAGCGTTCTGCTCATTTCCGCCTCACAGAAATGGACGGATACGATTTTGGAATTGCTGCCTCACCGGCAATTCCAGCCGGTTACAACGGTCTGTACCGCGGGAGAAGCAAGGAGGCTTCTGTTAGAACAATCGTTTGATCTAGTATTAATTATTTCCCCGCTCCGCGATGATTTCGGCGCGCAGCTTGCGATTGAGATTGCGGATAACGGGCAAAGCGGCGTGCTTTTGTTTGTTAAGGCCGACTTGTTTGAGCAGGCGTCCTACAAAGTAGAGAGCCACGGCGTTTTGACGCTTGCAGTACCCTGCCCGCGGATGGTAATTATGCAAAGTGTAAAGCTTCTGGTTGCCACGCGTGCGCGGCTTCGCGTGCTGGAAAACAAGGCGATTTCCCTAGAAGCAAAGATGGAGGAGATTCGCATTGTGAACCGGGCAAAGCTGCTTTTGGTTGAACAGCAAAAAATGAGCGAGTCGGAGGCGCACCGCTACATCGAAAAGACCGCTATGGATACTTGTCAAAAGAAGTCCGCTGTGGCGCAGGAAATTATCCGCACTTACGGAGCGTGACGTCTTTGCGGCGATAGTTTGTCGGAATGGAGGAGGCATATGACGAAGTACATTTTTGTGACCGGCGGCGTAGTGTCCGGTCTGGGAAAAGGAATTACGGCGGCGTCGCTTGGACGTTTGCTAAAAGCGCGCGGTCTAAAGGTGGCGGCGCAGAAGCTGGACCCTTATATTAACGTGGATCCCGGGACGATGAGCCCCTACCAGCATGGCGAAGTTTTTGTAACGGAAGACGGCGCGGAAACCGATTTGGATTTGGGACATTACGAGCGGTTTATTGACGAGAATTTAAATAAATTTTCCAACCTCACAACCGGAAAAGTTTACTGGAACGTTCTGAATAAGGAGCGCAGAGGCGAATACTTAGGGCAGACCGTTCAGGTAATTCCGCATATTACAAACGAAATTAAAGCGTTTATCTACAATGTAGGAAAGAAAACCGACGCGGACATCGTTATTACTGAAATCGGCGGAACAACGGGCGATATTGAAAGCCAGCCGTTTTTGGAAGCTATCCGCCAAGTCGGACTGGAAGTCGGGCAGGAGAACGCTCTTTACATTCACGTAACGCTTGTCCCGTTTTTAAGTGGAAGCGATGAGCACAAATCAAAACCGACGCAGCACTCCGTTAAGGAGCTGCAGGGGATGGGCATCCATCCGGACATTATTGTGCTTCGCTGCGACCAGCCGCTTGAAGAATCCATCTTTAAGAAAATTGCGATGTTTTGCAATGTAAAGCCAGACTGCGTTTTGGAAAACCGGACGATTCCGGTTTTGTACGAAGCGCCGATCATGCTTGAGAGGAGCCGCTTTTCCGACATTGTCTGCCGGGAGCTTGGGCTTGCCGCGCGCGAGCCGGATTTGCGCGACTGGAACGAGATGCTAGAAAATATCCGCAATATGAACCGCACGGTTGTCATCGGTCTTGTCGGAAAGTATGTGCAGCTGCACGACGCTTACCTGTCCGTTGCGGAAGCGCTTCGCCACGCAGGCTACCGATACGGCGCAAAAGTGCATATCGAGTGGATTGACAGCGAACAGATAACGGACGAGAACGTAAAAGACGTGCTTGGCGGCTGCGACGGAATTTTGGTTCCGGGAGGCTTTGGAAGCCGCGGAATCGAAGGGATGATTACGACGGCGCGCTACGCTAGAGAAAACAACGTGCCGTATTTAGGAATTTGTCTGGGAATGCAAATTGCGGTCATTGATTTTGCCCGCCATGTGTGCGGTCTTGCCGACGCGAATTCCGGCGAGTTTGACGAAGTCAGCCGCAACAAAGTAATCGACTTTATGCCGGATCAAAGCGACGAAATCAACAAGGGCGGAACGCTTCGGCTTGGCGCGTATCCGTGCCGCATTTTGGCGGGAACGCAGATGGCGGAATGCTACAGAGCGGAGCTGATTTCCGAGAGGCACCGTCATCGGTACGAATTTAACAACGAGTATCGTGCGCTGATGGAGGAAAAGGGATTGATTGTCAGCGGAACGTCGCCGGACAATCACATCGTGGAGACGATAGAGGTTCCAGGACATCGGTTTTTTGTCGGCGTACAGTTTCATCCGGAATTTAAAAGCCGTCCGAATAAAGCGCACCCGCTGTTTGCGGGGCTAATCCGGGCTTCGCTCAAAGAAGAATAGGGCGCTTCGCACGGAAACACAGCAGACAGGGGAGGAATCGGAAATGGGTTTTCAGGATCAGGTACATGAAGAGTGCGGCGTATTTGGCGTCTATTCGCCGGAAACGTGCGACGTTGCGTCTACGGTTTATTACGGACTGTTTTCCTTGCAGCACAGGGGGCAGGAGAGCTGTGGTATTATTGTAAACGACGACGGTATTTTTTCCGGCTACAAAGACCAAGGACTAGTAAATGACGTATTTTCGCCGCGCGTTATGATGGGGCTTGGAAGCGGCAATATGGCGGTCGGGCACGTTCGCTATTCTACAACAGGAGAAAGCGATCGTTCCAACGCGCAGCCGATTGTCGTCAACCATATGAAGGGGCGCATGGCGCTTGCGCATAACGGAAATCTCATTAATACGCACGAGCTGAGAGAAGAGCTGGAGCTTAACGGCGCCATTTTCCACATGACAAGCGACACCGAAGTAATTTCCTATGTAATCATTCGGGAACGGTTGACGTCGCGCTCCATAGAAGAAGCGGTGAACCGTGCCATGGGGCGGTTAAAAGGTGCGTACTCGCTTGTTTTAATGTCGCCCGCAAAGCTGATTGCCGCAAGAGACCCGCACGGGTTCCGGCCGCTTTGCTACGGGAAAACTGCCGACGGCCGCTACATCGTCGCCTCGGAGACATGTGCGCTGCTTGCCGTTAGCGCAGAGCCAATCCGCGACCTTGACCCGGGAGAAATTCTCGTTATTGACCAAAACGGCGTGCGCTCGATTCGCGACCATTGCAATACGGCGCCTACGACGCATTGCGTCTTTGAATACATCTACTTTGCGCGCCCGGACTCGGTTATCGACGGCCGTTCGGTTCATGCTGCGCGACTTAGAGCGGGCGAGTTTTTAGCAAAACGTCACCCGGTTGAGGCCGACCTTGTCGTTGGCGTTCCGGATTCGGGACTGGACGCGGCGCTTGGCTTTTCGCGCGCTTCGGGAATTCCTTACGGAATTGGCCTGATTAAAAACAAATACATTGGCCGGACCTTTATTGCGCCCGGACAGGCAGCGCGGGAGGACAAAGTAAAAATCAAACTCAATCCCATTGCCGAGGCGGTAGCCGGAAAGCGGATTGTTTTAATTGACGACTCTATCGTAAGAGGGACGACCTCCCGGCGGATTGTAGAGCTTTTGCGCGAGGCGGGGGCTACGGAAATTCATATGCGCGTTTCCGCGCCGCCCTTTATTCGCCCTTGCTATTACGGGACGGACATTGATTCCTGCGAGCACTTAATTGCGTGCAAATACTCGCTGGATGAAATATGCGAACAAATCGGGGCGGACAGCTTAGGATATCTGGCTGTGGAAGACGTTGTCCGGCTGTGCGGAGACGACCGAAAGGGCGTATATTGCACCGCATGCTTTAGCGGCAACTATCCGACAGAACTGCCGACCGCAGACAAAAAGCATTTTTACGACCAGAAGATTAGCGAAAGGAAAAAGAAAAAGGAAAGTACATGAAATTACTGATTGCATCGGACATTCATGGCTCCGCGTATTATTGCGAGAAGCTTATGGAAGCGTTTTTCCAGGAAGGAGCGGAAAGGCTTCTTTTGCTTGGAGACTTGCTCTACCACGGTCCCCGCAATGACCTCCCAAAAGACTATCAGCCAAAGCAGGTGATCGAAATGCTAAACGCGCAGGCGGATCGTATTTTGTGCGTGCGCGGCAATTGCGACGCCGAAGTGGATCAGATGGTTCTCGACTTCCCGATTGTCTCGGAGCTTGCCTTCCTGCCGTGGCAGGGGCGCATGATTTTCGCGACGCACGGACATATTTGGAACAAGGAGAATTCCCCACTGAAAAAAGCCGGGGATATTCTTTTGCAGGGGCATACGCACGTGCCGGTTTGTGAAACTTTTGGGTCAAACGGAGAATTTACGCTTTGGAATCCGGGGTCGGTTTCCCTGCCAAAAGACGGTTCGCCGCATGGGTACCTGTTGCTTGACGATACGGCGGAGTGGAAGACGCTTGCTTAAGCGAATGTCATAGAGAAAAAGATCACTGTATTTTCGCTCGGAAAATACAGTGTTTTTTTGCGGCTTTTGCACAAAGACAGGAGATGCTATTGACGGCTCTTGCCGCAACTTGTATAATGTAAAGAATAAAATGGAGGACAGGCATGGAACAGTTAAGCTTTTTTGACAGCAACGTAATGGAGCCGCTGGCCGCCCGGCTGCGTCCCCGGACGCTTGAGGAATTTGTCGGGCAGGAACACTTGCTTGGAAAGGGGAAGGTTCTGCGCAGGCTCATTGAAAGCGATCAAATCTCGTCGCTCATTTTCTGGGGCCCTCCGGGAGTCGGAAAGACGACGCTGGCGCGCATTATTGCCAATTGCACCAAAAGCGCGTTTATTGATTTTTCTGCGGTTACAAGCGGGATTAAAGAAATTCGCGAAGTGATGCAGCAAGCGGATGCAAACCGGCGCTTTGGCGAGCGCACTATCGTATTTGTAGACGAGATCCATCGGTTTAATAAAGCGCAGCAGGACGCGTTTTTGCCTTTTGTAGAAAAGGGCAGCATTGTTTTAATTGGCGCGACGACGGAAAATCCGTCGTTTGAAATCAACAGCGCTCTTTTGTCCCGCTGCAAAGTATTTGTTTTGCAGGCGCTCTCCACAGAAGCGCTGACCGGCTTATTAAAGCGGGCGCTTACTGACCCGCGCGGGCTGGGCGGACAGACGATTCATATGGACGAGGAGCTGATTCGCGCGTTGGCGGTTTACGCAAACGGAGACGCGCGCTCGGCAATCTCTACGTTGGAAATGGTTGTCCTAAACGGAGAGATGGATGAAAAAGGCGGCGTTTACGTAACAAAGGAGACGCTTTCGCAATGCATTTCCAAACGCTCGCTTTTGTACGATAAAAAAGGGGAGGAGCATTATAATCTGATTTCCGCCCTGCATAAGTCGATGCGAAATTCAGATCCCGACGCAGCCGTTTACTGGCTTGCGCGGATGTTGGAGGCGGGAGAGGATCCGCTTTACGTTGCGCGGCGTGTCATCCGCTTTGCAAGCGAGGACGTGGGACTGGCAGACCCGCAGGCGCTGACGCTTGCGGTCGCGGCGTATCAGGCATGTCATTTTATAGGAATGCCGGAGTGCACGGTAAATTTGACCGAAGCGGTCGTTTATTTGTCTATGGCGCCAAAATCCAATGCCTGCGACGTTGCTTACATGGAAGCGAAAGCAGACGCGCAGGAGCAGTTGTCTGAGCCGGTACCGCTTGTGATTCGCAACGCGCCTACCGGGCTTATGGCAGAGCTGCATTATGGGGAAGGGTACGAGTACGCGCACGATACAAAAGAAAAGCTGACGGCAATGCAGTGCCTGCCGGACTCGCTTTTGGGACGCGCATATTACCGCCCGGCAGGAAAAGGGCAGGAAGCAGCCTTAAAGGAGCGGCTGCAAGAGATCAAAGAGTGGAAAGAATTACACAAAAAAGGTTTTTGAAGGTTCTGCTGTTTTTTCAATGTGCCTCTTTAGCGCTTCAAAGCTTTCCCGGCTGATGACATGCTCGATTTTGCAAGCGTCTTCCGCCGCTGTTTTTTCGGAAACGCCAAGGCGAATCAGCCAGCGGGAAATCGCTTCGTGCCGCTCGTAAATCATTTCCGCGATTTCTTTGCCGGAATCGGTCAGATAAATAAAACCGGCGTCGGTAACGGTGATGAGATTTTTTTCTCGCAGATGCTTCATTGCAATACTGACGCTTGGTTTGGTATAATTAAGTTCGTTGGCGATGTCCACGGAGCGAACGACAGGCAGTCGTTTGCTTAAGATTAAAATAGTTTCCAGATAATTTTCGGAAGATTCATTTGCGGCCGCCTTCATAAAGGATACCTCCGTTTCGTTTTGCTTTAGGGACTAGAAACGCAAAGTGCATTCCTAAGCGCATTATAACACAGAAAAATGAAAGGGTAAAGCGGACATTTGCGCTCCGCTTTACCAAACGCCTATACCAGATGGGAGATGCCCCCCGCCTCTATAGGCGGTGGGTAACGAATTTGTATCAGTGGCGGGTGTCAATCCCCCATCTGATATACGCTCCGCGAGCGAGTCTTGAAACACAAGTCGCTGTGCGACTTGTCTATTTTTCTCACCGGTACCCTTGCAGACAATCGAAAAAAATGCTATACTTTGCAAAAATATGCAACAGAATGCGACATGCGCAGAAAAGAGGGATTCGATGAAAAAAAGAACTTGGGTAGGTGTGAATGCATTTTTCCTGCTTGTGCTGGCAGCCATTATGCTTTATACAGCTGCACAGAAAAAAATAGAGACAAACGAGGCAGCGTGCATTTCTTTTGAAACCGTTGTGGAATCGGTGCAGCAGCAGCCCGAACAATACTTAAAAAACGTATGGGAACTGTGCGTAAGCTGGGCGCAGACTATTGGAAGGCAAGGATGGACGAGGAAACAGGCGGAAGACTTCCTCGTTGACGTCGGCAGTCCAGAAGTTACGGCACAGCTTTTCTGCGCGGAAGAGCTTAAAGCGTACGAAGTTTCGGAAAATACGCCGTGGCAGGTTACGGAAACGTACTACGACGCAAAGAAAAACACGGACGTTATAACTTTCTTTCACGAAGTGTCGCTGGCAGACGAAGCAAAAGACAGGTTCCTATTTGTCTCTGTGCCTCTAAAACAGATTTTCGAAAAATGTGTCCTTCCGGAGAGTTACGAAGAAGCGGAGTTTTCGTTTATTCGAACCGACGGCTCTTTCCTGCTTTCCTCTAAAGAAATTCCGGAAAATTTCTGGGAGAGACGCGAGGGACTTACGGAAGAAAAAAAAGAAAAGCTTCGGGAGGATATGCAGCAAGGGCAAGGCGGCTCGTTCGTTCTTGAGGAAAAAGGCGCAACGTATTGTTATGCATACCGGAAGCTGCAAGGAAACCCCGAATGGCTGCTTATCGGGCGCACGAGAATGGACACGATCCGGACAGCAAAGAGCCGTCGGCTTGAGCTGCTTGGCGCGGCTGCCTGCATTGGCGTGCTTTTTTGGGCAAACAACCGCTACGTCTGCGGGATGCAAAGGCAGTTGGAGCAAGAGCAGCGAAAGGGCCGTGTTCGGGACAACGGGATGCGCTTATGGCTTGTGTGCGTCCTTAAAGAACTGCGCGGAACGGCGGATGTGATGGCGGCAATATCCGGGAGCGCCGTAAAACGTCTGGAAGATACGGCGTTTGTTAAAGAATGCTTACAAAAACTTGTAACAGCGGGAAGCCGGATGCAGTTGTTTTTATCGGATATGCAAAGAATGTCCGAAGCAAACGAAGAAGACGCAGCATTATGTCCAACGACGTTTTCGCTTTCTGAAATGGTAGAGCGAATGCTTCAGATGCTTGATTCGCAAATCAAAGCAAAGGAACTACAAATAGACGTCCGCACTCATATGGAAAGCGACGATATCTGCACCGACGAGCTGCGACTGGAACAGCTTTTGTATTGGAATATTCAAATGGCCATTCAAGACGCGCCAATAGGAGGAGAGATTCTCCTAGAAGCGGCGCAAGAAGCTATAGAAGCGGCGCCGAGAGCGATGCGATTGTCCCTTGCCTTGTCGGCAAAAGGCCGGAAATTTTCAGAGGAGGTGATAAAACAGCTTTGTCTGCCGGAGGAACAAAGAGACAAAACGCTTTTGTTCTCATCCGAAGAAGGCTGTCGGCTGTATAGGATGGAGCGTGCGGCAGAAAACTTAGGAGCAAGGCTGGAGCTAAAAAACGAACCGTCCGGAAGGAATATAACCTTGCTGCTTGACGTGACAATCACGGCGAAGCAGTAGTCTGTGAAAAACCAAAAACCAAGAAAAACAAGGAGGAGAGCATGAAATTTAAGCAATTACTTGGGATGGGCGCGTTAGCGTTCGCTGCGTTTGGCATGGTTGCCGGATGCGGAAAATCAGAGAAAACAGAAGAAGGAGAGAAAGGGCAGGAGCAAGTTACTCCGTCCCCGACGGCAACGCCTTCGCCGCAGGAAGATGGAATTCAGCGTTTTAGCAAGGAGCAGCAAAAAAAGCTGCAGGAAGAGTTTGACGCGCTTTCTCTTGCGGATACGCTAAAGCAGATCGGGCTTGACGCACCGGTTATGACGCAGCGTCTGGGGGCAGACCCGTACGCGATTGTGTACGAAGGCAGAGTATATCTTTATATGACCGGCGACGTGCTGGAATACGACGCAGCAGGAAACGTAAAAGAAAACAGCTACAGCAAAATCAACACGCTAAACGTAATTTCCTCCGCCGATTTGGTAAACTGGACCGACCACGGCAGCATTTACGCCGCCGGAATGCAAGGTGCGTCCCGGTGGGGACAAAACTCATGGGCACCGGCAGTAGCATATAAAGAAATCGATGGGCAGACGAAGTTTTTTATTTACTTTGCGAACGGAGGAAACGGAATTGGCGTATTGACATCGGACAGCCCGACCGGGCCGTTTGTAGACCCGATTGGCAAAGCGCTTATTAGCCGCAGTACGCCCAATTGCGCAAACGTTACGTGGCTGTTTGACCCGGCAGTTTTTGTAGACGAGGACGGAAGCGCCTATTTGTATTTTGGAGGCGGCGTTCCGGAAGGCATGGAAGCTGCTCCGGGGACGGCGCGGGTTGTAAAGCTTGGAGAGGACATGATTTCGCTTGACGGCGATCCGGTCGCTTTGGACGTGCCGTATCTGTTTGAAGATTCGGGCATT
Organism: uncultured Lachnospiraceae bacterium; assembly: GCA_944384025.1. Classification (GTDB taxonomy): domain Bacteria; phylum Bacillota; class Clostridia; order Lachnospirales; family Lachnospiraceae; genus ISDg. The sequence goes on from CALWRS010000001.1 coordinate 279,332, forward strand.
AACCGGATTGGCGATACGTATTATTACTCTTATTGCACAAACTGGAACGTAACGCAGGAGGCAACCGAGGAGCTTGGCATTGCCAGCGCGCAAATCGCTTATATGACTTCGGACAATCCGATGGGGCCGTTTACGCTTGCGGGAGTTATTTTGAAAAATCCGGGCAATTATTTTGGCTGCTACGGAAACAACCACCATTGCCTGTTCCAGTTCCAGGACGAATGGTACATCGCTTACCACACACAGCTTTTGGAGAAGCCGCTTGGCATTTCAGGCGGTTACCGCGCCACAAACATTGCTAAACTGACGGTAAAGGAAGACGGCAGCATTCCGACGCTGCTCTTTGTCGATCGTTCTTCCCTTACACAGGTAGGCGCTTTGAACCCTTACGAAAAGGTGGAAGCGGAGACGATGGCGACGATGGGCGGTCTAAGCACAACGCAAAGCGGTCTGCAAAGCACCTGCTACGGCTCCGGCAACATGGAGCTTTGTGAAATTGAGAGCGGCGACTGGCTTGCTTTGTATGGCGTTGATTTTGGCAAAGAAGGAGCAAAGCGCTTTACGGCAGCCGTAGCGGCCGACGAAGGAATAAGCGGAACTATCCAAATCCGGCTTGACGGTACAAAGGGCGAAGTTGTAGGGTACTTGGAAGTTTCGCCAACGAAAAACGGAGAATACCAAGAACTCACAGCGGAGCTTCTAACAACGGTAACCGGGAAGCACAACTTGGTTTTGATTTTCTCTGGAGAAGGGTACACAATGGACTACTGGACTTTCGAAAAATAAAGTTCAGACGTCTTCCTTTGCGTTACCTAGTTCCCGAATACGCTTGCGAAGACCTAAAATAAGCGGCGGCGAAACGGAAAGCTCGTCCACGCCCATTTCAAGAAACGTTTCCGTAAGCGTTTCGTTTGCACCAAGTTCCCCGCAGATGCCGACCCAGCAGCCGTGCGCATGGCCGTTTGCAACTGTCGTTTGAATCATGCGAAGAACAGCAGGGTGTTTCGGATCGTAAAATTCATCCAGCTTTGGATTTTGCCGGTCAATGGCAAGCGTATACTGCGTCAGGTCATTGGTTCCAATACTAAAGAAATCGACTTCCGCCGCCAGCTCATCACTGATCATGGCGGCGGCTGGCGTTTCAATCATAATACCGATTTCCACCGGTGCGAAAGGGATGTTTTGCAAAGAGAGCTCCGCCTTCACATCTTCGAGTAATTTTTTAACCGCCCGAACTTCGTCAAGAGAAATAATCATTGGGAACATAATCGATAAAGGGCCGTACACGCTTGCGCGAAGCAGGGCGCGCAGTTGGGTTCGAAAGATATCCGGCCTTTTTAAGCAAATCCGGATTGCCCGAAAGCCGAGCGCCGGATTTTCTTCTTTTTCCAGCCCGAAATAGTCGATTTGCTTATCCGCGCCGATATCCAGCGTCCGAATAATCACTTTCTTCCCGCCCATATTTTCAAGCGCCGTCCGGTAAACGGCAAACTGCTCTTCTTCGCTTGGGAAGTCTTCTTTTTCCAGATAAAGGAATTCGCTGCGAAAAAGGCCAATCCCTTCGGCGTCGTTTTCCATTGCGCTGTGTATGTCCGAAAGATTCCCGACATTTGCATAAAGGCGCATTCGTCTGCCGTCTTTCGTAACGGTTTCTTTTCCGCGCAGCTGCTGCAAAAGACTGCGCTTTTCTTCTTCTTTCGCTTTCTTTTCCTGCATCTGGCGCAAATAATCTTCCTCTGGGTCAATCGTAAGCGTGCCGCAATAGCCGTCCACGACGGCAAGCCGCCCGTTCCAGGCGGGGTCGGGCTTAATCCCAATCAGCGCGGGAAGGTTCATCGTACGCGCAAGAATTGCCGTATGGGAGTTTGCGGAGCCAAGATGCGTTACAAAGGCGAGAAGATGCGACTTGTCAAATTGTACCGTTTCACTTGGCGCAAGGTCGTTTGCAACGAGAATAACCGGCTCGCTTAAAAGCTCGTTTTCGGAGCTTCCGTTTATCAGGCAGGCAATTAAACGCTCCGCAACGTCTTTTACGTCGGCGGCGCGCGCACGCATGTAGTCGTCGTCCATAGCGGCAAACATGGCGGAGAAATTGTCGCCCGTTGTCGCAACAGCCATCTCTGCATTTACTTCCTGTGTGCGGATAATATGCGTTACGCTGTCTAAAAAGTCGGTATCCGCAAGCATCATCTGGTGCACCTCGAAAATCATGGCGTTGTCTTCGCCAACTTTTCGAAGAGCTACTTCGTAGAGCGAGGCAAGCTCTGCCGAGGCGATTTCGCACGCTTTTTCAAACCGCGCAATTTCGGCGGCCGGGTCGGCAATTTTATACCGCTTTACCTGCCGCTCCTTTTTTGTATATATGCGAATCGGCCCGATGGCAATTCCCTGATAGATGACTTTTCCCGTAAACTGTTCCATGAAACCCCTCCGTTTGGCACTACAGATTCTGCTTGAAAAACGCCTCCAGCGCGTGGATGGCAATATCCTCGTCCGAACCTTCGGCCGATACGCTTACTGTATCGCCGCACTTGATTCCAAGTCCCATAAGTGCCATAAGTTTGGTAAGATCGGCCTCTTTTTCGTCCTTTTTTATAACGAGCCGGCTTTCGTATTTTTTCGCTTCTTTTACAAGCAGACCGGCGGGTCTTGCGTGAATGCCAACGCTGTCTCGAATTTCATAAGAAAAAGTTTTCATGTTCGTACACCTCCGTGAATAAAAGGCGATCTCCCTACCTGCATTATAGATGGATGCGGCATATTGATTCAAGTGTAAAATCGCCTCTTGTCGCTTTAGTCTGTCCGTTTTTTCCGTCTGCTAATCGCAAGGGCAAGAAAATGATTGTAAACGTTCGTAAAAAATGGTATCATTACACGGTAGGACGGCGCAGAGCCGTTTTGGAGGATGAATATGAAAACAAAAATCTATATAGACGGCAGCGAAGGAACGACGGGCCTTCGGATTCACGAAAGACTTTCCGCGCGCGAGGACATAGAGTTGCTGCAAATTCGCTCGGAGCTGCGCAAAGACCCGCTAGAGCGCCAAAAGCTGATTAACGCATCGGACATTACTTTTTTGTGCCTGCCGGACGCGGCGGCAAGAGAAGCGGTCTTGCTCGCAAGTAATCCTGCGGTGCGGATTATTGACGCATCGACGGCACATCGGACGGAAGAAGGCTGGGCGTACGGTTTTCCAGAGCTGTCGCAGGCGCAGCGGAAAAAAATCACCGAAGGAGGGCGGATTGCCGTTCCGGGGTGTCATGCTTCCGGGTTTGTGGCGCTTGTATACCCGCTTATCAAAGAGGGAATTCTACCAAAGGATTCCCCGGTTGTCAGTTATTCCCTGACCGGCTACAGCGGGGGCGGAAAGAAAATGATTGCCGAGTACGAAGCGGCAGAGCGCCGAATAGAACTTGATGCGCCGCGTGCGTACGCGCTGACGCAAAAACACAAGCATCTAAAAGAGATGAAAGCAATTACCGGGCTTGCAAATGAACCGCTCTTTACGCCGATTGTTGCGGATTATTACAGCGGAATGGCGGTATTTTTGCCGCTTTACGCTACGCAGCTGGCGCAAGGAATGACGCCGGAGAAATTGCGGGAATTTTATTGTTCGTATTACGCCGGACAGCAGTTTTTACACGTTTGTTCGGAAGGAGAAACCGAGGAGCTTGGCGGCTTTTTGGCAGGAAATACCCGTTCCGGCCGGGATGGGATGGAATTGGTTATTAGCGGCAACGAAGAACGCTTGTTGGCGGTTGCCCGGTTTGACAATTTGGGGAAAGGCGCTTCCGGAGCGGCAATTCAGTGCATGAATTTAATGCTTGGCTGTCCGGAAGAAAAAGGACTTGTCCTGTAATTGCATTGAGAAAAGGAGAATGAAATTTTGGAAAAGATCCTCACGGTTGCTATCCCCTGCTACAACTCCCAAGACTACGTCCGTCGGGCGTTGGATTCGGTCGTTCGGTCGCACCCGCTTGTGGACGTGCTTGTAGTAGACGACGGTTCTACCGACCAAACGGCGGAAATCGCAAAAGAATACCAAAGACGGTATCCGGACGTTGTGCGCTACCTTTACAAAGAAAACGGAGGGCACGGCGACGCGGTGATTGCCGGTTTGCATGAGGCGCAAGGGCTTTATTACAAAGTGCTTGACAGCGACGATTGGCTAAATACCGAGGCGCTTTGTGAAATTGTCGCTTTTTTAAAGACGGCGTACGACCGAAAGAAGACATACGACATGGTAATCGGCAACTACGTTTACGAAAAAGTCGGCGCAAAAAAGAAGCGGGAGGTCAGCTACGGACACGTGCTTCCGGTGGAGCGCGAGTTTACTTGGAAGGAGATTGGCACGTTTTCGTTGGGGCAGTATATATTGATGCATTCGGTCATTTACCGGACGCAGCTGCTGATTTCATGCGGCCTGACGCTTCCCAAGCATACTTTTTACGTGGACAACCTCTTTGTATATTACCCGCTTCCGTTTGTAAAAAACATCTACTATTTCGACCGGGACTTATACCATTACTTCATTGGAAGAGAAGACCAAAGCGTGAACGAAAAGCGGCTTTTGGAACGTGTGGACCAGCAGGTGCGGGTTGCCTACGAGATGTACGGAATGCATGAGCTGTGTGAGATTAAACAGCCGCGTTTGCGCTACTATATGTCGCAGTATTGCGTGATTATGGCCACCATTTGTTCCTCCTTGTATGTGATGAAAGGGACGCCGGAAGCGCTGCAAAAGCGAAAAGAATTTTGGGATACGGTATGCAGCCGTTACGCAGGACAGTACGAGTATATGCGGCGGCAGTGGCTTGTTCGAGCCACAAAAAAAGACGGCGTTGTTTGGAACCGTATTATACGGATCGGATACGCGATCGCAAAGAGAATTTATTATTTTAACTAGTGTGAAAAGGGAATGAAGGGGCAAATCGGATGAAAAAAGAAATCTTGCAATATTGGTGGACGGCGCTTTACTTTCCCGTGTATATGGTTTTTTTCTGGCTGGCGGAACGTTATACGGAAAATCACTTTCACGTAATAAGCATCGGGCTGGACGACTACATTCCCTTTATCGAATGGTTCATCCTGCCGTACTACCTTTGGTTTCCGTTTATGTTTTTTTTCTTTCTTGCCTTTTTCTTCCGGGACAAAAAAGAATACATCCGTATGATGGCGTTTCTGTGCACGGGGATGACGCTGTTTCTTTTGATTTCGTTTATCTATCCAAACGGGCTTGACTTGCGTCCGGAATCCTTTGCGCGGGACAATGTGGCAACGCGTCTTGTAAAAATCTTATACCAGACCGATACGCCAACGAACGTTTTCCCAAGCATCCACGTATTTAACACGCTCGGCGTTTTAATCGCGGTTTTCCGAAGCCATCATGTCCTGCCAAAGCGCTTTGGAAAATGGGCGGCGAGCGCAATAGGCGTGCTGATTATCTGTTCTACAGTCTTTTTAAAGCAGCATTCGCTTGTTGACGTTTTGGGCGCGTTTGTTATGGCAGCGGTTTTATACGTGCTTGTCTACCGCACAGGGCGTATCGGAAAGAAAGCGCAGTAGTGCTGGATAGCAGGCTTTTGCGTCTTCGTATCCTTCCAGATAAAGCGCTCTTAACTTGTTTGGATCTTTTTCAATTCGTCCGACCTCGCCCTTTTTCTTCGGACGGATGACAAAAGCGCGGCCGGCGGCTTCTTCCTTATCTAAAAACGAAAGCGTTTCGTTGTATTCCTCGTGGCGGTGAAGCATTCGGCGCACCATTTTGCCGCGCGTGGGATAGCGCAGGCGCATAAGAAAGCCTGCGGAAGAGGGGCGGCGCACATAGCCGACTTCCTTTGTGAGAATTACGACGTTTTTCAGGTTTCCGTCTGCAATCGACCTCCGCAGAGGAACTGCGTCAGCAATCCCGCCGTCTAAGTACCGTTTGCCGTTTATTTTTACCATGCGCGATACAAGCGGCATGGACGCAGAGGCGCGAACCGCCTGAATGTCGGTATGCATCTCCTTCATGGGGAGGTATTCCGCTTCTCCGGTACAGACGTTTGTAACTACGGCAAAGGCGCGGCCCGGAAAAGCAGCGTACGTTTCGTAGTCGAACGGGACAAGCCGATTCGGAACTTCGTCATAGCAAAATTTAGCGCCGAACAAATCGCCGGTCGTTAACAGCGAGTAAAAGCCGCAATATCGCCGGTCGTTCATATAATCGACGTAAATGCGTATGGAGCGCTCCTTTTGCCTAGAAAGATAGCTGCAAAGCATTACAGCGCCGGCGGATACACCGTAGTTGTTGGCAAACATGAGATTCTGCTCCAAAAAGTAATCCAAAACACCGGCTGTATAAACGCCCCGCATTCCGCCGCCTTCCAAAACTAATCCTGCCTGATACATATACCTTGCCTCCCGTTTGTTTGCTCCCAGTATACACCCGGCTTGGCAGAAATGCAAACAAAGCGTGCAGCAGGCAATCAATGCATAAAACGAGGTGCTTTTTGATGGAAAGCCAAAGCAAAAAACAACGTCTGCCGCGCGTGGCGGCAATTCACGATATTTCCTGTCTGGGGAGCTGCTCCTTGACGGTAGCCCTGCCGATTTTGTCGGCGTGCGGGCTGGAGGCCGTGCCGCTTCCAACCGCCGTTTTGTCTACGCATACAGGAGAGTTTGTGCAGCCCTTTTTCCGAGATTTGACAGAGGAAATGAAAGGAGTTGTGCGTCATTGGAGCGGTCTTTCCTTGCAATTCGAAGGAATTTATTCCGGATATTTTAGCAACGTTCGGCAGGTGGAGCAAACGATGGAATTTGTCAGGCAATACGGGTCGGACGCGCTTGTGTTGGTAGACCCGGTGATGGCGGACAACGGAGAGTGGTACACAGGCTTTGACGCAGCCTTTGCAAAGGCAATGCTTCCTCTTGCTGCATCGGCGGACGTTATTACGCCAAACGCTACGGAAGCCGCTTTTTTGCTGGAGGAATCGCCAAAAAAGGCGTGGGATAGCGTCGTCTTGCAAGAGCGTATGAACCGCTTTTTGGAGCTTGGCGTAAAGCAGGTGGTCATCACAGGCGTTGAGCTGCCGGAGGAACAGCCCGGAAAGATTGGGTATTATGCGGGCGATCAAAGCGGCGCAAGGCTTGCTTTGTGGCAGCCGAAAATTGAAAAGAAGCTGCATGGCTGCGGCGACGTATTCGCATCGGTGCTTTGCGGAAGCCTTTTGCGCGGAGAAGACTTTTTCTCGGCGGTTCGACGGGGAGCGAGCTTTGTCGAAAGGGCAATCGGACGTACGATGCAAAGTTACGAGCAGCATTGGTATGGTTTACAGTTTGAACCGTTTTTATCAGAGTTAGGAGGAGAAACATGAAGGTTACACTGGATTACAAAAAGTATGAGCAGCTGGCGCGGCAGGTTGTCGCAGAGGGCGCAGTGTTGCTCCGAAATGAAAAGCAGGCGCTTCCAGTGGAAGCAGGAAGCCGCGTAGCGGTTTTTGGAAGAATGCAGACCCATTATTTCAAGTCCGGAACCGGGTCAGGAGGAATGGTAAACGCTCCCAGAGTTGGAAACTTGCTTTCTTGCATGAAGAGCGAAACTGGCTGGAAACTGGACGAGGAACTACTTGAAATTTATCGGCAGTGGGAAGAGGAACATCCTTACGAAGAAGGAATTGGCTGGGGGATGGAACCTTGGTCGCAAAAGGAAATGCCGCTGTCTGCGGAAGTGGCGCATCAGGCAGCGCAGCGAAACGACGCGGCGATTGTTGTGATTGCCAGAACGGCCGGTGAGGACAGAGATAACCAGGGTACGGAAGGGTCGTATCGCTTGTCTGCCGAGGAAAGACAGCTGCTGGCCGCCGTATGCGGCGCTTTTGACCGAGTTGCCGTAGTTTGCAACGTCGGAAATATTATCGACTTCTCATGGATTGACGAATACCGCCCGCAGGCTGTTTTGCTCGCATGGCAGGGAGGCATGATGGGCCCGGAAGGGACGGTCGATTTGCTGACCGGAAGAGCGAATCCTTCCGGAAAACTAAGCGATACAATCGCTTATTCGGTAGAGGATTACCCGTCGCACGCTTGTTTCGGAGACTTAAAGAGAAACTTCTATCAGGAGGATATTTACGTAGGCTACCGTTATTTTGAAACGGCGGCAAAGGAAAAAGTGCAGTTTCCGTTTGGCTACGGACTTTCCTACACGACTTTTTCCTGCGAAGTGGAAAATGCCGCCTACGACGAAGAGTACTGCTTTGTTTCCGTGCGCGTGAAAAATACAGGCGCAGCTGCCGGACGGGAAGTTGTGCAGGCTTATATGCAAGCGCCGCAGGGAAAGCTTGGAAAACCGCAGCGTGTGCTCGTCGCTTTTGAAAAAACCGGTCTTTTAGCGCCGGGAGAAAGCGAGGTTTGCGTTCTTTGCATTACCGCGCGCGAGTATGCTTCCTACGACGATGCAGGCGTTACAAATTACCCTAGCGCATGGGTATTGGAAGCCGGCACATACCGGCTGTATGTCGGAACGGATGTGCGAAGCGCCAAAGAAGCGCTTGCCTTTACGCTTGCAGGGGACTTGCTTGTAGAACAGCTGTCGGAGGCAATGAAACCGGTGCTGCCGTTTACGCGCTTTACGCCAGCGCAGAGCGAAAACGAACTGCAAATGGAGCTTACGCCGGTTCCGCTAAGAAGCAAAGAAGCAGTGCGCAAAGAAGAACAGGTGCCCGCATTTACCGGAAATCAGGGATATAAGCTGGCGGATGTGCTTACCGGAAAAGTTTCCATGCAGCAGTTTTTGGCGCAGATATCGGACGAGGAACTCGTTTGCATCATACGCGGCGAAGGAATGGGAAGCGCAAAAGTAACACCCGGCACGGCTTCTGCATTTGGCGGCGTTTCGCAGGCGCTTGCACAGTACGGCATCCCGTGCGGCTGCTGTTCGGACGGACCGAGCGGACTTCGCTTAGACGTGGGAACAAAAGCGTTTAGCCTTCCAAACGGCACGATGATTGCGTGCACGTATCACCCGGAGCTTGTGGAAGAGCTGTTCTCGGTTGTCGGCGTGGAGCTTTTGAAAAATAAAGTAGATACGCTTTTGGGACCGGGCATGAACATCCACCGGCATCCGTACAACGGAAGAAATTTTGAGTATTTCAGCGAAGATCCGCTTCTTACCGGGCGCATGGCGGTAGCGGAATTAAACGGGCTTGCGTCTGCCGGTGTAACCGGGACACTAAAGCATTTTTGCGCAAACAATCAGGAGACAAACCGCTACTCCATTGACAGCGTAGTTTCGGAGCGGGCGCTTCGGGAAATTTATTTGCGCGGCTTTGAGATTGCCGTGCGCGAGGGCGGAGCGTTTCTTATTATGACAACATACGGCAGAGTCAACGGACTTTGGACGGCAACGGATTATGAGTTAAATACCGTAGTTTTGCGGGAGCAGTGGGGCTTTGACGGAATGGTTATGACCGACTGGTGGGCATCGCTAAACGAGCAGGGACGCGACGACGCGTGCGGCATTGGCGGAAGCAAGACGAATTTTGCGGCAATGGTTGAGGCCCAAAACGACGTGTATATGTGCTGCCCGGACGGTTCGAAAAACGACCACGGCGATAACCTCGTGGAAAGCCTGCAAAACGGCAAGCTGTCGCGCGGGGCGCTATGCCGTTCGGCGGCAAACGTATGCGGCGCTCTTTTGCGGCTTCCGACTATGCGCCGGCTCCTTGGGGGCGGCGCGGTCGTTGAAGTTGTAAACGCCGGTGAGGACTGGGAAGAAAAAGTAAACGAAGACGTGTCCTACTTTACGCTGGAAAACGAAGCGGAGATTTCTGTAGACGGCATAGATACCGGCAGGGGCTGCAGTTTTGCTTTTGGCCTTCAGCTTGCGCGTATGGGCGGATATCGCATGGAGATTACGGCGGTTGCCAAAGGAACAGAGCTCTCGCAGCTTCCGGTTACGCTGTTTTGTTCCGGAATTCCGGTACATTCCTTTGTTTGGAACGGTACAGGCGGCAAGGAAGTGACAAAGAGCGTAAAGCTGGTTTTTAACTCCAATTTCGCTATTGCACGGCTTTACTTCGGGCAAAACGGACTGGAAATACGTCGGATACGCTTTGTCTACGAAAAAACGCTGGAGGAGGCGCTGGCGGCCGGAGATTATTTGCGCGGTTAATTGTAAACGGCATAGGAATAAAGAGACTGGCTCGGTTGGAAACAACTGCGCCGGTCTCTTTGTTCATTGTGTTGGGGAATTTTTACTGAAACTCTACCGGCAGGTCGATCCGTTCGGTCTTGATTACAACAAACGGATAGCTCTCCAGTTTGGAGACAAGGTCCTGCTCCGAAGGACCAATCAGCTCGGTACGAAGGACAATTTTACTTTTCGTAAGATAACAGGCGGGAATTTGAATAGAATAGCCGCCTGTTTTTTGCGTCCCATAGCCAACAGCTAGGTAGAGCATATCCTCCGTTTCGTAGGTCAGGCAAAATTCATGCTTTTTCCTTCCCTCAATGATCGTTTTTAGATTATCAGGGATATCGCTCTCGGGAACAATCGTAAAGGCGAGGTCGCTTTGCTTTTCTTCCGAAGCCGTTTTTGCCTGACAGGCAGTTAAAAGAAGAAAAAGAAAAAGCAAAGAAAAAAGGGAAAGTTGTCGCCAGAGCTTCATAAAAGGCGCCTCCGGTCACGATTTTGTACAGTTTATGTGAATGCGGTAAAAGTATGCCCACAATTTGAGGCATAATTGGAGCGCTGCCGCATAAGTATTCTCAGAGGCGAAAGCCTGTAAAATCGGAGGTATTCATGGAACTGTTAAAAAAACATATTCACAGAAATCAGGTTTGCTGCAGGAGCACCATGCAGTTTACCATTGACGACGACTTTAACGTACCGGACGCGAAGCCCGATTTATCTTCGCTGATTACGGCGCGCGGGAGCATTCGTATTACGGAGGAGCGAAGCGGAGGCAGCCGCTATTACGTAAAAGGGGAGCTGTGCTACCAGATTTTATACGTGACGGACGAACAGGAGCAGCCCTTTGAAGTGTTAGAAGGAGCCATTCCTTTTGAAGAGGGCATTCATATGGAGGAGGCTTGCGATCGGGAAGGCGTGCGCGTGCAGGCAGTGTTAGAAGACCTCAGCGCAAATATGATCCACTCAAGAAAGTACAGCGTAAAGTGTCTGCTCCGCTTAAATCTTACGGCAACGCGGCTTGCAGAAGAGGAGGCGGCGGTACAGGTGCAGGGCGACCAATCGGTGCAGGCGCGCTACGAAGAAGTTGGGATGTCTTCGCTTTCAGTTTGTCAAAAAGAGACGTATCGGCTTCGGGAAAGTATTTTGCTCTCTTCCGGAAAGCCGGAAATCGAGCGGCTCTTATACGCTTGCCTGGAGCTTCGCAACGTAGAGTTTCGTATGCTTACGGATGCTTTTCAGATGAAGGGAGAAATACAGCTGTTTGCGATTTACGAAGGCGAGAGCGACGCAGTCTTAGTGGCGGTTCCTTACGAGCAGGAAATTCCGGTATCGTTTAGCGTGGCAGTCAGCGGAATTACCGAAGAGATGATTCCGAATATTTCCTGGAAACTGGGGGATTACACGATAACGCCGCAGAGCGACAACGACGGGCAGACGCGTATTTTGGAGATAGAAGCGCCCATCGAATTTACCGTGCTTGCGTACGAAGAGCAGGAAATGGAGCTGCTGCGGGATTTGTATTCCACAGAAAAGAACCTTCAGCCGATTGTCAAAGAAAGCATTTGCGAGAACGTGTGCGTAAAAAACCATGGCAAGATTCGCATCAGCGACCGGCTTCAGATTCAGGAAGGGGTGCCGCGCATCGTGCGCGATTTGCATACTTGCGGCGATGTAAAGGTAGATGTAATTACGGTAGAAGACGGCGGTCTTATTGTAGAAGGAGCGCTGGATTTATGTATCTTTTATCAGACCGGGGATAGCAAGCGGCCGATTGCGGTTTTGGAAGGGCAGATTCCTTTCCGCGAGAAGCTAGAAGTGCCGGAGATGAAGGCACAAAAAGAGAAAGACGGCAGCGGATACTCATACGAGATCCTTCCGTCTATCGATCAGATTGCAACGGTTTTGTTAGACGCGCAAGAAGCGGAAGTAAAAGCGGCCATCTCCCTAGATACGCTTGTGATGCAGCAAAAGACGGAGCAATTTTTAGCAGACGTGGAAGAAGCGCCGTTTTCCGAGGAAGAGATTATGGCGCAGCCTGCCGTAAGCTGCTATTTTGTAAAAAAAGGCGACCAGCTTTGGGACATAGCAAAAGCGCACGGCGTGTCGCTTGAGCAGGTTCGCAGATACAACGAAAACGCTTCAAGCGAACCGGTTCCTCCCGGAAGCCGGCTGCTGCTTGTGAAAGAGACAGCCGGGAAAGATTAACGGGAACGAGACCTGCGTTCCAACTCCGTCAAATAGGTCTGCGAGCCATATTTGCCGGTTTTAAACCGGTAAAAGGCTTCGGAGGCCTTTCGACTGTTTTGGAAAAGCCCAAAGACTGTAGGACCTGAGCCGCTCATTAGTGCGCCGTCTGCGCCAAGGGCGATCATCTGCTCTTTAATCTCGTTGATTTCCGGATAATGCACTGTAGTAACGCTCTCAAGCAGGTTTCCAAGCCGGGAGACAATTCCTCCGTAGCTGCCTGCTCGAAGCGCCGTTAGCATGCCGTCAATATCCGGGTGCACCGTAGCTGCGTCTAATTTCAGGTTTTCGTAAACAAATTTGGTTGATACGCCTACGGGCGGTTTTACAATTAAGATTTTGCAGGGTGGAGGCGAAGGAAGCGGGGTGAGGCATTCGCCAATCCCTTCTGCAAGCGCCGTTCCCCCAAGAAGGCAAAACGGGACGTCTGCGCCAAGCGATAGACCAAACACATGCAGCTGCTCCGGCGAAAACGGTTTTTCGAAAAGCTCGTTTAAGCCAAGCAAAACTGCCGCAGCGTCCGTGCTGCCGCCGGCCATGCCCGCCGCAATAGGAATGTGCTTTTCAAGCTCTACGCATATGCCTTGTTTTGTGCCCAATTTGTCAAGAAACAGGTTTGCGGCGTCGTATGCCAGATTTCCTTTCCCGGTTGGAAGGAAAGAAAGGTTGCTAGTGACGATTCGTTCGTTTTTCACGATGGGACGGATGGTAAGCCGGTCATAAAGAGAAATGGTTTGCATAATCATGCGCACATCGTGGTAGCCGTTTTCCCTGCGTCCAAGCACGTCCAGCGCAAGGTTGATTTTTGCGTAGGCGCGCATTTGTATCGATTCCATGGAAGTCTCCTTTTTGCGGATTGTTTTTCTTAGTTTACCATGGAGACTTCCGCATTGCAAGCTAGTCTCTTCCTCTTAAAAGGTCAAGAAACCGGAAGCGAAACGTAATCTTCTCGTGCTCGGTTTGAATTGCCTCAAATTCCTTTTCCTCAAGAGAGACGGCGAGTTTTTGCGCGGAAAGCGAAGTTTTGTCCGGATGCCGGATAACGAGCGCATTGTTTAGACAAAGCGTCGGAAAGAGAATGCACCACCAGTTTTCTCCCTCTCCGCTCCCAAGCTCGATTTGCAGCGCATCGTAATCGCCTGCAGGCAAAAAGAAATCCTCGTATTGGCGAAGCGGGAAGTTTACGGTTGTAAGACAGGCGGAGGCGCGGTAATTGGAACCAGCGTTTGCAAGCGTTTCGTCCGCAACGGAAATAATGTCGCTTAGGTGCTTGGAAATGTACTGCTGCGCCTCTTCCTTCGTCTTTGCATCCATATGAAGCGCCAGATATGCGCATACCGCGTCCCGAACGCGCAGCTTAATTTGTTGGTCGCACGTAGTGTCGGAGTTGGCGCGGATATGAAGCCGTAAAACCTTCTTGGCGATTTCTTCTTGCAGGCCAATGGCGTCGGGGCAGAGATAATCATCTGCATAAGCAGCGCACGGGGCGTCTGCGCCGGTTGTCTTTTGCGGCTCCTCGCCAAGAAGGTAAAGAAAGAAAATACAAAAGCCTACGGAAAGCAGCGTAAGGACAATTGTCAAAACAATTTGCAGTTTTTTGCGCCGCCGCAAAAGAAACGCCGTATGTATTTCGTCGTCTCTTGCATTTGATACGATAGCGGCACGGCGGGGTTGACGATACATGATAACAGATTTCATAAAAACACCTCACGTTTTGATTTAGGAAAAGTATAGACCGATATTTGCGCAAATATACCTTTCGCAGCTGTAGGAAAGAAGGAGTTGAATCTGTCAGGGGCGCGTGGTAGAATGAGGAAAGTATGGCGGAGCAAAGAAGAGCAGAGAACCGGCTCCGTTTTTTTGGGAGGATAGAGATGAAGAAAAAAGTGGTCATCCTGTTTGGAGGACAGTCCTCGGAACATGAGGTTTCCTGCCTTTCGGCAGCAACGATTATCGAAAATATGGATACGGAGCTCTACGACCTGCTTTTGATTGGAATTCGGCAGGACGGACGGTGGCTTCGGGTAGAAAATATAGAAGCGGTGCGCGACGGCAGCTGGCGGGACGGAAGCGTTGCGGCGATTATTTCGCCGGATCAGACGCAGCACGGCGTTTTGTTCCTTGACGGCTCTTGTGTTAAGCAGGAGAAAATTGACATTGTCTTTCCGGTACTGCACGGGCTGTACGGAGAAGACGGAACGGTGCAGGGGCTTTTGACGCTTGCCGGGATTCCTTATGTTGGCTGCGGCGTTTTAAGCTCGGCAGTAAGCATGGACAAGCTTTATACAAAGCAGATTGTACAGGCGCTTGGCGTCCGTCAGGCGGCGTACGTTGCCGTTATGCGCCATGAGCTTGCGCAGATGGCGTCCGTTATCCAAAAAGTTGAGACGGCGTTTCCTTATCCGGTTTTTGTAAAACCGTCCAATGCAGGCTCTTCAAAGGGCGTAAGCAAAGCGCTTAATCGTGCGGAACTGGAAGCTGCTCTTTTGGAGGCAGCAAGGCACGACCGGAAAATTTTAGTGGAAGAGACGATTCTTGGCCGCGAATTGGAATGCGCGGTGCTTGGCGACGAAAAGGAAGTCCGCGCGTCCGGAATTGGAGAAATCCTCGCTGCCGACGAATTTTACAGTTACGAGGCGAAGTATTATAACGCAGAGTCCAAAACGGTCATCGGGCCCGAATTGCCTGCGGGCGTAGCCGACCGTATTCGGGAAGCGGCACGGCAGATTTTTTGCGCCGTGGACGGATTTGGTCTCTCCAGAGTGGATTTCTTTTACGATACCGTGCGCAAAGAAGTGGTATTTAACGAAATTAATACGATGCCCGGCTTTACGGCAATTAGCATGTACCCGTCTTTGTGGGAGGCCGAAGGAATCTCAAAAAAAGAACTGCTTCGCGAGCTGCTTCATATGGCACAAAGACGCTAGAAAACAGGGGACGGACGGTTATGGAAAGAAATTTACCGATCGGAGTGTTTGATTCCGGCGTCGGCGGGCTGACTGTAGTAAAGGAAATTATGAATCAGCTCCCACAGGAGACCATCGTTTATTTCGGCGATACGGCGCGCGTGCCCTACGGCGACAAATCAAAAGAAACGATAACGGCGTATTCCCGGCAAATTACGCGTTTTTTGCTTTCTAAGAAAGTAAAGGCGGTTGTTGTCGCGTGCAACACGGCAAGCGCGTACGCGCTGGAAACCGTGCAAAAAGGCTGTCCGGTTCCGATGCTTGGCGTAATTAAGCCGGGAGCGAAAACGGCGGCTGCATCAACAAAAAACGGGCGGATTGGCGTGATTGGCACCGAGGGAACGATTCGAAGCGGTTTGTACGAGGAATATCTTCGGGAAATCAGTCCCAAAAGCCGCGTATTTAAAAAAGCGTGTCCGCTGTTTGTGCCGTTAGTGGAAGAAGGATGGCTGGACGACGAAGTGACGCGGCAGGTCAGCAGGCGCTATTTGGCAGAGCTTCTGGAGCAGCAGGTAGATACGATTGTGCTTGGCTGCACCCATTATCCGCTTTTGCGAAAAGTGATTCAGGAGACGGCGGGAGATGCAGTGACGCTTGTAAATCCGGCGTACGAGACAGCTTGCGAGCTCCGAGAGATGCTTGCGGAAAGAGGCTGGCTAAACGACGGAAGCAGCGCCCCAGCGCACCAGTTTTACGTCAGCGACGGAGCGGAAAAGTTCCGAAAGTTTGCACGCTCCATTCTTCCGGGCGACGCAGCCACGGCAGAAGATATATTTCTGAAGGTACTTACGCTATGAAAAAAGATGTTTGGGTTTATATTGTCAGTCACTTCGACTACGAAGAAGAAGCCGTGCAAATGCTTGCCCGCGGACGGTATTACAAAAAAAACGGGAAGCACTACGTGCTTTATGACCACGCGGATACGCAAAGCCCTTATGAGACAAAACCAGGTCGGCTTACGTTTAACGAAACGGAAGCGGAAATGCTTCGGGGACGCGAAACGCAGCTGCGCTTTCAAAAAGACGGGCTTTCTACCGGGAAGTATAACAGCGGTCTTGGCGTTGTGGTTCTGACTTTAGATACAAGCGAGTTGCAGCTGACAGAAACGCAGGAGCAGATTCAGCTTACGCTTTGCTATAAGGTTCTTTACGGCGATATGACAATTTCCGAGAACAAGGTTGTCATATCGGTAACGCCGCAAAACGAGGAGGGCTTTCGGTTACCGGAGTAGGAAACCAAAAGCCCCCTTTTTCATCAATTTTCTTTTTCTTTTTTTCTGGAAAACCATTTTTTCTTTGGCTTTTCGTCTTTTTGCAAAGGCTTGCGCAGTCCCTTGATGTCTACGATATAAATACCGCTAAGCATTGCCCGGACTTCTTTTTTTACCGGCACAAGGTCAAAGAGCTTTTCGTCGCACATCAGCGTGTGTATCTGCGGCCCGATTTTGGCTTTTACAACCGGAACTTTTGCCCCGCGGGCATATTTGGGCGTTTGATCAAGGACAATTTGCGGAAAGCCGGCGTCTTTTAATTTCATCCGCTTCTTATCAATAACCAGCATCGAGGTTGCCTGCGCCGCCGCGCGAAGGTCAGCCTGTGCGGCCGCGTTCTTTTTTTGCATCTTGCTGCCGACAATCGACAGCACAATAAATCCTACAAGTAAGATTCCCACTACGACAAGCAGGGCAATAATCCAAGGACTCATAATCTAAAACCTCCTAATTTTATGTAATTTTTTAACTTTCGTTCATGTTCGCAAGCATCGACTGGATTTCCGCTTTTACCGTATCGGAAAGCATGCGCCGTCCGTCTTTATCTAATGTACTTGTGGCGATGGGCGCGCCAAAGCGAATGCGGATTTTTCCGCCCCGCACCCACGGCCTGTGCGTTTCGTACAGTTCTTCCGTACCGTAAATAGCAACCGGAACAATCGGGCAGCCGCTTCGCTCCGCAATTTTTAAACTGCCAGATTTAAAGGGAAGCATTTCCGTCTGCTGGTTTCGTGTTCCTTCGGGCATAATAAACATCGACCAGCCATCTTTAACGTCGGCAATGGCGTCTTGGATTGTCTTTAGTCCCTTTCTAGGGTCTTCGCGGTCTAAAAATTTGCAATGCAGCAAAATCATCCAAAGATTTAAAAGCGGGACGCGAAGAATTTCCTTTTTTGCGATAAAGCCGGTGGGCTTGGAAAAAGGAATCGCCCAATAAGCAAGTACAATGTCAAAGTAGCTGCGGTGGTTTCCCGCAAACAAAACTGCCGTATCTTTTGGAATCTGCTCCAGTCCTTCTATTCTCGGCTTTCCTCCGGCCGCCCACATAATAAACCGGAAGCCACATGCGACTACAGGCTGCGTTAGGCGGGAAGCCAGCTTCGAATTAAAAATGCGAATTAGATAAAAAATAAGCAGCAGCGGCAGCGTCACAATAAAAAAAAGCAAAAACGCCAATAAAACAAGCACAGTGCGCATACAGATATCCACTCTTTCGTTTATGATTTTCCCATAAATCCTATCCTATATTAGCACAAGAAATTTCAAAAGAAAAGGAGAATTTCTGCAAGTATAAAATGGTTGCAGGAGGCAAGACTAAGGGTAAAACACAAGAAATTCAGGAGGGATGATTATGACTCGAAAGGTAAAGAACACACTCAATGGGCCAAATCGAAAAGTATATATTACATCCGCAGTCGGAATTCTCGCCATTGCCGGCCTGATTTATGCCGGCGTGGCGCTTAATGAGGAGCCAAATCTCAGCATTGAAATTCCGCCGTCGCCTACGTCGGCTTTGTTTCCGTCGCAGTCGATTATTGGGATGGAAATAACGAAGGCGCCGACAGCCGCTCCGAATACGCAGCGCCCAAAGCCCACGTTTTCTTTGACAATGCCGGAAAATAACGGAGGAACGCCTTCTGTGCAGCTAACGCCCGCAGCTCCGACTCCAACGCAGGATGCGCAGCAGGGAGGGCAGACGCAGCAAGTTACCGCCGACCCGCTTGCGGAGCTGTCTTTTTCCGGAGAAGCAGTTTTAAACTGGCCGGTTCTTGGGGAAGTCGTTCTTGATTACAGCATGGATCACACCATTTATCACGAGACGCTGAATTTGTTTCGGACAAACGACGGCGTACTTCTTGCCGCACAGGAAGGAGACAATGTCGTTTGCGCTGCGCAGGGAATTGTGACAGAAATAACGGAAGATACGATGCGCGGCGTTTGTGTGACGACGGCCATTGGAAGCGGCTATGAAATCACGTACGGGCAGCTTAAGGAAAGCGACTTAAAGGTAGGAGACCGCTTAGAAGAAGGAGACGTTGTCGGCGCAGTCGCGCAGCCTACGCGTTATTATTCGCTTGAAGGACCGCATCTTTATTTCAAAATAGAAAAAGACGGAGAGCCGGTCAATCCGATGCTTTATCTGCAAACCGCGCAGGAAGAGGGCGAATAGGAAATTTTTCTTGCAAGGCGAAAGTTTTTCTTATATCATATGGGAGATGACCCCCGCCTCTATAGGCGGTGGGTAACAAATTTGTCGGCAAAAGCCGACCCGAATCCCGCGCCAAGACTCGCGAGCGAGTCTTGAACATTAAGAAAAAAAACAGGAGACTTAACGCCGGAGGAAAAGCATGGACGTTCGCATCGGAGACATTTTGCGCCTGAAAAAACCGCATCCGTGCGGAAGCTACGAATGGGAAGTGCTGCGCACGGGAATTGATTTTCGGCTGCGCTGCATGGGCTGCTCGCACCAGATTATGATACCGAGAATTCAGGCGGAAAAAAATATTCGCGCCATTCGCCGCAAGGGGGAAGAACAGTAAGTTTTTCCCCTTTTTGGCGTTTTTAGAAAAAAGGGCTTGCAACGCTAGGTTTTTTATGCTAGACTGGAAAAACGTGATAAACTACACAATTTCCTTGCTCTCGAAAGAGGGCCAGAGACCAAAAGGAGGTGCGAGACAACTATGAACAAGTACGAATTAGCGTTAGTTGTAAGTGCAAAGATCGAGGACGAGGCCAGAGCAGCCGTTGTGGAAGCTGCAAAGAACTTGGTTACCAGATTCGGCGGTGTTATTACAAACGTTGAAGACCAAGGGAAAAAGAGACTGGCTTATGAAGTTCAGAAGATGAGAGAAGGTTACTACTACTTCATCCAGTTCGATGCGGATTCGACAGTTCCGGGTGAGATCGAACAGAGAGTTCGGATCATGGATAATGTCATCCGTTATTTGTGCGTTAGACGTGACGAAGAGTAAGAGGAGGTAATCCTTTATGAACAAAGTCATTTTAATGGGGCGTCTGACAAGAGACCCGGAAGTTCGTTATTCTCAGGGTGCAAGCCAAACGGCTATTTGCCGGTATTCTCTTGCGGTTGACCGCAGATTTAAAAGAGAAGGCGAGCCGGATGCAGATTTCTTTAACTGTACGGTATTTGGAAAAGGTGCGGAGTTTGCGGAAAAATATTTCCGTCAGGGAACTAAAATTTTGGTGACCGGACGCATCCAGCAGGATAATTACACAAATCGTGAAGGACAGAAAGTGTATTCTGTTCAGGTTATCGTAGAGGAGCAGGAGTTTGCTGAGAGCAAAAATGCTTCCGGTATGGCAGGCGGCGCATATACGGCTGCAAAACCTGCGGCGGACGCAGGAAGCGACGGCTTCATGAATATTCCGGACGGAATTGAAGAAGAGCTTCCGTTTAACTAGCATTTAACAGAGCAGACGATTTCTCTGCTCAGATAAAATTGGACAGGAGGTAACCAACATGGCTTTCAATAAGACGGAAAAAGGCGAAAAGAGCGAAGCTCCCGTAAGAAAGAGAGTTGTTCGCAGAAGAAAGAAAGTTTGCGTTTTCTGCGCAGACAAGAGCAACGCCGGCATTGACTACAAGGATACAAACAAGCTGAAAAGATATGTCTCAGAGCGTGGAAAGATCCTTCCTAGAAGAATCACCGGCAACTGTGCAAAACATCAAAGAGCTTTGACAGTAGCTGTAAAGAGAGCACGTCACGTAGCGCTTATGCCTTACACCATGGACTAAACAAAGAGTTCCCGGAAGAAAATCTTCTTTCGGGAATTTTTTTATTGCACTTGCGCTTTTTATTTCAGAGAAAACATGGTAAACTATAGGAGACGCGCGGGAGGGCGATAGACGAATGCACCCGCCCTGTTTGTTTGGAGGTATTGATGGAGAAGCAAAAAGCAAGTGGGAAATTAAAAATATATTTGTTGTGGCCGGTACTATTAACCGCTTTGTGGCTTGTGGTCGGCTGTATTTTGCTGGCCGTTAACCGTAACGCCGCCGTGCTTGTATTTTGCGTAACGGCACTGTATTTTGCGGCGGTACTGGGAGTTTACCTAACGAGAAGAAAGTATATTTTAAAAGACTACGTAGATTTTGCCATGGACTACGGTCAGCTCCAGCGAAACATGCTAAAAGAGCTTCGACTGCCGTATGGAGTACTTGACGCAGACGGTATGCTTTTGTGGGCGAACGACGAATTTACGAAAATCAGCGGACGCGAGCGCGCAGGATACGACATCCAGGAAATCTTGCCGGAGGCGAAAATGTCTTCCCTTCCCCGGCATGACGGCGAAGACCGTATTTATCATGTCGTACTAAACGAAAGAAATTATCAGGCTGCGCTTCGGATGATGGAGACGCCCGAATTTGACGAAGAGATGGAAAAGCTCGGCTTTTTGGACCGGAGGGGAAAAACGGAAAAGCTGATTGCGGTATATTTGTACGACGAGACGGACATGGTTTTGCTAAAGCAGGAGAACTTTGACCGCAGGATGATTGTCGGCCTTTTGTATCTGGATAATTACGACGAGGTGCTTGAGTCGGTAGAGGAAGTCAAGCGCTCGCTTTTAATGGCGCTTGTTGACCGGAAAATTAATCGCTACATGCAGGAAATTGACGCTGTAATTAAAAAACTGGAAAAGGACAAGTACTTTTTCGTTTTCCAAAACAAGTATTTTGCAACGCTTGATGAGAAGCGCTTCTCCATTTTGGAAGAAGTGCGCTCTGTCAGCATGGGGAACGGCGATACAAGCATCACAATCAGTATCGGTCTTGGCGTAAACGCAGACTCGTATTTAAAAGGCTACGAATACGCAAGAGCGGCCATTGACCTCGCGCTTGGAAGAGGCGGGGATCAGGTTGTCGTAAAAGACGGAGAAAATATTACTTATTACGGCGGCAAGAGCGAGTCCGTAGAAAAGAATACGCGCGTAAAGGCGCGTATGAAGGCGCAGGCACTTCGGGAATTTATTGAAAATAAGAACGAAATCTTTATTATGGGACATGCCAATGGGGATTTGGATTCTTTTGGCTCGGCGATTGGCGTATACCGAATCGTAAAGCATCTGGGGAAAAAAGCGTATATTGTATTAAACGAAGTCGGAAGCCAGCTTCGCCCTATGACAAGCCGCTTTTTTAACAATCCAGAATACGAAGACGATCTCTTTATCAGTAATTTAAAGGCGCAGGAACTTGCTAAGCCGAATGCGCTTTTGGTTGTTGTAGACGTAAACCGCCCAAGCCTGACAGAGTGCCCCGACTTGTTTGACTGCATGGATCAGGTCATTGTGCTCGACCACCACCGCAGAGCGTCGGATTCCGTGAAAAATGCGACGCTGTCGTATGTGGAGCCGTACGCGTCGTCCTCCTGCGAAATGGTTGCAGAGGTTTTGCAATATATTGGCGACGGCTTGAAGCTTCGTCCGCTTGAAGCGGAAGCGATGTATGCGGGGATTATGATCGATACGAACAACTTCCTGACAAAGACCGGCGTGCGCACGTTTGAGGCCGCCGCGTTCTTAAGAAGAAACGGCGCGGATGTGACAAGGATTCGCAAGGCGTTTCGTATGGACATGACGGAATATATGCAAAAGGCGAGAGCGATTAGCAACACCGAGATTTTTATGGGATGTTTTGCCTTTGCGGAGTGTAATCCTACAGGAGTAGAATCGCCAACGGTGCTGGGTGCGCAAATCGCAAACGAGCTGATGGAAATTATGGGCATTAAGGCGTCGTTCGTATTTACGAACTACAAAGAAAAGATCTTTATTAGCGCGCGCTCCATTGATGAGCTGAATGTGCAAATCGTAATGGAGCGGCTTGGAAACGGCGGCGGGCATATGAGCGTTGCTGGTGCGCAGCTAACGGGCGTAACCGTAGCGCAGGCCATGGACGCAGTGAAAAATGTTTTGAACGAAATGAAACGAGGAGGAGAAATCGCATGAAGGTGATTTTATTGCAGGACGTAAAGTCCTTGGGGAAAAAAGGAGAAATTGTAAACGCCAGCGACGGCTACGCGCGGAATTTTCTGTTTCCGAAAAAATTGGGGGTAGAGGCTACGCCGAAAAACCTGAACGATTTGAAACTGCAAAAGGCAGCGCAGGCAAAGCGGGAAAAGGAGCTTTTAGAAGAGGCGCAGGAGCTTGGGAAAAAAATAGAGGGCAGCACGGTTACGCTTTCGATTAAGACAGGAGAAAATGGACGCGTGTTTGGTTCCGTCTCCGCAAAGGAAATTGCCGAGGCGATGAAACAGCAGCTGGGGCTTGAGATTGACAAAAAGAAGCTGGTGCTGCAGACGACCATTCGCAATGAGGGCGTTTTTTCTGCGGGCGTTAAGCTGCATCCGCAGGTTACGGCGGAGTTAACGGTAAAGGTTGAGGGAAACTAAATGGACGAAGCGCTCATAAAAAAAATCATGCCTCACAGCGTGGAGGCCGAGCAGTCGGTAATCGGGTCAATGATGATGGACCGCGAGGCGATTTTAACGGCGTCTGAATTGCTAACTGCGGACGATTTTTACGAAAAGCAGCTGGGTATTTTTTTCACGGTCCTGGTAGAGCTCTACCAAGAAGGCGTGGAAGCGGATTTGATTACGATTCAGGATAAACTTCGTCTTCGCAAAGTCCCCGAGGAACTTTCTTCGCTGGAGTATTTGAGCAATCTGGTGGACATTGTTCCAACGTCTGCAAACGTAAAATACTATGCGAATATCGTGCATGAAAAATCGCAGCTGCGCCAGTTTATCCGTCTCTCCGAGGGGCTTGTAAACAGCTGCTACTTAGACAAGGAAGAGGTTTCGGATATTTTTGCCCGTGCCGAAAAAGAAATTTTCGCGCTTTTGCAAGCCAAGCAGACAAGCGAGATGACGCCTATTAGCGAGATTGTCGTAAAGGCGCTGGAAAATATCGAAGCTGCTGCAAAAAACCGCGGCTCTGTCACCGGAATTTCTACCGGCTTTTACGACCTTGATTATAAAACGGCAGGGCTTCAGCCTTCCGACCTTGTATTAATTGCTGCACGTCCTTCTATGGGAAAGACCGCGTTTGTCTTAAATTTAGCGGAGCACATCGCAGTAAAAAACGGAATCCCTACCGCTATTTTCAGCTTGGAAATGAGCAAGGTACAGCTTGTAAACCGTATTTTATCGATGCACTCCCGTGTAGACTCACAGCGCATCCGAACCGGCGATTTGGACGACGGTCAGTGGCAGGAGCTTGTGACCAGCGCGCGCGTAATCGGCGATTCGCAGCTGATTATCGACGATACGCCGGGAATCTCGATTGCAGAACTGCGCTCTAAGTGCCGGAAATTAAAGCTTGAGCGAAACTTGCAGCTTGTGATTATTGACTACTTACAGCTTATGACCGGAGGGAAGAAGACAGAGTCCAGACAACAGGAAATTTCCGAAATCAGCCGCTCCCTAAAGGCGCTTGCCAGAGAAATTAATTGTCCGGTTATTGCGCTTTCGCAGCTCTCCCGCGCGGTCGAGCAGCGCGACGACAAGCGGCCGATGCTCTCGGATTTGCGTGAGTCCGGAGCGATTGAGCAGGACGCGGACGTAGTTATGTTTATTTATCGGGAAGCCTACTACAAAAAAGATACCGATCAGCAGGGCATCACCGAGATTATCATTGGCAAACAGAGAAACGGTCCGACCGGCACAATCAAGCTCGGTTGGGTTAGCGAAACGCAGAAATTTGTGAATTTGCAAAGGCAAAAGGAACAAAAAAACTGACGGAACGAGGAGAATTGTGACAGCCGATTCTCCCCGTTTTTACGTTCGGATTCTTGATTGTAGCGGCGCGTGTCTGTAAAATAATGGAAAAACAGACTGGGAGGTACACCGTTATGGCAGAGAAGCGTTATTCAATTGCAGACGTTGCAAAGAAAATCAATCTGGAGCCGCATCTGATTCATCACTGGGAAGAAGAACTGGCGCTTGACATACCAAGAAACGAAAGGGGATTTCGATATTACGGAAAACAGGAAATTGAACTGCTGCGCTCGGTTCAAAAGCTGCGCCAGAAAGGGTTTCGCATCGGGGCGATCAAGCTGATTATTAACGATATTAAACGGATTGAGGCATTGCCGGCAGACCAGCTGCTTGCCCTTCGGGACAAGCTTGACGTTGCGATGGGAATTAACAGCCTGAATGAGGCAATTCGGTTTGAGCAGGGGACGCTTATAAAAAAAGAACCTGAAAAGGAAATTTCCGTGCCCGCAGGAGAGCCGGAGCGAAAGCTTGAGCAGTTTAAAGCGGTTCTCTCGGAAGTCGTTATGCAGGCGCTGCAGCAAAACAACGAGGAGCTTAGCCAGCGCATCAACTACTCCGTATCCGATTCGGTTGTGCGGGAGATGGAATTTTTGATGCGCCGCAGGGAAGAGCGAGAGGAAGAGCATTACCGGATGTTAGACCAAGCGATTACGCTGTTTCGGGAAAGCGACCGGGAGGCGGCCGCCACAACGGAAAAAAAGGGATGGTTTCGAAGATAGGAATTTAAAAAAAGGGAGACGCTTTGGCCTAGCTTAGCGTCTCCCTTTGCCGTGAATTGCTTGACGCAGTGGGAAAGATTGGCTATAATGGAAATGTCCGCGACTGCTTTTTTGTGGGGCGGGGAAATTCTGAGGGAGGAAGAGAGTACGATATGGATAAAATAGCAATTGACAAAGAATTGCGGGAAAACGCTTACCCCGGCAGAGGGATTCTGATTGGAAGAACGCCGGACGGAACGAAGGCGGTTACCGCGTATTTTATTATGGGACGCAGTGTAAACAGCCGAAACCGTGTGTTTGTTACGGAAGGAGAGGGGATTCGTACCGAAGCTTTTGACCCGTCTAAGCTTTCCGACCCGAGCTTGATTATTTACGCACCGGTGCGCGTGCTGGGAGAAAAGACGATTGTAACAAACGGCGACCAGACGGACACGGTGTACGAAGGAATGCAGAAGGGCATGACTTTTGAACAGGCGTTAGAAAGCAGAGAATTTGAGCCGGACGCACCAAATTATACGCCGCGCATCAGCGGAATTTTGCAGGTTGCAAACGGCAAATTCGAATACCGGCTGTCCATCTTAAAGAGCAACGCAGGAGATCCTGCATCGTGCAATCGCTACACGTTTTCTTACGCAAATCCGGCGGCCGGAGAAGGGCGTTTTATCCACACCTACAAGTGCGACGGAAACCCGCTCCCTAGCTTTATGGGAGAGCCAAAGCGGGTACAGGTGGAAGGAGATATTGACGCTTTTACCAATCTGCTTTGGAACAGTCTGAATGCAGAAAACAAGGTCTCTTTGTTCGTTCGCTACATCGATATTGAAACAGGGATGTACGAAACAAGAATCGTAAATAAAAACGAGCGCTAGGTCGCTTTTTCAGGAGGAAATCATGTCGAACGAAATTCAACTAAAATACGGCTGCAATCCAAACCAGAAACCGTCCCGTATTTTTAAAAAAGACGGAGAAGAGCTGCCGGTTACGGTATTAAACGGAAAACCGGGATACATTAACTTTATGGACGCTTTTAACGGCTGGCAGTTGGTGCGCGAGCTAAAGAAGGCAACAGGGCTGCCTGCGGCGACTTCGTTTAAGCATGTATCGCCCGCCGGTGCAGCAGTCGGCCTGCCGCTTACGGACACCTTAAAGAAGATATATTGGGTAGACGACCTTGGCGAGCTTTCGCCTCTTGCCTGCGCTTACGCAAGAGCGCGGGGCGCAGACCGCATGTCTTCGTTTGGTGACTTTATTGCGCTTTCCGACGTATGCGATGTCTCTACCGCAAATATGATCAAGCGAGAAGTTTCCGACGGTGTAATTGCGCCGGGATACGAGCCGGAAGCGCTTGAAATTCTTAAAACAAAGAAAAAAGGCAATTACAACATTATCCAAATGGATGAAAACTACGTTCCTGCGCCGGTAGAGCAAAAAGACGTGTTCGGAATTACTTTTGAGCAGGGCAGAAACGAATTGGTGATTGACGAAACTATTTTCGGAAACATCCCGACCAAAAACAAGGAACTGCCGGAGCTTGCAAAGATAGACCTGATTATCTCTTTGATTACGCTGAAATATACGCAGTCGAACTCGGTATGCTATTGTAAAGGCGGACAGGCAATTGGAATTGGCGCCGGACAGCAGTCGCGTATCCATTGCACGCGTTTAGCAGGAACGAAAGCAGACAATTGGTGGTTAAGACAGTCTCCGAAGGTGCTTTCGCTTCCGTTCCTTCCAACGATTGGAAGAGCCGACCGTGACAACGCGATTGACCTTTACATCGGCGAAGATTACATGGACGTATTAGCCGACGACAAATGGCCCGCAATCTTTTCGACAAAGCCGGAAGTGTTTACTGCAGAAGAAAAGAAAGCTTGGCTTGCGAAAAATACCGACGTCAGCCTGGGCTCGGACGCATTCTTCCCGTTTGGCGACAACATTGAGCGCGCATTTCGAAGCGGCGTGAAGTATATTGTTCAGCCGGGCGGCTCCATCCGCGACGACAACGTTATTGAAGCCTGCGACGCACACGGAATCGTTATGGCGTTTACGGGCATCCGCCTGTTCCACCACTAATGCAGTTTAAGGAGGATTTTATGAGTAATATTGCTACAATGCGAAACGGAGAAACAACGGTATACGGTAAAAATGGGAGACTTTCCGTGAAAAACGGACAGCTTGTAAATGAGAGCGGCGCACCTTGTATGCTGCGGGGCGTAAGCACCCACAACTTGAACACTTATCCGGAATATGCTACGAAGGAAACGATGCAGTTTATGACGGAGCAGTGGGGGATGGAAATTTTCCGCCTTGCTATGTATACGGCGGAAGCGGACGGCTGCAAAGGATACAGCGACGGAACGCAGGCGCACAGAGAAGAGCTGGAAAATTTGGTTGGCAGCTGCATTGAAGCGGCGGCGGAATTGGGCATTTACGTGCTGGTAGACTGGCACATTTTGTTTGATGCAGATCCGAACATCCATAAAGAATGGGCAATCCGCTTTTTCCACAAGATTACAAAGAAATACGGCGCATACGGCAACGTTCTTTACGAAATCTGCAACGAGCCGAATATGGATACGACCTGGGAACAGGTGAAAAAATACGCGGAGGAAGTGATTCCAGTAATCCGTTCGAACGCACCGGAATCCGTTATTATTGTCGGTACGCCAAAGTGGTCGCAGGATGTGGATATTGCCGCGCAAAACCCATTAACTTATCCAAACTTGCTCTACGCGGTTCACTTTTATGCGGCTACACATACGCAGTGGCTTAGAGATAAGGCAGATGCGGCAAGAAACGCGGGTCTTGCGGTTTTCGTGACAGAATACGGAATTTGCGACGCATCGGGCAACGGCGTAATTGACCAAGAGGAAACGCGCCGCTGGACAGATTACATGAAGAAAAATGCAATCAGCCATTGCCTTTGGAATTTGTCCAACAAAGATGAGAGCTCTGCAATGCTTGCGCCGGGATGCAAAAAGACAACGGACTTCTCTGAAGGCGACCTTTCTGCCTGCGGCAAGTGGTACGTAGAATATATGGGAGAATAAAAAAGTATGGCTATTTTACAGACCTATGGTCTAACAAAAAAGTACGGGGCAAAACTGGCGGTGGACAATGTCAATATGTGCATTGAACAAGGCGACATCTACGGCTTTGTAGGGGAAAACGGAGCAGGAAAGACAACGATTATCCGTTTGGTCTCCGGCTTGATTTCGCCTAGCAGCGGCGGCTTTACCCTGTTTGGAGTAAAAAACGACGACGCGGCGGTCATTGCTGCCAGAAAGCAGATGTCCGCTGTTGTGGAAGCGCCTTCCGTTTATTTGAATATGACTGCGATGGATAATCTGAAAACGCAGTGCAAAATTCTGGGCGTAGATTTTGTTTCGCTTGAGGAGTACCTGAAAAAAGTTGGTCTGGAAGACGTAATTTCAGACAAAAAGAAGGCGAAAAACTTTTCGCTTGGTATGCGCCAGCGGCTTGGAATTGCCATGGCGCTTATCGGAGAGCCGAAATTCATTATTTTGGATGAGCCAATGAACGGTCTTGACCCGAGCGGAATTGTGGAAATGCGCGAGTTGATTCACCGATTAAACCGAGAAGGCGTAACGTTTTTGATTAGCAGCCACATTTTGGAGGAGCTCTCCAAGGTGGCAACCAAGTACGGCGTTATTTCTCATGGAAAACTGATTCGCGAGCTGACTGCAGAAGAGCTTCACGCGGAAGCAAGACGCAGTGTAGAGCTGACGGTAGACAACGTTGCCGGCGCTAAGAGTCTGCTTATGCAAACTTTTCCGGATATTTCGCTTGAAGTAAAAGACGAAACGACGCTTGCCGTTTATTCCGAAATTAATGCGGGTGAGCTTGTGAAAGCGCTTGTGACCGGCGGATTTACGGTAGTAAACGTCTTTAGCCGAGAAGAAAATATCGAAGAATTCTACATGCAGTTGATCGGAGGTGAGGCACATGCGTAACCTATTGGCCGCCGATTTTTTCCGGCAGAGAAAAGATATCCTGCTGAAAGTTGCAATTATCCTAATTGCCGTATTTGCATGCATTGGCTGCGGTTTATACTACGTAGTTTCTTTGATGCTTGACGAAACAGAGCTTGCTGCGGAGCCGTTCTTAAACGCCCGCTACTTGTATGGATCGGCGTTTGGAATTAGTACGGATGTAGGCATGATTATCCCTATCTTTACGGGAGCGATTATTTGCAAAGACTTCTCGATGGGAACGGTTCGCAACAAAATCATCCGGGGATACGCAAGAGACTCGATTTTCTTTAGCCACCTTTTCTCCGGTATGGTGTTTGGATGCATTCTGTTCGCCCTTTATGCAGCGGCGCTGCTTGGTCTTGGAACGCTGGTTTTGGGCTACGGCGCGGAGATAGACAGCGAGGAAATTAAGTTCCTAGTTATCTCTTTCCTTGCCGGTATGCTTTCGTTTGCCGCTATGTGCGCGTTTGAATCGATGATAGCGGTCTCGACCGGAAGCTTAGGCCTTACGATTGTCTTTTATATTGCGCTTGCAATCGGTTTGCAAATGATTCAAGGGATTGTTAGTATGATTACGTGGCTTCCGGAGATTGTCTACGAAATTATGAACTATCTTCCGGGAAATCTCATGTATTCCGTTATGGAAGGCAGCAAAGAGTGGGATGTGTACGCAAAGAGTATGCTTGTTAGCGCTGTCTTGCTTGTAGCCTTTGCGCTCATTGGAAGAGTCGTGTTCCGCAAAAAGGATCTGAAATAATTAACAAAGAAAAACGCCGACTAGGGCATGTTACTGGTCGGCGTTCTCTTTTTGATATCCTTTTTTGAAGTCCTCTTTCGCACTCGTGCAGGCGTCGGCAGCCTTGTTTAGCATTTGGTTTGCCTTGTCCTCTTCGGAGAAGTTCGGCCCGCGGAATTCGTAGCGGTAGCCGCACAGTAAAAGCGCAGCTCCGAGAATAGCAAATAGCCAGCAAAGAGGAATAAATAAAACGACAAGTACCAAAAGCGGAACGTGAAAACTGTCTTTGCCGTCTTTTACTACATACAAGTGGTTATCCGCTCCGTTTTTTATCGCTTCTTCCAGCCAGCGTACGCATTTGCCCAGTTCTTCGGCGAACGAGCTTTCGTTGTTTCTTTTTTTGGAATCCATAAAACCCTCCTCTGAAATTATCAAGTACAATTATACGGATTTAGGAAAGGAAAGTCAATGACAGTCTTTTTTTTTTGCACGAAGTGTGGTAAACTGGGGTCGTGCCTTGTGGCGAAGCAATAAGGAGCGGAGGAAGACCATGCAGTTACGGAATCATATCAAAACCATAAATCACCATAAAATGGAAGTTATGAAAAACTGCTTTCGCGTGAAAATGTACCGGCAGGGACTGCTTCACGACCTTTCCAAATATCACCCGGCGGAGCTTTTCCCCGGCGGAAAGTATTTTCAGGGGGACCGCAGCCCAAACGCTGCCGAGCGTGAAGAAAAAGGCTACAGCAGCGCATGGCTTCATCATAAGGGACATAACCGCCATCACTGGGAGTATTGGATTGACTTTTCGCTACAGGAAAAGCGAATTGCAGGCGCACCGATGCCTGTATGCTACGTGCTGGAGATGGTCTGCGACCGCATTGCGGCGAGCAAAACCTATAAAAAAGACGCATATACAGACGCTTCGCCGTTAGAGTATTACAAAATGTCCCGGCCTTATTACATTATTCATCCGGAGACAGACCGAATGCTTCGGGAGCTTTTAGAGATGCTTGCCAGAGAAGGAGAAGAGAAAACCTTTGCCAAAATGCGACGGCTTTTGGGCGAGAGCCGAAGAGAGGCGGTAAAAAAGCGGGTGCCCGCGTTTGCGCGCCGGTGGCTTGAGAAGGGCTGGAACAGTACGAAATGAAGTGGATGCTGTTAGTTCTTCTGTACGGACTGCTAAAGGGAGCTAGAGAGATTGCAAAAAAGAAGGCGCTTACGCGCAGTACGGTGCTGGAAGTATTGGTGCTTTACACAGTGCTTTCCTTCGTCTTCGTCCTGCCTACAGCGCCAAAGGCGATGGGGCTCTCCGGAAGGCAGCTTCTTTATGTTGCGGGAAAATCGTTTGTTATTTTTCTGGCATGGATTTGCAGCTTCCACGCCATTCGCCGCCTGCCGATTAGTCTGTACGGAATTTTGGATTTGTCGCGCGTGCTGTTTGCAACGCTGCTTGGCGTTGCCGTATTAAAGGAGCGGCTGACGATCCCGCAAATAATAGGTCTTTCGCTTGTATGTCTGGGACTTTTGATGCTTCGTCTGCATAAGGGAAGCCGGAAGGCGGCGTCTGTAAAAAAGCCTGCGGAAACTTCCAGTACCGCGATTTTCGTTGTAATTGCTTTAATGTCCTGCCTGTTAAACGCGGTATCCGGATTAATGGACAAGCTGCTTATGAAAGAGATGAACAGCAACCAGCTGCAGTTTTGGTACATGCTGTTTTTAGCGCTCTTCTACTTGATTTATACGCTGCTCTCCCGTACGAAGCTGGCATGGGGAAAGCTGTTTCGAAATTATTGGGTGTGGATTTTGAGCATTCTGTTTGTGATTGCGGATCGGGCGCTGTTTGAAGCAAACGCGATCGCGCAAAGCCGCGTTACCGTTATGACGCTGATTAAACAGTCCGGCTGCGTCGTTACGATTTTAGGAGGGAAGTTCGTATTTCACGAACAGGACATTGGATATCGCCTGCTGTGCGCGGGCGTTGTAGTTGCCGGAATAGTTATTGCGGTGTTGTAACCGGAAGGAGGAAATTGTGAAACGTATTTTTTGTATGCTGCTGCTTGCGGCGCTGACCCTTGGGGTGCTTGGCGGATGCAAAGATAAGGGGATGACGGATGAGGAGTATCAAAAGCTGATTGAAGAACGGGCGGAGAAAAACAAAACAACCGTCGCATTCTACATCAGTGGTCCAGAGGAAAATTACGAAGTGACGATGGACTGGCTTGTTTATTACCTAGCGTATAACGAAAAGAAGGGGCTGGATACGCAGGCGCAAAATCAAGACTATTTTCAGGCGCTTTACGGAGAGTCGTACGACTTTTGGTCGCTGCCCTCAAGCGATGGAAGCTCTACGATGGCGCAGACTTATAAAGACGCCGCTTTTTCTTCTGTAGTTTACACGGCGCTGCTTTACTTTGAGGCGGTGGAGGCAGGCATTACGTTAGACGACAACTACCTGTTGCACCTAGATTCCACAACGCAGAAATTTTTAGAAAATTATACGCTGGCGGAACGCGCGAAATGCGGCATGAGCGAAGAGTGTATTCGGGAGAATTATAAGAGAATTTTCCTTGTCGATGCGTATACAAACTACCTGACCGAAAATCTGGAAGTTGACGAAGACGCTGTCCGCGAGAGCATTGACAAAGAAGATTACCGCGTTTACCAGACAGACTATTTGTATGTGTCCAAAACAGTGTACGACGAAAATCTAGACAAGGTGGAGATGACCGAAGAAGAGCAAAACCGGCGCGCAGCGGCGGCAAATGCGGCTTACGAAAAAGTTCTGCTTGGAACCGACATGGTTAAGGTAAGATCGGACTACGACGATATTATGACGTACAGCACCCGCGACGTTACTCGTACGACGGCAAGTGTTGAGGAAGAGTACATTACTGCGGCAACGAAAATGGAAAATGGAGATGTGACGTTTTTGGAGACATCGGGCGGATATTACGTTATAAAGATGATAGACAACACCGTGTTCTCCGGATATGAGGACGCCGTGCAGGAAGCAATTGATAAAGCGCGGGCGGAAGATATCTCGAATATTTATCAGGAGATTGAGAAAAAGTACGAAGTCAATCCAACAGACGCATACGAAGACATCCAACTGGGCGAGTATGCGACAATAGTAGAAAACTGAAAAATCAGCTGTTTACGACTGAGAGCGGAGCAGCTGGGTAAAGAAAGTGGCTGCTTCGGAAAGCGGCCATTTTCCGTCGTACGCCAAAAGCAGCCTGCGGGGCGCAAGCTTTTCGCGGATGCAAAGCTGCCGCAGTTCGCTTGTATCGGAAGGCAGACAGTAATCCGGCACACAGGCAATTCCAAGGCCGATTTTAGCCAAATCCAAAAGCAGGTCGTTGCTGCTTAGCTCAATCGACGGAGCAAGGTCAAGCGAATGTTTCTGAAATTGTTCGTGCAAAAAAGTGCTTGTGGCAGAGCGCCTTGAGAGCATTAAAATCGGATATCGAATGAGTTCCTTTAGCGACAGCTCTTTTGGCTCATTGGAACCGGCTTGGTAAAAGCAGTCCGGAAAGTGAACCGGGTTTCCAACGAAAGTATCGCAAAAAGTGCGAAGCTCCTCGATTTGCATATTTGTGCTAAGCGCCGTGTTTGGAGAGTTCACAACGGCAAAGTCCGCCTGACCGTTTTCCAAAAGCTCGGCGCAGCGCAGAGAAGTTCCGTTGATGATGCTGATATGCACTTGCGGATACTGGGTGTGCAGCCGATAAAAAAATGGAACGAGGAAATAGCGGCAAATCGTATCGCTTGCCGCAATCCGCAGCTGCATGCCGCCGTGCGCCGCATCTTTGGTCAGTTGGTTTTCCCCTTGCCGGATTAATAAAATAGCAGGTTCGATGTGCTTTAGCAAAAGTTCGCCTTCCGGAGTCAGGGCAACGCGCTTTGTATTTCGCACAAACAAAACCTGTCCGAGCCGCCGCTCCAAAAGCTTAACAGATTGGCTGACGGCGGACTGGGAAATGTAGAGCTGCGCCGCAGCCTCTGTAAAGTTCAGTGTTTTTGCCACATGGTAAAAAACTTTGTACAGTTCGTAACTGACATCCATTCCAATCTCACCCCGAATCCCTTTCCCGCTTAATAAAAGAACAGCAAGTAAATTGTGAGCGCGGAGACGCTTCCTTGGATAATTGTAAAGCGAAAGACCGTTTGTGTATCCGACCACCCAAATACTTTGCGCGCATGGTCGTGCAGCGGCGTGCGGATTTTCATCAGCACGGGGCGGTGAAGCAGTTTGATCAATGTAATTTTTAAAAGCCCAAGCCCGCCGTCCAGAAGAAATACAAGACAGAAGGAGAGGAACAAAAAAGGCATCCCGCACTTGAGGCACAAAAGCGCAAGCAGCAGGCCAATCGCGCGCGAGCCGGCATCGCCCATCAAAAGCTTGCTTGGCGATGCGTTAAACCAGAGGTAGCCAAGCAGGCTTAAAAGAAAGCTAATTGTAAAAGCGCCGTAAAGCGTATTTTCCAAAGAACGGAAAACTACGTAAAACGAGAGCAGGGATACAATCGCTACGGTAGCGCTTAACCCGTCTACGCCGTCGGTGCAGTTTACTACGTTAATGGCGGCAAAAATTAAAAGGATGGCCAGCGAAGCAAACAAAGCCGAGTGCAGCTCGATGACAGCGCCGTTTGGAAGAAAGCGAAAGCTGCTTCCATTAAAGTTTAAGTAAGTTCCGGTGCAAATTCCTGCAAGGAGAAAGTCCAAAAGACCTTTCTTTAAGCGCCCCCAAGGGTGCGAGCTTGCGTCGTCCAAAAAGCCGCTTAGCATAGCGCAAATGACCATAATCAGGTAAATGACCGACTCCGTATCTACCGGCAGCAGCAAAAGCGAGATTAGCGAAAAAACAAGAATAAAAATAATACCTGCACCGCGGGGCTTCCCTTTGGATTTCTCGCCTCCTACGGCAAATTCTCTTCCGCCGTCGCGCGGCAGGCGCTCTTTTAACAGTGCGGACATCCCTATCGTTCCTACAAAGGAAGCAATAAAGCAGATGAGCAGCAGAATACGGGAATCAACACTTTCGCCGAAAAAATAAGGTATCATAAGCCCTCCGGAAACAGGTAGTTTTCTAATTTTTCTAATAGCTGCGGCGCATTGCCGCCTTGAAATTATCATCAGTAAATTCCGCATCTATCATACACTAATCCCGTAACTTTTACAACCGGAAACGGAAAAATAATTATAAGAGCAGCTGATAACTTATCGCATGTTAATTAATTTTGTTTATGAGCTGGAGGTGTGCTATAATAAGCAAAACGCTCCGCATTTCGTGCCTGCGACAGCGCGGAGAAAACAGGAGGAAAGCGATATGGGTCAGGTAAGAAGAGTGTATGTTGAAAAGAAGGCGCCATACGCCGTTCGGGCCAAAGAGCTGTTTGAGGAACTAAAAAGCTACCTTGGACTTTCGAAACTGCGCGAGGTGCGCGTTCTTGTGCGCTATGATGTAGAAAATATCAGCGAAGAAACTTATCAAAAGGCTTTGGGGACCGTGTTCTCCGAACCGCCGGTAGATATGCTTTACGAAGAAAAGTTTCCGTATTCGAACGGAGACCGGGTGTTTTTCGTAGAATATTTGCCTGGTCAGTTTGACCAAAGAGCAGATTCTGCAGAGCAGTGCGTCCGTCTTTTAAAAGAATCGGAAGAGCCGGTAATCCGCACGGCCACGACTTATGTGCTAAGCGGCGACATTACGGAAGAGGAGTTCGCAAGCGTGCGCAGCTACTGCGTGAACCCGGTGGATTCCAGATTGACCGACGAAACGAAGCCGGAGACGCTTGTGACGCGTTTTGACGTGCCGGAAGACGTAAAAGTGTTTACGGGCTTTACCGAGATGGGCGAAGAAGCGCTTCGCACCTTGTATGCGTCGCTAAACCTTGCTATGACGTTTCGTGATTTCCGGTTTATTCAGGAGTACTTTGCCGGAGAAGAAAAGCGAGATCCTACGGTAACGGAGATTCGCGTACTTGATACGTATTGGTCCGACCATTGCCGTCACACAACGTTTCTAACAGAACTTACGGACGTTTCCTTTGAAGAAGGAGATTATATAGAGCCTATTAAAGGAGCGTTTGAAGAATATAAAGCGGCCAGAACGATTCTCTATAAGGACCGTTCGGACAAATACATCAGCTTGATGGACGTTGCGCTGCTTGCCATGAAGAAGCTGCGCAGCGAAGGAAAGCTGGACGATATGGAAGTCTCCGACGAAATCAACGCTTGCTCGATTGTCGTTCCGGTTACGATTGACAAAAAAGAGCAGGGAGTTGTAACGGAGGAATGGCTCGTATTCTTTAAAAATGAAACGCACAATCACCCGACCGAAATCGAGCCGTTTGGCGGGGCTGCTACTTGTCTTGGCGGCGCTATCCGCGACCCGCTTTCCGGAAGAGGATATGTGTATCAGGCAATGCGCGTAACAGGCGCGGCAGACCCGACCGTTTCGCTTTCCGACACACTTGCCGGAAAGCTTCCGCAAAGAAAACTGACGACAGGCGCGGCCAAGGGCTACAGCTCCTACGGAAACCAGATTGGACTTGCAACCGGATTGGTTGACGAAATTTACCACCCGAACTACGTTGCGAAGAGAATGGAGATTGGCGCGGTTATGGGCGCGGCTCCCCGGAAGAACGTAATTCGGGAAAACAGCGACCCGGGCGATATTATTATTTTAATGGGCGGTCGTACCGGCCGGGACGGCTGCGGAGGAGCAACCGGTTCTTCCAAAAAGCATACGACGGAATCGATTCACACTTGCGGCGCGGAAGTGCAAAAGGGAAATGCTCCCACGGAGCGCAAGCTGCAGCGACTATTTCGCCGCGAGGAAGTGGCGCGACGCATTAAAAAATGCAACGACTTTGGCGCAGGCGGAGTTTCCGTAGCGATTGGCGAATTGGCGCCGGGACTTCGCGTAGAGCTTGACCGTGTGCCTAAAAAATACGCAGGGCTGGACGGAACGGAGCTTGCGATTTCCGAGTCGCAGGAGCGGATGGCTGTTGTTGTAGATCCGAAAGATGTGGACGCGATGCTTGCGTACGCGCAGGAGGAAAATTTGGAGGCTGTGGTTGTAGCTGAAGTAACAAAGGAGCCGCGTCTTGTGCTTGTTTGGAGAGGCAAGGAAATTGTTAACATCAGTCGTGCATTTTTGGATACAAACGGGGCACATCAGGAGTCTACTGCTGTAGTAACAATGCCGGAAGCGAAGAATTCCTTCTTTAAAAATCCGGCTTCTTATGAAGCTTGCAGCGTTTTGCGCACAGGCGCTTATAAAGGAAACGGAAGCGACGACGCTGCGGATAGAAAAGCGGCATGGCTTTCCATGCTGGCGGATTTAAATATCTGCTCCAAGAAAGGGTTAGTAGAGATGTTTGACTCGTCGATTGGCGCCGCTACCGTTACAATGCCTTTTGGCGGCGTTTACCAGATGACGCCGACGCAGACGATGATCGCGAAGCTTCCGGTACTAGAGGGCGCTTGCGATACGGTTACGATGATGAGCTACGGCTACGACCCGTATCTGTCTTCGTGGAGCCCGTTCCACGGCGCATCGTATGCGGTAATTTCCTCGGTTGCGAAAATTGTCGCATCCGGCGGCGACTACCACAAAATCCGCTTTACATTTCAGGAATACTTCCGCCGTTTAGGAAGCGATCCGAAGCGCTGGGGTGAGCCTCTTGCGGCGCTTCTAGGCGCATACCACGCGCAGATGCAGCTTGGACTCCCGTCCATTGGCGGAAAAGACAGTATGTCCGGTTCGTTTGACGACATAGACGTTCCGCCTACGCTCGTTTCCTTTGCCGTAGACGTAGCGCACCTTTCTGACGTTGTGACCGGAGAGCTGAAAAAGCCGGGAAGCCGTCTGGTGCTGTTTGAGATGCAGCGCGATGCGTACGAGCTTCCGGATTATGCGCAGGCTATGAAGCTCTACGACCAAATTCACGAGCTGTCCGGCAAGGGCGCGTTCCTCTCCATGTACGCGCTGGGAGCGAAAGGTCTTGCGGAAGCTGTCAGCAAAATGGCATTTGGAAATCGGCTGGGTGTTAAGCTCTGCCACAAAGTAACGCGCGAGGAAGCGTTCGCACCCGCTTACGGAAGCATTTTGGCGGAAATCGAAGAAGAGAAGCTTGCGATGCTTGAGGAAGCTCAAATTCCTTACCGGAAGGTAGGTCGCGTTAACGACTCTGGAACCATCAGCTGGGCAAGCAAGTCCTGCCGCGAAGAAGGAGAAGACGAGCAAAAGATGGTCATCTCCATGCAGGAAGCTTTGGAAGCCTACACGAAGACGCTAGAGAGCGTTTTCCCGACGCGGTCCTCTGTTGCAAAGGAAATAGAACAAAAAGAGGTGCCCAGTCGGAATTTTGACGCAAAAACCGTCTACGCGGCAAAGAACCGCATTGCAAGGCCGAGAGTCTTTATTCCGGTCTTTCCAGGAACGAACTGCGAATACGACACGATGCTTGCCTTTGAGAGAGCCGGTGCCGACGTTCAGACCGTTGTTTTCCGCAACATGACGGAGCAGGATATCCGCGATTCGGTGGAAGCGTTTGAAAAAGCTATCCGTGAAGCGCAAATCCTGATGTTCCCCGGCGGTTTTTCCGCAGGCGATGAGCCGGACGGATCTGGAAAGTTTATTGCAACGGCATTCCGTAACCCGCGCATCCGCGAGGCAGTCAATGCGCTTTTGCATGAGAGAGACGGCTTAGCGCTTGGCATCTGCAACGGTTTTCAGGCGTTGATTAAGCTGGGACTTGTGCCTTACGGCGAAATCCTGCCGCAGACTGCGGACAGTCCGACGCTTACGATGAACAACATTGGACGGCACGTGAGCAAATCCGTTTACACAAAAGTCGTAACGAACAAGAGCCCGTGGCTGCAAAAAGCAGAGCTGGGAGGCGTATATGCAATACCGGCTTCGCACGGAGAAGGACGCTTTGTTGCGAGCGAAGAATGGCTGAAAAAGCTCTACGATAACGGACAGATTGCAACGCAGTACGTGGACGAAAAAGGCAATCCGACGATGCAGGAAGACTTTAACCCGAACGGTTCTTTCTGGGCAATTGAGGGCATTACTTCGCCGGACGGCAGAGTGCTTGGAAAGATGGCGCACTCCGAGCGGCGGGGAACCGGCGTTGCCGTTAATATTACCGGAGATCAGAATCAGCTGATTTTCGAAAGCGGCGTAGCATATTTTCAATAACTAAAAAAGCCCGCTGTATCAAAAAATACAGCGGGCTTTTTTTTAAATTAAGCCATTAACAGTTCAGAGATTACGTCCAGTATTTTGTCGTGGCAGCCGCCGCAGCCTGTGGAGCACTGCGTCATTTTCTGCACTTCCTCAAAAGCTTTCAAGACATCCTCGAACTGATCCATCTGGTGCAATGCGGTTTCTACGTCGTGATAGGAAACCTGCTTGCATTTGCATATCATTTCGTTTGCATTCATTTAAGTCCACCTCAACCGTTTTCAATTTGTGTTACAACAGTGCCAGAAGCACAAAGTTTAGTATAAACAGAATCGTTGCAACTGCCAGGATAGGCGAAATTTGTTTTGCCTGTTTCTTGAAGATTTTTACAATACAGTAGAAGATAAATCCGGCGGCAATTCCGTAGGAAATACTGTAATTTAGCGCCATAAAGATGCCGGCGAAGAAAGCAGGAACTGCTTCTTCAAAGTCATCCCACTTAATTTCTGCGAAGGAAGACATCATCATAATCCCGACAATAACAAGCGCCGGAGCCGTTGCCGCGTACGGGATTGCGCTGACAAACGTTGCGAAAAAGGCGCTGACGGCAAAGCAAAGCGCCGTAACAACGCTTGTTAGACCCGTACGTCCGCCTGCGCCGATGCCCGCTGCACTTTCCACGAAAGTAGTCGTATTGGAGGTTCCGAAAATCGCGCCAATGGAAGTTGCCGTAGCGTCTGCAAACAGCGCCTTATCCATTTTGGACTTGAATCCGGCGGTTGTTTCCATCGCTTTTTCGTCTTCTTCGCTGAAGATGCCGCTCTTTCTTCCGGTTCCGATAAAGGTTCCGATTGTATCAAACGTATCGGAAAGGCTAAAGGAGAAGATGGTAATTAAAACAAGCGGCAGTTTGGAAGCATCCGTAAAGAGCGAAGGAAGACCGTCCTTGGTAAAAATTGCTAAAAAGGTCGTAGGCAGCGCTTCGCAGGCCTCTGTAAAACTGACGGTTTCGGAAGTAACGGTAACGCCCATAGGAATTCCTAAAAGGGTTGTTAGGATAATTCCGATAAAGATAGCGCCCTTGACTTTGAAAATCTGGAGTACAACAATCAATACCAGGCCAATGATAAAGAGCCAGAACACAGGCTTGTTTAGCGTGGAGATTGCCGGTACGCCGCCGCCAAAGTTAATGATGCCTACGTTTAAAAGGCCGATATAAGCTACGAAAATACCAATTCCGCCGCCGATAGCGTTTTGCAGGCTAGCGGGAATTGCCTTGATGATGTACTTGCGGATTTTCGTTACGGTAATGAAAATGTTAATCAAGCCGCAAATAAACACCATAGACAGTGCCTGTTTCCACGTGAATTTCAGCGCAAAGCAAACGGTGTAAACGAAAAATGCGTTTAAGCCCATACCGGGGGCCTGCGCATACGGGACGTTCGCAACAAGTCCCATAATAAGCGTTCCGATAATGGATGCAATGATTGTCGCAAGGAAAACGGCGCCCCACTCCATGCCGGACTGACTTAAAATCGACGGGTTTACAACGATTATGTAAGCCATGGCAAAGAAGGTGGTCAGACCTGCAAGGATTTCGGTAGGTACGTTGGTGCCATTTTCCTTGAGCTTAAAGAAACTGTTCATCTTTTCGGTTCCTCCTTGAAGTATTGATAAGTTCATCATAAACCGAAAAGCGCGAAAAGAAAAGCCCCTAAATAAATTTTATCCGATGGGGAAGACTCCCATCGGATAAAACGCTCTGCGTGTTTTTCATAAGAATCAAGAAAGCGAAAGCCCGAACATCTCCCGGCAAAGTTTTTTCCCGGTTTCGGTTCGGAAAATGCGCTCATATGCGGTGCGTATATGCTCTACAGGAGTAGAATCCTCGTAAAGATTTACTAGGAAATCCGCCTCGACCAAAATCTGGTAGTCGATTCCGTCGATGTTTGTATAAGTGTGGTGATGGGCCACCAAATAGCAGACCCGCTCGATAACCGAACTTTCGTAGCCCAGCTCACAGAGCATAGCGCGGGCAATAGCCGGTCCTTCTTTTTCCTGTAGTTTTCCGGTGCAGGAGCCGTACTTTTCCTCGCACACGCGAATGCCGATATCGTGGACGATGGCAGCCGTCTCCAAAACGAAAAGCTCCTGCTTTGTCAGCCCTTCCAGTACGCCGATTGTCCTTGCAAAGTCGTGCACTTTCAGAAAGTGCTGAATGCGCTTAGCATCTCCGTTATTATATTCGATCATCTTTACAATAAGCTGTTCCTTCATTTCTGCCTCCGCACACGCGAAAATTTTAAACGGTGCTTAGTCTTGCTGAGCGGCAATTCCGTAATCTACGCGGATTTTGTTCCCTTTATAAAGCTGCCAGAAGCATGCAAAATCCGTTCCGCAACCATTTCTGAGTTTTCGTGGTTCGCGCCCATCAAAATAACAATCAGCTGTTTGCTGGAATAGCGGGTTGATACGTCCGAGCGGCGAAGAGAAGTGTGGATAGCCTGCTCTAAAAGCTCAAGCGCCAGCTCCGTTTCCGAAACGTCCAGAAACTGTGCGTCGGCTTCGGAAATCGTAAAGTTGTATAC
The DNA here is from genome assembly GCA_944384025.1 of uncultured Lachnospiraceae bacterium. Lineage (GTDB taxonomy): Bacteria > Bacillota > Clostridia > Lachnospirales > Lachnospiraceae > ISDg. The sequence goes on from CALWRS010000001.1 coordinate 321,019, forward strand.
GTGCCGAAAACTATCAAAATCCAGCAAATAAGCGCCTTTTCCGTTGTCGCCCCGGCTCATAAAGTCGTGCAAATAATTCAAATCCACCATTTTCGCGTCGCGGCGGCTTTCCGAATGCAGCCGGTCGCTGAAAAAGTGGTACGAGTCCTTCCCATTTTGCTTTACGTAGTAGAGCGCTTTATCCGCCGCATTGTAAAGAATTGTAAAATCCGTTCCGTCGTCGGGCGTCAATTTCTTTTTTGCTCGTTTCCCCTTTTAGGAAAACGACAAATTCGTCGCCGCCAATCCGGCAAAGGACGTCGCCTTCATCGGAAAATTCGCGCAGCGTTTCGGCAAACATTTTAAGCACTTGGTCTCCGGCAATGTGTCCGTAAGTGTCGTTGATGGCTTTGAAATTATCCATGTCAATCATCATAAGTGCGCCGCTCTCACCGGAAGAGAGCAGCTCGTTTACGACTTCCTCAGTATGGCTGCGGTTCCATAAACCAGTAAGTGCGTCCTGGCACGACTTTGCCTTAATGTCGGTAACTTCCTTGGTCTTTTGCTCCAGCTTGTCGGACAGTTCGCGCCGCAAATCCTCCAGCTCCAGCGCGCGGCTGACTCTAGAGAGCATAACTTCGGGTACAAACGGCTTAACAATAAAGTCCACCGCACGCATAATTATATGCGCCATGCCCGTAGACAGATGTTTCGAATCCAAGACAAAGATGCGGTCTTTTTCGTTAGTCATGTTTTCGCGCGCTTTTTGCGCATTTTGGTAAGAAAAGCTTACCTTACTTGTAATGGAAATATGGATAATCTTTTCATATTTCTTTAAAAGCGTCGATTTTGCCTGTACGGAAACGCGGGGGTGAAACGTCATAACCGTTAAAATTCCTTCGTGTACAAGGAGCATAGCGAACACCCAATGTTCCCAGTTGCTGTAGTGTGTCATTGCGCGCATAATGATGGTGCAAAATGAGAACACAAACCAAGCGGCGCGGGAGGTAATTCTTTTATCGATTTTTAACTCAGTATAATTCGTGTCGGACAAGTCCCTTCATTCGACCAAAAATAAGCATATATGTCCATTATAGTAAGGCGCTGCGGCTTTGGCAACAAGAAAACCTATCCTGTTTTTTGTACGAAGTCAGTTTTGGAATCATTTGGGGGATACGGCATTGTATCCCGAAGGAAAAACAGATAAAATAAGGGCAGCAGCTAGAGTTTACCGGAAAGCGGGAGAGGTATGGGCAAAAGGAAACGCTATCAAAAAAGAAAAAAGAGGACTTTGCTTGGCGGTGTGCTTGTCACTTTGTTCGCTGCGCTTGCTATTCCGCTGCTTGTAAAGTATTTTGGGCATTCTCTGCCGGACGGATTTGAAATTCCGGAGTATGGAGGCGAAGCCTTTGTAGTAATTAATGGCGGCGTGCCTTTTTTTGAACCGGAAGAAATCACGACTAAAGAGTTTGAGACGTACAGCGAACTTGACGTACTCGGCCGGTGCGGCGTTGCTTACGCAAATCTGTGCCCCGCGTTTTTGCCTACGCAGGAGCGCGGAGAAATCGGCTCTATCCGCCCTTCTGGGTGGCAGCAGGAAAAATATCCCGGCGTCGTTGATTCCGAGCCGGCGTATTTGTATAACCGCTGTCATCTTATCGCGTTTTGCCTTACCGGACAAAATGCAAACGAAAAAAACCTGATTACCGGAACGCGGTATCTTAACGTAGAAGGGATGCTTCCGTTTGAGGAAGAAGTCGTCCGGTACGTAGAGCGAACCTCGAACCACGTTCTCTACCGTGTGACGCCGGTCTTTGAAGGAGAAAACCTTGTGGCAAGCGGCGTTTTGATGGAAGCGTACTCTGTAGAAGACGCTGGAGAAGGGATATGCTTTTGCGTCTACTGCTTTAATGTCCAGCCCGGCGTGGTTATTGATTACGCGACCGGAGAGAGCCGCCTTCTTAACGAAGAAAAAGCGCAGTAAGCAAAGAGGAGTTACGGATAAATGGAAAAAAAATGCACGGAAAGTTTGCAGGAGCGGCTTGTGCGGCTTTTAAAGGAGCGGGGATTACGTATCTGCTTTGCGGAATCTTGTACCGGCGGCTTGGCAGCGGCCGGGCTCGTTAGCGTACCGGATGCTTCCTGTGTGCTTGATGTTTCGTTTGTGACTTATGCAAACGAGGCAAAAATCGAGTATCTGGGCGTTTCTTTGGAGGACATCCGGCAGTACGGCGTTGTCAGCGAGCAGGTTGCGCGGCAGATGGCCGTAGGCGCGGCAAAAAGAAGCCGGGCGCAGGTAGGCGTTGGCATTACCGGTATTGCAGGGCCAGGAGGCGGAACGCAGGAAAAGCCGGTTGGAACTGTCTGCTTTGGTTTTTTTATAAAGAAAGAGACGTCCGTTTTTACGAAGAGCTTTGGAAATCTTGGCAGAAACGCAGTGCGTGAAGAAAGCGTACGCTTTGTGTACGAGAAGCTTTTAGAGCTTTTGGAGGCAGAGACGAAGGAGTGAAAAAAGCGTTGTGTTCCTTTTTGGAATCCTGTATACTGTCAGGGAAGACGATTCACGCTCGTCTGACTCACGAGAGAGTCTTGAATATTTCGTTTTATTAAAGAGGTGAAAACATGAAGAAAAGTATTTGGGGAAAACGTGGCGCCGCATTATGCGGTTTGTGCATGGCCTTGCTGCTTTGGCTTTCGGGCGCGCTTGCAAGCGAGTCGAAAGACGGCGAAGGGAAACGAACAGGCTGCACATCATCGGAGATTGTGGAACGAATGGGAATGGGATTTAATCTGGGAAATACGCTTGACGCAACCGGCGGAAACGCTTCCGACGTATACAGTCAGGAACAGTCGTGGGGCAACCCGGTAATTACAAAAGAGCTGATTGATGAAATACGGGCGGGCGGCTTTACGACGATCCGCATTCCGGTAACTTGGTACAAGCATTTGTCTTCGGACGGAAGTTTTACAATCGACGAAGCGTTTTTAGAGCGCGTTAAGACGGTCGTAGATTACGCATACGAAAACGACATGTACGTGATTTTAAACGTGCATCACGAAGAATGGATTAACAACGCGAACCTCGTAAAAAATCAGGAGGCGATTGCGTGGCAGCTTTCCTGCGTCTGGAAGCAGCTTGCACAAGCGTTTGCGGACTACGACCAGCATCTGATTTTTGAAGGCATGAACGAGCCGCGTCTGGTAGGAACGGCGCAGGAGTGGACCGGAAATCAGGAAGCTTACCAAGCGGTTAATTACTTAAATCAGGTGTTTACGAACGCTGTCAGAAACCAAGGCGGAGGGTATAACGCGGAGCGCTGCCTGATGATTCCGGGCTACGCGGCTTCCAACTCTTCGGCAGTGCTGGAATCCATTTCCCTGCCGACTTGGAATGGGGAAGTTGTGAAGAACCTCATTATATCGTTTCACGGATATGCGCCGTACGATTTTTGCTTAAGCGATACGATGCTTGATTTTGATCCAGAAAAGTCAGAATGCACAAGCGCCATCGATCAGATGTTTGCTGATGTAAAGACGCAGTTTTTGGATCACGGGATTCCGGTTATTCTTGGAGAGACCGGAGCGACCAATAAAGACAACACGCAGGCGCGGGAACGTTGGGCGTTCTACATGGGTAGAAAAGCGGCGGAGTATGGTGTGCCATGTATTATCTGGGACAACGGCTACAATGGAAATTCCGGTGGAGAATGCCACGCATATATCAACCGCGATACTCTAGAGTGGAACTACAAAACGGTTGTAGACGCGCTGTTTGAAGGAGTGCAAAGCGTCGAATGGGGAAGCATTCATAAGGAAGAGTCCGGCAAACCGGTGGAATCGGTTGTTGACGGAACGGTGCTTTATCAAAACGCCGAAGGAAAGACGAGCACGAAAGAGTGGGATGCGAGCTTTCTGTCCATGGCCGCAAAGAGCAGCTACGTAACGCAGGGAAGAGAGATTGCCGTCGTATATACGGGAAGCGGCGACGTAAAAATGATTCTAGACAGCGCGGAAAAAAGCGTCTGGTGGATTCCGGTAGACCCAAGCAGAGTCGAAGAAGTTTCCGGGAAAAAGATCGCGTGGTTTACGGCAGAGGATATGCTGCGAGAAATGAATGCGAACGGTGTGGACAGCGGTTCGCAGCTGCGAAACATGAGCTTTCTGGCGGCAAACGGCAGCATTACTGTATACGAAGTTAGTGCCACGGGCGCCTTTTCTTCCGTAACGTATCGTGTAAACGGACAGCAGTATGCAACAGGAACGCAGCTGCCGGAAGAACCGGAGCTTACGTACATGACGTTTGCGGGCTGGTACACCACGAAGGATTATCAGCCGGGAACGGAGTATACCAGCGAGACGCAGCCGGAGGGAGAGACGGTCGTTTATGCAAAACTGGCGCTAAAGAGTATGCCAAGCGCCGAAGCGATTGTGCCAACACAAACACCTACGCCTACGCCGACCCCGACACGAAAGCCGACGTCAGCACCGACGGCGGAGCCAACAAAAGCCGTAGAAGATACGGCAACGCCAACGCCGGAAGAAACGCAAAAGGAAAAGTCCGGCGATAACTCTTCGCTTGTTTGGAAAATAGGAATTCCGGTCTTTTTGGTTGTCTTAATCGCCGCAACCGTTGCGGTTACCATAAAAAAGAAAAAAGCCGGGAAGGACAGTTTAGAAAAGGAAAGCTCAGAAGATAAACAGTAAGGCAGGCGGCGGGCAGCAATGCCCGCCACAGTCTTTGTCAGATGTGGGAAGACTCCCGCCTCTATAGGCGGCGAACGGGTCTTGAATCGGGTGGAGAAAATATGAATCAGAGACAATATGCAGAGTTAGAAGCAAAACGCCGCGCAAACAGGGAACGCCGGAAGCGGCTGCGGCGGATACGAAGGAATCTGAAAATTCTTTGTGTAATCACGGGAGTTTTGCTCCTGTGCGTTTTGGGCGTCTTTTTTTTTGGAGACCGAACCGGCGAAAAAAAGCAATCAGTTCCCGGAAATCTATCGCCGTCGGGAAGCGCTTCCATAGATACGGCGCCGTCCGATACGCCAACGCCTACGCCAACCGCTACGCCAACGCCGACCCCTACGCCCAATACGGTGACGATGGTAGCGGTAGGGGACAACTTGTACGACTGGTATATGCTGGAAGACGGCTACGCGCAGGATGGAACGTTCTCCTTTGACGGATGGTACGATCCCATCCGCCCTTATTTGCAGCTAGCGGACTTTGCTGTTGTTAATCAGGAGACGCCGCTTGGAGGCGACGGCGGATACCGGGGTTCTTCGGTGGAAAACGATTACATCGGCAGTTATAACCGCTGGGGAGATTACCACGGCTACAGCACCTTTAATACGCCCGATGCGGTAGCGGAGGAGCTGATGGACGTAGGATTTAATGTAATTACTATGGCGACCAATCATGCGTCCGACTACGGCTATCGTGCGCTCGCCCGGACGGTTTCGTATTGGAGACAGTTCCCGGACATTACGCTGCTTGGAATACACGACAGCGAGGAAGATCAGTCTACGCTTCGCGTCGTTGAGAAAAACGGAATCCGGCTGGCGCTCCTTAACTACACGTACGGCGTAAACATCGGATCGGCGACGCAGGAAGCTTCGTATTCCGTGGATATCCTTTCGCAAAGCAGAGTGAAGGCAGACGTTGCAAAGGCGAAAGAGCAGGCGGATTTCGTAGTTGTATTTGTACACTGGGGAACCGAGTACCAAATGAGCACGAACGCGTACCAAAAAGATTACACAAAGCTGTTTCTTTCCCTTGAAGTGGACGCGGTAGTCGGCGCGCATCCGCATATTTGCCAGCCGATGGAGTGGCTGACATCCGATAGCGGACACAAAATGGTTGTCTACTACTCGCTTGGCAACTTTATCTCCATGTTTAAAAACGCGCGGTGTCAGCTGGAGGGAATGGCATATCTGGAATTTTACAAAGACGGCGACGAGAAGTATATAAAAGAGGGGACGATTATTCCGCTTGTGAACCACTGGAATTACGATACGTCCGTGTTTGGAAGCCGCCGCAACTTTACCGTATATGCCCTGCAGGATTACACGCAGACGTTAGCGGGAGAACATGGATGCGTGAATTACTCGGAGGGAAAGAGCTTCGGATACGATTTTATTTGGAACCTTGCAAGAGATTTGTGGGGAGAGAATATCAAAACGGTGAACTGGGAAGAAAATTCGCAGTGACCGGATAAGAAATGTTGGATGAGGATATGAACTCTAACGCTTTATTTTTAAAAACGAGGCCGCTAAAATTGTTTTTTCTGGCGTCGATTCCGGGTGCGATTAGTATGCTGGCGTCGGCGCTGTACCAGACGATTGACGGCGTATTTATTGGGCAGTATTTGGGAAAGACCGCATTTGCTGCGTTGAATCTTGCTATGCCCTTTGTAATTATTAATTTCTCGCTGGCGGACTTAATCGGTGTCGGCTCTTCGGTGCCTATTTCGATTTCCCTTGGCAAAAAGGAAAACAAAGAAGCGAACAACATTTTTACGTGCGCCTGCATTATGGTTGTTGTGGCCGGTATTTTTATAGGCGTCGCCTTATATGCGGCCGCTCCGCTGTTAATCCGGCTGATGGGAGCGGAAGGTGCGTTTGCAAAGCTGGCGGTGCAGTACATTCGCGTATACGCGATTTGCTCTCCGGTAACAACGATTACCTTTGCGGCGGACAACTATTTAAGAATTTGCGGGTATATTCGAACGAGTATGTTCCTGAATATTTTTGTTTCTGCCTTGAGCGCGGGTCTGGAATTTCTCTTTCTTGGCGTTTTGCGCCTAGGAATCTGGGCGGCGGCGCTTGCTACGTGCAGCGGCATGTTTGCGGGAGTTGTACTTGCATTTTTGCCATTCTTCTTTAAAAAGACAACTCTTTGCTTTTGCAGACCGCGGTTTCATTTGCGTTTGCTGCGGCAGATTGTTGTATGCGGCAGCCCGAACTTTTTAAACAACCTTGCAGGTCGAATCACCTCCATTTTAATCAATATCATCTTAGTGCGTTTAGGAGGGGAAACGGCAGTTTCCGTATACGGTATTTTGATGTTTGCCGACGGCGTTGTGCATCCGATTCTTTACGGACTTTGCGATTCGCTTCAGCCGGCGGTTGGGTACAACTGGGGAGCCGGTAAATTTTCCCGGGTACGAGCAATAGAAAAGTGCTGTTTTGCGGCAAGCGGCATTTTTTCTGCGGTTGTCATTCTTGTCCTGCAGCTGTTTCCGGAAACGATTACAAAGCTGTTTGTAACAGAGGCGGGGCCGGAAGTTTTGCAGCTTTCCGTTGGCGCGATTCGGCTTTTTTCCATCACGTATCTTACCCGATGGTTCTCTTTTGCAACCCAAAGCTATATGCTTGCAATCGGAAAGTCTGTCCCAGCCTCGCTTATTTCGGTATCTACGGCTTTAATCTTCCCGGTTATTTTGCTTGCAGCGCTTTGGCCGCTGGAGCTTTTAGGAATATGGCTGAATTTTGCCGCAACCGCGCTTCTAGCCGCTATTTTGGCATTTATTATCCTTTGGAAGCTTCGCAAAGAGTGGATGCGACCGGATATTGAAATCTAGCGGGAACCTTTTTTACCACGCAGCGCCAGTCCGAAAAATCCGCCGCATACGCCGCCGATAATGTGCGTCATGTGGCTGATGCTGTCTTTTTGGAAGCCGCTTAAAATTTCTCCGCCAATGTAAATAATGCTGATTAGCAAAAAGGTGATAGGAATCCGGTTATCTTTCATGCTGGCAATAGAAGAGAGGACAATCAGCATATAAACGATGCCGCTTGCGCCAAGCAGCGCACTGTGCGGCTGCAGTAAATTATGCGCAATACCAGTTACAACGGCAGTAATCGCAATCATTTCGATGAGCGTTTGACTGCCGTATTTTTCTTCTAACATCGGGCCTAGAAGCAGAATCATCAGGATATTGTTCATAAAGTGCGCCCAGCTGATGTGTCCGAAAATATGACCGAAAAGACGGAGGTACATCAAGGGATTCGTAAGCCCCGACCGATAGGTGGAAAACAGATGCAGGTTTGCCCAGCCTCCGGTCAGCCGGTTTAGCCAAAAGCAAACCAGACAAGCCAGTGCAAAGGTGAGAATCACCGGAGAATTATAGTGAAACTTTTGCAGGAATTTCATGATGTACCTCCCGGAAAAATAGTGTTTGGATTAGGCTTCCAGTTTCAGGTCGCCGTCTTTGATAAGACCCATGCGCCGGAACCAAAAGCCCAGAAGTCCGCAAATAACAGCGGGGAGAACGAAGCTAATACTTAACAGCGCTACCCAGTCCATAGCGGTGATTGCCTTGCCGGTATTCACCCAGCCGGTGTATACGCCGATTTGTCCGACAAGACCGCAAGTTCCCATACCGGACGATACGGCCGCGCCGTTCATTTCAAGCTTAAATAAGCAGGTGGCAATCGGACCGGTAATTGCGGAAGTCAGGATGGCCGGAAGCCAGATAATTGGCTTTCGAACGATGTTGCCCATTTGCAGCATACTCGTTCCAAGCCCCTGAGACACTAAGCCGCCCACTTTGTTTTCTTTGTAGCTCATTACGGCAAAACCGATCATCTGCGCACAGCAGCCTGCTACGGCTGCGCCTCCGGCAAGACCGGTTAATCCGATTGCCGCGCAGATTGCCGCACTGCTTATCGGCAGTGTCAGGGCAATACCTATAATGACCGAAACTAAAATACCCATTACAAACGGCTGGCGCTCTGTTGCCCACATTACCATATCGCCGACCTTAGACGCTGCGTCGCCAATAAACGGCGCGCAAAGAATGGAGAGGACGGCTCCGGTAAAGATTGTAACAAAAGGCGTTACCAAAATGTCCACTTTTGTTTCCTTAGAAACCAGTTTGCCGCACTCGGTTGCAACAATAACAACAAGCAAAACGGCAAGCGGACCGCCCGCGCCGCCTTCTACGTTTGCTGCCTGCCCTACGGCAATGGAGGAGAACAGAACAAGCGGAGGCGCCTGCAAAGCGTAGGCGATGGCGATGGCCATTGCCGGGCCCGATACCGCCTTTGCGTATGTCCCGGCGGTTACCAGCCACTCACAGAGCTTTTTTAAGGCAGCGATACTTTCTACGTGCGGCAGAAGCTGTTCGCCAAGCGTCGCAAGAATTGTGCCGATTAGTAACGATGCAAATAAGCCCTGTGCCATAGCGCTAAGGGCGTCGATGCCATAGCGCTTTCCGGAAATAACTACATCTTTCCGGTGCAAAAAATCTCTGAATTTCTTCATGACTTTTACCCATGCGTCAACACAGACGTATCTGCGTCGCTGCTCCGGCATGTATTAAGCTGAAAGAAAGGAGCAGCAGCACTTATCCTTTCTTCTTTTGTCTTCTTCCAACCTGATTTCTGCCATAACGGGACGTATCCCGCTTATCGGTGCGCAAATTCCGGGCGCAGCGAGGCAGTACTGACCAAACCCGCTTCCGGAAGCAGTTTGGCAGGGGATCGTACATACGTTACCACAGACGAAAAGTATTTTCAAGAATCTTTGGCTTTGAAATTTTTTATGTCCTCGCGGGAGAGCGACGAGTAGTTGATGACAAACGTATGCGAAAAGCCGCTCTCCGGGACGAACAAAAAGTCCGAAAGCGGCTGGAGGCGCACGCCGCGCTCTTTTGCAATCCGCCGTACTTCTTCGTCGGAGAGGTCGGTATCGATTTGCATAAGAAAGTGCAGTCCCGCGTCTTTTTCACGAATGTGAATGCGGGAGGCAAAAGGGCTTTGTTCCATCCGCGCAATCAACTCGTCCCGCACAAGCCGGTACTGCGTCTTCATACGGTTGATATGCTTTAAAAGGTAGCCTCCTTCAATAAACCGCGCGAGCGTATACTGCTCAAAGCTTGGAACCGTGCAGGAGTAAAAAGAAAGCGTCTCCTTAAAGCGTGCAAGCAGCGGATACGGCAGGATCAAGTAGCTGATACGAATCGACGGGCTGATGCATTTGGAAAAGGTATTCATATAGACGACGCGATCCTTTGTATCCAGCGAAAAAAGCGGCGGAATCGGCTTGCCGGAAAAGCGAAACTCGCTGTCGTATTCGTCCTCTAAAATGTAGCGGTTTGGTTGCATGGCTGCCCAGAAAAGCAGTTCTTGGCGGCGCGCGATGGACATAACCGTGCCGGTAGGATAATGGTGCGCCGGGGAGATGTGGACGATGTTTGCGTCGGATTTGCTAAGCATGTGCATGGAAATTCCCTGCTCATCCATTTGGATGGGGCGGTAGCAAATGTGATGCGATTCGTAAATTTGCTGTGGCTTGCGGTAGCCTGGATTTTCCATGGCGTACACACTTTTTCTTCCGAAAAGCTGAATCAAAAGCTGGTACAAGTATTCGGTTCCTGCGCCAATAAGAATCTGCTCTGGGTCTACAACCATTCCGCGCAGTTCGTAGAGGTGACTTGCAATTGCTCTTCGCAGTTCGTAAACACCCATGCCGGGAATCCGCTCCAAAAGTCGGGTTTGCAGCTCGGAAATAACGTTTCGCATAAGCCTTGACCAAACGGAGAAAGGGAAGCGGTCGCTCGCAATTTCATTCGACGTTAAATCAAGCAGGCAGAAAGACGGCTTAGGCGACGGTTTTTTTTCGGGTTGGATGGGGCGGGCGGGGAGTGTGTGTGCGGCGCCGTTTGCCACAACGCCGTCCGCCACAAAATATCCCCGTTTCTCTACTGAGTTTAAGTATCCTTCCGCAATGAGCTGCCCATAGGCAGTTTCCACAGTTGCGATACTGATTTCCAAATGCGCGGCAAGCAGGCGCTTAGAAGGCATCCGCTCGCCGGGCGACAGTCTTCCGGAAAGAATGTCGGTGCGAATACAGCGGTAGAGATATTCGTAAATCGGAAGACCGTTCCGGTCGGACAGGGAGTAAGTAAGAAGCATGGCAAAACACCTCCGGTTTTTTCTTGGGTAAAATCTGGCATGGTCAGAAAATATCAAAATGAACATGTAAATCATACCAAAAAGGGCTATAATGTCAAGAAAAAACGGAGGGAAGAAAATGTCAATCGAAAAAAGAACAACCAAAACCGTAGTTGCCGCCGTCTTTGCGGCGCTTTCCTGCGTGGCAACGATGGTCATTCAAATTCCTACGCCAACCGGCGGTTATGTGCATATGGGAGACTGCATTGTGCTTTTGTGCGGCTTGCTGCTTGGCCCGATTTACGGCGGTTTGGCAGCGGGTATCGGCTCTGCCATGGCGGACTTGCTGACCGGTTATATCAGCTACGTTCCGGGAACGTTTGTTATCAAAGCGTTGGTTGCTATTACGGCGTATCTGGTGTATGATGGTCTGGAAAAAGTTATGGCAAAACGATGGCTGGCAAGAGCGATTATCAGCGGCATATTAGCGGAACTGCTAATGGTTTTTGGGTACTTCCTTTATAAGTGGGTTCTTTTAGGAAGCGGCCTTGCGGCAGGAGTGGATACGATTCTTAGCAACGTCGGGCAGGGCGCATTTGGCGCTGTTGCCGCTGTAGTATTATTCATTGCCTTTTATAAAAACCCATATCTTCGCAGGCTTCTTGAGATGTATCGGTAAGGAGGAGAAAATGGACGATTTAAAAGAAATTCAAAAACAGGCGCATCAGGCGGCGGAAGCACTTTGCGAAGCGGCCAGACTGCGGGAAGGACAAGTAGTTGTAATTGGCTGCTCTACAAGTGAAGTGTGCGGAAGCCGCATTGGCAGCGACAGCAGACCGCAGGTAGCGGACGCAATCTTTGCGGGGCTCTACGAAGTGTTTCACGCAAAGAAAATCCGAATGGCGGCGCAGTGCTGTGAGCACTTAAATCGCGCGCTGATTGTAGAAAGAGAGGAATTTCCTTATGCGGAGCAGGTTAACGTAATTCCGCAGCCAAAAGCGGGCGGCAGTTTTGCAACGGCAGCATATCGGGAGTTTTCGAACCCGATTGCGGTAGAAGAAATTCACGCAGACGCGGGACTAGATATTGGCGGAACGCTTATTGGAATGCATCTGAAAAAGGTGGCGGTTCCGGTGCGCCTTCCGTTAAAGCACATCGGGGAAGCTATTTTGCTCGCTGCAAGAACGCGCGCAAAATTCGTAGGCGGAAGCCGCGCTATTTACGACGAAGCGCTTCTTTAAGTGGCGCTGTTATGCATAGTAATCATTAGAAATGCTAATGAATAGAATTTCTTCTTGCATCGCTCTGGATTCAGAAATATAATTGTCTGGTACCGTCACACGCAGACGGCAAGGAAAAGAGGATTTTTTATGGGCGGATTTTTTGGCGTTGCATCGAGAGAAGACTGTGTTTTCGACCTTTTTTTTGGAACAGATTATCACTCTCATTTAGGAACAAGAAGAGCCGGTATGGCAGTGTACGGGGAAAATGGATTTGAAAAAGCGATCCATTCCATCGAGAACTCCCCGTTTCGGACAAAGTTTGACAAGGACGCAAATTCCCTAAAAGGGACGATGGGAATTGGCTGTATTTCCGATTTTGAAGCGCAGCCGATTTTAGTGCGCTCCCACCACGGGACGTTTGCCATTACGACGGTAGGAAAGATTAACAACGCCGACGAAATCGTAGAGAAGATTCTAAAGAACAACACGCATTTCTTTGAAATGAGCAACGGAGAGATTAATCCGACCGAGCTTGTGGCTTCCATAATCAACCAAAAAGAAAACTTAATTGAAGGAATACGCTACGCACAGGAGCTTGTGGAAGGCTCTCTTTCGCTTCTGCTGCTAACTTCGAAGGGCATTTATGCGGCAAGAGACCGCTACGGCAGAACGCCGGTTGCCCTTGGAAAAAAAGACGGCGCAGTCTGCGCCTGCTTTGAGAGCTTCTCCTTTTTGAATTTGGGTTACAGCCCGTTAAAAGAGCTTGGCCCGGGAGAGATTGTCGTTTTTGACTCGGAGAGCGTACATACGCTTGCTGCTGCGGGAACGGAGATGAAAATCTGCACGTTTTTGTGGGTTTATTACGGCTACCCGTCTTCTTCTTATGAAGGAATCAGCGTAGAAAAGATGCGCTATCGCTGCGGAGAGCTTATGGCAAAAAGGGATTCCATTAAACCGGACGTGGTTGCCGGAGTTCCTGATTCCGGAACAGCACACGCAGTTGGTTACGCAAACGCTTCCGGCGTTCCGTTTTCCCGCCCGTTAATTAAATATACGCCTACGTGGCCGCGCTCCTTTATGCCAACCATCCAAAGCCGTCGGGATTTGATTGCAAAGATGAAGCTGATTGCCGTAAAGGACTTGATTAAAGAGCAGCGCCTGCTCGTGATTGATGATTCTATTGTGCGGGGAACGCAGCTTCGGGAAACGGCGGAATTTCTGATGGAAAGCGGAGCAACCGAGGTGCATGTGCGGCCGGCTTGTCCGCCCCTTTTGTTCGGGTGCAAGTACTTGAACTTTTCGCGTTCTACATCGGAAATGGAGCTGATAGCCCGCCGGTGTATTGTAGAACTGGAAGGCACCGACCAGATTTCGGAGGAACGTCTTAAAAAATATGCAAATCCGGACACGCAGGAGTACGCGAAAATGGAAGAGCTGATCGGAAAGAAGCTAAACTTTACGACACTTCGCTACAACCGTCTGGATGATATGCTGCAGTCGGTAGGAATCGAACCTTGCAAACTCTGTACGTACTGCTGGAACGGTGAGGAGTAACCAGTTATGATCGAGGTTTTTGTATTTGCCTGCAATGCGGTTTTTCCGCTGTTAATTTTAATTGTGACAGGGTATTGTCTGCGCCGAATTGGCCTGATTACCGAGGAGTTTTTGCGTATTGGAAACAAGCTCGTGTTTTACGTTTCCCTGCCGTTATATCTTTTTTACAACATCTATCAAATCGAAAACCTGAAGGACATCCAAGTGGATGTTCTTCTTTATGCCGGGGCAATGGTTTTCCTCTTCTTTGGAATAGGGCTTTTGGTCGCCCGCTTTTGGATTTCGGATCCGCTGCAAAAGGGCGTAATTTTACAATGTACGTTTCGCTCGAATTTCGCAATTATCGGAATCCCTCTCTCTGGCGCTCTAGGAGGCAGCGAAGGCGTGGCGGTTGCCGCCCTTTTATCTGCCGTAACGATTCCGGTCTATAACGTCTTAGCCGTGATTTCCCTCTCAGTGTATCTTCCGTCGGAAGGGAAAAAGAAAGCGGACTTCTCACAGATTTTTAAGAAAATAGCAAAGAACCCCTTGATTATCGGCGTATTATCCGGCGTCCTTTGTCTGCTCATCCGAAACATATTGCCGCAGTCGAACGGAGAACCGGTTTTTATGCTGCGAAAGCAGGGAAGCGTTTTGTATCGGGCAATCGAAGAAATCTCGCACATTGCCTCGCCGTTAGCGCTGCTTGTGCTTGGCGGGCAGTTTTCTTTCCAAAGTGCGAAAGAAAAACGCAGGGAAATTTGGATTGGAACCGTTTTGCGGGTTCTTATTATACCTGCCATTGCGCTTGGAGGAGCATGGCTGCTTTCGTCCATCAGCGATACTTTCCACGCGACGCCGGCCGTATATACGGCATATACGGCACTGTACGGCACGCCGGTTGCCGTCTCAAGCGCTATTATGGCAAAAGAAATGCACAACGACGCTGAACTTGCCGGACAGTTAGTTGTTTGGACAAGCCTTTTGTCGCTTGTAACCCTGTTTGTTTTTACCGTGGTTCTGCGTTTTGCAGGGCTGATTTGAAAATTTCATAGAACTTAAAGTAAATAGCGATTGACAAGATCCCGCGAACGCGTTAAAGTAGTTTTGAAAACTACGTTTGATAGTTATGGAAACATAGCGGAAATGAGGGTAAAATGTCATACGTTATTATGGTGGATTCAGCTAGCAATTTGGTGGAGAAAGATTTGACAAAATATGGAATCGAGATGATCCCGTATTATATTAACTTCGACGGAAAAGAAATCTCCTGCTTTGAGAAAAGCGAAGACGACGTAGAGAAGGCAAAACGATTTTATGACCGAATGCGCGAAGGGGGCGTTGCGAAAACAAGCCTGATTAATCCGGAGCGGTTCGCCGCCTACTTTGAGCCGTATTTGCAGCAGGGGCAGGATGTAGTTTTTATTGGCATTAGCTCCGGACTTAGCGGAACCGTACAGTCCGCCCGGATTGCGGCGGAAATGCTTTTGGAAAAATACCCGGAGCGCAAGTGCATTGCGATTGACTCGCTTGCTGCGTCCTTAGGAGAGGGGATTATGGCAATCGAACTTTCGCAGGCGCGGGCGCGCGGCGAAGACTTGGAGGAATCGGTTGCTAGGCTTGAGGAAAATCGCTGCAAAATGGCATGCAGCTTTTCCGTCGGTGACATGAAATATCTGCTAAGAGGCGGAAGAGTCGGAGCCGCGATGGCAAAAATTGGTTCCGTGCTAAACATAAAGCCGATGCTGTACGCAAGCAACGAAGGAAAAATTGCGCTGGATCGACCGGTTCGCGGAAGAAAGAAAGCGCTTGACATGCTGGTGCAGAAATTTCTGGATGCAGCCTTAAAGCCGGAAGAACAGATTATTGGCATTGCGCACTGCGACTGCAAACCCGATGCAGATTACGTAATCGGAAAGATTCTTGAGAAGTGTAAAGTCAAGGAAGTTATTAATAACTACTACGACCTTTGTACCGGCGCACACGTGGGGCCGGACGCGATTGCTCTGTTCTACCGCGTAAACGCGAGATAGCCCTGACGGCTGCCAAAATCAATTTGAGAAGGTGCGTAAAGTGCAACAAACAACTTTGTGCTATATCCAAAAAAACGGGCAGTATCTGATGCTCCACCGAAATAAAAAGGAGCAGGATTATAACCGAGATAAGTGGATTGGCGTGGGCGGAAAACTAAAGGAGACGGAGACGCCGGAGGAAGGCATGCTGCGGGAGGTTTTGGAAGAGACGGGACTTACGCTTACTTCCTACGCTTACCGCGGCCTAGTCATTTTTTTGTGTGATAATGGCGACAGCCAGTTTATGCATTTGTTTACGGCGGATGCTTTTCAAGGCGAGTTGACTGCCTGCGACGAGGGCGATCTGGAATGGGTTCCGGTGGAAAAAGTCCCTGCGCTTTCCTTGTGGGAAGGAGATCGGATTTTTCTAAAGCAGCTGGAGGAGTCCACACGATTTTTTACTTTGAAGCTTGTTTATGAAGGCGACTGCCTGAAAGAGCACATACTGCGCGTATACGGATGATGCGGGAGGATTTTCATGTTGGAATTGCAGATGGGCCGGCCAAAGCTTACGCAGGGTCGGCTGGAAAATGACCCTAATTGTGATACAAATGAACCCCCTTTGGCGTTAGGGGGTTCACTTTGCGCTAAGGGGGTTCA
>CALWRS010000002.1 GCA_944384025.1 uncultured Lachnospiraceae bacterium
GGGAAGTGGCGTGTCGGGTTGGGCGGGGGGAGAGGAGGAGCGAGTGCTGCCTTTCGCATCTCCAACAACATGCAGGTTGGCAATGCGAAGCGAGGCGTCGTCCGAGAAAAACCGGGTGCCGTCTTTTACGTAGGAGAGCAGAACGCCGTTTGTATCTTCTACACTGCCGGTAAGCAGGATTTGCTGATCGGAATACAAATGCCGGTTGTAGTCCTGCACAAACCACTTTTTCCCTTCGGTAAAGTAACGAAAGAGAAACAGGAGCATTCCAAGCGCTAAAAACAAGCAGACGAGTACGCACAAAAAAGCGCGTTGTTGCATTTTTTTCATCGTCGAGTCCTTTCTTTAGGGAAATTCCCTTTTCGAAGCGCATTTGCAAAGCTAGCTCTTGGGCGCGTGTCCGTGGCCTTTAAAAAAGCGAGCAGTCCCCACGAAAGAATCATCGAGGAGCCGCCGTTGGAAACAAAAGGGAAGGTCACTCCGGTTAGCGGAAGCAGGTCCACGGAGCCAAATACATTTAGCGCCGTCTGAAATACAAGCATGGACGTTGCGGAGCAGGCGGCAATCGTGTAAAAGCTGGAGCGGCTCATAGAGCACGAGCGGATCGCATAAGCCGCAAGCGCTAAGATGCAAAGCACCGCCATACATCCGGTCAAAAGCCCTAACTCTTCGCAGACCATGCCAAACACAAGGTCGGTATCCGAAGCGGCAACGCGCTGCAAATAGCCGCCTCCCGCGCCCGTTCCAAATAGTCCGCCGGAAGCAATGCCGGTCATGGTGCGCACCTGCTGGTAGCCGCCGGAACTTGCGTATTCCCATGCGTGCCGCCAAGTAGCAAAACGCGTCCAAATGTACGGCTTTGCAATCAGCACCATCGCTCCTGCGGTAATTGCGCCTCCGGTAATAAGTAGAAGCGTCGCAAAGTTGCCGGAGCGCAGAAAAGCAATTACAAGGAAAGTAATAAAGAAGATCGCTGCCGTGCCAAAGTCGCTCATTAGCCCAAGACAGAGAATTAACGAGAAACTAAGGAGCATAAACAGCCCTAAGTTTCTGCGGCGAAAAAGCCGGTCAAGCGTTGCCGAGCCTGCAAAAATGTAACAAAGCTTTGCCAGTTCGGAAGGCTGGAAGCTAAGCGGGCCAAGGCGGATCCAGTTGGTTGCTCCGTAGCGCAGCTGTCCCAAAAGAAGCGTCGCAAGCATTAGCCCCAGCGCAAACGCAGCCATAACCCAGCGCAGCTTTTGGATTCTTTTTAAATCGCGCAGCAAATAGCCAAGGGCAAGAAATACGAAAACGCCAAGCACGACAGAAAGAAACTGTTTTGGAAGCGAGTAGGGGATTGATGACGTTGTGATGGCAAGCGATAGCGTCGTTAAATAAAACGCAATCATCTCAAGCTCAAAGCCGATAATGTGAAAACAGCGCATCAAAACAAAATATCCCCACATAAACAAGCAAAAAAAGAAAAAGGTAGGAAGAATATAGCCGGCATATTTTTCCGCTTTCGAAATGCAAAACTGGATGCAAAGCCCTACCTGCAAAAAAGTAAGAAGCAGCAAAATGCTCCACGGAGGGATCGGGCGAATTTGCCGGCGCTTTTTTTCTGTTTCCTTTTGCTCCTCCTTGTCGATAGGAAGAAACAAAAGAGGCGTCTCTCCAAGATAAAACGTGTCGCCAAAATGCAAAGGGGCACTGCCTTCTACTTCCTGCTCACCGATGCGAATGCCGCACTTAGAGTCTAAGTCGGTAATAAAAAATCGATTTTGCTCCTGCGAACTAATTACAGCGTGCAGTCTGGAAATGGTTTCGTACGGCAGGCAAATATCTGCATTTTTGGAACGTCCGAGAATGCATTCCCAGTGCTTTAAGCGAAACGTCGTTCCGTTTTCTAAGCGAATCTTAGCGAATGCTTCCGATTTCTTTGGAAAGTGGAACAGGGAAGTAACGGCTCCGGCCAAAATAAAAAAAGAGAGAATCGGAAACAGGTAGGAAAAAAAAGACGTATATCCTTTGGCAAAGCCCGGATATGCCGCTGTCAGATTCTCGATCAGCTGATAGATCGACTGTGCTGCTTCTTTCATTTGCCGCCCCTCCTTTCTGATTTCGTAAAATATAGTATAGCAAAGGATTTCCATTTCGTCAAATCGCCCTGTTTTTTCGTTGACATAAGAAGCGAAATTCTGGTATCCTAGCAGAGTCATCGCATAGAATAGTATGATAAATACGTGCACTTGCGGGAGGATTTTCCTTGGAAACAATTTATTTCGACAATGCAGCTACAACACGTACGAACAAAGAAGTGCTTGCGGCAATGCTGCCGTATTTTGCCATGGAATTCGGGAACCCCTCCAGTCTTCACGAAAGTGGTCTGCGCGCAAAAAAAGGCGTAGCACAGGCCAGAATGACGATTGCTGAGCTCCTTGGCTGCAAGCCAAACGAGATTTTTTTTACCTGCGGCGGAACGGAGGCGGACAACTGGGCGATTAAGGGGCTGTGTCTGGCGCGTGAGGCGGCGGAAGTGAACAAGCGGGGGCATATTATTACAACTGCAATCGAACATCACGCGGTGCTCCATACATGCAAATTTCTGGAAAAGCAAGGGTACCGCGTTACGTATTTGCCTGTGGACGAGGCGGGAAGAGTGTCGCTTGTGGAACTGAAAGAAGCCGTTTGCGCGGACACGTTTCTCATTAGCGTTATGTATGCAAACAACGAAGTGGGGACGGTTGAGCCGATTGGCGAAATTGCGGAATTTGCCAGGCAAAAGGGCATTGCGTTTCATACCGACGCTGTGCAGGCGGCTGGGCATTTTGAAGAAAAACTGGACGCTTCCGGCATAACGTTTTACAGCGCCAGTGCGCACAAGTTCGGCGGCCCGAAGGGGATTGGATTTTTGTATGTCCGGGAAGGGACGAGGCTGGCGCCGCTTTTGCACGGCGGGGCGCAGGAGCAGAAGCTTCGATCCGGAACCGAGAACGTGCCCGGTATTGTAGGGATGGCAAAAGCCCTTTCGCTTGCCATGCAGGGACGGCAGGAGAGAGAAGAAAAGGTAGCGGCCCTGCGGGATTATCTTGCAGGGCGGCTGCTTTCGGAAATACCGATGACAAAAAGAAACGGAGATGCGCTGGATTGTCTTTGCGGACATTTAAACGTCAGCTTTGCCGGCGTGCAGGCAGCGTCTCTTTTGGTTTTGTTGGACATGGACGGAATTTGCTGCTCCGGCGGTTCCGCCTGCACTTCCTCTACCGGGAATGCTTCCCATGTGCTTGTTGCCATGGGGGTTTTGGAGCCGTGGCTAAGCGGTTCTATCCGCATAACGCTCTCGGAAGAGAATACGAAGGAACAGGCGGACTATGCCGTTGAAAAAATACGGGACGCCGTAGCGAAGCTGCGAGCGCAAAACCCGCGCTGGAAGCAGCGTTAGTTTTCGACAACTTCCGTCAGTCCTTCGCAGGAAGGGCGCGCCATCATGGAATAATTGGTATGGTATAGGACAAAGCCCGGTTTGGCGCCTGCCGGTTTTTTCACATGTTTCCGCTCGATGTAATCTACCTCGACTTTGTCCGCCTGCCGGTTGGCGGAATAAAACGCCGCAAGCGAAGCAGCAGCCTCAAAAACAGGAACCGGCGGCTCATCGCTTCCGGCTTTTAAAATAACGTGCGAGCCGGGAACGCCTTTTGCATGAAACCACCAATCGCCGCCGTTTGCAAAACGAAACGTAAGCTCGTCGTTTTGGTAATTGTTCTTCCCAACATAAATATCGTACCCGTCCGATGTGCGAAAATGAAGAGGGGCGGATTTGACTGTTTTTCTTTCTTTTTGCGCGGCGCCGGAGCTTGGCTTGTGGTACTTTAGATACCCAAAATCAGTCAATTCGCGGCGGATAGCAGCAAGGTCTGCTTCGCAAGAAGCGTATGCAAGCGATTCGCGAATGGAAGCTAAGTGCCCCAGTTCTTCCGTGCTGTGCGCAAGGTGCAGGGTAAGCTGCTCGGCAGTTCGCTTCAGCTTTGTGTATCGTTCGTAATAGCGCTTTGCGTTTTCCGTAGCGCTAAGCGTTTCGTCTAAAGGGATTGTAACTTCTTCTCCGGTATAGTAGTTTGTGCAGCTTAAGCTTTTGCTGCCGGGCTCTGCGCTGTAGCCGTACGTCATAAGCAGCTCGCCATACAGCTTGCACTGGTCCATTTTTTGCGTATCGCGCAATTGTTTTTGCTGCAAATCCAGCTTTTTCACCGTGCGCTCGTAAGCGGTCTGCACAATTTTACGAAGGTCGGCGGATTTTTGCCGCATCCGGTTTAGCGTATCGCGCTCCTCGTAATACTGTTCGAGCATCTGGCTGACGGAGGAGGGAAAAAGCAGCCGGTACTCCTGAAAATCACCGTAGACACGCAAGATAAAAGCGGCGAACTCTACCGGTTCGTCGTCTTTTTTTACAATGCAGGGAGTAAATTCCGTAGCCTTTGTTTGCAAAAGCAGCTGATCCCATGCGATGGAGAATCGGTCAAGCGCTTCTTTTGTAAGCTCGCAGGCAGGCATATCTGCGTCTATGCCGGCGCGGTGGCAAAGCTCCTGCGCCATAATGGGGGAAAAGCCGGTAAAGGTTGTGTAAACAGCTTTGTAAAGCGGCTGCGCCTTTTCGGAAAGAATAGATACAGCGGCGGAGCCGTCCGTGGAAAGCGGGTCGTATTTTTCGACTGTTTTTGGCACAAAATACGGTCTTCCCGGCAGAACTTCGCGAACGGAGCTGACAAGGGAAGAAACGTGCCGGATGCTGTCAAGAATCCGGAAGCTATCGTCGCACAGGATTAGGTTGCTATGCTTGCCCATCAGTTCCAAAACCAGCCATTTGGTTTTCCGGTCGCCCAGCTCGTCCAGATGCTCCAGCTCTATTTGCAATACGCGCTCAAGGCCCGGCTGAACAATTTGCAAAATGCGGGCGCTGCCAAGGTGTTTGCGAAGAAGCATACAAAAGTTGGGAGCCGTCGGCAATGCTGGTTTATTCTTGTCTGTCAAATATGCAAGGGGAAGGGAAGGGTTAGCGGATAACAGCAGCCGGTAGGTGCCGCCGTTTTTTATTGTCAGCAAAAGCGCGTCTGGTTCGGGCTGACTGATTTTCGTTATGCGTCCGCCAATCAGCGCTTTGCGAAGAGAAGTCGCCAGCGCGGCGACAACAAAGCCGTCAAAAGCCATAATTACCTCCGTTTCGATTTTGGAAAAAATCGAGAAAAATGTAAAAAATCTAAAATCTCACCGAAATGAGTATAGCACAGGGAAGAATCGTTTGACAATGTAATTGCGTTTTCTTATAATGAAAGCGTTGCAGGAAGCGTTTTCGTGCGTTTGGACGGAAAATCCGGGAAAGAGGGAATACATGTTTCAAAAATTAGAACGAAAATTTGGCCGTTATGCCATTCACGGGCTGATGCGGTATGTGATTATCTTATATGCAGTGGGTTTTGTGCTGTATTCGATCAATCCGCTTTTTTATTATGAGTACCTGATGCTTGATATCGACAAGGTTATGCAGGGGCAGGTGTGGCGGTTTGTAACCTTTTTAATTCAGCCGATTGACGACAACTTGTTCTTCCTGTTTTTCTCCTTGTATTTGTATTACATGATTGGAAATTCGCTCGAGCAGCGCTGGGGAAGTTTCCGCTTTAATTTATATTACTTTAGCGGAATTGTGTTTAACGTGCTCGCGGTCGTTATTATTTATGTGACGACCTACCTGCTTTTTGGGGAGGGTATTAGTTATCCGATTTCGCTGCGGTACTTGAACTTGTCGTTGTTCCTTGCGTTTGCAGTGGAGTTTTCGGAAGTCCGTCTGCTGCTGTTTTTTGTAATTCCGATTAAAATCAAATATCTTGCGATTATTTACGCAATATTAGAAGGATATACAATCGTAACGAGCATTATGGACGGCTCTGTCTTTGGCATCTGCGCGGCAGCCGCCTGCGTAACGGCGATGATGAACTTTCTCGTATTTTTCCTTTCCACGCGCAATTACCGCAGAATCAGTCCGGAGCAGTTTAAGAGAAAACGCGCATACCGTCAAAGCGTCCGACAAGGGCAGTCGTTTGGACACGCCGCAAATTATCAAGGCAAGACAGTGATTACGCGTCACCGCTGCGCGGTTTGCGGAAGAACGGAGCTTGACGGAGATGACCTGGAATTTCGATTTTGCTCGAAATGCGACGGTAATTACGAATATTGCATGGATCATTTATATACGCATACCCACGTGGTAAGAGAAAAAAAGGATGAAAAAAGCGAATGAAAAAAACGGAAATAGAAAAAAGCCTTGCTTATGACTATCATGAGCTTGCTTTTATGAACTTAACGGTTGCCTTGTACGAAGTTTTAGAAAATTGCAGGAATACTCCCGCGCAGGGGCGGATGAAGGATCTTTTTGAAGAAATTCTCTCTGCGCTTTCGGAAGTTTTTTCTGAAAGTGCGGCGCCTAATCACGAGCAGGAAGCAAACCGCTTGCAAACACTTCGGGAAACAGTTGGACAAAGAACGGAAGCTTTGTTTGGTCTTGAAGAAAGATTGGTAATTCCGGAATATCTTTTGTACCGGGCAGAGTATCGCTTCGTGGAGGTGCTTCCAGAAGTAGATAATCAAGCAGAGGCAAGAGAGATTCTTCGCGCAGTTTTTTCGTCCGACGACTCGCTTGTTATTAACCAGCGAATCCAAGATATGGTCTTTTGTCTCCCGGTACGCATGACAAAGCAGAAATTTATCCAGCTTGTGCAAAACAGCCTTTTGGCCTACCAAGGCGGAGAGAGCTCCGCTATGCAGGCATTTTCTACGCGCCTAAAAGCAACTGCGGGGATTTGCTTAGGACAAAGGACAGAAAGAGAAGACTGGGAAGCGTTTGCAGACGAGCTGTCCGCCCTTGACTTTAGCACGCTTACAAAAGAGCAGCTAGCAAAAGTTCGGGAGCGCCTTTGCCTCGTTGAGGCGGCGCTTGAAGAGGAACTGGATTTTGGGTGCAATCTTCAGCAGGTTTTAAATAATGCGCTTTGTATTGTGCTTGTCTGCCCATATCTGGAAAAGCCGTCTGCGGCGAAGGAACATTTCTTGCCGTTTGCGAAAAAAATACTTGCGTACTTGCAGCAGGGAGCTGCAGGCGGGAAGTACAAAGAAATTTCCGAAAAGGAAATGACGGATATTTTTTCGTGGATGGAAGGAAAAATCGAAGCGGTTTACGAGCGGACAGGCCGTCTTGCAAATAAGCTAGACGACGCTTCGGAAAAGCCGCAGGGAATTATCGGCTCCTTGCTTCAGGCCGAAAAGCTGATGTCTTCGTCTTTATTTTCTCCCCTAGAGGAAGAAGCTTCCAAACTTGTAACGCCGGAGGAAATGGAGAGCTGCAAAAACGACTTGGCTGAGCAGCTGCTTGCGGCTATGGAAGGGAAAAACCGGAAGTGTGTCCGCGCTCTTATGGCGGGCGTATTAAAAGAGCTTCCTGTTTTCTTTGACAGCCACACAGACGTTATGAATTACGTATTGGCTTCTTTGGACGGCTGCAGCGACTTGGCCGAAAAAAACGCTGCTCTTGCAAAGTTCTGGGAGGCTTTTGACGAATAAGCAGGAAGGTGGGAGAGATGTCCATTACCTTTTACGAAGACGTTCGGGTGCTAGAAAAAGACCGGAACAAAAAGAAGAAGATGCTTAACGCATTCCACGCCAAAAAACCGCGTCTTGCAACGATTTACTGCGTGACGGACAACGAAGCGGACACTTTGGAATTAACGCCGGCGTGGAACCTGCTGCAGCCGGAGTATCCTGCGGTGCGCGTGCTTGGTCTTGCGGAAAATCGAAACGACGGACTGGATCTTCTTACACAAATCGTCGAAGAAATGTACGCGCAAACCGGGAAGTTGTCGCCGCGAACATATTTCCCTTCGTAAAGAACAATTTTAGAAACGGAAACGATTAAGAAACCAGAATGGAGGCTGTCATGCGGATTGTTTTAACGATATTTGCGATCCTTGGCGTGATCTTGCTGGCGCTTCTGGTGTTCGTTCTTCTTTTGATTGCCGCGCTTTTGTTTGCCCCGTTTCGCTACCGCATTTGGGGGCAAAAAGAGGACGCTGTCTGCGCGGATATTCGCCTGCACTGGCTGCTGCACGCCGTAGGCGTCCGCATTGTTTACGCGAAAGAGGGTGTGCAATGGACGCTTCGTTTGTTTGGTATCCCCATAAAACGAAGCAAAAAAAAGCCGCCGCAGGAACAAGCAGAGAAACAAACAGAAACAGAAGAGGAACTGCCGCAGGAGAAGACAGAACCGGACGGCTTAAAGGAAGAGACGCCATCCGGCGCAAAGCCAAAAGAGGAAGAGGAGGCACCCGCAAAACCGGAGCCGTCTTTGATCGAAGAAAAAGAGGAAGAACAAGCACCAAAGGAATCGTTTTTTGTCCGGATTCGCAAAAAGATCAAAGAACTTTTGGATACGGTTCGCTGCTTATACGAGCTTTTTATTCGAAAGAAAAATCTCCTGCGGGATTATCTGAAGAAGAAATCCGTAAAAGAGGCAGTGCTTGCCGTGTGGGATGTGCTTAAGTGGCTGCTTTTGCACATTGCGCCGCAAAAGCTTTCCGGATGGGTTGCTTTTGGCGCAAAAGATCCGGCGGTTACCGGAGAAGTGACTGCGCTTGCAGGCGTTTTGTATCCGGTTTACGGAGAGAAATTTTCCTTTTATCCGGACTTTTCGTCGCCTGGTGTGCGGGGAGAAGTGCTGTGTACCGGAAGAATCCGGTTGATTGGGATTGTCGTTCGAAGCGTACGGCTCTACCGAGACCAAAACCTTCGTACGGTTATTAAAGAGGCAATGGCAGTCAAAGACCAGATGCTTGCCGCTGTACCGGAAATGAAGCAAATTCTTGGAAAAGCTTAACAAAAAAATACAATGCACAAAGGTGCGAAAGGGAGGAAACCATGGCAGAAGTAAATTTCAACGAAACCATTCAAGGCCTGCTTAGCGGAATGAAAGGGTATATCTCGACAAAGACGGTCGTAGGCGAGGCAATAACGCTTGCAGACGGGACAGTGCTTGTGCCGCTTGTGGACGTTAGCTTTGGCGTAGGCGCCGGCGCGTTCAACAAGGAGGCAAAAAATAAGGCGGGCGGCGGCATGGGCGGCAAAATGACCCCCAGTGCGGTATTGCTTATTAAAGACGGCAATACACGTATGGTATCCATTAAAGACCAAGATACTATGAGCCGTATGTTTGACATGATCCCTGACGTACTGACGCGTCTGAAAAAGCTGCTTGGAAAAGATAAGGACGATGCAGCAGCTGCTGCCGACGTGCCCGAAGACACTGTGAACGCGCTTGCGAATGAACTTTTGAAAGAGAAATAAAAAAAACAGCTTGCATTTGCACCTCGAATCTGCTAGAATAATCGCGTTACGGGTTGACACACCGAAAATTACGCAAAAGGAGGTGCTTGTGTCGTGGCAAAATGTGATATTTGTGATAAGGGCGCACTTTTCGGAAGACAGATTAGTATTACCAGAAGTCAGGTTTCCGGCAGAGCAAACAGAATGTGGAAATCCAACGTAAAGACGGTAAAGGTAAAAGTAAACGGCGGAACAAAGAAGATGCATGTTTGTACATCCTGTCTGCGGGCCGGCAAAGTAGAAAGAGCATAGTTGCGAACAGCGAAAAGATAGTGAGAGGGTGTCGGAGCGACGCCCTCTTTTTCTAGTTGCGAAAACCCGATTAGTCGCAGAACAGGTGGTAACCGAGAATCAGGCAAAGCAGGATGATGCACAGGGCCAAAAAGCCGTTGCGCAAAAAAAGCATGATGGTCATGCCGATGGCAATCCAAAATAAAATAAATCCGGTCAGTCTCTTCACAAAAACCTCCGTTTTGCAGACGCTGTTACAGTAATTTATGCAAATTTGCAAAGCTTTAGAAACTTCATAAAAACTGTTTCTTTTTTTAGGAAAACAGGGTATAATGAACGCAAGAGCGGCGAGCGCGTCGTAATTTGCCAAAAACGACGACGCGAAGCGTCTGACGAGAGGAGGGCCTTGTTATGGATGGAAATCTTTCTACAAGTATTGGAGAAGTATATATCGATTATAATGTAATCGCGAAATTTGCCGGATCGGCGGCGGTCGAATGTTTTGGCATCGTCGGTATGTCTGCCGTGAGCATGAAAGACGGCCTAGCGAAACTTTTGCGAAGAGAGAGTTTAAGCCACGGCGTGGATGTAAAGGTAAACAACAACAAAATCACGATTGACATGCATGTCATCGTATCTTACGGAATCAGCATCGAAGCCGTATGCACAAATCTGTGCGAAAACGTAAAATATCGTGTTGAGGAGCTTTCGGGGCTTGCCGTTGAAAAAATCAATGTGTATGTCGAAGGCGTTCGGGTAATCGACTAGACATAAGGAGGAAGAAAGAGTTGGCAGGAGTAACCATGGATGCTGCTTTATTGCAGAAGATGTTTTACGCGGGTGCAAAAAGGCTGGAGTCCCAAAAAGAAATAATTAACGAACTGAACGTGTTCCCAGTTCCTGACGGAGATACCGGAACGAATATGACGCTGACGATTTTGTCGGCGGTCAGGGAAGTTGGCCAAGTCGCGGAGCTTACAATGAACTCTTTGGCAAAGGCAATGTCTTCGGGTTCTTTAAAGGGGGCAAGGGGAAATTCCGGCGTTATTCTTTCCCAGTTAATGCGCGGGTTTTCCAAAGTCATAAGAGATTACGACGAGCTTTCGGTTCCAGTTCTTGCGGATGCTTTTGCAAAAGGCGTGGAAACGGCATACAACGCTGTTATGAAGCCGAAGGAAGGAACGATTCTAACCGTTGCGAAAGAAGGAGCGCTTCGCGCCGGGGAATTGGCGGACGAACTGGAAAATCTGGAAGAATTTCTTGCCGCTGTTATTGAGCGGATGCAGGAGGCGCTTGATTACACGCCGGAACTGCTTCCTGTGTTAAAGGAAGCCGGCGTTGTGGATTCGGGCGGACAGGGTCTTTTGGAAATCATGCACGGCGCGTACGACGCGCTTATCGGCAAAGAGACCGGAGAATCCATTGTAACGGCTATCGAAGCTCCGCAGGAGAAAAGAAAAGGAGCAGCTTCGCCGGATATTTCAACGGCGGATATTAAGTTCGGCTACTGCACGGAATTTATTATCCTGCTTGAAAAGGAGTTCCCTCCGGAAACAGAGACTGCTTTTAAAGCGTATCTGGCTTCTATTGGCGACTCGATTGTCTGCGTAGCGGACGACGACGTTGTAAAAGTGCATGTGCACACGAACGACCCCGGTTTGGCAATTCAAAAAGGTTTGACGTTTGGACAGCTAAGCCGCATGAAAATCGACAACATGCGTGAAGAGCATAACGAACGCCTGATTATGGGCGCTGAAGCAGAAAAGAAAGAGCAAAAGGCAGCCGCGCCCGCGCCAAGAAAGCCGGTTGGCTTTATTGCCGTGTCGGTAGGAAGCGGTATGGATGAGATTTTCACCGGCCTTGGCGTAGACGTTATTATTTCCGGCGGGCAGACGATGAATCCGAGCACGGAAGATATGCTAAACGCGATCGAAGCGGTAAATGCGGACTGCATTTACATTCTGCCAAACAACAGCAATATTATTTTGGCGGCGCAGCAGGCAAAGAGCCTTACAAAAGACAAGCAAATTGTCGTTATTCCAAGCAAAACCGCGCCGCAGGGAATTGCCGCTATTATCAACTACGTGTTTGATAAAGACGCAGAAGAAAACGAAAAGGCAATGACCGCCGCGCTTGCAAACGTTAAGAGCGGTCAGGTTACGTATGCAGTTCGGGATACCAGCTACGAGGGCAGGGAAATCCACGAAGGAAATATTATGGGAATTGGCGACTCCGGAATTTTGTCGGTGGGCGAGTCGATTGCGGATACAACCTACGATATGCTAAGAAAGATGATCGACGAGGATTCCGAGCTTGTAAGCCTTTATTACGGAGAGGATGTCGGCGAAGAAGACGCGCAGCAGCTTGCGGACCGCATTATGGAAGAATATCCGATGCTGGATGTAGAAGTGCATTCCGGCGGGCAGCCGATTTACTATTACATCCTTTCGGTTGAGTAAAACAGAATAAGAACCACCTTACGGAAAAACGGATGCCAAGTCCGTTTTTCCGCATATAAGAAACGGATGCGAGGGTACCATGCAGCCAGAAGACTCCATTTTAAAAATTCGCGGAATCGGGGAAAAATCAGAAGCGTACTTCCATAGACTAAATATTTTCACTGTCGAGGATTTGCTGCGTCATTTTCCAAGAGACTACGAGCGCTTTGAGCTTCCTAGGCAAGTGAGCGAATTGGCGGAAGCGGAAGTTTGCAGCGTAGAATGCGCCGTCGCTACATCGCCGAAACTTCTGGCAAAACAAAAGAAGCTCCTTTTTTGCCAAGCAAAAGATGCTTCCGGCACTGTGTGGCTAAAATGGTTCAATCAGCCGTATTTGCTTAGCCGCCTGCACATGGGAGATCACTACGTTTTCCGGGGAAAAGTCAGTTTTGAACGTGAAAAACCGGTTATGATTCAGCCGGAAATTTACGAAAAAGAAGCGTACCGGCCTTTGCTAAAGACGTTAAAGCCCGTATACCGGATTACGGAAGGGCTGACGCAAAACAGCGTCGGAAAAGCAATGCGTTTTGCGCTTGCGGAGACGGAAGTGACGGACTGGCTCCCGGCAGGAATTCGAAAAAAATACGAGCTGATGCGCTTAAAGGACGCTTACAAAAACATCCATTTCCCAGAAAAAGAAGCTGTTACGAAAACAGCGATTCGTCGCTTGGCGTTTGACGAATTTTTCCAGCTGCTTCTTTCCATGCGCATGTGCCGCGCGCTTTGCGAACAAAAGACGAATTGTTTCCCGATGTATACAGCGGCGCTTTGCGAAAAGCTGGCGCGGGCGCTGCCTTACGAATTGACGGCGGCGCAAAAAAAAGCATGGGATGAAATTTTGTCGGATTTGCGCAGCGAGGCGCCTATGCAGCGGCTTTTAGAAGGCGACGTTGGCTCCGGAAAGACCGTTGTTGCCATGCTGGCGCTGCTTTGCTGTGCGGAAAACGGCTATCAGGGCTGCTTGATGGCGCCGACCGAAGTTTTGGCCATCCAGCACTTCGAAGAATTTAAAAAAATGCTTGGACCGTTTGGGATTTCCATTGGGCTGCTTGTCGGGTCGCAAAGCGCGGCTGTAAAAAAAGTAACGCGCAGCAGGGCGCAGCAGGGACGGCTGCAAATTCTAATCGGCACACACGCGCTTTTGCAGGAGTCGGTAGCATTTGCGCATCTGGGCCTTGTGGTTATTGACGAACAGCACCGTTTTGGCGTTAAGCAAAGAGAGCTGCTGCTTTCTAAGGCGGATGCGCCGCACTTGCTGCTTATGAGCGCGACGCCTATCCCGCGTACGCTTGCAATGATGCTCTACGGCGATATGGCGCTTTCCGTGCTAGATGAGATGCCCCGCAACAGAAAAGCGGTGAAAACTTGCGTAGTCGATGTTTCGTTTCGCCCAAAAGCGTATCACTTTTTGGAGCAGCAAGTACGTCTGGGGCGGCAATGCTACGTAATTTGCCCTATGGTTACGGAAAGCGAAAATGTAGAAGCGGAAAATGTACAAGCATACGCAAAGCGGCTGCAAAGAGAGCTTCCCGGAAACGTTCGGATCGCTTGTTTGCATGGGAAGCTTCCTG
Source organism: uncultured Lachnospiraceae bacterium (assembly GCA_944384025.1). Taxonomy (GTDB): domain Bacteria; phylum Bacillota; class Clostridia; order Lachnospirales; family Lachnospiraceae; genus ISDg. Next base: position 13,703 of record CALWRS010000002.1, read on the forward strand.
CAAAGCAAAAAAACGAGTGCATGGAGCTTTTCGCTAAAGGAAAGATTGACGTGCTTGTCAGTACAACAGTCGTAGAAGTTGGAATTAACGTTCCAAACGCTACGGTCATTATGATCGAAAACGCCGAGAGGTTTGGCTTAGCAGGACTTCATCAGCTGCGCGGACGCGTGGGTCGGGCGCAGGAGCAGTCGTATTGCATTCTTGTTCAAGGAAAGGCAGGAGACGATTCTAAGAAGCGTTTAGAAGTTTTGCTGCATTCGCAGGACGGATTTCGCATTGCGGAAGAGGACTTAGCGATGCGCGGGCCGGGAGATTTTTTTGGTATTCGCCAAAGCGGAGATTTTCCGTTTTTGATTGCAGACTTGTTTCGGGACGCGCAGGTGCTCTCGCAGGCGAAGGAAGCGCTTGCGAGCATGACGCAGGAAGAAGCAAGGCGCCTGTTTGGTCGCCTGTTTCCTGAAAAAGAGCCTTCCGTCGTATATTAAGACTCGCGAGCGAGTCATGAATTTGGAGGATTTGTATGCTGGGGCTGTTTTATTTGTGCCTTTGTTTTACGGTTGGTCACGCGCTTTGCTCGCTGCTTTGGCCAAAGCTTAAAGAAAGTACGGCAGTGACGTATCGCGGGCAAAAAGTCGGGCTGTGTCCGTTTTTTGTTCTGCTGCCGGCTTGGTTTATAACCGGCGCCGTCTGTATGGTGTGGGCTACGTATTTGCTTGCACTTGCCTTTCAAAACGCGCAGACGCCGCTTTTGTATGCAAATGCCTTCGTCGTACCGATTGCCATGGCAATTTCTGTTTTTGGCATTTTGCGCCGCGTCTTTCATGCGAAAAAAAACGCGAGAACGCCGTTTGCAAGGCTCTGGCTCGGCGAAGTGGTATTCATTTTTTGCACGACGCTGCTTGTTGTACTTTTAATGTGGTGGTCGTTTTTTATCCAAGACGGCAAACTCTACGTTGGCGTAACGATTTACAGCGACTTTGCGCCGCATCTGGGAATGATTCGCTCGTTTTCTGTAGGAAACAATTTTCCTACGCAGTATTCGCACTATGCAGGAGAGGACATAAAATACCATTTCCTGTTCCAGTTTTTTGTCGGAAATCTGGAATTTCTTGGACTTCCTTTAGATTTTGCTTTTAACTTACCAAGCGCTATTTCTTTGCTTGGCGCATTTTCTCTTTTGTATGCGCTTACCGTAAAGCTAACCGGAAGAAGATTTACCGGCTATTTGGCGGTTCTGTTTTTTGTATTTCGCAGCAGCGATGCCCTCTTTGATTTTCTTGCCGCGCTGCCTAAAGAAACGGACGCCCTAACGGCGCTAAAAGAAAATACGGCTTTTATCGGAACGACGCCAAATGAAAACTGGGGACTTTGGAACTTGAATGTATATTGCAACCAGAGGCACTTAGCGTTTGGCATTTGCATTATGCTCTTTTTGATTTATATGCTTATAGGGCACGTTTTTCAAGCGATTTCGCGTGTGCGAAGAAGCTATTTGGCAAAGCAGAAGCAAATCGTGCAAACAGAAGGAAGCGGGATGCTCTGGAGCGAAAGCGTTCCCTTTGTCATTCGGGAAGCGTGCTTTCGCGAAGCCGGATGGCTTCCGCAGTCACTCATCTCTAGCATAGCGCTTGGCGTTTTGCTTGGCGCGGCCGCATTTTTTAACGGAGCCTGTGTAATTGCCTGTCTTGCGGTGCTGTTTTTTTTGGCGATTGTTTCCGATCACCGCATCGAGTACATGATTGTCGCTTTGCTGACGCTTATTTTGTCTTTACTGCAGACGAATCTGTTTATTAACGGTTCTGCCGTAAAAGCCGAATATTACTTTGGCTTTTTGGCGGAAAACAAAACGCTGTTTGGCGCGTGGGATTACGTTATGACGCTTTGCGGGATTTTGCCTGTGGTGCTGCTTGCCGCGTTTTTGCTGGAAGACGGTGCGCACAAATGGATTATGGTGGCTTTCACAGCGCCTTTTGTCCTAGCGTTTACGCTGTCTTTGACGGTTGATGTGACAGTGAATCACAAGTATGTCATGCTTAGCGTGATGTTGCTTAGCATTTACGCTGCGGTGTTTGTAAACTGGTTGTGGCACCGGTGGGGCTTTTGGGTGAAGGCAGTCAGTCTGTTTCTTATTGTCGCGCTGACAGTTACCGGAATTTACGACCTTAGAACGGTTATTAAAAGCAACGACAGCCGCGCGGGAGGCTGCGTCTCGTTTGATTTGGAAGACCCTGTGACGCAGTGGGTTGCGGCAAACGCCACGTCGCAGGATATCTTCCTGACAAGTTATTATTCTTTGAATTCCGTAGTTTTAGGGGGAGCAATGCTGTTTAACGGCTGGCCGTATTACGCATGGTCGGCGGGCTACGACACGGCGGCAAGAGACGTAAGTACGGCGCAGATGTACGAAGCGTCTTCGCCGGAAGCATTAGAAGCGCTTGTTAAAGAGCATAACATCCGCTATATTATTGTGGATGATGACGTTAGGAATTCGATGGAATATTGGGTGAATGAGGAGAATATTAAAGCAACTTTTGCCTGCGTGTTTACGTACGGAACGCTGGATATTTACGATACTACACAAACATTAGAAGAATAAAGGAGAGCGTGTTATGGATAAGCTGATGATTGTAATTCCTGCCTACAACGAAGAGGAAAATATCGAAACGGTCATTCGGGAGTGGTATCCCGTGATTGAAGCACGAAACGAGCAAAGCCGCCTTGTTGTTATTGACGATGGCAGCAAGGACTCTACGTATGCGATTATGCAGCGACTTGCGGACGAGCTTCCAAAGCTGACGGTTTTGACGAAGAAAAACGGGGGACACGGAGCAACGGTTCTTTACGGTTACCGTTACGCTTTGCAAGAAGGCGCCGATTACGTTTTCCAGACGGACTCGGACGGACAAACGCGCCCGTCGGAATTTCCTGAGTTTTGGAAACGCCGGAAAAAGTACGCAATGGTTATCGGCCACAGAAAGGGGCGTCAGGACGGATTCTCCCGCGTTGTCGTAACGAAGACGCTGAAATTTGTCTGCCTGCTTTGCTTTGGTGTAAACGTCACCGACGCGAATACGCCGTTTCGCCTGATGCAGGCGGAGACGCTTAAAAATAGCCTTGCCTGCATACCGCCGGAGTACAATCTGCCAAACGTTATTATATCTGTTTTGTATGCGAAGAAGAAATATCCGGTGAAATATATGCCGATTACGTTCCGGCCAAGGCAGGGCGGCGTAAATTCCATCAATATGAAACGGATCTTTAAAATTGGCCGTCAGGCGCTGCACGATTTCCGCGTAATCAACCGCGCAATCAAACAATCCTGAGCAAATGGAGGAGCTTACCTTGAACAAGCTGGATCGAATTTCGTTATTAAAGATTGTTTATTCTCTTTTAGCGTTTAGCTTTTTTACCTACGTCGGACTTCGCTATATGGGCTCGGACGACTTCTCTGCGGTGCTTACGTGGTGGTTCACGCTTTTGGCGCTTGGACTTTCGGTACAGCCGCTTGCGATTCTGCTCTTTGGGCGCTTTCATGACGGCGGATGGGTTTTTGCAAAAACGCTTGGCCTTGCGCTTTGCGGCTGGCTGATGTGGTTTCTTTCGTCCTGCCACATTATGAAATTTTCCACTCGCAACAGCTGGATTGTCCTTTTGATCTGCTTTTTACTGTGCGTGCTTGGTTACGAGCTATTGGTGCGAAAAAAAAATCGCAGGCAGCGGTACTTGGACGTATATACGCCGGCCAGGCTTAGCTCCATGTTTGCGGCGGAGGCGATTTTCTTTGCTTTTCTCGTTATGTGGTGTTATATAAAGGGCTTTAACCCGGACGCTTACGGAACAGAGCGCTTTATGGACTTTAGTTATATGATGAGTTTAAGCCGCACCGACTATATGCCGGCAAAAGACGTTTGGCTTTCAGGAAACGCGATCAATTATTACTACGTCGGTCAGTATATGGCGACGTTCGTTACGAAGCTCTCCGGCCTAGAAGTTGCCTACGGCTACAACCTTTCCATGATGATGCTTGCCGCATTTGGCTTCTCCCTGCCGTTCTCGCTTGGCGCAAACCTTATGCGGACGTTTGTTGGCGACAAGCAAAAAGAACCGTTAACGCCAAAGGAAGAAAAAAGGCTGGGAGCAATTTGCACAGTAACGCAGGAAGACGGCAAAACCTTTTTCCGCCCTACGCTTGCAGGTATTGTTTCCGGATTGGCGGTTTCGATTGCCGGGAATATGCATTACCCTATCTATAAATTCCTTTATCCGAAGCTGCAAAGAATGAACGGGGAAACGGACGTTTACAGTTATTGGTTCCCGGACGCGACGCGCTTTATCGGCTATATGCCGGAAACGAACGATAAGACGATTCACGAGTTCCCGATTTACAGTTACGTTGTCGGGGATTTGCACGCGCACGTAATCAATACGATTTTTGTCCTGACGTTGCTTGCCGTTTTGTTTGCGTGGCTTTTGCGCCGGAAAGACCATATGGATGCAATCCGCCGAGGAGAAGCTATCGAGGAACCGAGTCTTTTGCGGGAAGTATTCCAAAGAGAGCTTCTCGTTGCCGCATTTTTCGTCGGACTGTTTCATATGACGAATTACTGGGATTTCCCGATTTATTTTGTCGTATGCGGAGCAGTGATTCTCTTTTCCAACCTGGTTACGTACTCCTTTGGGAAAAAAGCATGGATTCTTACTGCGTACCAAGCGGCGCTCTTTGTCGTAGAAGGAATACTTGTTAGCCTGCCGTTTACGCTGTCGTTTGACAGTATTTCTACCGGAATTGGGCTTTGTACAAACCGTACGACGCTCTATCAGCTTTTGGTGCTTTGGGGACTGCCGGTATTTTGCGTAGTCGTATACTTTGGCATTTTGATTGGCGAACACGCGGCGGCAAACCGTCAGAAAAAAAAGACGGCCGGGAAGGCAAAAGGCTGGCTTCCCAGCTTCCTTACGAATTTGAAGGTTACGGATTTGTTTGTGCTAACGATTGGACTTTGCTCCATCGGCCTAGTGCTTCTTCCGGAAATCATCTACGTTAGAGACATTTACGGCGGTTCGTATCAGCGCTCCAACACGATGTTTAAGCTGACGTATCAGGCGTTTATTATGTTTGGTCTGTCGATGGGCTATATTTTAATCAAATACGTCTCCATGCCGAAGACGCGCACGCAAAAAGCCTTTGCTGTTACCGCGCTCTTGCTTTTTAGTACGACGCTTGGCTATTTTAACGAAGCGATTGAAGCTTGGTTTGGCGGGAATTACAAAACGCTGGATGCGACGACGTTTATTCGCGACGACTGCAACGAAGACGACGCGGAAATGATCGAATACATTAACGAGAATATTACAGAGCAGTGTGTAATTCTTGAAATGTGCGGAAAGAGCTACACGTATTTCAACCGCATTTCGGTGTTTACAGGGATGCAAACCGTGCTTGGCTGGGAGACGCACGAGTGGCTGTGGCGAAGCAGCGGCGCTCCGGACTACCCGCAAATTGTTTCGCAAAGGCACAACGACGTTGTTACGATTTATACTTCTACCGACGAAGCAGTTGTCCGAAAGCTGATAGAGAAGTATCAAATCGACTATATTTACATCGGAGAATGCGAGCTCGTAGACGGGTATGCAACAAGAGACGGAAGCGAGGACGATTCGCGGTATGTTGAGAACGGATATTATAAAAAAATCGACACAAATATCGAGCTGCTTTGCAGCCTCGGCGAGGTCGTTAAAATGATTCCTGCCGAGACTGGAAAGAATTACGCTACGTACTTGATAAAAGTGCGTTAAGACAAACGGCAGCCCGCGCGGCGCCGCCCTAAGGGAGGGATTGCCATGACAGAAAAAGCAACATTTTCCGTACAGGAAATTTTAGATGCCATTCGAAACAAAGAGTTTCGCGTTTATTATCAGCCGCAGTACGATGCTCTGACGAATCAAATTCGGGGCGCGGAAGCTTTGGCGCGCTGGATTCGTCCGGACGGGACGATTGTCATGCCGGGCGCGTTTATCCCTCCGCTTGAAAAAAGCGACCAGATTGTGGAACTGGACTGGTATATGTACCGCGAAGTGTGCGCCTTTTTAAAACGCGAGCGAGAAAGGGGCGATTGGGAAATTCCGATTTCCATTAACTTCTCGCGCAGACACGTTTTTGAAGAAAACTTTGTAACGACGCTTTGCGCGATTGCCGATGCATGCAAAATCCCGCGTCGGCTGCTTGTTGTAGAAATTACCGAATCCGCCTTAGTAGAGTGCGAGGAAAGCGTATTGCGGCTTGTAGAGAGCGTTCGGGCGGAAGGCTTTCCGATTGCGATTGACGACTTTGGCTGCGGATTGTCTTCGCTTAGCTTCGTAAAAGACGTTTCCTCCGACATTTTAAAAATCGACAAATCGCTTTTAAGCCATAACTGTGAAGACGAGAAAGAGCGGATTGTATTAGAGAGCATGTTTACTTTTGCGCACCGCCTGAAAATGCTTACGGTGGCGGAAGGCGTAGAGACAAGAGAGCAGCTGGGCTTTCTTCGGACATGCGGCTGCAACGTTATCCAGGGTTATTTGTTTGCAAAGCCGATGCCGGAAGAAGATTTCCTGACGTTATGCAAAGAGATGCCGATTGCGGAAAAAGCAGAGGATATTCTTACGATCCAAAGCGCGGCCAGCGCTATGCGGCTTTTGACGGACGCAATCTTTTTGTGTTATCCGCTTGTTATTTTTTCGAATCTTTCCAGAAACAGCTTTTACATGATGGCGTACGAAAACTTTTCCGCGCGTTCGTGTCCTTCTACCGGTGTTTACGAGGAGCTGATTGCGCACGGTGCGGCTACGATGCATCCGGAGGATCGGGAGCTGTTTCGGGAGACGTTTCGGATTGACAAGCAGATGGAAGCGTATCGGCGCGGAGAAAAAGTAATTCGCGTAGTAACTAGACAGCTTGGCGATGACGGCGTTTACCGCAGAGCAGAAACGTCCAACTATTTCGTGAAAAATCCATCGAGCGACGATGTTTTGGTCATCAGTCTTTGTAAAAATCTGGACGACTAGCGCCGCGTATAAGGAGAAGGGCGTAAGCGGCGTTTGTCAGGGAAGACGGCATATGCTATAATGTGTGGGGAACAAGAGAAAAAAAGGGCATACGTGCCCGGAATATTATGGATGGAGGGTTATTATGCTGGAATTAAAGCATATTTCCTTTGCGGTACCGGAAGAGGGCACAAATCAGACAAAGATAATTTTGGATGATATTAGCCTGACGATTGAAGATCGGCAGTTTGTAGCGATAACCGGACCAAACGGCGGCGGAAAATCCACGCTTGCGAAGATTATCGCCGGGATAGAGCGCCCCACGCAGGGAAAGATTTTTTATAACGGTCAGGACATTACGGATTATAGTATCACGCAAAGAGCACAGCTTGGAATCGGCTTTGCTTTTCAGCAGCCGGTTCGCTTTAAAGGCATTACGGTAAAAGATTTGATTACGCTTGCGGCAGGAAAGAAGCTGAGCACATCCTCGGCGTGTGAGTATTTGTCGGAAGTTGGTCTTTGCGCGCGGGATTATATTAACCGAGAAGTAAATGCCAGCTTATCCGGCGGAGAGCTAAAGCGGATTGAAATTGCGACAATTTTGGCGCGAAAGACGCTGCTTTCCGTGTTTGACGAGCCGGAGGCCGGAATTGACCTTTGGAGCTTTAGCAATTTGATTCGCATTTTTGAGCGAATGCATCAGGAGCCGCAGGGCGCGATCGTAATTATTTCTCATCAGGAACGTATTTTAAATATTGCGGATCGGATTGTCGTAATCGCAGAAGGAAGAGTGCTGGAGGCGGACGAGAAAGAGGCCATTTTGCCTCGCATTCTGGACCGCTCCATGGAATGCCGTTTTCAGAAATAGGAGAAAGTGAAGCATGGATGCAATACAAAAGGAGCTGCTTTTGCAGGTCGCCGATTTGCACGAAGTGCCGCAGGGAGCTTATAATCTGCGGGTGAACGGCGAGAGCGCCGGAAGAAGCGTGACAGAAAACATAGACATTGTAACTAAAACAGATAAGTCCGGCATCGATATTTATATTAAGCCGGGGACGAAGAAAGAGAGTGTTCACATACCGGTTGTTTTAAGCCAGTCCGGGCTTACGGAGCTTGTGTACAACGACTTTCACATCGGCGAAGGTGCGGATGTGACAATTGTTGCGGGCTGCGGGATTCACAACTGCGGCGACCAAAAGTCGGAGCACGACGGAATCCATACGTTTTACGTAGGAAAAAATGCGCGGGTACGCTACGTAGAGAAGCATTACGCATCCGGAGACGGGACGGGAGAGCGTATCTTAAATCCGCAGACCATTATCCACATCGAGGAAGGCGGCCGGCTGGAAATGGATACCGTGCAAATTAAAGGCGTGGATTCTACCGACCGGAAGACGGTAGCGGATTTGGAAGCGGGAGCGACGCTAGTTATTCGCGAAAAGATTATGACGCACGGGAAGCAGTACGCAAAGACCGACTTTGTCGTAAATTTAAACGGCGAGGGCTGCGGCGCGGACGTTGTTTCCCGTTCGGTAGCAAGAGACGAGTCCAAGCAGGAGTTTCTCTCGACGATTAACGGAAATGCTGCCTGCAGCGGACACACCGAATGCGACGCTATTTTAATGGACCACGGTTCAGTTACGGCCGTGCCGATGCTTAGCGCTAACCATTTGGACGCTTCCTTAATTCACGAGGCGGCAATCGGAAAAATTGCGGGAGAACAGATTGTAAAGCTTATGACGCTTGGATTAACGGAAGAAGAGGCGGAGGCGCAAATTATTAACGGGTTTTTGCGTTGAGCTGTTTTATAAGTGCCAAATTTGCGGGGGATTCGGCCGAAAAAGGAGGACCGAAATGAGACGCAGACCTGTGTTTTATCTGCTGTTAGCTGTCTGCATTTTGTGGCTGTTTGGTTGTAGCAAGGAGCCGGAACAGGCGGCAGAATTTGCGCAGCCAAAAGATTGCAGCGTTCACTTTATTTCTTGCGGAAAGGCAGACGCTATCCTCATCTTAGCAGACGGGGAAGCCATGCTTATTGACGCCGGATACGCCGCAAGGGCATCCGAAGTCGTTTCTTACTTAAAGGCGCAGGGCGTTACAACGCTTCGCTACTTGGTGCTTACGCACGGTGACAAAGACCATGTCGGAGGAATGGCGGAAGTACTTACAAACTTTACGGTTGAGCAGCTTCTTATCTCGCCCAAAGCGGAAGATTCTACAGAGTACCTTGCGATGACCGCGGCGGCGAAAAAAACAAATGTTGCAATCACCGTCCCGGAAGTCGGAGATAAGTTTTCATTAGGAAACGGCAGCTTTTTGGTGCTTGCGCCGGGAGAAGAAGCGCTCTTAGAAGGTTCGGACAACGACTCCTCTTTGGTGCTTCACTACTACTACGGGGAGCGCAGTTTTCTTTTGATGGGCGACGCGCTTTTCACAACGGAAAAAGAAATGCGCGAAAACGGTCTGACGGCGCCGTGTGACGTTTTAAAAGTCGGACACCACGGGAAGGACGACGCCAGCAAAAAGAAATTTTTGCGCGCTGTAACGCCGCTTTACGCGGTCATTTGCTGCGGAGAAATCGTAGGAGAAGACGAAGACGGCGAGCCGGACGAAGAAGTTTTGTCAAATTTGGAAGAATTTGAAATCGAAGTTTTGCGGACGGATGAGCTGGGAACGATTATTTTTGATACCGACGGAACCGCGCTTACGCTTCGAAACCTAGAATAATTTTCCGGAAATCATGGGATACTGTCCACGAAAGATGGTAAATACTTCGTGGAGGCAGTAACATGAATCGGGATTTGGAAGAACGCATTCGACAGATGGACCAGGCGCTTGGCGTGCCGGAAAATTTTGACGTAATATTCCGCAGATTGCGGATTGGCAACCGCGACGCGGCGACGTATTGTATTGACGGCTTTACGGACGGCGCAGTGCTGCAGCGAATCATACAGTTTTTTATCGGACTAAAAGACGAGGAGATTGCCGCGGATGCGACAAGCTTTGTAGAACAGTCGATGCCGTTTAACGAAACGGTAGTGACAAGTGACTGGGAGAAAGCGATTTTATTAACCTTTTCCGGGATGACATGCCTGCTTATAGAAGGATACGAAGACGCAATCTTAATCGATTGCAGAGAGTACCCGGCCAGAAGCGTGGACGAACCGGCAAAAGATAAAGTGCTGCGCGGTTCGCGGGACGGATTTGTTGAAACGATTGTCTTTAATTCCGCACTGATTCGGCGCCGGATTCGCAGTGAGGAGCTGCGCTTTGAGCTTATGCAGGCGGGCACGTCTTCGCAGACAGACGTAGCAATCGGCTACATGCGGGGGCGCGTAAATCAGTCGTATTTAAAGAAAATTAAAGAGTGCGTACAAAACATCCGGGTAGATTCCCTTACGATGAATGCAGAGAGCCTTGCAGAGTGCATTTACCGGGGGAGCTGGCTAAATCCTTTGCCGAAGTTTAAATACTCCGAGCGCCCCGATACGGCGGCAGCCGCCTTACTGGAAGGGAATATTGTTATTCTTGTTGACAACTCGCCTTCCGCTATGATTATCCCCAACACAATTTTCGATGTAATTGAAGATACGGACGACTACTATTTTCCGCCCATTACCGGAACGTACCTTCGCTGGTCGCGGATTGTTATTACGCTTTTGGCAGTGTTTGTTTCGCCTCTGTATCTGCTTATGGTGAAGCATCCGGATCTTGTTCCGCAAGCGCTTTTGTTTACGCTTCCAAAAGAAACGCAAAACGTGCCGATGATCGTACAGTTTTTAATCTTGGAATTTGCGATTGACGGCATGAAGCTTGCTTCGCTTAATACGCCAAACACGCTTAGCACGCCGCTTAGCGTAATTACCGGTCTGGTCATCGGAGAATTTGCGGTCTCAAGCGGATGGTTTAACGCGGAGGCAATGCTTTATATGGCGTTTGTCGCTTTGGCAAATTACTCGCAGTCGAGCTTTGAGCTTGGCTACGCGCTGAAATTTATGCGCGTTTTTTTGCTTGTTCTTACGCATTTTTTTGGCATTTGGGGCTTTGCGGGCGGCGTTGTCGTCATTGTTTTGTGCTTTGTCTTTAATAAAAACGTTGCAGGGAAAAGTTACTTGTACCCGGAGGAAGCGATGGGTGTTCGCAAGCTTATGCGGCAGCTGTTTCGCGTAAATATCCGGACAAAAGAAAAAAACTAGGAAGAAAAAAATGCAGACAGATTGGCAGCAGATTGGGAAAAATTTAATAAAAGAAGCAGTGCTTGCAAGAAAAAACAGCTACGCGCCTTACTCTGGCTTCTTTGTTGGCGCGGCGCTTTTAACTGCGTCCGGGAAGGTTTTTCGCGGCTGTAACGTAGAAAACGCCTCCTTTGGAGCGACGGTTTGCGCGGAACGCACGGCGCTTGTAAAGGCGGTTAGCGAAGGCGAGACGCAGTTTGTCGCGCTTGCTGTTGTAGGTGGTAAAAAAAGCGTGCAAAAGCGCTGCACGCCGTGTGGGATTTGCAGGCAGTTTCTCTCGGAATGGGTTTCGCCCGATACGTTTCGGATTTTCCTTGGGGACGGAGAGGGCGAGCCGGAATGTTTTCTTTTTCAGGACCTTCTCCCACTCTCTTTCGAAATTCCGGAAAAAAATGAAAACTTTTCTTGACAAACGCAAAAATCCTGCATATAATGTGGAGCGTACGGTTTTTCGGAAACGAAAAACGGCGCTATTTGGCGAAGTAGCTCAGCTGGCTAGAGCACACGGTTCATACCCGTGGTGTCGAGGGTTCAAGTCCCCCCTTCGCTATCCGGTAAGTCCCGCAGGAAGTTCTGCGGGATTTTTTTTACCAAACTTTGCCCTGTGGGAAATCCACTCTGCAAGCAGAAACATAACAGGAGGTACGCTTATGAAAAATTTGGAAGAGTGCAGGAAGGAAATTAACGAAATTGACGGGAAGCTCGTAGAACTTTTGCGCCAACGTATGCATATTTCCATTGACGTAGCTACATACAAAAAGGCCAACGGCCTCCCCATTTACGACGCGGAACGCGAGCGAGCGCTTTTGCACCGCGTGGAAATGCTTGCCGGAGAAGGAAGCCGGGAAGCGATTTTGGCTGTGTTTGAAGTGATTTTAATGCAAAGCAAGAAAAAACAGATGGAGATTGTCGGATAATATGAGAATTGGAACCGGATACGACGTACACCGTTTGGTGGAAGGCAGAAAACTGATTTTGGGAGGCGTCTTTGTGCCGTACGAAAAAGGGCTTTTGGGGCATTCCGACGCGGACGTACTTACACATGCGATTATGGACGCTCTTTTGGGAGCCGCCGCGCTTGGCGATATCGGAGGGCATTTTCCGGATTCGGACGAAGCGTACCGGGGAGCGGACAGCCTTGCGCTTTTGGCGCGTGTGCGCGAGCTTATAGAAGCAGAAGGGTACCGCGTGGGAAATATCGACGCGACCGTAATTGCGCAGCGGCCAAAGCTGGCGTCTTATTTGCCGCAGATGCGGGAAAACATTGCGAAAGTTTTGGGGATGGACGTATCTTTCATAAGCGTAAAGGCGACGACCGAAGAAGGCTTAGGCTTTACCGGAAGCGGAGAGGGCATTGCCGCGCAGGCAGTATGCCTTTTGCAGTGAAATAATTTGATATTATCTGGAAATTAAAAATTTCGTAGCAATATCTGGAACGCAAAATGCAAACTCCTTCTATTGCGTACAGAAACTTCATCTGCTACCATGAAGGCATGGAAAACGTTGCGCAACTAGATTTCCAGATATTATTTTCACGGAGGTAAAGATATGAAGAAAATCTTGTGTGCGGTTATGGTTAGCTTTTTGGCTTTGGCAGCAATTGTTCTCCCGTTTAGGGAAGCTGCTGCGGGGACACCTCAGACAAGAAGTCTCCATTATTACATTTGCACGGAATGTGAGGAGGGATTTTTCTCCGCAACTGCGCCGGACGAAGACGGCTGCACGACCTGCATTTATTGCGACGGTATAGCGGAAGAATACACCGGAGAAGACGACAGCGGTTCCGGCAACCCGATTCGCGATGTGCATCCTGGAAAGCAGTAAAGACAGTTGCTTTTTTAAAATTACGGGGAGGTCCCAGAGACCTCCCCGTTTTGTGCGGTTTATAGTTTGAATCCGTATTCGTCAAGCATCACTGCGTGAAAGTTCTCCAGCTCGTCCGTATATCCAAGCAGTCGAAGCCCTGCCGCAGTTGCTTTTGCGTGCGTGAGTATGCTGGCGTGGTCGCGCTTTAGCATTACAAGCGCCTGACAGCTAAAGAAATACACGTAAGCCAGGTTGCTGATATCGTTTAACGGCAGGTCGGGAGAGTAGCCTTGTACGACGTCTTCAATTTCCTTGTAGTATTGTAAGTTAAAAAGCGCGTAGATATATTGATAGCTTACCGTTTCAAAAACGCGCCAGCGCGCGTCCAGCTCGTATTTTTTCTGTGCATGAAACGCAATAAGCTGCATCGCCAGGTCGTACGCCTTTTCGTATTCTTCCATGGAGTTATAGACTTGAAGGATTCTTAGGAACAGGGCGGACTCGGAGTAGGAGAGCCCCTTTTGCTTGTAGATATTGTCCCAGCTGTCGTTAAACGTACACGCAAGCCCTTCCTTTAACATTTTCAGTCTTGCTTCCAGTGTTGGCGCAGCAAAAGCGCAGTTTAAAAGCCGCGTCTGCCGGATCAGCCGGTTGCCTTTTTCCTCCTTGCGGGAGTAAAAGTTTTCCATGTCGCTTAGCTTTTCGTATTCGTTGTGGAAGTTGTAGAGCGTGTAGTCGTACTTTAACTCCTCGTAATCATACTCTTCTTTCGTTGCAAAAAACGTAAAGTTTCCGGCGCGAAGACCAAGCCGCTCCAACAGGCCTTCCGCTAACAGACGGACAGGGTAGAGAATCTTTTTTTCGATTTTCGAAAGCTGAGAGCGGTCGCAAAGCCCGTTCGCCAGTTCCGCCTGCGTCATATCTTGCTCAATTCGCATGTCGCGGATAATGTCGCCAAGCTGGTAGTCGCAGTGCACGGCCGGCTTTTGGTCTAAAAGTATTTTGGCAAACTCGCGGTTTTCTTTTGGAAACGGAAAGACGCTTGGCGCAGGGCAGTTTCTGTCTTGCAGCAAGTTGTTTTTGCCGGTTTGATTTTCTTTAACAATTTGATAAATTCTTCCCGAAAGCTGATGGAAGTGCAGATGCAGAAAATCAAACAAATCGCTGATCTTTTCTTTAGCGGCATCTACGTTTCCAAGCCGCTCGCAGGCAAGCGCGTTCCAGCATACAAGCTCCGGAAGGGCGTCGTGGCAAATATGCCGGTTGCCCCGCTCGATTGCAGAAGCAGAAACCTGTTCCGACTCTTCGTAACGCGCAGAGTAAAACAGGCACTGCGCATGAACGAGCCCGGCTTTTGTTAAAAGCTCGTTCTTTTCGCTTTTGGGTAAATTTGAGCCCTCTAAAGATTTAATGACGCGCTCGATTAACACAAGCGCATCCTCAGTTTTTTTCAGACGCAGCTGTGCTTCAGAATAAGCAATCAGCATTTGAAATTCGACGAAGGAGGCGTAGCGGTCGTCAAAGTTTTCGATCGTGACGTTTGCTCCTTCAAACAGGTGTGCGGCTAAGTCGTTTAAATCGCTTGCTTTTGCCGTTCCCGAACGGAGCAAAAGAAGCAGCTTGGCAAGCTGTGCCCGCCGGTAAATCATCTGGCTGTTGCTGTACAGACTTCCCTGCAGAAGCAAAAGCAGAGGATATGCACTTGAAAGGTTCCAGCACTGGATACAATACATAGCGTCGGTCAGACTGCGAAACGCGTCAAACTCGCTTTTGTCGCGAAAGGCGGGCAGGTACGTACAGCGAAGACCGTATTTGGCCATCAGCCCCTGAAAAATATCAATCTGAACGCCTTCCGTTCCCTGCTCGATTGCGTAAATCGTCCGCTCCGAGCAGACGTCCTTGGAAAATTCTCTGCGGTTAATCCGAAGCTCTTTTTGCAATTGCTTGAAAAAGTGCCCTATGTTTTGAATACCCATGGTTTCTCCTCTTTTTCCTAGTGTTTTATGGGACGAGTATAACAGAAAACCCTGTCGAAGGAAAGAGAAAAAGTTCACAAAATGTGCAAAAAATGAAAAGCGGGTCAAAAATTACAGAACGCACGCTCCTCCCTTGACTTTTTACGAATTATTTTCTAGAATGAGAGTCGGAAATTTTTGAAGGAGGCAGCTTATGGAAAACCGCTTGCGGATTTATAATACACTGACCCGAAAAGTCGAAACGTTCGTGCCGAACGTAGACGGAAAGGTAGGGATGTACACCTGCGGACCGACCGTTTATCACTTTGCGCATATTGGAAATCTTCGCAGCTATTTGATGGAAGACGTTTTAGAAAAGACACTGCGTTATCTTGGATACGACGTAAAAAGAGTAATGAACATTACGGACGTAGGCCATCTCTCCGACGATGCGGACGCGGGCGAAGACAAAATGCTAAAAGGTGCGAAACGCGAAAAGAAAACCGTTATGGAGATTGCCGCGTTTTATACGGACGCTTTTTTTGAGGACTGCAAAAAGCTTTGCATTAAGCGGCCGGACGTTGTAGAGCCTGCGACAAACTGTATTGCGGACTTTATCCGCATTGTCGAAGGACTGCTTGAAAAGGGCTTCGCTTACTGCGCCGGCAGCAACGTATATTTTGACACTTCCAAATTAAAGGAATATTTCGTCCTTACAAATCACAGCGAAGAAGAGCTCTTAGTAGGCGTGCGCGACGACGTGGAAGCCGACCCGAACAAGCGAAATAAAAACGACTTTGTTCTTTGGTTTACCCGCTCCAAATTTGAAGATCAGGCGCTTAAGTGGGATAGCCCGTGGGGCGTTGGCTATCCGGGCTGGCATATTGAGTGCTCCGGCATCAGCATGAAACATTTGGGCGAGCGGCTGGATATTCACTGCGGCGGCGTGGACAACATTTTCCCGCATCATACAAACGAAATTGCGCAAAGCGAAGCGTATTTAGGACATAAGTGGTGCAACTACTGGATGCACGTGCATCATCTAAACGACAAAGCGGGAAAGATGAGCAAAAGCAGAGGCGAATTTTTGACCGTTTCCCTTCTGGAGCAAAAAGGCTACGACCCGATGGTTTACCGGCTGTTTTGCCTTCAGTCGCATTACAGAAAGCCGCTAGAGTTTTCCTTTGAAGTGCTTGATCAGGCAGCGGCGGCGTATGCGAAGCTGAAAAAAAGAATTGCCTCGCTTTGTGCAGCGGGAAGCGTAGAGGAGGAAGCGTTTGCACGATATCGCCGTCGATTTGAAGATGCGCTTTGCAGCGACTTAAACACTTCGTCGGCGCTTACAGTTTTGTACGACGTTTTAAAGGCGGATATTTCCGATGCAACAAAGCGTGCGCTTGTGGAAAGTTTCGAGCAAGTGCTTTCTTTGCGGCTTTTGCAAGCAGATAAGGCGCGGGAGAGTGCGCAGGATGAAGAGAAGAGTACATGGATTTTAGAGCAAATTGAAAAAAGAGCGCAGGCAAAGAAAAACAAAGACTTTGCCCTGGCAGATGCAATCCGCTCCGAGCTTCTTGAGAAGGGAGTCAGGATTAAAGACACGAGAGAAGGAACCGTATGGGAATTGATTTAGAAGAAATTCGGGAACGGTTCGCCTGCAAGGGGCAAGACGTTCGCAGTTATGCTCCGCTTACGCTTGCGTATTTGGGGGACGCTGTGTATGAGCTGCTTGTTCGCTCCGTACTTGTATCGGAAGCAGATGTGCAAGTGCATCGGCTGCATTTGCGGGCAACGTCGTATGTGAGCGCGGCGGCACAGGCACAGCTTATTCGGGCAATTTTGCCGGAGCTGACGCAGGAAGAGCTTGGGTATTACCGGCGGGGCAGAAACGCAAAGCCGCACTCCGTGCCGAAAAATGCGGTGGTTGCGGATTACCGCGCCGCTACGGGGCTTGAAGCGCTTTGCGGCTATTGGTATTTGACCGGACAGACGGGGCGGCTGCTTGCGCTTATAAAAATGGGGATCGAAGAAATAGATCCGCAAAGAAAGGGAAAAAACGGAACATGAAGGAACGCTACGAAGAATCTTTTCTGGAGGGGCGAAACTCTGTCCTAGAAGCATTTCGGGCAGGAAAGACGATTGACCGTCTTTACGTGCTTGCCGGGTGTAAGGACGGGCCGGTGCAGAGTATTTTGCGCGAAGCAAAAAAGGGCGATACCATAGTTCGGTTTGTGGCAAAGGAGCGCCTTGATCAGATGAGCGGAAGCGGACGGCATCAGGGCGTCATTGCAAAAACGGCTGCTTACGAATATGCGCAGGTGGAAGATTTGCTTGCGGAGGCGAAAAAAAAGGGAGAAGATCCGTTTCTCTTTTTGCTTGATGGAATCGAGGATCCGCATAATCTGGGCGCGATTTTGCGAACGGCAAACCAGCTTGGCGCGCACGGCGTGATTATACCGAAAAACCGTGCGGTCGGCTTAACGGGCACGGTTGCAAAAACTTCGGCGGGCGCTATCAATTATACGCCGGTTGCGAAAGTTACCAATCTCGTGCAGACGATACAGGATTTAAAAAAGCAAGGACTATGGTTTGTCTGCGCGGCTATGGACGGGGAAGTGATGTACAAAACGAACCTGACAGGGCCGCTTGGGATTGTTATTGGCAGCGAAGGAAGCGGCGTCAGCCGCCTTGTAAGAGAGAATTGCGATTTTTGCGCGGCCATTCCCATGAAAGGGCAGATCGATTCATTAAACGCTTCCGTTGCGATGGGCGTGCTTGGCTACGAGGCGTTTAGGCAGCGGCTGGAAAAACACACGGGAAATGTGGAGACATAAAAAGCAATGGAGAGGACATACGCGCAGTTGTGCGACGAAGAACTTTGCCGCTTGGCGGAAGAGGACAGCGGAGCGGAAGAATATCTTTTGATAAAGTATAAACGTGTTGTCCTTCAGGAGGCGCGCACCCTGTTTTTGACTTGGGGCGACCGCGACGACTTGGTGCAGGAAGGGATGATTGGGCTCTACCGCGCCATCCGCGCCTTCCGCGTGGAAGGAGGCGCGTCTTTTGCTACGTTTGCAAGGCTTTGCATCCGCAGGCAAATCTGCAACGCAATCCAATCGGCAAACCGTAAAAAAAACCTCCCTATGGAAGAGTATGTCCCTTTGCACTCGCCGGAATTTCGGATGCAGGAGCAAAAGTCGGAAAACGGCTTTAAGCAGCGCAGTCCGGAGCAGCAAATGATTGACAGGGAAGAGACAAGGCAGCTTTTAAAAAGCCTTAAAAAGTGCCTAAGCGCACTTGAGTGGGACGTCTTAAGAGAGTACATTGCCGGAAACAACTATCAGGAAATCGCGCGAAAGCTTGGACGTACACCCAAATCTATCGACAACGCGATTACAAGAATCAAAGGAAAGACAAGGAAAATTCTGGAAGATCAGAAGAGAATTTCTTGAAATTTAGGGTTGCAAAACCGAAATGGGTGTGCTATTATGTCAATCGTGATTGCTGCCTTGGCTCAGTTGGTAGAGCGTCGCCTTGGTAAGGCGGAGGTCGGCGGTTCAAATCCGCTAGGCAGCTTTTTAAAACGCTTAGACCGCATGGTTTAAGCGTTTTTTTCGTGGAATATTCGGATGCTTCTTTGGTTGACGGTTTTTCGTTTCTATGGTACAGTAAGAAAGGAAAATTCGGCGCCAAGCCGGAGAAATGCAGGAGGAAGATGACCGCATGGTGGACATGGAACGGGTGGAAAGCATCGTGGAAGAATACGGGGGAGAGTCCCGTCAGGTAATCGCTATTTTACAAGCAATTCAAGAAGAATATCATTATTTGCCGAGGGAAATTTTTACGTACCTTTCAAAACGGCTCGGAATTAGTGAAGCGCAAATATACAGCGTCGCTACGTTTTACGAAAATTTCTCGCTGGAGCCGAAAGGAAAGTACGTGATTAAAGTTTGCGACGGAACGGCGTGTCATGTCCGGAAATCCATTCCGATTCTCCAGCGTCTTCGGGAACAGCTTGGACTTTCGGAGCAGAAAATCACGACCGACGACTTACTCTTTACCGTAGAGACCGTTTCCTGCCTTGGCGCGTGCGGCCTTGCGCCGGTCATTATGGTAAACGACGTAGTACATCCGGCAATGACGCCCGATGGCGCGGTAGAGCTTCTGGAAGAACTTAGAGCCGGGGAGGTGGCGCCGTTATGATATCAAACCGTACAGAATTGCAAACGCTGCGGGAGCGTTGCAAACAGGCACTTGCCGCTGAAAAAAGAAAAATTCTTGTCTGCTGCGGAACCGGCTGCGTTGCGGGCGGCGCACTTTCCATTTACGCACGGCTAAAGGAGTTGCTAAAAGAGCGCGGAATTGCCTGCGAAGTTGAACTCGCGGAAGACCCGCACGACGAAACGGTCGGTCTGAAAAAAAGCGGCTGTCACGGATTTTGTGAAATGGGGCCGTTGGTTCGAATTGAGCCAGAAGGGTACTTGTATACAAAAGTCCGCCTTACGGATTGTGAGGAAATTATAGATAAGACGATTATCGCCGGTGAACACATTGCAAGACTTGCATACCGCTCGGGCGACGAGCTTTGTAAAGTTCAGGAAGAAATTCCTTTTTACAAAAAGCAGACCCGGCTTGTTTTGGAACATACCGGTCATATTGACGCCACGTCCATTCGCGAATATTTAGCAAACGACGGGTATTTGGCGTTTGAAAAAGCGCTCTTTGAAATGAGCGGCGAAGAGATTATCGATGAAATTACAAACTCGAATCTGCGTGGCAGAGGCGGCGGAGGCTTCCCTGCCGGGCGCAAGTGGGCGCAGGTACGCCGTCAAAAATGCGAAGACAAATACGTTGTTTGTAACGGCGACGAGGGCGACCCGGGCGCGTTTATGGATCGAAGCGTTATGGAAGGCGACCCGCACCGGATGCTTGAAGGAATGATGATTGCCGGGCTTGCGTGCGGAGCAAAAGAAGGCTACATCTACGTTCGCGCGGAATATCCGCTTGCGGTAAACCGTCTGCGCCTTGCTATTTCGCAGGCGGAGGAGCTGGGACTTCTGGGCGAGAACGTTCTCGGAACGAAATTTTCATTCCGGATACATATTAACCGAGGCGCTGGTGCGTTTGTCTGCGGAGAGGGCAGCGCGCTTACGGCATCGATTGAAGGAAAGCGCGGTATGCCGCGCGTTAAGCCGCCCAGAACGGTTGAGCACGGTCTGTTTGATAAACCGACGGTTTTAAACAACGTAGAAACGTTTGCGAACGTTCCGCTGATTATCTTGCGCGGAGCACAGTGGTACCGCGGAATCGGACCGGAAAACAGTCCGGGAACGAAAGCGTTTGCGCTGACCGGAAACATTGCCAATACCGGTTTGATTGAAGTGCCCATGGGAACGACGCTGCGGGAAGTTATTTTTGACATTGGCGGCGGCATGAAAGGCAACGGCGAATTTAAGGCAGTGCAAATCGGCGGTCCGTCCGGCGGCTGTTTGACAAAAGAGCATCTTGACATCCCGCTCGACTTTGACTCCTTAAAGCAAGTGGGCGCTATGATTGGCTCCGGCGGCCTTGTTGTTATGGACGATAAAACCTGTATGGTGGAAGTCGCTCGGTTCTTTATGAATTTCACGCAAAACGAGTCCTGCGGCAAATGCGTCCCGTGCCGAGAAGGCACAAAGCGTATGCTGGAAATTTTGGAACGTATTGTAGCGGGAGAAGGAAGAGACGGCGACATTGAACTGCTTGAAGAGCTTGCGGAGACAATTTCCGCAACGGCGCTTTGCGGTCTTGGGAAAACCGCGCCGTCGCCAGTTTTAAGTACGCTGAAATATTTCCGGGACGAGTACGAAGCGCATGTATACGAAAAGCGCTGTCCGGCAGGCAACTGCCAGAAGCTGCGCCGCATCTGGATTGACCCTGTGGCATGCAAGGGCTGCTCTTTGTGTGCAAGAACGTGTCCGGTAGGCGCAATTTCCGGTACGCTTCGCAGTCCGTTTACGATCGACGCCGAGAAGTGTATTAAGTGCGGCGCCTGCGTTTCGGCATGTAAGTTTAAGGCGGTGAAGGAGGGATGATTCCAGTGGAAAAGAAAGAGATCATGTATATTGACAACATTCCCGTGGAAATCCATGGGGAGAGAAACTTGCTGGAGCTTATCCGCAAGGTAGGGATTATCCTTCCGACGTTTTGTTATCACTCGGAACTTTCCATATACGGCGCATGCCGGATGTGCGTGGTGGAAGATGAAAAAGGCCGTTTGGAAGCGGCTTGCTCCACGCCTCCTAGAGCAGGAATGAGCATTCGCACAAACACGGAGCGGCTGCGCCATTACCGCAAAGTAATTCTGGAGCTGCTGTTAGCGCACCATTGCCGGGATTGTACGACTTGCGCAAGCAACGAAAAGTGCAAGCTTCAGGATCTTGCCCGGACGTTCCACATTGCGGGCGTGCGGTTCCCGAACACGGCAGCCAAGCCAAAAGTGGACGATTCTTCGCTTTGCATTGTTATGGATCACAACAAGTGCATCCTTTGCGGCGACTGTGTCCGCACATGCAACGAAGTGCAAAACGTAGGCGCCATCGACTTTGCGCACCGTGGTTCTAAGATGACAATCAGCACCGCGTTTAACGTGCCGCTTGCCGAGTCTCCCTGCGTTGGCTGCGGCCAGTGCGTTGCCGCTTGTCCTACCGGTGCTTTGATGGTGCGAAACGACGTATCCAAAGTCTCCCGTGCAATCGCAAATCCAGACGTGACGGTTTCAGTGCAGGTAGCGCCTGCCGTTCGGGTCGGACTGGGTCGTTCGGTCGGGCTTAAGACCGGTGAAGAAGCTATGGGCAAGATTGTAGCGGCGCTTCGTCGGCTCGGTTTTGACGAAGTGTACGATACAAGCACCGGCGCGGATCTTACAGTTATGGAAGAGGCGGACGAATTCGTGCAGCGCTTAGAATCCGGAGAAAACTTGCCAATGTTTACTTCCTGCTGTCCGGGCTGGATTCAGTTTGCGGAAAAGAAATATCCGGAAATTCTTCCGTACATTTCTACTTGCCGTTCTCCGATGCAAATGCTTGCGGGCGTTGTAAAAGAGCAAAAGAAAAAAACAGGAAAGCGCCACGTGCACGTCGGCGTTATGCCTTGCACCGCTAAAAAGTTTGAAGCGGCCAGAAAGGAATTCCGCGACGAATTCGGAAATCCGATGACGGACTACGTTTTGACGACGGAAGAACTCATACGCATGATTGACGAGGCCGGAATGGTATTTTCTGAGTTGGAGCCGGAAGCGGTGGATAGTCCTTTGCATGAAAAGTCCGGCGCGGGCGTAATTTTTGGTGTAACCGGCGGCGTAACGGAAGCGGTGCTTCGGCGAATCAGCGAAGACAAGACCAGCTCGTCGCTGCAAAGAATTGCCTTTTCCGGCGTACGCGGCTTTGAAGGCTTGCGGGAAGCGACCATCATGTACAAAGGACGCGAAATCCGGATTGCGGTAGTCAGCGGTCTTGCCAACGTATCTCGGCTTTTGGAAGAGTGGAAGGCGGGATTTTGCAAATACGACTTCGTGGAAGTGATGGCGTGCCCCGGCGGCTGCGTGCTTGGCGGAGGTCAGCCATTTATTCACAACGAAGAAAAAGAGCTTCGCGGCAAGGGACTTTACAAGGCGGATAAAGTATGCAGCATCCGCCGTTCGGAAGACAATCCTCTTATGCAGGAGCTGTATAACGGAATATTAAAGGACAAGCGGCACGAGCTGCTGCATGTTCATTACGGCGAGAAAGCCGAGTAAAAGGAATGGTTCATGGGGAAGGATTTGTACATTGCGGAAAAGCCAAGCGTGGCGCAGGAGTTTGCCAAAGCGCTCAAAGAAGAACTCTCCCGTAGGGATGGTTATTTGGAAGGCGGAAAAAGCGTTGTCACTTGGTGCGTTGGTCATCTGGTTACGATGAGCTATCCGGAAGCGTACGATCCTTCGCTTCGCCGCTGGCAGCTTTCTACCATCCCCTTTTTACCGCAGGAATTTCGTTACGAAGTAATTCCTGCAGTAAAAAAACAATACGAAATTGTACGCCAGCTTTTAAACCGCGAGGACGTTACGCGCATCTACGTATGCACCGACTCGGGGCGGGAGGGCGAGTACATTTACCGGTTGGTGGATCAAATGGCGAAAGTGCCGGCGGAAAAAGAGAAACGGCGCGTCTGGATCGATTCGCAGACCGAAGAGGAAATCCTTCGCGGCATTCGCGAAGCAAAGCCGCTTGCCGCTTACGACGCACTCTCGGACGCCGCGTATTTGCGCGCGAAGGAAGACTACCTGATGGGCATTAACTTTTCCCGCGCATTGACGCTGAAATATGGCCAAACCGTGCAAAATTTTTTGCGCGCCGAAAAGCGCTCCGCAATTTCCGTAGGGCGTGTTATGACGTGCGTTTTAGGGATGGTTGTTCGCAGAGAGCGTGAAATACGGTCTTTTGTAAAAACGCCTTTTTACCGTGTGATAGCATCTTTTTTCGCAGGAGAGCATATGTTTTCCGGCGAATGGAGAGCGGTGCAGGGTTCGGCTTACTACTTATCGCCCCTTCTCTACCGCGAAAACGGCTTCCGTAAAGAAGAGGATGCAAAAAAATTCCTCGCGGAGCTTGACGCACAGCTTTCACAAAGCAGTCGCAGCGCGGTTTTAGAAAAAACGGAGAAAAAGAAAGAAAAAAAATCGCCTCCGCTGCTTTTTAACTTGGCGGAGCTGCAAAATGAGTGTTCCCGGAGCTTTAAAATCAGTCCGGATGAAACGCTTCGGATAGCGCAGGAATTATACGAAAAGAAGCTGGTGACTTATCCGAGAACGGACGCCCGCGTGCTTTCTTTAGCAGTCGCAAAAGAAATTACAAAAAATCTGGGCGGGCTTGCGACGCAGGAAGCGTATTTGCCTTTTGTACGTGAAATTAAAAGCATGGGTTCTTATGCGTCGATCGGAAAATCGCGTTATACGGACGATAAGCAAATTACCGATCACTACGCGATTATACCAACGGGACAGGGATTTAGCGCGCTCGCATCGCTTTCGCCTGTGGCGCAAAAGGTATACGACCGGATTGTGCGCCGGTTTTTGTCGATTTTTTATCCGCCTGCCGAATACCAAAAAGTATCGCTTGTCCTTCGAATTGGAAAGGAAAGCTTTTTTGCTTCCTTCCGTGCGCTTTCTTCACCCGGCTACTTAGCTGTAACAGGGCAGCAGGAAGCAAAGAGCGCGCAGGATGCGGAAACAAAGGAAGCAAAAGAAACGGTTTTAGATGAGAGCGGACTTGCCGCAGTAAAAG
This sequence comes from uncultured Lachnospiraceae bacterium, assembly GCA_944384025.1. Taxonomy (GTDB): domain Bacteria; phylum Bacillota; class Clostridia; order Lachnospirales; family Lachnospiraceae; genus ISDg. The sequence continues at coordinate 38,024 of CALWRS010000002.1, forward strand.
CTTTAAAAAAGGGAGATAAAATCCCGGTAGGAGAGCTTGCAATAAAAGAAGGGGAGACGTCCCCGCCAAAAAGGTATAATTCCGGTACGCTGATTTTGGCGATGGAAAACGCCGGACAGCTGATTGAAGACGAGGAACTGCGTGCACAAATTAAAGGAAGCGGGATTGGCACAAGCGCGACCCGCGCGGAAATTTTAAATAAGTTAATTAAAATCGAGTACTTGAACCTAAACAAAAAAACACAGATCGTAACGCCTGCAAAACAAGGGGAAATGATTTACGAAGTCGTTGCCGCCTCCATTCGGTCGCTTTTAAATGCCGAGCTTACGGCAAGCTGGGAAAAGGGACTGACTTTTGTGGCGGAAGGAAAGATTACAGAAAAGGAATACATGCAAAAGCTGGAAAGCTTTGTTGCGAAGCATACAAACGGCGTTAAGGAAAGCCGGAACGAAGGATATTTAAAAGCGGCTTTTCAGAAGCTGGAGGAATTTTATCGAAAATGAGTTATCTGGAATTTCGAAACGTAAAAAAAGATTATCCCATGGGAGAAGTCACGATCCCTGCGCTAAGAGACGTCAGCTTTCAAATGGAAAAAGGAGAAATTGGCGTTGTTGTCGGTCCTTCCGGCGCCGGAAAGACGACAATTTTAAATATCTTAGGCGGAATGGATACGCTTACGGCCGGGGAAGTTTTTCTGGATGGAAAAGAAATTTCCGATTACAGCCGAAAACAGCTGATGGCGTACCGGCGGCACGAAATAGGCTTTGTTTTCCAGTTTTATAATCTCGTGCAAAATTTGACGACGCGGGAAAACGTAGAGCTGGCGACGCAAATTTGCGAAAACGCAAGAGACGTTGACGAAGTGCTAGAGCAGGTTGGGCTTGGTGAGCGGAAAAACAATTTTCCAGCGCAGCTTTCCGGCGGAGAGCAGCAGCGAACCGCAATCGCGAGGGCGCTTGCAAAAAATCCGAAGCTTCTTTTGTGCGATGAGCCAACAGGAGCGCTTGACGACCAGACCGGCAGGCAGATTTTGCGCCTTTTGCAGGATACGGCAAGAAAGCAGGGGATGACCGTCGTTATTATTACGCACAACCGGGCGCTTACTGCTATGGCGGACCGTGTGATTGAAGTAAAAAGCGGCACCATTGTTCGGCAGTACGTCAACGAACAGCCCCTTTCGGTAGACGAAATTGAATATTAGCGAGGAAACAGCCTTGGATAAATATTATCGAAGTTTTATGAGAATTCGCCCCAGCGCATTGCTGCACAACATTGCCGAGTGCAGAAACAGGATTGGCGGTGCGAAATTGCTCGTTGTTGTAAAAAGCGACGCGTATGGGCATGGCGCAGTGCCGGTTGCCCGTTGTGTGGAGCCGTATGTAGATTATTTTGCCGTCGCCTGTCTTAGCGAAGCCGTGGAACTGCGGGAAGGCGGCATACGCAAGCCGATTCTTATACTTGGCTACACATCTCCAAAGGAATACGGCGAATTGCTGGCGTACCGCATTACCGCAACGATCTATTCGTACGAAGCGGCAAAGAAGCTCTCGGACACGGCGAAGATTCTCGGGTGCGAGGCGCGTGTTCACATTGCGGTGGATACCGGGATGGGGCGAATTGGATTTTTGCCAAGAAAAGAGCAAGCAGACGTCGTAGCGCAGATTGGAAAGCTGCCGGGTCTTGTTTTGGAAGGTTTATTTACGCACTTTGCAAAAGCAGATGAAACAGATAAAACTTATACGATCGCGCAGGCGAAGCAGTTTGCGGATTTTGTGCAAATGCTTCGGGAGCGCGGAGTAACGATTCCCGTGAAGCATTGCTGCAACAGCGCGGGCATTCTCGAATTTTCCGATTACCGGTACGATATGGTTCGTGCAGGCATTATTACTTACGGACTTTGGCCCTCCGACGAAGTGCAAAAGGAAGGCGTCTTTTTGCAGCCGGTTATGGAATGGAAGGCGCACGTCGTACACGTAAAGGAGCTTCCGGCAGGATGCGGCATCAGCTACGGCGCAACGTTTGTGACCGATCGGCCGATGAAAATAGCAACCGTCAGCGTAGGCTATGCGGACGGGTATCCGCGTTCGCTCTCCGGAAAAGGGAAGGTTTTGATTCACGGAGAAGAAGCGCAGGTGCTTGGCAGAGTTTGCATGGATCAGATGATGGTGGACGTTAGCCATATTCCGGATGTACAGCCGGAGGATTTAGTAACGTTAATTGGTCGCGATGGTGAGCGGGAGCTTACGGCGGAGCAGGTAGCAAAATGGAGCGGACGCTTTAACTACGAGCTGGTTTGCGATATTTCAACCCGTGTAAGCCGAATTTACGAGCAATAGATATCTTCTTACATAAAAATGGAGATTGACATACCGCCATCGCGCAGGTATAATAGAAAGATGGAACGGTTGTATGGAAACCGGAATTTCATTTGTTTTGGAGAAAAAAATGCTAAAGAGCATGACCGGCTACGGCCGTTGTGAGATGTATGAAGACGGGAGAAAAATAACGGTTGAAGTGAAGTCAGTGAATCACCGTTATTGTGAAATATCGCTTCGTATGCCGAAAAAATTAAATGCTTTCGAATCCGCCATTCGCGCCTTGGTGAAAAAATATGCGAGCCGTGGGAAAATCGAAGTTTATATTTCTTACGAAGACGAAACCGGCGGTGTTGCGTCTGTGAAATATAACCGGGAAGTTGCCGCTGCGTACGTAAAGTATATGCGGGAGATGGCAGACGAATTTGGGCTCTCGGGAGAAATTTCCGCCTCCAGCCTTGCGCGGATGCAAGACGTTTTTACAAACGACGAACCTGCCATGGAGGAAGAAAAGCTGTGGAACCTTTTAGAAAGAACTGTGTGCGGCGCATGCGAAGCGTTTGTGCAGGCGCGGCTTGCAGAAGGCGAGCAGCTTCGGCGGGATATTTTCGAAAAGCTGGACGGAATGCTTGCATGGATTGACTTTATTGAGGAGCGTTCGCCGCAGATTGTGGAAGAGTACCGAAAGAAGCTTCTAAGCAAGGTTCAGGAAGTGCTTGCCGATACGCAAATTGACGAGACCGTTTTGGCGACCGAGCTTGTAATCTACGCAGACAAAATCTGTGTAGACGAAGAGACTGTCCGGCTTCGCGCACACATACAAAACATGAAAGAAACCTTAAGCGCGGCAGTAAACATTGGAAGGAAGCTGGACTTTATCGCACAGGAGATGAACCGTGAAGCAAATACGATTCTCTCAAAAGCGGGTGGACTGGAAATTTCCAACGTTGCCATCGACTTAAAAACCGAAGTGGAAAAAATCCGCGAACAGATACAGAATATTGAATGATTTCAAAGGAAAGGGGAAATATTATGATTCATCCGTCTTATCACGATTTAATGCAGGTAGTAAACAGCGATGTAGAAGAGGGCGACGCACCTTTGATTAACAGCCGGTACTCCATTGTTTTAGCAACGGCAAAAAGAGCACGTCAGATTATTCTTGGTTCGAAGCCGCTTGTAGAGCCAAAGTGCAATAAGCCGCTCTCCATTGCCGTTCAGGAAATGTACGAAGGAAAAGTAAAGATTCTTCCCGAAGATTACGTGCCGGAAGAAGCTGCCGAAGAAGTGCAGGAACAAGAGATGGCAGAAGCGGAAGTTACGAAAGATACGCAGGAGCCGGTTGAAGAGAACATCCGGGAGGATGCCGAAGAGACGGTAGAAGCGACAGAAGAGTAATGCGAAGGAGCAGTAGATGAACGAACAGGAATCGTTGTCTCCAGCGCTTGCCCAGATATTAGAAGAATCTCCGGAAAGCTATTTTCAGGACGAGGAAGCTTGCCGGAGCGACGCGTTAAGACGCCAGCTGCTGTTAGAGTACGAAGACGAGCGCAGAAAGTTCCAAAGAGATTTTCTGGAAACGATTCTGCTCTGCCTTGTTACAATTATAGCAACGCTTTTAATTCTTCGCTTTGTTATTCAGCCGATCGAAGTGATTGGCCCTTCCATGATGGAAACGCTGCAAAACGAAGACATTGTGCTGCTTGAGAAGCTAAGCGTCCGCTTTGGCGAATTGAAACGGTTTGATATTGTTGTTTTTGAACCAGACCAGGAACGGCTGCTTGCGTCCGGCATACAGACCGACGAAGAGAAAGTTTCGTTTGTCAAACGCATTATCGGGCTTCCCGGAGAAGTTATTTATATCGACTCTTCGGGCGACATTCATGTTGCAGACTCTTACAAGGACGGGGTATATGTGAACGACCGTGTTTTGGAAGAGTCGTATGGGAGAGAAGAAATTTCTCATCCGGAGCGGATTCGCTACGGCAGTAAAGAAAATCCCGCCATATTGGGGGAAGACGAATACTTTGTGATGGGTGACAACCGAAACAACAGTACGGACAGCCGCAAAGAATATATTGGGGCGATTCACCGTTCACAAATTGAAGGGAAAGTGATTTTTCGCGTTTTTCCGCTGAGCAGTTTGGGAATTTTGGAATGAATAAAGTATAATCGGAAACAGAAGCATGTTTTTCTGCTCTAGAACCGGAAAAAAGCGAAACTTGTACTTGCATTTTTTTTTCTGTTTCTGTACAATAAGAAGGGATTTTTAGAACCAACACTTATTTTCATTTAGGAGGAACAAAATCATGGCAGTTAAAGTTGCAATCAATGGTTTTGGACGCATCGGACGTCTTGCATTTAGACAGATGTTTGGTGCTGCAGGCTACGAAGTAGTAGCGATCAACGACTTGACAAGCCCGAAGATGCTTGCTCACTTGTTAAAGTATGACTCTGCTCAGGGAAAGTACGCTCTCGCAGACAAGGTTAGCGCTGGAGAAGATTCCATTACAGTTGACGGAAAGACAATTAAAATCTACGCTGAGAAAGACGCAAAGGATCTTCCTTGGGGCGAGCTTGACGTAGACGTTGTACTTGAGTGCACCGGCTTTTACACCTCTAAGGAAAAAGCTTCCGCACACATTACGGCAGGTGCAAAGAAGGTTGTTATTTCTGCTCCGGCAGGAAATGATCTTCCTACCATCGTTTACAACGTAAACCACACTTCTTTGAAGGCAGATGACACCATCATCTCCGCTGCATCCTGCACGACCAACTGCCTTGCACCTATGGCAAAGGCTCTGAACGACCTTGCAGGCATTAAGTCCGGCATTATGAGCACCATCCACGCTTACACCGGTGACCAGATGATCCTTGACGGTCCTCAGAGAAAGGGTGACCTTAGAAGATCCCGCGCAGGCGCTGTAAACATCGTTCCGAACTCCACCGGTGCTGCAAAAGCAATCGGTCTTGTAATTCCGGAACTTAACGGCAAGCTTATCGGTTCCGCTCAGCGTGTTCCTACGCCGACCGGCTCCACAACCATCTTGGTTGCTACCGTAGAAAAGAGCGTAACCAAGGAAGAAATCAACGCTGCTATGAAGGCTGCTGCTACGGAGTCCTTCGGATACAACGAAGACGAGATCGTTTCCAGCGACGTTATTGGTATGACCTACGGCTCGCTGTTTGACGCTACCCAGACCATGGTAGGCGCTGACAATCTTGTACAGGTTGTTTCTTGGTATGACAACGAGAACTCCTATGTAAGCCAGATGGTTCGTACGATTAAGTACTTCGCTGAACTTGCATAAGTTTGGGTTGATTGACCTATCAAGGGTCCGGTCTGAGGACCGGACCCTTTTTTCCGCTATGGCGGGTGTGTGATTTTGTCTGTGACGTAGTTGCAGGAATTAGAATTGGAGGCAAAAATGGGATTGAATAAAAAATCGGTTGACGATATTAATGCAAAGGGCAAAAGAGTCCTTGTAAGATGCGATTTTAACGTGCCGCTGAAAAACGGAGAGATTACGGATGAAACACGTATCGTAGCGGCGCTTCCAACAATTAAAAAATTAATTAACGATGGCGGCAAGGTTATTCTGTGCTCCCACCTTGGAAAAGTAAAGAACGGACCGAACGAAGGAGAATCGCTGGCGCCGGTTGCAAAGCGTCTTTCCGAAAAGCTCGGAAAAGACGTTGTTTTTGTTGCAGATTACAACGTAACAGGCGAGGAAGCAACGAAGGCAGTAGCTGCTATGAAGGAAGGAGACGTTGTTCTTCTTCAGAATACGCGTTTCCGCGGCGCAGAAGAGACGAAGAACGGGGAAGCGTTCAGTAAAGAACTTGCAGACCTTGCAGACCTTTACGTATGCGACGCATTCGGTTCGTCGCACAGAGCGCATGCTTCCGTTGCAGGCGTAACGAAGGAAATCAGCGCAAAGGGCGGAGAAAACGCGGTAGGATACTTGATGCAGAAGGAAATCAACTTCCTTGGAAACGCAGTGGAAAATCCGGTTCGTCCGTTTGTTGCTATTCTTGGCGGCGCAAAAGTTGCAGACAAGCTGAACGTAATTTCCAACCTTTTGGAAAAGTGCGACACGCTGATAATCGGCGGCGGTATGGCGTATACTTTCCTTAAGGCACAAGGATACGAAGTAGGAAAGTCCTTAGTAGACGACGAAAAGATTGGCTACTGCAAGGAAATGATGGACAAGGCAGCAAGCCTTGGAAAGAAGCTGCTGCTTCCAATTGATACTACGATTGCAGCATCCTTCCCGAACCCGATTGACGCTCCGATTGAAGTATCCAGTGTAGACGCAGACAAGATTCCGGCAGATATGGAAGGTCTTGATATCGGACCGAAGACCGCAAAACTGTTTGCGGATGCTGTAAAAGCGGCAAAGACCGTTGTATGGAACGGACCGATGGGCGTATTTGAAAATCCTACGCTTGCAGCAGGTACGATTGCAGTTGCAAAAGCTTTGGCAGAGACCGACGCTACGACCATTATCGGCGGCGGCGACTCCGCAGCAGCGGTAAATCAGCTGGGCTTTGGCGATAAGATGAGCCATATTTCTACCGGTGGCGGCGCATCCTTAGAGTTCCTTGAGGGCAAGGTACTTCCTGGGGTAGCTGCGGCTGACGATAAATAAAGAGAAACGAGGAGAAAATCATGGCAAGAAGGAAAATTGTAGCCGGAAACTGGAAAATGAATATGACGCCCAGTCAGGCGAAGGCACTTTGCGCAGAACTCAAAGATCTTGTAAAGTCCGAAGACGTTGACGTTGTTTATTGCGTTCCTGCAATTGACATTGTGCCGGTTGTAGAAGCGGTAAAGGGAACGAATGTAAAAGTAGGCGCTGAAAATATGTACTTTGAGGAAAAAGGCGCTTATACCGGAGAAATTTCCGCAGCAATGCTTGTGGATGCCGGCGTAGAGTACGTGATTATCGGACATTCCGAAAGAAGAGACTACTTCAAGGAAGACGATTGCCTTTTGAATAAAAAGGTAAAGAAGGCCTTGGAGGCAGGTCTTATTCCGATTCTTTGCTGCGGCGAGACGCTTGAGCAAAGAGAGATGGGCGTAACGATGGACTGGATTCGCTTGCAGATTAAATCCGATTTGGCAGGCGTTACGGCAGAGCAGGTACAGGGAATGATAATCGCTTACGAGCCGATTTGGGCAATCGGAACCGGCAAGACGGCGACAACCGAGCAGGCAGAAGAAGTTTGCAAGGGCATTCGTATGTGCATCGAAGAAATGTACGACGCTCAGACAGCAGAAGCGGTACGTATTCAATACGGCGGTTCGGTAAATGCCGCAAACGCAGCAGAACTGTTTGCACAGCCGAATATCGACGGCGGTTTGGTTGGCGGAGCCAGCTTGAAAGCGGATTTCGGGAAAATTGTAAATTACAAATAAAGAGTTGTAAAAAGAAGGCAGCCTAAATGAAAAACGGGCAGCGCTCTCCTTTGCGAGTGGCGTTGCCCGGAATAATGTGCAGGCACCGCCGCAAAAGGAAGCAGGGAATATGAAAAAAACAACGGTTTTACTCATTCTTGATGGATATGGACTGAACGATAAAACAGAAGGAAATGCTATAAAACAGGCAAAAACACCGGTAATGGATCAGCTGATGGCAGAGTGCCCGTTTGCACAGGGAGAAGCTTCCGGACTGGCAGTTGGTTTGCCGGACGGGCAGATGGGCAACTCAGAGGTTGGCCATACGAATATGGGCGCCGGCCGGGTAGTTTATCAAATGCTGGTTAAAATATCAAAAGCAATTCAGGACGGCGATTTCTTTAAAAATCCGGCGCTTGTAGCGGCGATGGAAAATTGTCGGGAAAAGAACACGGCGCTTCATCTGATGGGGCTTCTTTCCCCAGGCGGAGTTCACAGCCATATGGAGCATTTGTACGGACTTTTGCAAATGGCAAAGAATTACGGACTGGAAAAGGTTTACGTACATGCCTTTTTGGATGGACGTGACGTGCCTCCGTCGTCTGCTGCCGAATACATGAAAGAAGCAACGGAAAAAATGGAGGAAATCGGCGTTGGAGTCGTTGCGACGATTTCAGGACGTTTTTACGCTATGGACCGAGACAACGCATGGGACCGCGTAGAAAAAGCGTATCGTGCGCTTACGCTTGGCGAGGGCGTTATGGAAGAGTGCCCGGTATGCGCAATTAAGCATTCTTATGAAAACGGCGTAACGGACGAGTTTATGCTTCCGACCGTTGTAAATAAAAACGGAACCATTCAAAAAGACGACAGCGTAATTTTCTTTAACTTCCGTCCGGATCGTGCCAGACAGATTACCCGTGCGTTCGTGGATCCGAATTTTGGCGGATTTGAGCGGCCAAACGGTTACTTCCCCGTTCATTTTGTATGCATGGCGCAGTACGACGCCGAGATGCCAAACGTATCGGTAGCATACCCGCCGGAAGCATTGACGATGACGTTCGGCGAGTTTTTGGCAAAGCATGGAATGACCCAGCTTCGCTTAGCAGAAACGCAAAAATACGCGCATGTAACGTTTTTCTTTAACGGCGGAGAAGAAAAACAGTTTGAAGGCGAAGACCGGATTCTTGTAAACTCTCCGAAGGTTCCTACGTTTGACATGCAGCCGGAAATGAGTGCGCCGGAAGTTTGCGACAACTTGTGCAGGTCGATTCGCTCCGGTAAATACGACGTAATTATTTGCAACTTCGCAAATCCGGACATGGTTGGACATACCGGTATTATGGAAGCGGCAATCCGCGCGATTGAGACCGTAGACGAGTGCGTTGGAAAAGCGGTAGAAGCCGTTAAGGAAACGGGCGGACAGATGTTTATCTGCGCCGACCACGGAAACGCCGAGCAGCTTATCGACGAAGAAACAGGAGCGCCGTATACGGCGCATACGACCAATCCGGTGCCGTTTATCCTTGTGAACGTACCGGAAAACATCGGACTGCGTCAGGGAGGTTATCTTGCCGACATTATTCCAACGCTTATCGATATGATGGGCATGCAGCAGCCGGAGGAAATGACCGGACACTCTCTTTTGCTCAGAAAATAGGAGATTGGGAAAATTCTTCTTGCGCGAAGAGAGTAAACATGTTATAATCGAATATACGCTTTCGACTCTTTGTGAAGAGAAGAAAAGGAAAGAGAAATCTGGAGGATTCGAAATTGGCTACCGTTAAGACTATCGTAACAATCATATATGTTATTATCTGTATCGCACTCGTTGTCATCGTTTTAATGCAGGAAGGCAAAAATGCCGGCCTTTCCGGAACGATCGACGGTATCGCGGACACTTATTGGGGCAAGAACAAAGGACGTTCCATCGAAGGGACGCTTGTAAAAATTACAAGAATTCTTGCGTTCTTGTTCATCGTCCTCTCTGTGGTATTGAGTATGCAGTTCTGGACAAAATAGTTCGTACGGCGCGGCACTCTGGTTGCAGAGTGCCGTTTTTTCCGTTATAGGAGTTATGTGAGGGAAAAGGATTTGGAAAATTTGAGTGGGAAAGACCCAACGCCGGAAAAAGAACAACGCAGGGAAATGCTCTTAAAACTGCTTGGCGAAGGCGGCGTTGGTCCGATGCGTTTTCGGGAAATTGCCGGCTTTTTGCAGGTTCCAAAGGCTGAGCGAAACGAGCTGGCGCTGCTTTTAGGAGAAATGGTGCGCGAAGACCGTCTTTTTCTGGACGAAGGGGGACATTACACGGCCGGAGCCGGATGCACGGTAGAAGGCGAATTTTTGGCTACAGGAAAAGGGTTTGCCTTTGTGCGTCCCGCAGAAGGAACGGACATTTACATTCCGGAATCAGGCACGCTTGGAGCGTGGCATAAGGACCGGGTTTTAGTTAAAACAAAGCCTATGAGCGCGGGTGAGCAAAAGAAATCGGTTCACCGGGAAGGCGTTGTCACAAGAATCCTTGAGCGAAGCACAAAGGAAGTCGTAGGACGGTATCGGCACAGAAAGGATCATGGCGTTGTATTGCCGGATCTTCTTAAGTTAGACGCATCCATCCTTGTTGCAAAAGAAGATGCTATGGGAGCGCTTAGCGGACAAAAAGTTGTCGTTCAAATTACGGATTACGGAAAAGAAGGGGGTAGTCCGAAAGGGCAGGTTACGCAAATTCTCGGATACGGGAGCGAACCCGGCGTTGATATATTGTCCATTGTAAAGTCGTACGGACTTCCGACGGAGTTTCCGGAAGATGTTCTTTTGGCGGCGAAAAATGCAGGAGATTGCGTAAAACCGGAGAATTTGCGCGGACGCCTTGATTTGCGGGAACTTGTAACCGTCACAATTGACGGAGAAGACGCGAAGGATTTAGACGATGCGATTACATTGCAGGAAAAAGACGGGCATTATTTGCTAGGCGTTCATATTGCGGATGTTTCGCACTACGTGAAAGAAAATGCGGCATTGGATTTGGAAGCGCTTCGTCGCGGGACAAGCGTTTATTTGACCGACCGTGTGCTTCCGATGCTTCCGCCTGCGCTCTCAAACGGCATCTGCTCGTTAAATCAGGGCGAAGACCGCCTTGCCCTAAGCTGCCTTATGGAGCTTTCGGAAAACGGGGAGCTGCTTAGCCATGAAATTGCGGAAACTGTTATTTGCGTAGACCGGCGAATGAGTTACCGGCAGGTAAATGGAATTTTAACCGGAGAGGATAAACAGGCGCAGAAAACCTACGAAGAATATGCCCCGCTTTTTTTCAAAATGGCGGAGCTATCGGAAAAGCTGCGGCAAAGAAGAAGAGAGCGCGGAGGCGTTGACTTTGACTTTCCGGAGAGCAAAATTACGCTTGATGAGCGCGGGCGGGTGCTTTTGGTTGCGCCGTATGAGCGAAACCGGGCGACAAAGCTGATCGAAGACTTTATGCTGCTTGCAAACGAAACGGTAGCGGAGCAGTTTTATTGGCTGGAAGCCCCGTTTGTTTATCGGACGCACGAGAAGCCGGATCCGGAAAAAGTCCGGAAATTAAATATTTTCATACAGAATTTTGGCTATAACCTGCACCTTTCGCAGGATTCCGTGCATTCTAAGGAGCTGCAAAAGCTGCTTACAAAAGTGGAAGGAAAACCGGAAGAGGCGCTAATTAGCCGATTGACGCTTCGCTCCATGAAGCAGGCGCGCTATACGACCGAGTGCGTTGGGCATTTTGGGCTGGCCTCTAAGTATTATTGCCATTTCACTTCGCCAATCCGGCGGTATCCGGATTTGCAAATTCACCGGATCATGAAAGAATATTTGCACGGGAGTCTGACGGAGGAGCGTATTTTGCATTATCGTTCCATTTTGCAGGAAGTTTGCCGTCAGGCTTGTTATACGGAGCGCAGAGCAGAAGAAGCGGAGCGTGAAACTGAAAAAATGAAAAAGGCGGAATACATGCAGCACCACCTTGGCGAGCGGTTTTCCGGCGTCATTTCCGGCGTAACCGGCTGGGGGATTTATGTTGAACTGCCAAACACAATCGAAGGGATGATTCGCATGTCAGACCTCTCGGGCGATTACTATCGCTACGATGAGGGGACGCAAAGTTTAATCGGTGAGCGAACGGGAAAGAAATATTGTCTCGGGCAGCCGATCGATATTTTTGTTGCGGGCGCAGATAAACTTGCAAAAACCGTTGATTTCGTGCCTGCAATTTCGTAGAATGGAGGTAGTTATGGGAAAGGATACCATTCGCCAGATTGCCAACAACAAGAAGGCATATTATGACTATTTTATCGAGGACGAATACGAAGCCGGGATTGCGCTCCACGGCACGGAAGTGAAGTCTTTGCGGATGGGTCACTGCTCCGTAAAAGAATCGTATATCCGCGTGGAAAACGGAGAAGTTTACGTATACGGAATGCATATTAGCCCGTACGAAAAAGGAAATCTCTTTAATAGAGATCCGCTGCGCGTACGGAAGCTTTTGCTAAATCGGTACGAAATTAATAAAATTGCGGGCAAGATGCAGCAAAAGGGGTATACGCTTGTTCCGCTTTCGGTATATCTAAAGGGAAATCTCGTGAAAGTTAAGGTTGGGGTTGCCCGAGGCAAAAAACTGTACGATAAGCGCGAGAGCATTGCAAAAAAAGATCAGAAAAGAGAAGCGGAAAAAGAATTTAAGATTCGCAATCTATAAAAACGTCTGTCTAGAAGACAGCAGGGGGAGGGGTATATGACAACACACGAGAAGAAGGTAATTGTAATCGGCCACAAAAATCCGGATACGGATTCTATTTGCTCAGCGATTGCTTACGCGCAGCTAAAGCAGAAGGTGACCGGAAAACGGTACGTTCCGCGCTGCTGCGGAGAGTTGAATCCGGAAACGCAATATGTGCTGGCGCGTTTTGGCGTAGACGCACCGGATTACATTGACGACGTAGGAACGCAGGTTAAGGATATTGAAATTCGGGAAACGCCGGGCGTAGACCCGCTTCTTTCCCTTAAACAGGCGTGGATTTCGATGCGCAAACAGCATGTCGTTACGCTTGCGATTACGACCGATCAGCACTTAGACGGCTTAATTACGATTGGCGACATTGCCCGCGCGGCTATGGATTTAGCAGACAGCGACATCTTATCCCGCGCACAGACGCCCTACCGCAACATTTTGGACACGCTTGATGCGGTCTTGCTTGTTGGCGAAGTGGACGGCAAAGTGTTTACGGACGGCAAAGTGCTGATTGCTGCTGCCAATCCGGACCTTATGGAAGATTATATTGAGCCGGGAGATTTGGTTATCCTTGGGAACCGCTACGAGTCGCAGCTTTGCGCCATTGAAATGGGCGCCGCTTGTATGGTTATTTGCGAAGGCTCAAAAGTCTCCCGCACAATCAAGCGCTTGGCGGAAGAGAAAAAATGTGTAATTATCAGCACGCCGCACGACGCGTTTACCGTTGCGCGGCAGATTAACCTCTCCATGCCTATCGGATTTTTTATGACTTCAGAGAATTTGATTTGCTTTCAGACCGACGCTTACATAGACGAAATCCGCGATACAATGGCAAAGCGCAGAAACCGCGATTTCCCGATTTTAAATCACAAAGGGCAGTACGTAGGAATGATTTCCCGCCGAAACCTGATGGGAATGGCAAGAAAGCAGGTCATCCTTGTGGACCACAACGAAAAGAGCCAGGCAGTTGACGGCGTAGAAAATGCGGAAATTCTTGAAATTATCGACCATCATCGCCTTGGAACGATCAGCACAATGTCGCCGGTATTTTTCCGCAACCAGCCGCTTGGCTGTACGGCAACGATTATCAACCTTTTGTACAAGGAAAACGGCGTGGAAATTCCTCCTACGACTGCCGGACTTTTGTGCGCCGCCATCGTATCGGATACGCTTTTGTTTCGTTCTCCTACGTGTACGGAGATTGACCGTCAGGCAGCCGAAGAGCTTGCCGCTATAGCCGGAATTGACCCGGTTGAGCTTGCAGAAAATATGTTCGAAGCCGGCAGCAATCTGCGCGATAAGTCGGCGGAAGAAATTATGTTTCAGGATTTTAAGAAGTTTTCGGCAAGCGATGTAAGCATTGGCGTGGGACAGATTAGTTCCATGAGTCAGGTGGAACTTGCGGATATCGAAGAGAGAATGCGCCAATACTGGAACCAGAGCCGGGAAATCAGCGATACGGATATGACGTTTTTTATGCTGACCAATATCGAGACGGAAACGTCGCGGATTCTGTTTCGCGGGCGCGCGGCAAAGGAACTGCTTGCCGCTGCTTTTGGAACAAAGCCGGAGGGGGACGTTTGCGAAGTGCCGGGCGTAGTTTCCAGAAAAAAGCAGCTTATCCCCGGACTGATGACGGCTCTAAAGAGTTAAGGGAGGTATTTTATGCAATACGACGTTGTAATACTTGGCAGCGGTCCCGCAGGGCTTGGAGCTGCCGTTTATGCCAAACGCGCCATGCTTTCTTGCTTAGTTCTTGAAAAAAAGTCAATGAGCGGCGGACAGATTGCAGATACGGGCGAAGTTGATAACTACCTGGGGCTGCCGGGGCTTGACGGATTTTCTCTTGCGCAGAAATTCCGCGAACACGCCGAGCGCCTTGAAGTTCCTTTTTCCCGCTGTGAGATTGTTTCCGTAAAAAAGAATTCGGACGGCTTTTTGCTGGAAGCAAAGGACGGAACTTGCTATGCGGCGAAAACCGTTGTAGTTGCAACTGGTGCTAGGCATCGTCTTCTTGGCGTTTCGGGTGAAAAGGAATTGACCGGAGCGGGCGTTTCGTATTGCGCAACGTGTGACGGCGCTTTTTTTAGAGGAAAGGAAGTTGCCGTTGTTGGCGGCGGAGACGTAGCGCTTTCGGACGCGCTTTATCTGGCAAGGATGGCGCAAAAAGTATATTTGATTCATCGGAGGGATACGCTTCGCGGTTCCAGACATTTGCAGCAGCAGGTGCTTTCCAATGAACGGATTACTTTTCTGCCGAATACGATAGTAACACAGATTCTGGGCGATGGAAGAGTTTCGGGCGTGCAAATGGAAAATAAGCGAGACGGCGCCCTGCAGACGCTCTCGGTGGACGGCGTATTTATTGCTGTTGGCATGGAGCCGGAAACCGCATTTCTTGGGGAACTTGTGCAAAAAGATTCGTCGGGCTATTTGGTGGCAGGCGAAGACGCAGTGACAAGCGTTCCGGGATTGTTTGCCGTCGGCGATGCAAGAACAAAGCGGCTGCGCCAAGTCGTTACCGCTGTTTCGGACGGAGCGAACGCAATTGCATCAGCAGAGGAGTATTTATTGAATCAAGATTAAAGGAAATGGCTATGGAAAATCGAATGGAAAATGAAGTGAGCATTCTGGTCAACACAATTTTAGAAGACTACGGGAACGGACGCGCAATCGATCACATCGACACGTTTAATCAGCCAAGCCGCGACGCAATTGTGGATATTATCGAAAAATTGCGCCGGATTGTTTTTCCGGGGTACTTCCGAGACAAAGTGTATAAGATATACAACATAAAGAACAACTTGTCTGTCATTATCGAAGACGTGATT
This sequence comes from uncultured Lachnospiraceae bacterium, assembly GCA_944384025.1. Taxonomy (GTDB): domain Bacteria; phylum Bacillota; class Clostridia; order Lachnospirales; family Lachnospiraceae; genus ISDg. Next base: position 53,336 of record CALWRS010000002.1, read on the forward strand.
TACAACCTGAACAAGCAAATTGCCATTGCGCTTCGCTACCGCGAAAACGTTAAAGAAGACGGCGCAGAGCAAATGGAGGCGAAGGCGCAGGAGCTGACGCTTGCGTTTCTTCGCACCATTCCAAAAGTCCGGGAATTCGTTGATACCGATTTGCAGGCCTCATTTGACGGCGACCCGGCGGCAGGTTCCAAAGAGGAAATTATTTTTGCTTATCCGGGACTTTATGCGATTACCGTATACCGGCTTGCGCACGAGATGTATCGTCTGTCGGTGCCGCTTATTCCGCGCATTATGACGGAGCATGCGCACGGTCTAACCGGAATTGACATCCATCCCGGCGCGACGATTGGCAAGTATTTCTTTATTGACCACGGAACCGGTATTGTTATCGGAGAAACGACCGTTATTGGAGAGCATGTAAAAGTTTATCAGGGCGTTACACTTGGAGCGCTCTCTACAAAAGGCGGGCAGAAGCTTCGCAACAAGCGCCGCCACCCTACGATTGAAGACAACGTTACCATTTATTCGGGCGCGTCGATTCTTGGCGGCGAGACAATTATTGGCAAGGATGCCGTGATTGGAGGAAATGCATTTATTACCTCCTCCATAGCTCCGGGAACAAAGGTTACGGTAAAAAGTCAGGAGCTGCAAACATTGCTTTGAAAACAGCGCTGTGGTATACTTTAGCGGTCAGACACATTAGGAAAAAAGGGGATTTTTATGGATAATGAGCAAATGGGGATGCGCATTAACAAGTTCTTAAGCGACGCAGGCGTGTGCTCTAGGCGGGAAGCAGACCGGCTGATTGCTCTTGGCGAAGTAAAGATTGACGGAGCTTTGGCGGAAGTCGGCTCCCGCGTGTTTCCCGGACAAAAAGTTACAGTAAAAAACGAAGAAGTAAAAAGGACGGAAAAAGCAGACCGTGTCTTACTTGCGTTTCATAAACCGAAGGGCGTGGAATGCACATCCGACCCGAGCAACCCGGATAATATTATCGATTTTCTTCACTACGATAAACGCATTTACACGGTAGGCAGGCTGGACAAAAACTCGAGCGGTTTGATTTTGCTGACAAACGATGGAGAGCTTGCCAACCAAATTGCTAAAGCAGGAGAATTTCACGAGAAGGAATACCTCGTTCGCGTAAATGCCCCAATTACAGAAGAGTTTTTAAAAAGCATGGCGACGGGCGTTCCCATTCTTGGGAAAATTACCGCGCCTTGCCGCATCCGGCAGCTTTCGGAAAATCTGTTTGACATCGTGTTAATTCAAGGAATGAACCGGCAAATCCGTAGGATGTGCGAATACCTAGGATACCGGGTTGTTTCGCTAAAGCGGGTGCGCGTTATGAACATTGTGCTGGGGGAACTTCCAAAAGGGGAGTACCGCGAAGTGACGGAAAAGGAGATGGAAGAGCTGAAGCGTCTTTTGTCGCTTCCGCAGCGGCGCCCCGCACGTAAAGAGAAAAAGACGCCGTGAGGCAGCAAAGAAGGAAAACAGGCGAGGTGCATATGGATTCAAAAAAAGAACGGCAGCTTGAGCTGACAAAACTGCTTGATCGCGCTGCCCGCGCATACGAACAGGAAGACAGAGAAATTATGTCGAACAGGGAGTACGACCAGCTGTACGACGAACTGGTTCGACTGGAAGAAGAGAGCGGAGTTGTTATGGCGGGAAGCCCGACTTTGCGGCCGGGTTACGAAGTTCTTAGCGAACTTCCCAAGCAGCGGCACGAGACGCCGATGCTATCGCTTGATAAAACAAAAGACGTTTCTGCGCTTGTTTCGTGGCTTGGCGAAAAAGAAGGGCTTCTTTCTTGGAAAATGGACGGCCTGACTGTGGTTTTGACTTACGAAAACGGAATTTTAACAAAGGCGGTAACGCGCGGAAACGGGGAAATTGGCGAAGTGATTACAAACAACGCGCGTGTGTTTCAAAACGTACCGCTAAAAATTCCGTGTAAACAGACGCTCGTCTTGCGCGGGGAAGCAGTAATCCGCTACAGCGATTTTGAAAGGATCAACGCCTCTATAGAAAAAGAAGAGGAAAAATACAAAAACCCGCGCAACTTATGCAGCGGCGCTGTAAGACAGCTAAACAACGAAATTACAGCGAAGCGAAATGTACACCTGTTCCCGTTCGCCTTGATTAGTAAAGACGGCGGGGACGGATTTGCAACGCGCAAAGAGCAAATGGAATTTTTGAAGGAGCAAGGCTTCTCGCCGGTCGAAGCGCACCCGGTCACGGCCGAAAATCTTGCAAAGACTGTTGTAGAGTTTGCGTCGCGGATAACAAAGAACGATTTCCCTTCCGATGGTTTGGTGCTTACGTTTAATGATATTGCATACGGGCGAAGTCTTGGGAGAACGTCGAAATTCCCCCGCGATTCCATTGCGTTTAAGTGGAAGGACGAGACATGCGAGACGACGCTTCTTTCCATCGATTGGAGCACTTCGCGCACGGGATTGATCAATCCCGTTGCCGTTTTTACGCCGGTTGAGCTGGAAGGGACGACGGTTAGCAGAGCCAGCGTTCACAACTTAAGTCAAATAGAAGCCTTGCAGCTTGGAATTGGCGACCGGATTTTGGTTTATAAAGCGAATATGATTATTCCGCAAATCGCGGAAAACCTGACAAGAAGCGGAAATTTGCCGATTCCTGCGCATTGTCCGGTTTGCAATGGAAAGACAAAGGCAGAAGCAGTTCTTGACGCAATGTCTTTGTTTTGTACGAATCCAGAATGCGCGGCAAAAAAGCTGAAATCTTACGTCCATCTGGTAGGCAGAGATGCGCTTAACATAGAAGGGTTAAGCGAGGCGACGCTTGAGAAGCTACTGGGCGAAGGCTGGATTCAGGAACCAGCGGATTTGTTTCACCTAGAAAGCCATAAGGATGCGTTTGTACAAATGGAAGGTCTTGGCGAAAAGTCGTTTTTAAAGCTGCTTGGCGCCATTGAAAAAGCCAGAACGACAACGCTCCCACGAGTGATTTACAGCATGGGAATTCCCGGTGTTGGGATTGCAAACGCAAAGATAATCTGCCGCGCGTTTGGAGACGACGCGCAGGCGGTGAAGGCGGCAACCAAAGAGCAGCTGACCGCAGTGGAGGGCATTGGCGAAGTGATTGCCGGCGCGTTTGCTGCGTATATGGCGGATCCGAAAAACCGGCGCATCTACGAAAATCTGCTCGCGGAAGTTACGCTTGAAAAAGCAGGGGAAGTTAAGGCTTCCTCCATTACCGGAAAGACGTTTGTGATTACCGGACCGCTTTCGCATTGGGAAAACAGGGATGCGCTTAAAGCCGAAATTGAAGCGCACGGCGCAAAAGTCGCGGGCTCTGTTTCTGGAAAAACCGATTACCTGATTAACAACGACGTGCAAAGCGGTTCCTCCAAAAATAAAAAAGCGAGAGAGTTGGGAATTCCCATCTTATCGGAACAAGAGTTTCTTTTGCTGATTAACGGGGAAAACAAAGAGTAAGGGGATAGGAAAATGCCGATAAAAGTGCAAAACGATTTGCCGGCCAAAAAAGTGCTGATTGATGAAAACATATTTGTTATGGACGAAAATCGAGCCACGACACAGGACATTCGGCCGCTTAAAATCGCTATTTTAAACCTTATGCCGCTGAAGGAAGATACCGAAGTGCAGCTTTTGCGCAGTTTGTCAAACACGCCGCTGCAAATCGACATCACCTTTTTGACAACGGCAAGCTATGTTGGAAAAAACACCGCAAAGAGTCATTTGGATCAGTTTTACGTTACGTACGACGACGTAAAGACAAAGTGGTTTGACGGCTTGATTATTACGGGTGCTCCGGTAGAGACAATGCCGTTTGAAGAAGTCGGATATTGGAAAGAGCTCTCCGACATTATGGAATGGAGCAAGACGCATGTAACGAGCACGCTGCATATTTGCTGGGGAGCGCAGGCAGGACTTTATTATCATTACGGAATCGAAAAAGTTCCGCTTGAAAAAAAGCTTTCCGGTTTGTTTTGGCACAAAGTGAGAAATCGCCGGGAGCCGCTTGTGCGGGGCTTTGACGACGAATTTTGGATGCCGCATTCCCGGTATACAACCGTAAGGCGCGAAGATATTGCCGCGCATCCGGAGCTGACGATTATGGCGGAGTCGGAAGAAGCCGGCGTGTTTTTGATTATGGCAAAAGACGGACGGCAAATTTTTGTGATGGGGCATCCGGAGTACGACCGGGTTACGCTTGATAAAGAATACAAGCGCGACGTAAGCAAAGGGCTGTCGCCGGAAATGCCGAAAAATTATTATCCGGACGACGACCCGCAAAGGCGACCGCTTTTGTTGTGGCGAGCGCATGCCAATACGCTTTATACCAACTGGTTAGACTACTACGTATACCAGATTACACCATATGAATGGTAAAAGAAACGAGGGGAATATAAAATGAATATGGTATTTAAGAGAAAGCTGCCAATCCCGATGGAAATCAAAAAGCAATTTCCGATGAGCGAAAAACTACGGGCAGTAAAAGCGGAGCGCGACCGCCAGATACGGCAAGTGATTACCGGAGAGGACAACCGCTTCCTCGTTATTATTGGACCGTGTTCGGCGGACAACGAAGACGCGCTTTTGGAATATGTGACGAGGCTTCGGCGCGTACAGGAAAAAGTAGCGGACAAGCTGATTTTGATTCCCCGGATTTACACGAACAAGCCGCGAACGACCGGAGAGGGTTACAAGGGACTGCTGCATCAGCCGGATCCGAATAAAACGCCGGATATGCTGCAAGGGCTGATTGCCATTCGCCGGATGCATATTCATGCAATCGAAGAAAGCGGGCTGACGGCGGCCGACGAGATGCTTTATCCGGAAAATTATCGCTACATAGACGATTTGCTTTCTTACGTGGCCGTAGGCGCACGCTCGGTTGAGGACCAGCACCACAGAATGACGGTCAGCGGAATGGATGTGCCGGCAGGAATGAAAAACCCGACAAGCGGGGATTTGTCCGTTATGATGAATTCGGTTGTCGCTGCGCAGGCAAGCCACAATTTCATTTACCGCGGCTGGGAAGTAGAGACGCACGGCAACGATTTGGCGCATACGATTTTGCGCGGCGCAGTGAACAAGCGGGGTGCTTGTCTGCCGAACTATCATTATGAAGACCTGATTCTTTTGCATGAACTTTATCAAAAAAGGAATTACAAAAACCCGGCGTGCATCGTCGATACGAACCATTCCAATTCCAACAAAAAATACGAGGAGCAGATTCGTATCGCCAAGGAAGTCCTGCACAGCCGCAGGCATTCGTCGGATATTTACGAGCTTGTAAAGGGCTTGATGATCGAAAGTTATTTGGTGGAAGGCAGCCAAAAAATCGGCGACGGCGTGTACGGAAAGTCGATTACCGATCCTTGCCTTGGCTGGGAAGATTCCGAGCGGCTGCTTTATACGATTGCAGAGACCTGCTAGAAAAAAATAAGAGATTTCAATATACGGAGGTGTAGCCATGAGTATTTCCCTTTCAAACACAACAGTAACGATGAACCGTTATGTGGACGGAAAACCGGTGACGGACACGGAAAAATTGCAAGTTTTTCGGCTGGACAACGAAACGATGACTTACGCGATGGCGGTTACACAAGAAGGCTATCTGCTTCATGTGTATTATGGTGCCAGATGCGGCGAAGACGACTTGACGTACTTGCTTCGTCTATCTGACAGTCCGTATACGCCCAGAATTCTCAAGCGGGAAAAGGGTACGTTTATGGATGCCAGACCGTTTGAGTTTCCTTGCCATGGCATTGGCGATTACCGCGAGCCTTGCTTTATGATTATGGACGAAGACGGAATGTCCGCTTGCGATTTGCGCTTTGTTGCAAGCCGCGTGGAAAAGGGAAAGCCTGCGCTTCGCCAAAAAGGCGTAAGCTGTATTCCTGCAACGTTTGCGGGCGAGGAGGACGCAGATACGCTTGTCCTTGTCATGGAAGATGCGCATGCAGGACTGACAGTAGAGCTTACTTACACAATATTCAAAAAGTTGAGCGTCCTTACCCGTTCCGCCCGTGTCATCAACCACGGAGAAGCGGACGTTCGGCTCCAGCGCGTGCTTTCTGCCTGCGTAGATTTTGAAGACAGCGCTTACGATATGATTACGTTAAACGGAAGCTGGGCAAGAGAGCGCCTATTAGAGCGCGCACCGCTGCATCACGGAAAGCAGTCGGTAGACAGCGTAAAGGGCGAGTCTTCTCACCAGAGCAATCCGTTCGTCGCGCTTGTTTCGCACAATGCAAACGAAGAAATCGGCGAGGCTTTTGGCTTTAACCTTGTCTACAGCGGCAACTTCTTTGCACAGGCAGAAGTAACACAGCATAAGCATACGCGCTTTGTGATGGGAATTAATCCTTACGATTTTTCCTGGCTGCTTCGCACAGAAGAAGAGTTTACCGCGCCAGAAGTAGTTATGGTATATTCCGGGAGCGGAATTGGGAAAATGTCCAGAACGTTTCACGATTTGTACCGGAACCATTTGATTCGCGGCGAGTGGAAGGATAAGCAGCGGCCAATTCTCATTAACAACTGGGAAGCGACGTATTTCCAGTTTGATACGGAAAAGCTGATTGAAATTGCAAAACAGGCGTCCGAGCTTGGTGTAGAAATGTTTGTTCTTGACGACGGCTGGTTTGGACATAGGGATTCGGACAATTCCTCTCTTGGCGACTGGTTTGTATACGAAAAGAAGCTAAAGGGCGGTTTGCCGTATTTAGTAAGCGAAGTAAATAAGCTGGGCATGAAATTCGGTATTTGGTTTGAGCCGGAAATGATTTCGCCGGATAGTAAGCTGTACGCAGAACATCCCGAATGGGCGATCCAGATCATCGGACGGGAAATGACGCAAAGCCGCGAGCAGTACGTCTTAGATTACTCCAACGTGGAAGTGCGGGATTATGTTTACAAGATGATGCGGGACATCCTGGATTCCGCCAATATCGAATACATCAAGTGGGATATGAACCGCCAGTTGACGGAAGTCGGCTCGACTTCGCTTCCAAGAAAGCGGCAAAGAGAGCTGTGGCACCGGTACGTGCTTGGCGTATACGATTTGATGAACCGCCTGACGACGGATTATCCGTATTTGCTTTTGGAAAACTGTTCCGGCGGCGGCGCGCGCTTTGACCCGGCGATGCTGTATTTTTCGCCGCAGATTTGGACTTCCGACGATACGGATGCCATCGAGCGGTTAAAGATTCAATACGGCACCAGCTTGTGTTATCCGGCTTCGGCAATGGGAGCGCACGTTTCCGATTGCCCAAATCATGTGCTTGGCAGAACAACACCATTTGCAACGCGCGGCAACGTAGCGTTAGTAGGAACGTTTGGCTACGAGCTGGATGTGACGCGTATTCCGCAGGAAGACCGGGAAGCGATTCCGGGACAAATTGCTAAATTCCACCGGTTTAATCCGCTGATGCGAAAAGGCGATCAATACCGTCTTGGCAACCTCTTTGAAGATAACAGCTTCGATGCGTGGATGTTCGTCTCCAAAGATAAGACGGAAGCGCTCTTTACGTTTGTGCAAGTGCTTGGCCGTCCGAACTACCCAAGCCGCAACATCAAACTGCGCGGACTTGCTCCGAACAAGCGCTACCGCGTGGAAGAGACCGGACAAGTTGCAACCGGAAAGACCTTGATGGAGGCGGGCATTTTTGTAAGCCTTTACGGAGATTTTGCAAGTCAGACACTGTACTTAAGCGAAGTAACCGGAGAATAAGCGGCAGATGGAAGCAATTAAACCGTACAAAAAAGACTTTTCTTATTCCTACGCGCTGGGGGCGTTTCCAACGTACGAACTGCTTCGTAAACGCCCCGAGGCAGCGCTTGGCGTATATTTGCACTCTGCCTGCACCGAACGGGAAGCGCTCAATGCGCTTTGCAAACAACTTCGGATTCCGATTTGCGACGCAGACCGAAGCATTGCTCGTGTCAGCGACAAGGAAAACGTTTATGTCGTAGGCGTTTTTCGAAAAATGGAGCATACGCTTGATAAACGCCTGCCGCATTTGATGCTTGTAAATCCGAGCAACATGGGGAATCTTGGCACCATTTTGCGAACTTGTTTGGCAATGGGAATACACGATGTGGCGCTTATTCGGCCGGCTGCCGACGTATTTCATCCTAAAACCGTGCGGGCGTCGATGGGAGCGCTGTTTTCCATGCGCGTACAATATTTCGATTCCTTTTCGGAGTACGCGGCCATCTACCAAAGCGGCGCGCGGCAGATGTTTCCCTTTATGTTAACCGGCGCAAAGCAGCTTACCGTAGGGGAGTGCCCAAAGCCGGAATGCTACACGCTGATTTTTGGAAACGAAGCGTCGGGACTGCCGCCGGAATACGCTGCGTATGGGCAAAGCCTTCGAATTCCGCAGTCGGACGAGGTGGATTCGCTGAATTTGACGATTGCGGTCGGTATTGGCGCGTATTTGTTTTCCGAAGCAGGAAAAGAAAAAAAGAATTAAAAAAAATCAAAAAGACCTTGACTTTTGCACGGTTTATGCGTATACTGACCGAGGTGTCAAGAAAAAGACTTTACACATGGGAGTGACATGAACACGCAAACGCAATACTGCTCAAAGAAATCGGATACGAAACTGTGGCTTAGGGAAGCAGTAAATCTCTCCATGTATTTTGATTTTTACGGGGAGCTTTTAAATCCCCGGCATCGGCAGATTTTTGAAGACTACGTCTTAAACGACCTTTCTTTGGGCGAAATTTCCGAAGAAACGGGTCTTAGCCGTCAAGGTGTATACGACATTGTAAAACGTTCCAGCCGAAAGCTTCACGAGTACGAAGAAAAGCTGCGCCTTGTGGAACGGTTTGAAGCAACGCGCGCGCAAGTAACGGCGATTCGCGACGGTGCGCTTAAGCTAACGCACGCAAAGTCGGCGGAAGAAATAAAAAAACTGGCAGATCAAATCCGGGAAGCCTCGGAACAGGTGATGAAGGAGTTGTAACGGGTTTTATGGCGTTTGAAAGTTTATCGGAAAAATTACAAAATGTGTTTAAGAATCTTCGAGGAAAAGGCCGGCTAAGCGAAGCAGACGTAAAAGCAGCGCTTCGCGAAGTGAAGCTTGCCCTGCTGGAAGCGGACGTTAACTTTAAAGTTGTAAAGCAGTTTATTTCTGCTGTGCAGGAACGAGCCGTGGGGCAGGACGTGCTTACCAGTCTGACCCCCGGACAGATGGTTATTAAAATTGTTAACGAGGAAATGACGCGCCTTATGGGCGACCAGACGACGGAAGTGACGTTTGTCGGAGGCATTACCCTTGTTATGATGTGCGGTCTTCAGGGCGCCGGAAAAACGACGATGGCCGCTAAGCTTGCCGGAAAGTGGAAGTCGGAAGGGAAAAAGCCGCTTTTAGCCGCTTGCGATATTTATCGTCCCGCTGCGATTGAGCAGCTTAAAATCAACGGTCAAAAACAGGGAATTCCTGTTTTTGCTATGGGAACCGGACACAGCCCGGTAAATATTGCAAAGGCTGCGCTCGAACATGCAAAAAAAGAAGGCTGCAACGTTGTTATTTTGGATACGGCAGGCCGGCTGCAAATTGACGAAGATTTGATGAAAGAGCTTCGGGATATTAAAGACGCTGTTGAAGTACACAACACAATCTTAACCGTAGACTCCATGACCGGTCAGGACGTTTTAAACGTAGCGACGACGTTTGATCAGGAAATCGGAATTACCGGCGTTATTTTGACAAAGTTAGACAGCGACACCCGAGGCGGCGCCGCTTTGTCGATTCGCGCTGTAACCGGAAAACCTATTTTGTATGTGGGAACCGGTGAAAAACTGACGGATCTTGAGCAGTTTTATCCGGATCGAATGGCTTCGCGAATTCTTGGAATGGGCGACGTGCTTACCCTGATAGAAAAAGTTCAAGCGGAAGTTGACGAGCAAAAAGCGCGGGAGATGGAAAAGAAGCTTCGCAAAGCGGAGTTTGACTTTAACGACTTCTACGACCAGATTCAGCAGATGAAAAAAATGGGCGGCATTCAAAGCATTCTTGGTATGATGCCGGGCATGGGAAGTCAATTAAAGGGTGTGGAGATTGACGACAATGCATTTAAGCCAACGGAAGCGATGATTTGCTCTATGACAAAGCAGGAGCGGCTGCATCCGGAAATTATAACGCCGCCGCGAAAACGGCGTATTGCTGCGGGAGCGGGCGTGGATATCGCAGACGTTAACCGGCTGATGAAGCAGTTTGAGCAGTCCCGAAAGATGATGAAGCAGATGTCCGGGATGATGGGAGGAAAAGGCAAACGCCGCGGAGGTTTTAAGCTTCCGTTCGGATTATAACGATATATCGCAGTAATTACTGATAGATATATAAAATAAGCATTGCACTTTGAAGGGCAGGAAATGGAAAGGATTAAGGAGGTGAAATAAAATGGCAGTAAAAATTCGCTTGAGAAGAATGGGACAGAAGAAGGCTCCGTTTTACCGTGTAATCGTAGCCGATGAAAGAGCTCCGAGAGATGGTAGATTTATTGAAGAAATCGGTATTTACGATCCGACGAAGGAGCCTACCGTATTCAAAGTAGACGAAGAAGCGGCTAAGAAGTGGCTTTCCAATGGTGCGAAGCCTACGGAGACCGTTGCCAGATTGTTTAAACAGGCTGGAATTGAAAAGTAATCGGAGGTGAGAGCATGAAGGAGTTAGTTGAAGTTATCGCTAAATCGCTGGTTACGCATCCGGATCAGGTTGTTGTCACGGAGACGGAAAAGGAGAACACGCTTGTTTTGGAGCTTCGGGTAGCGCCCGACGATATGGGCAAAATTATTGGAAAACAGGGACGGATCGCTAAGGCGCTTCGTACCATTGTAAAAGTTGCGGCAACGAAAACAGAAAAGAAAGTTGTTGTAGATATTTTACAGTAACAGTTGGGGGCTGTGGGCCGTGATTGCGGCGAACAGCCTCTTTTGCGCCTTTGATAGAATCAGAGAAGAGATAAATGAGGTTAAGAAATGTTAAAGACACTGGGAAAACAAGTGAAGGAATTCCGTAAGGCGTCGATTGTAACGCCGCTTTTTATGGTTTTGGAAGTAATTATGGAAACACTAATCCCGGTTCTGATGGCTTCGATTATCGACAACGGAGTGAAAGAGGGCGATATGAAGCACATCGTGACAATGGGGATTGGCATGATTGGTCTTGCGCTGATTGGCCTTTTTGCCGGAATTATGGGTGGAGTATATGGTTCTAGAGCGTCGACAGGTTTTGCAAGAAATTTAAGAGAAGCGATGTACAACAATATACAGACGTTTTCTTTTTCAAATATCGATAAATTTTCCACGGCAGGTCTGGTGACCCGTTTGACAACGGATGTCAGCAACATACAAAACGCTTATCAAATGCTTTTGCGCATGTGCTTTCGCGCACCGGCAAGCCTTTTGCTTGCGATGATTATGGCGTTTACGATTAGCCCGCGCTTAACGGGCGTGTACATGATCGCTGTTGTTATCCTTGGCTGCATTCTTGCGGTTATTATTCGTTTTGCGACGCGTTATTTTACGCAGGTGTTCCAAAAATACGACGACATGAACGCAAGCGTACAGGAAAACGTATCGGCAATTCGCGTTGTTAAAGCATATGTTCGGGAAGAGTACGAGAAAGAGAAGTTCCACACCGCAAGCAACAACATAATGAATATGTTTATCAAGGCGGAGAAAATTATCGCGTTTAACAGCCCGGTTATGCAATTTACGGTTTACGGCTGTATCTTAGCGATTAGCTGGATTGGCGCGCATATGATTATCAGCGAGACGTTAACGACCGGTGCGCTGATGAGCCTGCTTACGTATTGCATGAACATATTGATGAGCCTGATGATGCTTTCGATGATTTTTGTAATGATGTCTATGAGCACGGCAAGTATGCGGCGTGTCGCGGAAGTTTTAGAGGAAAAGGCGGACATTGTGAATCCGGAAAATCCTATTTACGATGTGCCGGACGGAAGCATTGTATTTCGCGGCGTAAATTTCCGCTACAAAAAAAGCTCGGAAAACGTTTCAGACGGGGAGAACCGTCCGGTTTTGGAAGACATTAATTTAAGCATTAAAAGCGGAGAGACGATCGGCATTCTTGGAGGAACCGGAAGTTCTAAGTCCAGCTTGGTAAATTTGATTAGCCGCTTGTACGACGTAACCGATGGAGAAATTTTGGTTGGAGGAAACAACGTAAAGCAGTACGACCTTGAGACGCTTCGAAATCAGGTGGCGGTCGTTTTGCAAAAAAACGTCTTGTTTAGAGGGACGATTTACGAAAATCTTCGCTGGGGCGATCCAAACGCTACGGAGGAGGAATGCCAAAGAGCCTGCCGCCTTGCCTGTGCGGACGACTTTATCCGCTCCTTCCCGGATGGCTATCATACGATGATTGAGCAGGGAGGAACGAACGTCTCCGGCGGACAGCGCCAGCGTCTATGCATCGCCAGAGCGCTTTTGAAAAAACCGAAGATTCTCATCCTTGACGACAGCACCAGTGCGGTTGATACGGCAACTGACGCGAAAATTCGCCAAGCGTTCCGGGAAGAAATTCCGGGAACGACGAAGTTAATTATTGCGCAGCGTGTGAACAGTATTGCGCATGCCGACCGAATTATCGTTATGGAAAACGGGCGGATTGACGGCATCGGAACGCACGAAGAGCTTCTGGAAGGGAACGCAATTTACCGAGAAGTTTACGAATCCCAAATGAGCGGAAGCGGTGATTTTGACGAGGCGGGAGGTGAACTTTAATGGCACAGGGAAATGCAAGAGAAGTAAAAGGCCCGATGAGGCGCGGAATGGGCGGTCCAAAACCTAAGGTGAAAAATCCGGGAAAACTGCTTATGCGGCTGCTTGGCTATGTCGGAAAAACTTATAAAATCCAGTGCATCGCTGTTTTTATCTGTATTATTATAAGCACGCTTTCAAACGTTCAGGGAACGCTGTTTATGCGGGAGCTGATTGACAAATATATCGAGCCTATGATCGGAAAGCAAAATCCGGACTACTCCGAATTGCTGCGCGCTATTTTGCGCGTAGGAGGCTTTTACCTTTGCGGAATTGGCGCGGCGTACTTGCAGTCGCTGCTGATGGTTTTTATTACGCAGGGAACGCTTGCACGGCTTAGACAGGATATGTTTAACCACATGGAAGGGCTGCCGATTCGCTATTTTGACACGCATTCGCACGGAGATATTATGTCGCTTTACACAAACGACATCGATACGCTTCGGCAGATGATCAGCCAGAGCATTCCGCAGATTGTAAGCAGTGCATTTACGGTTATTTCTGTTTTGGTCAGCATGGTAGTGCTGAATGTACCGCTAACAATTTTAACGCTTTGCATGGTTGCTGTTATGCTTAAAGCAAGCGGAACGGTCGCTTCTCGAAGCAGCCGGTATTTCGTGGCGCAGCAGCGCGACCTTGGCGAAGTGAACGGCTACATCGAGGAGATGATGCAAGGTCAAAAAGTAGTAAAAGTCTTCAGCCATGAGGAAATCAGCAAAGAGGAATTCAAAAAACTAAACGACAGACTCTTTGAGAGCGCGGACCATGCAAACAAATTTGCCAACCTTTTGGGTCCGGTTAACGCGCAGCTTGGAAACTTAAGCTACGTCCTTTGTGCGATTTGCGGCGGCGTTTTGGCGACCAATGGAATTGGAGGCTTTACGCTTGGCGGACTGGCGAGCTTTTTGACCTTTAACAAAAGCTTCAGTATGCCAATAAACCAAGTGAGCCAGCAGATGAACGCTATTGTAATGGCGCTTGCCGGTGCGGAGCGGATTTTTCAGCTGCTGGATGAGGAGCCGGAAGTTGACAACGGCTACGTAACGCTTGTAAATGCAAAGGAAGAGAATGGGCAGCTTGTAGAGAGCGCTGAGCGCACTGGAAAGTGGGCTTGGAAGCATACGCATCAGGCGGACGGTTCCGTAACGTATGTAGAGCTGAAAGGAGACGTTGTCTTTGACGATGTGGACTTTGGCTACGTACCGGATAAAATCGTACTTCATAACGTAAAACTCTACGCGACGCCGGGACAAAAAATTGCGTTCGTAGGTTCTACCGGAGCCGGAAAAACGACGATTACGAACTTGATTAATCGGTTTTACGATATCCAAGACGGAAAGATTCGCTACGACGGAATTAATATCAACAAAATTAAAAAAGACGATTTGCGTCGCTCTCTGGGCATGGTTTTGCAAGATACGCACTTATTTACCGGAACCGTTAGAGAAAACATCCGCTACGGACGCTTAGAAGCAAGCGACGCGGACGTTGTGGCAGCGGCAAAGCTTGCGAATGCAGACGGGTTTATCCGTCGGCTTCCGGATGGATACGATACGATGCTAACCGGCGACGGCGCAAACCTCAGCCAGGGACAGCGCCAGCTGCTTGCCATTGCACGAGCCGCCATCGCCAATCCTCCGGTGCTTATTCTTGATGAGGCGACCAGCTCGATTGACACGCGTACAGAAAAGATTGTTCAAGAAGGCATGGATAAGCTGATGCAAGGCAGGACGACTTTCGTTATTGCGCATCGGCTGTCTACAGTAAAGAACAGCGACTGTATTATGGTATTGGAGCAGGGCCGGATTATTGAACGCGGACGACACGAGGAACTGCTTGCCGAAGAGGGCCGGTATTATCAGCTGTATACCGGAAATCAAGCAAAGAAGGGAGCATAAATGGAACCGTTTTTGCGTGTAGGCGTTTTTGCCAACACCCACGGAATTCATGGAGAAATCAAACTGTTTCCGACAACGGAAGATAAGGGGCGCTTTGTTAAGGGGCTGCCCCTTTGGTTCGATACCGGCAAAGAAAAGAAGCAGTTTGTCGTTTCCGGGGTGAAATACTTCAAAAACCTTGTCATTCTACGCTTTGAAGGGATAACGAACATTAACGAAATCGAGCCGTACAAAGGCTGCGACGTTTTGGTGGATCGGGAACATGCGCTTTCATTAGAGGAAGACGAATATTTTATTTGCGATATTCTTGGCGCAGAAGTCGTTACACAGGAAGGCGAAACGCTTGGACGGCTGCGGGAAGTTATGCAGACCGGCGCAAACGACGTTTATGTAATTGATTTAAAAAACGGCAAGGAAGCGCTTTTTCCGGTAATTCCGGAGTGTGTAAAGGATGTTGACGTTTTAAACCGGAAGATTACGGTACATGTGATGCCGGGGTTAATGGAATAAGACAACGGATGGGTGGAGGCTACAGTGAATTTCTATGTTATGACGCTGTTTCCGGAAATGATCTTAGAAGGGCTTTCCTACAGTATTTTAGGCCGCGCAAGAAGGGCGGGGCAGATTTCTGTGGAAGCGGTAAACATTCGAGATTTTTCCGAAGATAAGCATAAGCATGTAGACGATTATCCTTATGGCGGCGGCGCCGGGATGGTAATGTCCTGCGAACCGATTGAAAAAACATACCGCTATCTTTGCGACAAGCGAAAACTGCGCTCGCGGCCAAGAGTTGTTTATCTGACGCCGCAGGGCAAAGTGTTTGACCAGCAGATGGCAAAGGAATTTGCGCAGGAAGAGGATTTGTTTTTTCTGTGCGGGCACTACGAAGGCGTGGATGAGCGCGTGCTGGACGCGATTGTAACGGATCGGGTCTCTATTGGCGACTATGTATTATCCGGAGGAGAACTCGCCAGTATGGTTATGATTGATGCGATTTCCCGAATGGTGCCGGGCGTGTTGACAAACGAGGAAAGCAAGGATACGGAAAGTTTTGAAGGAAATCTTTTGGAATATCCGCAGTATACACGCCCGGAAGAATGGCAGGGGCGTCGCGTGCCGGAAGTGCTTTTAAGCGGGCATCACGCGAAGATTGAGCAGTGGCGGCGCGAGCAGTCCATTTTGCGGACATGGGAAACCCGCCCCGAACTGTTGGAAAAGGCTGCACTTAGCCAAAAGGAGCAGGAGTTCTTAGAAGGACGCAAGAAGCAACAGTCATGAAAAAGAAACTCCACCAGACCAATCGCCCCTTTTTCCTGAAAAAAATCCTTGCATTTTGAAGTCGCTCATGGTACAATATACATCCGTGAGACGCGGTGTTCCTCTGTACATTGGAGTAGTATGAATGCCGAGAATAGTTTTAGGAGGTCTGTTTAATGGCAAATGTAGATTACATTGCAAAGCTGGAGAAGGAACAGCTGAAAGAAGTAAATTCCTTCAACGTAGGAGACACGGTTCGTGTACTCGCAAAAGTAAAGGAAGGAAACCGTGAAAGAACGCAGGCGTTTGAAGGCGTTTGCATTAAAAGACAAAACGGCGGAATTCAGGAAACCTTTACGGTTCGGAAAAACTCCAACGGTTGTGGAGTAGAAAAGACTTGGCCGCTGCATTCTCCGATTATCGAAAGCATTACCGTAGTAAGACGCGGTAAAGTTCGCAGAGCAAAACTCACATATCTGCGTGACAGAGTCGGCAAAGCGGCAAAAGTAAAGGAACTGGTAAAATAAGAATTGAAAGAGGCTGTGTAAACAGCCTCTTTTTCGCAGGAGGAAGTCATGGCGGGAAGATACGATTACACGCATGCGGAGCGGAAAGAAAAAATCCTGCATTTTCTAAAGCAGTTTCTGTTTTGGACAATTTCGTTAAGCGCAGTTGTTTTTTTTGCTTATGCGCTTGTTTTTTTTACTCTGGAAAAAACGACGGTGGCGGATGCGTCTATGGAACCAACCCTCTCGTTGGAAGACGAGATTTTAATTAATACGCTTGTGTACCGAATTCGTAGTCCTCGCCGCTATGAAGTGATCGTATTTGAGCAAGGCGACGAGGAGCACAGTTTTTACAACATAAAGCGCGTCATTGGTCTGCCGGGAGAAAGCGTGCAAATTCGCGAAGGAAAGGTTTATATTAACGGCGAGGAACTTAACGAGCGGATCTATGTGGACGACATGCTCTTGCCGGGTCTTGCAAATTACGAGCTGACGCTGGCGGAGGATGAGTATTTCGTTCTTGGGGATGCTAGGAACAATTCCGAGGACAGCCGCTATGCGACAGTTGGAAACGTAAAGCGGGATGAAATTGTCGGAAAAGCGTGGATTCGTCTGAACAAGTTTGGCTTCGTAAATCAGATGAATCAGAAGGAAGAGTAAGGAGGCGCGTATGCAATATCAATGGTATCCGGGGCATATGGCAAGAGCAAGGCGTCAGATGCAGGAAGATATGAAGCTGATTGACGTTGTGGTGGAACTGGTGGATGCGCGGATTCCGTATTCCAGCAAAAACCCGGACGTTGACCGGATTGCCGGAGGCAAATCCAGGGTACTTCTTCTAAACAAGGCAGATATGGCGGACGTAGGCGCTACCGCCTTATGGAAAGAATACTACGAGAAAAAGGGATTTTACGTTGTGGCAATCAATTCCCGCACCGGTGCAGGGATTCGGACAGTGACCGAAAAGATTGTAGAAGCCTGCAAAGAAAAGCTGGAGCGGGATAAAAAAAAGGGAATTCAAAATCGTCCGCTGCGCGCGATGATTGTAGGCATTCCAAACGTGGGGAAATCTACGTTTATTAACAGCTTCGCCGGAAAAGCGTGCGCAAAGACCGGAAATCGGCCGGGCGTAACAAAAGGAAAACAGTGGATTCGTCTAAACCGTCAGGTGGAACTTCTGGATACTCCCGGTATTTTATGGCCGAGGTTTGAAGACGAGCGGGTCGGAAAGCGAATTGGCTGGATTGGCTCTATGAACGACGAAATTTTAGTTTCTACCGAAATGGCGTTAGACTTAATTTCCTACCTGCTCTTTAGATATCCGGATGCGCTTTTAAACCGTTACGGTTACGAACCTTTGCAGGAGGAAGGAGCACTTCCCGTTTTTGCAGCGATCGCAAAGAAACGCGGCTGCCTGAAAAAAGGCGGCGAGCTGGATTACGAGCGGGCAGGCAGAATGATCGTAGATGAAATTCGTTCCTGTAAGCTAGGCAACTTAAGCTTTGAGCTGCCGCAGGACGTTTCGTAAAAAACAAGGGAGAAAAACGTGAAAAAACAGGAAAAAGACCGGGCAGAAGCGCTGGCAAAGGAGCGGGCGCGGCTTGAAGAAATGAGAAGTTTTGAGCGGCTTTATCCGGAATGTCAATGGATTGGCGGCGTGGATGAGGTTGGAAGAGGCCCACTGGCAGGACCGGTAGTGGCTGCGTGCGTCATTTTGCCGCAGGACTGTGAGATCTTGTATTTGAACGATTCCAAAAAGCTTTCGGAAAAAAAGAGAGAAATGCTGTATGAGGAAATTATGGAAAAAGCAGTCTGCGTCGGGATTGGCCGCGTAGAGCATACGGTGATCGATGAAATTAACATTTTGCAGGCAACTTACGAAGCCATGCGGCAGGCGATTGCGCAAATGAAAGTGCAGCCGCAGAAGCTTCTCGTTGACGCGGTAACGATTCCGGACGTTTCAATTTCGCAGCGGGGGATTGTGCATGGAGATGCCAGAAGCGTTTCTATTGCCGCTGCGAGCATTATCGCTAAAGTTACGAGAGATCGGCTGATGCAGGAGTATGATTTGCAATATCCGGGCTACGACTTTGCGTCCAACAAAGGCTACGGTACGGCAAAGCATATGGAGGCGCTTAAAAAGCTTGGCCCCTGCCCGATTCACCGCAGATCGTTTTTGCATTTGCCGGAGGAAGAACAGTGAGCGGGGAGAACCGGCGCGCCATAGGAGCGCTGGCGGAAGGCGCAGCTGCCGACTACTTAGAGCAAAAAGGATATGTAATTCGGGAGCGAAATTTCCGGTGCCGCTTAGGAGAAATCGATTTAATTGCAGAAAAAGACGGGCTTTTGGTGTTTGTTGAGGTAAAATACCGGCGAACTGCGATTTGCGGGTTGCCGTACGACGCGGTAG
Source organism: uncultured Lachnospiraceae bacterium (assembly GCA_944384025.1). GTDB lineage: Bacteria > Bacillota > Clostridia > Lachnospirales > Lachnospiraceae > ISDg. The sequence continues at coordinate 72,220 of CALWRS010000002.1, forward strand.
ACGAGCGCAAGCAGCGCCGGATTTGCCATGCGGCGCTTGCGTATTATGGGCGGCACGGATATGCTGCCGGACGTATGTGCCGGTTTGACGTGATTGCCGTTTATGCGGACGGCAGGATTGAACATTTGGAAAATGCGTTTGATTATTGCCCGGGTTAACGGGAAAAGGTATTGCTATGATATTTGGAAAGTACATTAACAGATATTATCTCAAATACAGTTGGGCGCTACTGCTTGGCGTAGCGGCGCTGATTTTGGTTGACTATTTTCAGCTCCTTTTGCCGGAGCTCTACCGAACGGTCGTAAATGGAATGAATGGCAGTCTCGTCCTTGTTGACGGAAAAATGGTTCCGTTTACGCTTGACGTGCTGCTAGATGAAGTCTGCCTGACGCTTGTTCTTATTATAGCGGTGATGGTCGTTGGCCGCTTTTTGTGGCGCGTATGCTTTTTTGGCGCTGCGGTAGGCGTAGAGACGAACTTGCGCAATCGGATGTTTTCGCATTGTAAGGAATTATCGCGAGACTACTTTCAAGTAAATAAAGTCGGCAGTTTAATGAGCCTGTTTACAAACGATTTGGATACAATCCAGGAGTGCTTTGGCGACGGTGTTTTGATGTTTTGCGACGCACTTTTTTTGGGTGTTTTGGCGTTTGTAAAAATGTGGAAAATGGATCGTTTGCTGACAGCGCTGTCTTTAATTCCTTTGGCGCTTTTGCTTGTCATCGGTACGTTTGTCGGAAAGTCCATGACGAAAAAATGGGAGCGCCGACAGGAAGCGTTTTCTGAACTTTCTGACTTTTCGCAGGAAAATTTTTCCGGAATTGCTGTAATTAAAGCATTTGTCAAAGAACTTTCCGAGCTGGCGCAGTTTCGGAAGCTAAATAAGAAAAACGAGGACACAAACGTTGCGTACACGAAAGTGTCTACCTTGCTTAACGTTTTGATTACGCTGCTTGTAGAGTCAGTTATTTGCGTAATTCTTGGCTACGGAAGCTATTTGGTGTATAGCGACCGGTTTGATGCAGGACAGCTTGTGGAGTACATCGTCTATTTCACATCGATTGTATGGCCGGTTATGGCAGTGGCAATGCTTATCGAAAAAACGTCCCGCGGCAAGGCGTCGTTAAATCGTGTCAGCGAGCTTTTGGATGCGGAAATTACGGTAAAAGACCGAGAAAATGTACACGACCTTACAAATATTCGCGGAGAAATCGAATTTCGCAACTTGTCTTTTCGCTATCCGGACGGAGAGCACGACGCGCTGCATAACGTGTCGTTTCATATTCAAGCCGGAGAGTGCGTAGGAATTGTAGGCCGGACGGGATCCGGAAAAACTATTTTGGTAGATTTGATTTTGCGCATGTATAACGTTGAGGACGGGACGCTGTTTGTGGACGGAAAAGACGTAAATACGGTGTCGATTCGCTCCGTTCGCGAAGGCTGTTCGTACGTTCCGCAGGACAACTTTCTCTTTTCCGATACGATTGCAAACAACATCGCCTTTTCCATGGAGGAGGCAAACGAAGCGCTCATTGAGCGGGCAGCCAAGCTTTCCGACGTACACGAAGACATATCCGCCTTTACCGGAGGGTACCGGACGGTGCTTGGAGAACGCGGCGTAACAGTTTCGGGCGGGCAAAAGCAGCGGATTTCCATTGCCCGGGCGCTTTTAAAAGAGGCGCCGGTTCTTATTTTGGACGACTCGGTTTCAGCAGTTGATACGCGAACCGAAAAAGTCATTCTGGAAAATTTGCGCAAGGAGCGCAAAGGCCGGACAACTATTTTGATTGCGCACCGGATTTCTACGGTGGAAGGAATGGACAAAATTATTTTTATCGACGAAGGACATGTTACGGCAGTTGGGACGCACGCCGAGTTGTTAGAGACTTGCGACGATTATCGGAAGATGGTCGCCTTACAAAAACTGGAAGACGAGACGACGGGAGGTGTGGAAAATGCATGAGTATTACCCGCTTTTGCTTGCCGGTGCGCTTGTTGGAACCTTTACGATTGTGCTTACCGTTGCGTTTGCACTTGTGAAAGACAAAAAACAGACGATGGGGTTTGAGCGCACGATGCCCGACGGAGAAATTTTCCGCCGTTTGCTTTCTTACGCGCGGCCGTACCGAAAACAGTTCGCAGCCGTAGGCGCATTGATGCTTTTTTCCATTGCTTACGATATTGTTTCGCCGCTTATTATCGGCTGGATTGAGAAAGAAATTGTAAAAGAGTTTCGGATGGAGCCGATTCTTTTTGCCGTTGGCGCGTATGTTATGATTTTGCTCGTTTCCATGCTGTGCACTTACGTGCAGGCAATTGTGCTGCAAAGAACCGGGCAGAAAATTGTCTCAAAAATGCGCGAAGACTTGTTTGTGCATATTGAGCGGCTCTCACACGAGCAATTAAACGCGATTCCCGTTGGCAAGCTGGTGACGCGCGTAACCAACGATACAAACGCGATTTCGATGATGTTTACGAACCTCTTCGTGAACCTTGCGAAAAATGTTTTTGTAATTTTGGGCGTCTTTACTGCGATGCTTTGCCTGAATTACGAGCTGACGCTGATGGTGCTTTGCTTTGTACCGTTTATCGTCCTTTTTACGGTAATTTTCCGTAAGTTTTCTCGAAGAGCGTATCGAAAAGTAAAAGACGGTACAACCGACATTAACACGTACCTTTCGGAAAACCTTTCCGGGATTAAGATCACGCAGATTTTTAACCAGGAAGAGCGAAAATTTCAGGATTTTCAAAAGAAGAGTTTTGCGCTTGGAAGAGCAAAGCGGGAGCAAATTTTTGTCTTTGGCATTTTCCGCCCGCTTGTTTACATGCTCTATATTAGTTCGGTGCTGTGCCTTTTGTACTTGGGCGGGAAGGGCTACTTAGAAGGAACGGTCTTTTTGGGACAGACGCTTACAAGCGCCACCATCGTTTCATTTTACATGTATATATCTAAGTTTTATAATCCTATCCAAAATCTTGCAGAGCAGTTTAACTGGCTGCAATCTGCGTTTGCTTCTGCCGAAAAAGTGTTTACTATTTTAGACCTTGCGCCGTCGCTTACCGACGCGCCGGATGCGATAGACCCGGGAGAAATACAAGGAGAGATTGAATTTCGCGACGTTTGGTTTTCCTATGTGCCGGACGAATGGGTTTTAAAAGGCGTTTCGTTTCACGTTATGCCAAAGCAGACCGTTGCTTTTGTCGGCTCGACCGGCTCCGGAAAAACGACGATCCTTTCTTTGCTTTGCAGAAATTACGAATTTCAGAAAGGGGAAATTCGGATTGACGGGATCGACATAAGAAAAATAAAGATTTCTGCGCTTCGAGGGCAATTCGGGCAAATGTTGCAAGACGTCTTCCTCTTTTCTGGAACGATAAGAAGCAATTTGCTGCTTCGAAAGGAAGGCATTACGGATGCGGAGGTTATGGATGCCTGCCGCTACGTCAATGCGCATCATTTTATTGAAAAGCTGGAGCATGGGCTTGATGAAGTCGTGCGAGAACGCGGAAACAACTTCTCCGCTGGACAAAGGCAGCTTTTGTCGTTTGCAAGAACAATTCTGCACAAGCCTGCCGTTATTATTTTGGATGAGGCGACGGCAAACATCGACACAGAAACGGAGCTTTTGATTCAGGATTCGCTTGAGAAAATGCAAAATATCGGCACGATGCTTGTGGTAGCGCATCGGCTTTCCACGATTCAGCACGCAGATCGAATTATTGTACTTTCTCACGGACAGATCATGGAGCAGGGAAATCACCAGGAGCTTCTTGCAAAGCGCGGGATGTATTACAAGCTCTATACGCTGCAGTCGCGCAGAGAGGAAGTTAGAAGGAGATAAGCAAACTACGCAGGGAGGCAGCGATATGTGGACAAAAATCAGTGAGCAGGCTGCGCTTGATTTATCCGGAGGTGTTCCGGTTTTAAAATTTCCGGCGTGGATAGACGAGCCCGGAATCCGGCACGGGTTTTCCACCCGCTTAGGCGGTGTCAGCAAGGGCGTGTTTGCTTCGATGAATTTAGGGTTTTCACGCGGCGACGCGGACGAAAATGTTCGGGAAAACTTTCGCAGAATTTGCGGTGCGCTTGAAATGGATGCAAATCGCCTTGTTTTTTCCAAACAGACGCATAAGAATTTCGTTCGAAAAGTGACGGCAGACGATTGCGGAACCGGCATCCTTCGGCCTATTTTTTACGACGATGTGGACGCGCATATGACAAACGAACCGAACGTTCCGCTGCTGATTTTTGGCGCGGACTGCGTCCCCCTTTTTTTCTACGACAAGGAAAACGAGGCGATTGCGCTTGCGCACGCCGGCTGGCGGGGAACCGTAAAGAAAATAGCAAAAAAAACGGTAGACGCGATGCAAAAGGAATATAAAACAAAACCGGAGAATCTGCGCGTAGGGATTGGTCCATCCATTTGCGAAGACTGCTTTGAAATTGGGCAGGAAGTGATGGATGCGTTTCTTGCTGTGTGGCCGGATGCGAGAGAACGGGGCATTTTAAAACCCGGAAGACTGGGACACGGCTTTGCAAATTTGTGGGAAGCAAACCGGCAGACGCTTTTAGAGGCAGGCGTTAGAAACGAGTATATTTTTGTATCCGGCGTCTGCACGATGTGCCGGCAGGACTTATTTTTCTCGCACCGGGGAAGCGGCGGACGGCGGGGAAGCAATGCCGGGTTTCTTATGTTGAAAGGATAAAAAGACGATGCATCAACACAAAATATTAGAAGTTCTCCCTTTTAGCCCCTGCAAGGACGCGGGAATTATGCCGGGCGACACGCTGCTTGCAATGGATCAAAAACCTGTGCGTGATATTTTGGATTATCGCTTTTTTGAAGAATGCGAGAAGCTTACTTTAACGGTGGAGCACCCGGGCGGTGAAAGAGAAGATGTCGTTATCGAAAAGGGCGAAGACGAGGAGCTGGGACTTGTGTTTGCAGAATCGCTTATGGACGACTACCAGTCGTGCCGAAACAAATGCATCTTCTGCTTTATTGACCAGATGCCTCCGGGGATGCGAAGGACGCTGTACTTTAAAGACGACGACACAAGGCTTTCCTTTTTGCAGGGCAATTACGTGACGCTGACGAATTTAAGCGACGCCGAAATTGAGCGGATTTGCTATTATAAGCTGTCGCCGATGAATATCAGCGTGCATACGACCAATCCGGCGCTTCGCTGCGAAATGTTAAAAAACCGTTTCGCGGGCAACGTTCTTGACTGCCTGCAGCGATTTTTTGACGCAGGGATTACGATGAATGGACAAATCGTTTTAGTAAAAGGGAAAAACGACGGGGAGGAGCTAGAGCGCACCATTCACGATTTGACCGCTTTTTTGCCGCAGATGCAAAGCCTCAGCGTTGTTCCGGTTGGGCTTACAAAATACCGCGAGGGGCTGCCGGAAATTTCGCCTTTTTCAAAGGAAGATGCGAAAGAAGTCCTTGCGCAAATTCATAAATGGCAGGGAATTTGTATGCAGCATTTTGGCACGCGCTTTGTATTTGCAAGCGACGAGTGGTACGTTTTGGCAGGCGAAGCGCTTCCAAACGGCGAGAGCTACGAAGGATATCCGCAATTAGAAAACGGCGTGGGAATGCTGCGCTCTTTGCAGGACGAAGTGCACGAAGCGCTCCTCTTTGCAAAAGGCGACGGACGCGTTCGGACGGGAACGATTGCTACCGGCGTTTTGGCGGCGCCTTATATTCGCCGACTTCTTTTGCAAGTTGCAGAAAAATTCCCCGGCGTTTGCATGGAAGTTGTAGCGATTGAAAATCGCTTCTTTGGTGAAACCGTTACGGTATCGGGGCTTTTAACCGGCGGCGATATCATAAGCCAGCTTACGGGACGTGCGCTTGGCGCAAGACTTTTATTGCCGGAAAATTTACTGCGCGACGGAGAAGATGTGCTTTTGGATGATGTGACGGTAGGGGATATCGAAAAAACTTTACAAACCAAGGTGACTATTGTACAATCAAATGGTCAAGCGTTTCTTAACGCGCTTTTGGATGAGTAGGGAAACGAGGTATTTATGAGGAAACCGATTGTTGCGATTGTAGGACGCCCGAACGTGGGAAAGTCTACACTCTTTAATGCGCTGGCGGGCGAACGAATCAGCATAGTAAAAGACACTCCCGGCGTTACCAGAGACCGTATTTATGCGGACGTTACGTGGCTTGACCGCTCGTTTACCATGATTGATACCGGCGGAATTGAGCCGGAGAGCAAAGACCTTATGCTGCGCCACATGCGCGAGCAGGCGGAAATTGCCATTGCTACGGCAGACGTTATTTTATTTCTGGTGGATGTTCGGCAGGGGCTTGTGGATGCGGACACGAAAGTGGCGGATCTTCTTAGACGTTCCGGAAAGCCGATTGTCCTTACGGTAAATAAAGTGGACAGCTTTGAAAAATTCATGCCGGACGTATATGAATTTTACAACCTAGGACTTGGAGACCCTATCCCGGTATCCGGCGCTTCCATGCTTGGCTTTGGCGACTTGTGCGAGGAACTCGTTCGGCATTTTCCGGAGCAAACGGCGCAGGAAGAAGAAGACACGCGCCCAAGAATTGCGGTAGTCGGAAAGCCAAACGTAGGGAAATCTTCGCTGATTAACCGCCTTTTGGGAGAAAATCGCGTAATCGTATCGGATATTGCCGGAACAACAAGAGATGCTATCGATACGACAGTGAAATACGACGGAAAAGAATATATCTTTATTGACACGGCGGGACTTCGAAGAAAAAGCAAAGTCAAAGAAGAATTGGAGCGCTACAGCATTATCCGTACTGTAAGCGCGGTGGAACGTGCAGACGTCGTAGTCGTCGTCATTGACGCCGGAGAAGGCGTGACCGAACAGGACGCAAAAATTGCCGGTATAGCGCACGACGCAGGCAAAGGGATTTTGGTTGCGGTCAACAAATGGGACTCCATTGAAAAGGACGATAAAACCATTTACCGTCAGCAGGAAAAAATACGCGAAGTGCTTTCCTTTATGCCCTACGCCGACATTTTATTTATTTCTGCCGTAACGGGACAGCGGGTGAACAAACTTTTTGACTCTATCGAAAAGATTATCGAGAACCAGAACCGGCGCATTGGAACCGGTGTGCTAAACGAAATTATGATGGAAGCTACCGCTATGCATCAGCCTCCGTCGGATAAAGGCAGAAGGCTTAAGCTGTTTTATATTACGCAGGTAGCGGTTAAGCCGCCTACGTTTGTGATTTTTGTTAATGATAAAGAATTGATGCATTATTCCTATACCCGTTATCTGGAAAATAAAATTCGGGAAGCGTTCGGGTTTGAAGGCACATCCCTGAAATTTATTATTCGGGAGCGGAACGAAGAAAAATAAGTATTGGAAACTGGGAGGAAGCTATGGCTGGAAAGATTATTCTCTGCCTTTTGGCAGGATATCTGTTTGGAAATTTTTCTACGGCCTATGTGATTGGAAAGCTACATCATGTTGACATCCGAAACTACGGGAGCGGAAACGCAGGTACGACCAACGCTATCCGTACGCTTGGGAAAAAAGCAGGCTACCTTGTTTTTTGGGGGGATTTTTTTAAGGTGCTTTTGCCTGCGCTTTTTGTGCGCTTTGTTGTATTTCGCGGAATGGACGTTGCGCCGCTTATGTGTCAAATTACCGGACTGGGGGCAGTGCTTGGGCATTGTTATCCGTTCTGGCTGCACTTTAAAGGCGGAAAGGGAATTGCGACAACGTCCGGAGCGATGCTTTGCAGCGACTGGACTTGCATTTTCTTTTTGCCGGTATTCGCGCTGATTGTCGCCGTTACGAAATACGTTTCGCTTGGCTCTTTGTTTATTGTTTTTTTGTTCCCTGTGTGGACGGCGATTCGCTATGCGGACAATCCTTACTATTTCGCGATGATTGGCGTATGCTGCCTGTATACGCTTTCCGGCGTTTTTATGCATCGTGGAAATTTGCGCCGTTTGCTAAACGGGACAGAAAACAAAATCGGGCATCATGTGCAGATCCCGGAAGAAAAAAAGTAATTGGAGGTGCTTATGAGAGTAGGTGTTTTGGGCGCTGGTACTTGGGGAACCGCGCTTGTAATACAGCTTGCGGCAAACGGACACGACGTTACGCTGTGGTCGGCGCTTGCGAAGGAAATTGACGCATTGGCGGCAAATCGGGAGCAGGTTCCGAATCTGCCTGGAGCAAAGCTTCCGGAATCCGTGAAGCTTACAACAGACTTGCAAACGGTATGTACCGAGATGGATTTGCTTGTGTTTGCCGTATCATCCAAGTGGGTGCGCGCAGTTGCGCAGCAAGCAAAGCCGTACATTGCACAAGGGCAGAAAATTGTTAACGTTGGAAAAGGAATCGAAGAAGAGACGCTTCTTACGCTTACGCAAGTTATCGCAGAAGAAATTCCGCAAACAAGCGTAGCCGTGCTTTCCGGTCCAAGCCACGCAGAAGAAGTTAGCCGCAAAATTCCGACGGCGGTTGTCGTAGGTTCGGAGGATCCCGAAACAGCGCTGTTTGTACAGGATGCTTTTATGAACCAGTTTTTCCGCATTTATACAAGTTCGGACGTGATTGGCATTGAATTGGGCGGATCGCTGAAAAATGTTATTGCCCTTGCGGCGGGCGTAGTGGACGGACTTGGCTACGGAGATAATACAAAAGCGGCGCTTATGACGCGCGGCATCACCGAAATTACTAGGCTTGGCCTTAAAATGGGCGGGAAGCAGGAGACGTTTTCCGGACTTTCCGGCGTAGGCGACTTGATTGTCACGTGCACCAGCACGCACAGCAGAAATCACAACGCCGGTTACCTGATTGGAAAAGGATATACTGTAGAGGAAGCTATGGCGGAAGTAAAGCAGGTTGTTGAGGGCGTGTATTGTGCAAGAGCAGCAAAAAAACTTGCGGAAAAATACGAAGTTAGTATGCCGATAGTCGAACAGGTCAACGAAGTCCTTTTTGAAGGAAAGAGCGCAAAAGACGCGCTGGTTTATTTGTTCCATCGCGACCGGACGTGGGAATATACTGGCCAAAAGTAAAAAAACAGTATGAATGGTAGCCCCTTCGCATATACATGAAGTGTATTGCGAGGGGGTTTTTTATGAATTCATTTCAATTGTATCAGGATATACAAGCCAGAACCGGCGGGGAAGTTTATATGGCGGTTGTAGGACCGGTGCGAACCGGAAAATCCACGTTTATCCGACGGATGATGGAAATGCTTGTAATTCCAAAGGTTACGGAACAGGAAGCGGCGGAAATTACGGATCAGCTTCCGCTTAGCGGCTCCGGCAAGACAATTACGACCGTGGAGCCAAAGTTCATCCCGAAAAAAGGGATCTCCATCCCGCTTTCGGAAAACGGAGGAAAAGAATTGAAAATCCGTCTGATTGACTGCGTTGGGTATATGGTGGAAGGGGCGGGCGGCCATACGGAAAACGGAGAGGAGCGCATGGTGCGGACGCCTTGGAGCGAAGAACCGATTCCGTTTTCTGCCGCTGGCGATATTGGGACAAAGAAAGTCATTTATGACCACTCAACCATAGGCGTTGTTATGACGACAGACGGCAGCTTTTTGGAGATTCCAAGAGAAAATTATTTGCCCGCCGAGGAACGCACGATAAACGAGTTAAAGGAAATCGGGAAACCATTTTTGATTCTTTTAAATACGACCAAACCTGTCAGCAGAGAAACAAGGCAGTTGGCGGAGGCTATGACGGAGAAATACGGCGTGCCTGTGCTGCCGATGAACTGCGACCAGCTAAGACAGGAAGACGTAGAGATGTTGTTCCGGCGACTGCTGGAAGTGTTCCCGATTTCCGAGGTATCTTTTTTCCTTCCGAAATGGCTGGAGCTTTTGCCGGAAAATTCGCCGCTTTTTCAAGAAATCATACAGGAAATACGACGCTTTACCGAGCCGATGCAGCGAATGCGGGATGTGCCGCAGGGACTTACGGAATGTGCGCATCCCAAAATGCAGGGAATGCGCGTGGATAGCTGCTCGCTTGAGAACGGAAACGTCCGCGTCTTTGTGCAGATGCGCGAAGAATGCTACTACGAAATCCTCAGTAGCGTAATCGGGGAGACGATTGAAAACGAGCGGCAGTTTATGAAAGTATTGACCGAGCTTTCCGAAATGAAAAAAGAGTATGGGAAGCTTGGCGCTGCGTGGAATGGCGTGCGGCAGACTGGCTACGGCGTTGTGCATCCAAGTTTTGAAGAAATTTCTTTAGAAGAGCCGGAACTGATTCGGCAAGGAAATCGGTTTGGAATCAAAATACGCGCCGTTGCGCCAAGCGTACAAATGATTCGCGCGGAAATTACAACGGAAGTTGCGCCGATTGTCGGAAGCGAAGAGCAGGCAAAGGATTTGATTGGCTATATGCAGGGAATCAGCAAGGATAAAAAAAGCGAAGCGTGGGAGACGAACGTCTTTGGAAAGACAATGGGACAGATGGTGGAAGAAGGCATTTCCATGAAGATTGCAAGGCTTACGGAAGAGAGCCAGCGCAAAATTCAGGAGTCGATGCAAAAGATTGTCAACGAGAGCAACGGCGGGCTGGTGTGCTTTATCATTTGAGACGTCTTGACAAAATGCGCCGGAAATGGTATGGTAAGGGCGAATAACCTGTAACAATTTTGTAACAATTTCAACAAATGAGGAACTATGAGACGCTATTACGGGAAAATTGAGCTGGGGCTAATTGCCGTGCTTTTGCTTTTGCTGAGTCTGAATTTTGGCGAGAAGAGTAAACCGGCGGCGTATGTGCTGGCAGCGGAACATACGGCGTCGGAATATACGCAAAACGGTTATGTTCTTGACGGAAACCTCCTTCAGGAATCGACGCAAACCGCCGTGCCGGAAGAGGAAGCAAAAGACGAAGAGGAAGAAAAAGAAGATATAACGTCGTCTTTCGAAGAAGATATGTTTGCCGGTTATGAGGAAGAAGTCGTTTTGGCGTACCAGGAAGCGACGGCGCTAACGATTCCGGAAGGGCTTGCCTTTGCGAACGTGGAAGAGTCGTTAAGCGTGCGCGAATGGCCGGACGGCGAAAGCAGGCAGATCGGGATTATGTATCCAAACAACGCTTGTACTGTGCATGCGGTAGAAGGCGAGTGGGCGCAGATTACGACCGGCGATGTCAGCGGATATTGCCGCGTTAAATATCTGATACAAGGAGAAGAAGCTGCGCAGCTGGCAAAACAGCTTGTCGTTCGCACAGCAAAGACGACGGCAAACGTAAATCTTCGCACGTCGCCTACGACACAGGCGAATAACATCCTTCGGACAGCCACGCCGGGAGAGAATTTTTTGGTGTTAACTCCTGCCATACTTACGGATGACCCGCAAGCGCCTTTATTTGTAGAAGCAAAAGAAGGAGAGCAGATTGTTTATATTGCAATTGGAAAAGTAGCTCTTACATGCAGCTGGGAGACCGGGATTGCAAAATAAGAAAAATATCCGGCGCAAGCCACAAAAACCCTTGCTTGTCAAGGGTTTTTTTTGTATAATAAAAACGTTTCCGCGAAGGAAAAACAGACGGGAACGCATTACATAATCAAAGGGGAAAATTATGATGCAAACAGGATGGGAACAGGCGTGGCTTTCGTATGCAGAGCCGAAAGACGCTTGTGAAGTTCCGGTTACCTGTTGCCCGGAGGAGGACGCTGTTTTAGGCCGTGCAAAAGAAGAGTTGGCGCTTGCTGCAAAAGAATTGCCGCAAGGGAAGATGATTTGGCTTAAGCAGTCGGAAGAGTGGGACAAGGAAGCGTATCAAATTTGTGTTGGCGCCTCGGATATTACGATTACTGGCGGTTCTTCAGTCGGCATTCTATACGGCGTATTTGGGCTTCTTAGACGACTTCGGACAAAAGGGCTTACGGACGGAAGTTGGAGCGAATCTCCGAAAAATCCGCTTCGGATGCTTAACCACTGGGACAACATAGACGGCTCTATCGAGCGGGGGTATTCGGGTCGTTCGTTCTTCTTTTCCAATGACAAAGTGTTGTTTGGAGAGCGTACGAAGATGTATGCGCGTCTTTGTGCAAGCGTAGGAATTAACGGCGTAGTTTTAAACAACGTAAACGTTCGGCAAAAGGCGACGAATTTGATTACGCAGGAGTACCTACCTGCGGTAAGAGAAATCTCGGAGCTTTTGGCTTCGTACGGAATCCGGACGTTTTTAAGCGTTAATTTCGCTGCGCCGATAGAGCTTGGCGGACTTTCGGTTTCCGACCCGCTTGATCCGGACGTAATACAGTATTGGCGCAGGCAAACACAGATTCTTTACCGGGAGATTCCTAATTTCGGTGGATTTCTCGTAAAAGCAGACTCGGAAGGCCGCCCGGGCCCGTTTACTTACGGGCGGACACATGCGGATGGCGCAAACATGCTTGCAAAGTGCCTTGAGCCTTACGGCGGACTCGTTATTTGGCGCTGTTTTGTTTATAATTGCTCGCAGGATTGGCGCGATACGAAAACAGACCGGGCGCGGGCAGGATACGATCATTTTGCTCCGCTTGACGGCTTGTTTTTGCCAAATGTAATCCTGCAAATTAAAAATGGACCGATGGATTTTCAAGTGCGCGAGCCGGTATCTCCTTTGTTTGGCGGATTGACAAAAACAAACCAGATGCTTGAAGTGCAGGCAGCGCAGGAATATACCGGACAGCAAATCCATGTCTGCTACCTGATCCCGATGTGGAAAGAAATTCTCTCCTTCCGAACTTACGTAACCGAAGAGAACGATACGGTTGCGGATATTATTTCTGGAAAGACCTTCGGGCAGACAAACTGCGGCATATGCGCCGTGGCAAATACCGGAGACGACCAAAACTGGACAGGGCACGACCTTGCAGCGGCAAACTGGTACGGCTTTGGAAGACTTGCCTGGGATCCGGAGCTTTCTTCGGAAGAAATTGCACAGGAATGGATTGTCTTAACGTTTGGAGCGCAGGAAAAGCTAAAAAAAGTGCTTGGCGACATTTTGCTGAACTCTTGGAAGGCTTACGAAAATTACACATCGCCGCTTGGCATTGGCTGGATGGTAAATCCAAGCCACCACTACGGCCCGAATGTGGAAGGCTATGAATACGACCGCTGGGGAACGTATCACCGGGCGACACGTACGGCAATCGGCGTGGAGCGTGGAAGTGCGGGAACGGGCTTTGCGGCGCAGTACCGGGAGCCGAATGCATCCATGTACGAGCACGTGGAGACGACGCCGGAAGAGCTTTTGCTGTTTTTTCACAGAATTCCTTATGACTATCGTCTAAAAGACGGCAGAACACTTTTGCAATACATTTACGATACGCACTTTGCCGGTGTGGAGCAGGTAGAACATATGATAGAAGCCTTTTGCACTTGCAAAGAGCTTATCGATGAAAAGCGCTTTGCTCGTATTTTGTCCCGGCTTACCGCGCAGCTGCAAAGCGCGACCGAGTGGAGAGATCGCATTAACACATATTTTTACCGGTTTACGGAACAGCCGGACGAACACGGAAGATGTATTTATTAAAATAAAAAAATGCGGCCGGGCCGCAGAATGGAGGACTTAATTATGGATATGACGTTACGGTGGTACGGAAAGGACATGGACAGCGTCACGCTTGAACAGATTCGCCAAATCCCGGGTGTGACCGGCGTTATCAGCTCGCTGCACAAGGTGCCTGCGGGAGAAGCGTGGACGTACGAGCAAGTCAAAGAACTGAAGGAGGAAGTGGAAGCCGCAGGCCTTAAGCTGATTGGAATCGAAAGCATTAACGTGCACGAAGACATAAAGCTTGGCGCACCGACGAAAGACATGTACATCGAAAACTATTGCAAGTCTTTGGAGGCAGTAGGCAAGAACGATATTCATCTTGTATGCTACAACTTCATGCCTATCTTTGACTGGACGAGAACGGAGCTCGCGCTGCCGCTTTCGGACGGCTCGACCGCTTTGGCGTACGATTCCAACATCATCGACGGAATTGACCCGAACGACATGTTCCAGCGTATGGAAGAAGCCAGCGGCGGATTTGTTCTGCCGGGCTGGGAGCCAAACCGCAAGGATGAAATTCGGGATCTGTTTGCGCGTTATAAAGGCGTGACGGCGGACGACTTAATGACAAACTTCAAGTACTTCCTTGACGGCATCATGCCGACTTGCGAGAAGTACCAGATTAAAATGGCCGTGCATCCGGACGACCCCGCATGGCCGGTGTTTGGACTTCCGAGAATTGTAACGAGCGAGAAGGCGTTAGAGAAAATTGCTTCGTTAAACGACAGCATTTACAACGGCTTTACGCTTTGTACCGGCTCACTTGGCTCGAATCTGGAAAACGACCTTCCGAAAGTGATTCGCAATCCGAAAATCGCGCCCCGTATTCACTTTGCGCACCTGCGCAACATTAAGTTTGAAGCGCCCGGCGTGTTCCATGAGAGCAGCCATCTCTCCAGCGACGGAAACTTCGATATGTACGAAATTACAAAAGCGTTAATCGACGTAGGTTTTGACGGCGTTATCCGTCCCGACCACGGACGTATGATTTGGGGCGAGCAGGCAAGACCGGGCTACGGACTTTACGACCGTGCGCTTGGCGTTGCTTACTTAAACGGCCTGTGGGAAGCTATCCATAAAAACGAGCGGTAAAGGAGAACAGAAGCGATGCGATTGCTGGATTTAAAGAAAAACGCGGACCTTTCGGAGTGGGAACAGAAAGGGTATCAGGTTCCTACCTACGACCGGGAGGCTATGGTAAAAAAAACAAAGGAACAGCCGACGTGGATTCATTTCGGAGCAGGCAATATTTTCCGCGCATTTCCTGCGGCAATTTTAGAGCAGATGCTTTGCGACAAAAAGGCCGATACCGGCGTGATTGTAGCAGAAGGATTTGACTATGAAATTATCGAGAAGGCTTACAAGCCTTACGACAATCTTAGCCTGCTTGTCGTTTTAAAATCCGACGGACAGATTGAAAAAAGAGTGGTAGGAAGCGTAGCGGAGTCGCTTTGCGCCGATACAAACAGCGCGGACTGGAACCGGCTTGTGGAAATTTTTGCAAACCCGTCTTTGCAAATGGTAACGTTTACTATCACCGAAAAAGGCTACTCGATCAGAGGCGCGCTTGCGGAGCGCGACCTCTTAGAAGGAGGCCTTTCGCCGATTTTAATTATGGGAAAAGTTACGGCGCTTTTATATGAGCGGTTTAAAGCGTGTGCTGCGCCGATTACGATTTCCAGCATGGACAACTGCTCCCATAACGGCGACAAAGTGCGGGATGCCGTGCTTGCTTATGCAAAAGCATGGGTGGAGCATGGACTTGTTCCGGAAGCATTTTACGAATACCTGACCGATGCTTCAAAAGTTTCTTATCCGTGGAGCATGATTGATAAGATTACGCCGCGTCCGGACGACACCGTAAAGCAGATGCTTGTGGCAGACGGCTTTTTGGATACAGATCTTATCATCACCGGAAAGAATACGTATACGGCTCCGTTTGTCAATGCAGAGCAGACAGAGTATCTAGTTGTGGAAGATACGTTCCCGAACGGCCGTCCTGCGCTTGAGTGCGGCGGCGTGCTTTATACCGACCGTGAGACAGTAGATAAAGTAGAGCGGATGAAAGTTTGCACATGCTTAAATCCTTTGCATACGGCGCTGGCAATTTACGGATGCCTGCTTGGATATACGAAGATTTCGGAAGAAATGAAAGATAAAGAGCTTGTGGAATTGATTACCCGCATGGGCTACAAAGAGGCAATGCCGGTCGTAGTAAATCCCGGCGTTATTAAGCCGGAAGAGTTTATTGACGCCGTGCTTACGAAGCGGCTTGTAAACCCGTTTATGCCGGATGCGCCGCAGCGTATTGCAACCGATACGTCGCAAAAGCTGCCGATTCGCTTTGGAGAGACGTTAAAAGCGTACGCTGCTAAGGGGCTTGCAGTAAAGGAACTGAAGATGATTCCGCTTGTGCTTGCAGGCTACGCAAGATATTTGTGCGGAGTGGACGACAACGCACAGCCGTTTGAGCAAAGCAGCGACCCGATGCTCTCGGAACTAAAGGAAATTGTTTCCGGACTTACGGTAGGAGGCGAAAACGATTATACCTGCCTGCAGGCGCTGTACAGCAGAAAGGATATTTTTGGCGTTGACTTGTACGAAATCGGGTTAGGCGAAACAATCTCCGGCATGGTTGCGGAATTGTATGCCGGTAAGGGAGCGATTCGCCGTACGCTGCAAAAATACACAAATTAAAGGAGACAGACAATGGTACAATATAAAAACCCGATTTTACCGGGCTTTCATCCGGACCCTTCGGTAATTCGGGTGGAAGATAAATTTTACCTTGTAAATTCTACGTTTTGTTACTTTCCGGGCGTTCCGATTTACGAAAGCCGCGATCTGGTTAACTGGACGCAAATCGGAAACGTTTTGTCGCGCAACGAAAATCTTCCGCTTGGAACTTGTGCGCACTCAAACGGAATTTACGCGCCGACGATCCGCTATTATAAAGGCGTGTATTACATGATTACAACGAACATCGAAAACGGCGGAAACTTTATCGTAACGGCCAATCATCCGGAAGGACCGTGGAGCGACCCGCATTGGCTGCCGGAAGCGGACGGCATTGATCCCAGCCTGTTTTTCGATGAAGACGGAACGTGTTATTACTGCGGCACAAAAGGAGACCCGAACGGAGCTTACTACGGCGACAACGTCATTTATGTCCGTGAGCTTGACACAAACACGTTTTCTTTTGTCGGCGAAGAACATGTTGTTTGGAAAGGTGCGCTGCGCGACGCGGTATGGCCGGAAGGACCGCATATTTATAAAAGAAACGGATATTATTACGTAATGATTGCCGAGGGCGGCACCGGCCCGGATCACGCGATCGTAGTTGCAAGAAGCAAAAGCATTTACGGCCCTTACGAAGGCTACCGTTCTAATCCGGTACTAACGCATCGGCATCTTGGCTTCCAGTCGCCAGTCGTAGCCGTAGGACATGCAGATTTAGTCGACGATACCGAAGGCAACTGGTATGCGGTTATGCTTGCTATGCGTCCTATGGAAGGCTGCTCCAATCTGGGCAGAGAAACGTTTTTGGCAAAAGTAGAATGGCAAAACGACTGGCCGGTATTTAATCCCGGAGAAGGGAAGCTTTTAGAGAGCGGAACGCTTCCGTTTACCGCTTGCAAGTCTTATACGGACGGAACTTCGTATCACTTTTACGAAAATCGGCTTCCTTTTGAAATGCTGATGCTTCGTAATCCGGATCCGGACATGTATTCGCTTACGGAAAAATACGGCTGGCTGCGTCTTTCGGTTCGCAAGCCTTCGATTCGGGAGACGTCCAATCCTTCGTACATCGGCGTTCGCCAGACCTCTATGGAATTTACGGCGGAGACGATGTTGCGGTTTGTGCCGGAGCAGGGCGAAGAAGCTGGGCTTGCGCTTGTGCAAAGCAACGAAGCGAATTTGCGTCTGACGTATACAAAGAGCGCGGAAACAACCGAGCTGCACGTTGTTCGCTGTGAAAAAGGGCAGGAGACGATCGTTGCCAATCTCCCCGTTAAGTCGGAGCGGATTAAGCTGCGTCTTTGCCAAAGAGGACAGCAGGTGCGTTTCTTTGCGGCGCTTGACGATCAGCCGGAGCAGGAACTTCCGGCAGTTGTAGACGCGCATTACCTTTGTACGGAGCGTGCCGGAGGCTTTGTCGGCTGTACGGTCGGCATGTATGCGTCGGCAAACGGTCGCGACAACGGAAATAAAGCGTATTTCGCTTGGTTTGAGTATCAAAATCTGTAATATCTCCGGAGCTGCTCCGGAAAGAAAGGAAGCGTTTCATTGGAAGGAATTTTGCTCTGTGCGGCGATAGCCGTTGGAATGGTTTTACTGGCGGTTGTAGACCGTCGGCGGGAGAAAAAGAGACTGCTTTTGCAGGTACGAAAGCAATGGGGGAACCCCGGAAATACAAGCCCGCAGGAAGAGCGTCTGCGCACAATCGGAGCATATCTTTCCTCGCTTCCAAAACGAGAGAACGATATAGACAATATTACGTGGGACGATCTGGATATGGGCCGGGTCTTTACGGAACTCAATACGACGTTTTCGGCGGTTGGGGAGGAGTATTTGTTTGCCTTGCTGCATCGGCCGGAAGTATCGGAAACAATGCTTGCAGAGTTTTCCGAGCGCGTCCGCTTCTTTTCGGAAAAAACAACAAAAAGAGAAGAACTGGCGGTTGCGTTTGCGCGCATGGGAAAATTGCGGGCAATTAGCTTGTACGGCTATTTGTCCCGAATTTCCGATGTGCGTCCGGAAAAAAATGCGAGGCATTACGCTGCGTTTTTGTTTTACGCGGCAGGCCTTCTTTGTTTTTTTCTGGGGCAAAATTACGTAGGCATTGGCGTTGGCGTGCTGCTTTTTACCGCGCTTTACAGCATTTTGTCTTATTACAAGCGAAAAGGAGAAATAGAACCTTATTTGCTTGTCTTTTCTTATCTGGTTCGCTGGCTGCAGGAAACGAAGAAACTTACAAAAACAGAAGCCGCATGGGAGATGCCTATAGCAAAAGACCGCGAGCGCATGAAGGCGGCTGTAGCGACGTTTGCTAATTTTCGGCGCGCCTCGTCGCTTCTTACGCCTGCGTCTCCTACAGGGAGTTTGCTTGACATGCTGATGGATTATGTTCGCATGCTCTTTCATGTGGATTTGATTAAATTTAACAGCATGTATCGATTTTTCCGAGAACACCAAAAAGAAATAGACGAGCTGTTTTTTGTGACAGGCAGGCTGGATGCGGCGATCGCGGTCGCTTCGTACCGCTGTTTGAAAAAAGAGTGGTGCGAACCGGTTTTGCATGAAAAGGGCAGCGTTTATCTTCGGACAAAGGAGATGGCGCATCCGCTTTTGTCAAATCCGGTAAAAAATTCCATTGACGCTAGGCGGCCAGTGCTTTTAACCGGCTCGAATGCTTCCGGAAAATCCACTTTTCTTAAGATGGTTGCCATCAACGCAATTTTCGCGCAAACTATTTACACAGTTTTGGCACAGTCTTACGAAAGCCGCTACGTGCATGTTCTTTCGTCTATGGCGCTTCGCGACGATCTTTTGCATGGAGAGAGCTATTTTATTGTTGAGATTAAGTCGCTAAAGCGAATCTTGGACGCTACAAGCGGGGAGACGCCTGTTCTTTGTTTTATTGACGAAGTGCTTCGAGGAACGAATACGGCGGAGCGCATAGCGGCGTCTTCGCGGATTTTAGCGGATATGGCGCGCAGAAATGCTTTGGTTTTTGCAGCCACGCACGATTTGGAACTGACCGATATTCTTTCGGCATATTATGAAAATTATCATTTCAGTGAGCAGATTGCAAATGGAGACGTTGTTTTTGATTACTGCCTGCATCCGGGCAAGGCAATGTCTCGAAATGCGATTCGCCTGCTTGGAATGCTTTCGTATCCGGAAACGATTATTCGGGAGTCCGAACGCATGGTGCAGCGCTTTTTGAATACGGGAGACTGGGAAAAATTATGAAAGTAACAATTTATACAGACGGCTCCGCACGGGGAAATCCAGAAGGCCCGGGAGGTTATGGCGTTGTGCTGCAATACCTTGACCGTGCGGGCGTGCTTCATGAAAGAGAACTGTCCGGCGGATTTGTAAAGACGACAAACAATCGAATGGAGCTGCTTGCCGCGATTGTCGGACTTGAGGCGCTGACGCGTCCTTGCGAAGTGGATCTGTATTCCGACTCGCAGTATCTGGTTCACGCTTTTACAAAGCAATGGATTGCAGGCTGGGAAAAAAACGGCTGGAAAAACAGCAAACGTGAGCCGGTGAAAAACAAAGATCTCTGGCTTCGCCTTTTAGCGGCGGCTAAGCCGCATCAAGTTTCTTACAACTGGGTAAAAGGACACGACGGACACCCGGAGAACGAGCGCTGCGACAGGTTAGCTACGGCTGCGGCGGATGCAGATGCATCTTTGCTGCAGATAGACGAAGGAATATGAGGGAACTATGGCACAACTTTCACCAATGATGCAGCATTATCTGGAAACGAAAGAAAAATATCCGGACTGCATTTTATTTTACCGCCTCGGCGACTTTTACGAGATGTTTTTTGAAGACGCGCAGTTGGTAGCAAAGGAGCTTGAGCTGACGTTAACCGGAAAAAGCTGCGGGCTTGAAGAAAGAGCGCCGATGTGCGGCGTGCCGTATCATGCGGTAGATACGTATTTGTCCCGCCTTGTGGAAAAAGGGTATCGCGTTGCGATTTGCGAGCAGATAGAAGATCCCAAACAGGCAAAAGGGATTGTCAAGCGGGAGGTCACAAGGATTGTAACGCCCGGAACCAATACGTCGGATCAGAAAATGGAAGACGCTAGGAATCACTTCCTGATGGGAATTGTTCGGGCAGGCGAGATTTTTGGCGTTGCAACAGCGGACGTATCGACCGGCGATTACTTTGTAACGGAAGTGGACAGTGCGCGCAAAGTGCAGGATGAAATCGTCAAGTTTTCTCCTGTGGAAATTGTGTGCAACCCTGCGGCTCTTATGTCGGAACTGAACTTAGACGACTTAAAGGAGCGTCTTGGCATTACGCTTTCGCCTCTTGCCGACTGGCAATACGAAAGCGAGAACTGCACGCGTATTTTATGCGAGCATTTTCATGTAAAGACGCTTTTGGGGCTTGGCCTTGGAGAAATGGGAAGCGGCGTTAACGCTGCCGGTGCAGTGCTTGCGTATCTTTATGAAACGCAGAAAATCGCCTTAGAGCATATCACAACCATTCGTCCTTATTCGACCGGAAAATACATGGTGCTTGACGGTGCGACAAGAAGGAATCTGGAACTTTGCGAAACGCTTAGAGAAAAACAGAAAAAAGGCTCGCTTTTGTGGGTGCTTGACAAAACGAAAACGGCGATGGGCGCTCGTTTGCTCCGGCTGTTTTTAGAGCAGCCGCTTGTCGATATCAAGGAGATGAAAAGGCGTCAGCAGGCGATTGCCGCGCTTAATGAAAACCGGACAAACCGAGAGGAACTTCGGGAGTATTTAAACGCTATTTACGACTTGGAGCGGCTTCTTTGCCGCGTGAGTTATCAAAGTGCGAATCCGCGCGATTTGATTGCATTTCAATCGTCCATCGCCATGATTGCGCCGATTAAGATGCTTTTAAAAGATGTCTCTTCGGAACTGCTTAGCGAACTTGAGCAGCAGCTCGATCCGCTGGATGATTTGTCGGATTTGATTCTTAAAAGTATTGAGGAAGAACCGCCGGTTTCGGTAAAGGAAGGCGGTATTATCCGCGGCGGTTACTCAGAAGAAGTGGATCGGCTTCGGGCGGCAAAGACCGACGGAAAACAATGGCTGGCAGATTTGGAAGCAAGAGAGCGGGAAGCTTCTGGAATTAAGAATTTAAAAATTAAGTTTAACCGGGTTTTTGGCTACTATCTGGAAGTGACCAACTCTTTTAAGGAGCTTGTGCCAGAGAGATGGATTCGAAAGCAGACGCTTGTGAACGCAGAACGCTATACAACGCCTGAGTTAAGAGAACTGGAGGAAACCATCCTTGGCGCGCAAGACCGGCTGTATGCGCTTGAGTACGAGCTGTTTGCAGATATTAGAAGCCGGATTGCCGCTGAAGTTACGCGTATTCAAAGGACGGCCAAGGCAATTGCGGCGATTGACGTATTTGCTTCTTTGGCGTACGTTGCCGAGCGCAATCGTTACGTGCGGCCGGAAGTTACGAACGAAGACGTGATTCGGATTACGGATGGCAGACATCCGGTCGTAGAGCAAATGATTTCATCGGATTTGTTTGTTGCAAACGACACGTATCTGGACGGCGAAGATTCGCGCGTCGGGATTATTACAGGGCCGAATATGGCGGGAAAGTCTACGTATATGCGGCAGACAGCGCTTATTGTTTTGATGGCGCAAATTGGCAGCTTTGTACCTGCAAAGGCCGCGCAAATTGGCATTGTGGATCGGATCTTTACACGCGTTGGAGCGTCGGACGATTTGGCAAGCGGGCAAAGCACGTTTATGGTTGAGATGAACGAAGTTGCGAATATCCTTCGAAACGCTACCAAAGACAGCCTTTTGATTCTTGACGAAATCGGCAGAGGAACGAGCACGTTTGACGGCCTGGCAATTGCCTGGGCGGTAATTGAGCATGTGGCGGATCCGCGGCTAATTGGCGCAAAAACGCTGTTTGCAACGCATTACCACGAGCTTACGGAACTGGAAGGGAAGCTTCCCGGTGTGAAAAATTACTGCATTGCGGTCAAGGAAAAGGGCGACGACATTGTCTTTTTGAGAAAGATCGTTCGCGGCGGAGCAGATAAAAGCTACGGCATTCAAGTTGCAAGGCTGGCGGGCGTGCCCGAGGCGGTGCTTTTAAGAGCAAAAGAAATCGTAGCCGAGCTTGTCAGCAACGATTTGGCAGGACGCGCCAGAGAAATTGCCGGACAGATGCGTTTATTTGCCGAAGAAGAGGAGCATCCGGTATTAAAGGAGCTTAGAAATTGTTCGGTAGAGACAATGACGCCGATGGAGGCGCTTAATTTTCTCTATCGCCTTCAGCAGGAACTGGACTAAAAAAGATTTCCTACAGATCCCACTTTTTTTTCGAGCGAAACTGTGGTATGCTAGCTTTGCACGAAAGAAAAAAAGAAAATGTACAAAAGAGGAAGAGGCAGTCGCATGCGTATGCGGCTGCTTTTTTTGCGCCTTTCGGGGAGTTGTACGATTTTACTGCTTTTTGCAAAAAAAGAAGAGAATATGCATTGAAGCTGATGCAATTATATTATATCATATGGGAGATGACCCCCGCCTCTATGGGCGGTGGGTAGCAAATTTGTATCAGTGGCGGGTGTCGATCCCCCATCTGATATATGCTCCGCGAGGGATGCGCAGGGATTCGGATAGGAATTATGTCGGCAAGAGCCGACCCGAATCCCGCGCCAAGACTCGCGAGCGAGTCTTGAAACTCGGAAAAAAGCTGAAATTTGATCCTCGATTTTTATGGGGAATTTTAGGAGGTAAACATGAAGTTTAGCAACGGTTGCTGGCTGCAAAAGCAGGGGACGGCCTGTTTTTCACCGGCGGAAATCTATTTTTCCAAAAAAGAAAAAAATGCTTTGACACTTTGCGCGCCCACACAGCACATTGGCCACCGCGGCGACACGCTTGGCGGGGTAAACCTCACCATCCGCATTAGTGCGCCCGCACCGGAGGTTTTGCGTATACAGGCAGCGCATTATTTGGGTGTGAAAAAAAAAGAGCCTTCCTTTTCGCTTTGCATTGACGAGGAAGCGGCGGTTCAGGTAAAAGAAGACGAACAGTCGCTTACGGTCATTAACGGCAGTCTGCGCCTTGTAATTGATAAAAAAAGCGCTGCCATGACTTATTACCGGGGAGAGGAAAAGCTGACTTCTTCTACGGGACGCGACTTAGGCTATATGAAGACTGCATGGCAGGGACATGCTTACGACGATGGCAGCGAGAGGAACACTTACATGCGTCAGATGCTCTCTATTGGCGTAGACGAGCATATTTACGGCTTGGGAGAGCGCTTTACCCCGTGGGTGAAAAACGGGCAGAGCGTTGTTATCTGGAACGAAGACGGCGGCACTTCTACGGAGCAGTCTTATAAAAACATTCCGTTTTATGTTTCCGACCGTGGCTACGGCGTTTTCGTAAATCATCCGGAGAAAGTAGAGTTTGAAGTCTGCACCGAAATGGTTACGAGAGTAGAATTCTCCGTTCCAGGAGAATCGCTGGATTATTTTATTATTAACGGCCTGTCGATGAAAGACGTTTTGGGTCGTTATACTGACATGACCGGAAAACCTGCACTCCCCGCGCCGTGGACATTTGGTCTTTGGCTTTCTACGTCCTTTACGACGAATTACGACGAAGAAACGGTTAATTCGTTTGTGGACGGAATGCTGCAAAGAGATATTCCGCTTCAGGTTTTCCATTTTGACTGCTTTTGGATGAAGGAATTTTCCTGGTCCGATTTCCTCTGGGACAGCCGTGTGTTTCCCGACCCGGAAGGAATGCTAAAACGCCTGAAGGCAAAAGGACTTAAGATTTGCGTCTGGATTAACAGCTACATCGGACAGGAATCGGTTCTATTTGAAGAAGGAAAGAAGAACGGATATTTTATTAAGCGCAAAAACGGCGACGTTTGGCAATGGGACATGTGGCAGCCCGGAATGGCGATTGTGGACTTTACCAACCCGGATGCATACCACTGGTACCAAAAGAAGCTGGAGCGCCTGCTGGATATGGGTGTTGACTGCTTTAAGACCGACTTTGGCGAGCGGATTCCTACTGACTGCGCTTACTTTGACGGCTCGGATCCGATGCGGATGCATAACTACTACACCTACCTTTACAACAAGTGCGTATTTGAGCTGTTAGAAAGAAAGCTCGGTAAAAACGAAGCCGTTTTGTTTGCGCGCTCCGCTACTGTTGGCGGGCAGAAGTTCCCGGTTCACTGGGGCGGCGACTGCTGGAGCGATTACGAATCTATGGAAGAGAGCCTGCGCGGAGGACTATCGCTTTGCATGAGCGGCTTTGGATATTGGAGTCATGACATTGGCGGCTTTGAGAGCACGTCTACACCGGACGTATACAAACGCTGGTGTGCGTTTGGGCTTCTTTCCTCGCATTCCCGGCTGCACGGCAGCAGTTCTTACCGCGTGCCGTGGGCATACGACGAAGAGTCGGTTGTCGTTGTTCGAACGTTTGCAAAATTAAAAGGAAAGCTTATGCCGTATTTGTTCCGCAATGCTGTCGAAACGCATAAAAGCGGCATCCCGATGATGCGGAGCATGGTTTTGGAATACACCGAGGATCCGACTTGCGCATACTTAGACAAGCAGTACCTTCTTGGCGATTCGCTTTTGGTTGCTCCTATCTTTAACGACAAGAGTCTTGCAAAATTCTATCTGCCGGAAGGAAGATGGACCAACTATTTTACAGGTGTAGTAAAAGAGGGAGGCAAGTGGTACACGGAGACTGTGCCTTACACAGAAATTCCTCTTTATGTAAAATCGAACACGCTGCTGGCGATTGGCGCAAAAGAGCAGGCGGTCTATGATTACGAGGACAATGTCACGCTTAAGCTGTACGAACTTGCAGACGGAAAGAGCGCTTCTACAGTTGTCTACGGAAAAGATTATGTAAAGCGTTTGGAAGCAACCGTACATAGAACCGGCGATCAATACCACGTTAGCGTAAGCGGCTCCGCAATGGGTGAGATCGTTATTGGAGAAAAGCGAATCGGCTTTGTTGGCGATTTGGATGAAACGCATACAATTGTAGAATAAAAGGAGACAATAGTAGAATATGAGCGAAGTGCGAAAAATTCATCTTGGACCCGCGCCTTGCGCCGTAGATTTGGGCGACGGAAGCGAGCGCGGCGAATACGTAAATCAGGATTACATTTTGGAACGCCTTGGGCGGCCGCATCGGGCCATTAATCTGATGTATTGTTATTACCCTCTGGATAAAGGGTGGCCGCAGCGTGCAAGCAAAGCGCACGCGCACGACAACTTAACCGACGTTTGGGATTATCCTTACGACGACTACTTCCCTTATGGAGGCGGAATTGGCGGGAGCCTTGCGGGAGAACCGTTTACCTTTATGCGGGATGTGCGCCGACACGGACAGGACGTTTGTTTGACGCTGACGATTGACCCGTTTGTAGACGACGAGCATATTGTTGCCATAGCAAAAGACATGGCGAAGTTTGGACGCGTAACGCTTCGTATTAACCACGAGGCAACCGGCAATTGGTTTTCCTTTAACAAACGCGCTTCCTACGAGCAGGTGGCGGCCTTTTTCGTACGCTGCTGTGAGATTATTCACAGAGAGGCGAAAAATTGTCAAGTTGTCCTTTGCTTAGACGGCTGCAAGGACGCTTCGGAAGAGAAGATGCTGATGGAGGATATTTTCACTGAGGCGGCGAAGGCGGCGGACATTGTATCGGTTGACCGCTATATGGCGCTTCACTGGGGATGGCCGGTAGATATTGCCGAGCCGGGCGGAACTACGTTTAGCAGAAGCAAGGTAACGGACATTTACGAAATGGCAAAAAAATCGTACCAGCGCTACATCGTTATGAACGACGGTGTGATTAAGCCGATGGTGATGTCGGAGCTGAATGCAGACGGCGACGTAACCGGCCCGTACGACCAAGCGGATATGTTTTACGAGTTTTGCGAGCTGCTTAAAAATGATTCGCAGCGCTGGCTCTCCGGCTTTACGATGTATCAGTTCCGAGACAGGGGCAGACTCGGACTGGAAATCGAGAGCCCAAATAATCCGGAAGTCGGGATCGAGCAGCCGCTTATGGCTACGTACAAGAAAATCATCTCGGACGAATTTTTCTCGCCCGTGCAGACCGAAGGCGAGAGCGTAGCGCTCCCGCAGACGCTTCGCTGGGGCGGCGCGGAAGATGCGGACGGTCTTGCGATTCCTTTGCATCTTACGTCTACGCCGGTCTTCTTTGAAGCTTATTTTGACGGCGAACTGGCAGAGGAAAATTTGATGCTGTGCGTAAACAACCGCTGGTTTTACAAAGCTCCCGGCGTAACCTGCGTAGACCTTTCCGGTGCATTTTTTAACGCGCCGCTTTTAGCGCCGACGGATATGCTTCTTACGATTTACGCGCCTCCGGCAACAGGAGAGAACGATCCGTCGCAGGGCGAAGACTGGCAAATAAATTATTACCGGACCATTTCTTCGCTTCCAAGAATCCGCATTCATTACAAACCAATTCTATAACACATAAGAAACCCTCTCTAACGGACTTTTCCCTTGGAGAGGGTTTTACAAAAAAACTCACTTTTTTTCAGAAAAAAAGGCGAGAAAAAACGGGCAAAAAGCTCTATGTAGGTACAATTATACAAGAGGTTCGTAACAAAACACTCTGATTTTGTGGAAGGATGAGGAAAAAACAATAGATTTGCATAAAAATCCCCCCGAAAACAGAGCGATTATTCGTCAACAGCTACAAAAAAACAATTGCGCATTCTCGCATTCTGTGCTATTATACTTAAAACGACGTGTGCTAAGAAAACAGAGAATAGAAAAATTCGGCTGTTTTCCTACTTTTTGGATATTGTCATACGATTTTTTTGCAAGGAGACAAAAGCCAAAATGAAACAGTTTTTTTCGTGGGACGGACCGCTGCTTCGGTTCTTTGATCAAGTCGGGAAAGTGGTCATTGCCTCTTTGTTGTGGCTTTTAAGCTCCGTTCCCGTCGTTACCATGGGACTTGCGAGCACAGCGCTGTATTACGCAGTTGTGAAATCCATCCGAAATGACAGAGATTATGTTTTGAGCCAGTTTTACGGTGCTTTGCGAAGAGAGTGGAAACAAGGGCTCCTTTTTGGCTGCCTGTACCTACTTGCCTTTGCCTTGCTGCTTTTCGATATGATTGCGTGGCGTGAGGAAGGGACGAAGAAAGGCATGTTCTTTTGCCTGCTGTGCGCAGCAGCCATTCTGCTTTTAGCAATTTCCGCCGTATACGTCTTTTCCCTGCTGTCCAGATTTGAAATGCAGTTTAAAGACGTTTTAAAAACAGCTTTTTTTCTAGAGTTCCGTTACCTGCCGTCTTCCATCGGCATCGGACTGATTTTGGGAGCTGTCTGCGGACTTTTATATATTTCTTCCTACACGGTGCTGTTTGCTCCCGGTGCCGCGTGTTTTCTCATCTCGTTTCTAACAGAAAAGATATATCAGAGTATCACGCCGACTCCCGAGGATGGTCAGCAGCAGTGGTATGACAAAAAAAGTAAGGAGGAGAACGATGCATATCAAGAAACTGTTTAAAAAAGGAATCGTAATGCTTCTGGCGCTTTCCATGTTTTTGGAAACGGCTTCTCTTTGTTTTGCAGAAGGAGAGACCGCAGAAAACCCAACGGAAAATACGGAATCGTCCGAGACGGTTGTCGAGGAGGATGCGCCGTCTGCGCAAGAAGATACGCAAACGAGCGAGCCGTCCGAGCAGAAGACTCCTGTAGAAGATATGACCCTGGAGATGTACAAGGACATTCTTGGAACGTACAACATTGACGAGAACGTTTTGACTTACAAGGAATATTGCGAACGTTTCCCGGAAACTAAGACGGATGCGGTCATCACCATTCCTGCCAAAGACTATTACGCTGAAGCGACGGACATGGAAGTTTCCGTTCAGGAAAACAGCGCATATACGCCGGTAGACGAAGACATGGCGCTTACAGGCTTAGACGAATCGCTTCTGACTGCGGACGACGGATTCGTATCTTGGAAATTTACAGCCGAGCAAAGCGGATATTATTACATTTCCCTTACTTACTTCCCTGCACAAGGAAAAAATGCGGACATTGAGCGCGCGTTTTTTGTGGACGGGGAATTGCCATATGCGGAAATGACTGCGATTAAATTTTCCCGTATCTGGGTAAACGACATTACGTATAACAGTACAAACAAAGCTTGGGAGTGGAGCTCGGACAATCAGGGCAACCACCTAAAGCCTTCCCAGACAGAAGCGCCTGCATGGATTCATTCGTACCTGTACGACAGTAACGGTTACATTTCGCATTGTCTTCCTGTCTACATAGAAGAAGGCGAGCACGTTCTGACGATGGTTTCCATCAAGGAACCGATGCTTCTTTACGGTATCCAAATGGATTACGTCGGCTCGACAATCTCTTACGAAGAATACAAAAAACAGCACGACGCAGCCGGAGCGCAAAAGCTCTCCAATACGCGGATTGAAATTCAGGCGGAACAGGCCGTACGCAAATCTTCGCAGATGCTTTACCCGCAGCAGGATCAGTCCTCGCCGGCAATTTCTCCATACAGCCCGCGTTACCTTTTGAATAACGCAATCGGCGGAAATTCTTGGAGACTGGTTGGTCAGTGGATTGAGTGGGACATTTCCGTACCGGAAAGCGGATATTATAATCTGGCGCTTGCCGTTCGGCAAAACTTTAGCAAAGGTATTTACGTTTCAAGAAAAATATCGATTGACGGCGTAGTTCCTTTTGATGAATTTAATGCTTACGGATTCCAGTACGAATCCAACTGGCGGCAGGAAGTGCTTGGCGACGAAAACGGCGCTTTTGACATTTATCTGGAAGCCGGAGAGCATACGATTCGCATGGAAGTTGTATTGGGTGAATTTTCTACCATTGTATCCGACGTGCAGCTGGCAGTAACGCAGTTAAATGCCATCTACCGCGAAATTATATGTATCACCAGTACCACGCCGGACAGCTGGAAAGACTACCAGATCCGTCGCAACCTTCCGGAACTTCAGGAGCAGTGCATTGAAGTAAGAGACTTGCTTGACGATACGATCAAGCGGCTTCGCGCGTTAGTTGGCTCCGGAAGCGACAAAGAAACCGTGCTAATTACGATGCGGGATCAATTAAACGATATTATCGACGATCCCGAATATGTTGTTAAAATTGTTTCCTCTTTCCGCACGAACATCCGTGCATGTGGAACGTGGATCACACAAGTAATCGAGCAGCCGCTGGCGTTAGATGCAATTTACCTTGTATCCGAAGAGTCGCAGCTTCCGGAAATGAAAGATTCTTGGTGGCAGAAGCTGCTGCATGAAATTAAACGGCTTTTCTACTCGTTTATTATTGACTACAACATGATCGGCGACGTATCCGAAGGCGGAAACCAGACGCTAATTACGCTTTGGGTCGGTACCGGACGCGACCAGGCGAACGTTATTAAATCTATGCTGGATGAGACGTTTTCCACGCAGGCATATCTGGACGAAAACGGAAAAGAGTATTATATCGGCGTTAACGTTATGCTTGTAGATATGAGCACGCTGCTTCAGGCAACGCTTGCCGGTTCCGGACCGGATGTGGCAATCCAAGTTGGAAACGATGTGCCGATGAATTACGGACTGCGAAACGCTGTAGCGGATTTGTCGCAGTTTGAAGATTGTGAAGAAGTAATTGCTAACCGGTTCCGCGACAGCGCTATGGAAGCGTTCCGATTTACAGCAAACGGCCATACAGCAGTTTACGGACTGCCGGAGACGCAGACGTTTTCCATGATGTTCTACCGCAAAGACATTCTTAAAGAACTTGGTCTGGAGCTTCCTACAACGTGGGAAGAGATGAAAGTCGTTCTTACGCAGCTTAGTCAGAACAACATGGACCTTGGTATGATGCCTACGGAAGCCAACTTCGCCATGATTCTCTACCAAAACGGCGGCGAATATTACAACACAGACGGATCGCAGTCCGCGCTTGATTCCGAAGAAGCGGTAACGGCATTCCGGAAGTTCACCGAGTTTTATACCGACTACAAGATGGATACGGTCACGTCCGTAGAAGAGCGGTTCCGTACCGGTGAAGCTCCGATTATTATTACTGATTACACGTACTATAACACGCTTCAGGTATCTGCTCCGGACATTCAGGGACTTTGGGGAATGGCGGTCGTACCCGGAGAAGTACGAGTAGACGAGTACGGAAACGAATACATCGACAATACGGTAGCAAGCAGCGGTTCCGCCTGCGTTATTATGGAAGCCGCTAAGAACAAGCTGGCATGCTGGGAATTTTTGAAATGGTGGACCAGTGCTGAGACGCAATACTTATACAGCAGCGAGATGGAATCGCTCATGGGAGCTTCCGCGCGTGTAGCTACCGCGAATATCCAAGCATTTAGCCTGATTCCATGGCCTACCGAAATTGCGGAAGTTTTGGAAGCACAGTTTGAAAACGTCCGCGGAATTCGGCAAGTGCCGGGAGGCTATTTCTCTTGGCGAAACGTAAACAATGCTTTCTACGCCGTTACGACGAAAACCGATTCGGCAACGCCTCGTGAGGAGCTGATGGATCGCGTTATCTACATCAACGACGAGATAGCGTACAAGAGAAAAGAGTTTGGATTGGATTAGAGAGGAGGAGAGTGCATTGGATAACTTAGAAAAAGCGAAGCATGAGTGGACGCTGAAAAAAAGAATTTACCGTGCTAGATATTCCTACATAATGCTGGCTCCTTACTTTATTCTTTTCTTCCTCTTTACCATTTTGCCGGTTTTGGCGTCCATTGTGTTGAGTTTTACTTACTTTAACATGTTGGAAGCGCCGCAGTTTATCGGCTGGGATAACTACGTAAAGCTGTTTTTGCAAGACGATATATTCCTGATTGCCTTGAAAAACACTTTGCTGTTTGCAGTAATTACTGGACCAATCAGCTACTTGATGTGTTTGCTGTTTGCATGGATTATCAACGAGTTTAAAGGAAAAGTCAGAGCGTTTTTGACCTTGATCTTTTACGCGCCTTCCATTTGCGGTCAGGCATACCTTGTTTGGAGCTTGATTTTAAGCTCCGACCGTTACGGTTATTTGAACGGCTTTTTAATCCGCTGGGGCATTATCGACGAACCAATACTTTGGTTCCAGACCGAAGCGTACGTGCTTCCGTGTCTGATGATTGTGCAGCTGTGGCTGAGTCTTGGTACCGGCTTCCTGTCCTTTATCGCCGGTCTTCAGACGGTTGACAAATCTCTGTACGAAGCGGCAGCGATGGACGGCGTAAAAAACCGTTGGCAGGAACTGTGGTACGTAACTTTGCCCGCGATGAAGCCGCAGCTGATGTTCGGTGCGGTTATGCAGATTACGAACTCCTTTGCGGTTTCGGACGTATCGATTCAGCTTGCGGGAAACCCGAGTGTAAACTACGCCGGCGCCACCATCGTAACACACTTGCTCGACTACGGTACGTACCGTTTTGAAATGGGTTATGCGTCGGCCATTGCCACCGTACTGTTTTTGCTGATGGTCGTATCCAACAAGCTGGTACAGAGACTGCTTAGAAGGGTGGGTGAATAGATATATGGCAAAAGAAAAACTGAAAAAGCCGAGAAGAAAACTCTTTCACCGTCACAAGCAGTTAAACCGTTCGACGGCGGGCAATACGTTGATTTTCACTTTTATGATTATTTGCGGGTGCTTTATGGCGCTTCCGCTTGTTATGATTGTAAACAACGCTCTAAAGCCTTTGGATGAAATTTTCCAGTATCCGCCGAAAATATTCGTAAGAAATCCTTCGCTTGACAACTTTACGGATTTGTTTGTCAGCATGAACGATACGTGGGTACCGTTTTCCCGCTACATAGCAAATACGATTATTATTACTGGCGGCGGTACCATCGGACACGTTTTGATTGCTTCCCTGGCGGCTTATCCGCTGGCAAAGCATAACTTTCCGGGCAAAAAGACGCTGTTTAGCATGGTAGTTTTGTCCTTGATGTTTTCTTGGACGGTTACGCAGATACCGATTTACATGATCGTTTCTTATCTGCACATTAACAACACTTACTGGGCGCTTATTTTAACTGCATGGCAGTACGGACTCGGTCTGTATTTAATGAAGCAGTTTATGGAACAGCTGCCGAATTCTTTAATGGAATCGGCAAGACTTGACGGCGCTTCGGAGTTTCGCGTGTTCTGGAGCATTGTAATGCCAAACGTTAAGCCGGCGTGGCTGACGCTTGCAATTTTCCAGTTCCAGTCCATGTGGGGCAATACAGGCGCGACGTATCTGCGAAGCGAGCAGCTTAAACCAATGCAGTATGCGCTTTTGCAAATTCAGGGCGGCGGCGCGGCAAGAGCGGGCGCAGCGCAGGCCGTAACTTTCGTTTTGGCGGCTGTGCCGGTTATCTTCTTCCTGATTTGCCAGAGTAACATTTTGGAAACTATGACGTCATCCGGTATGAAGGATTAAGGAGGAGAGGAAATGATGAGTAATCTGAAGTCAAAACTTCAAAAAACAGTTCTCCTGACGCTGACAGCAATTATGCTTTTGACTTCCGTGTGTGTCGCAGACGATGTGCCATATGTTACTTACAACTACGATTATTGGAAAAATATTGTATATACGCCGGCGGCATACATTCCGGACGGAAAAATTGAAGGAACTTCCATTTTGGATGAGGAAGGGAATTCGATTGGCGCTTTCAAAAGCCCGGCGGACGTTTATCTGGCATCGGATGAGAACATCTACATTGTAGACTCCGGCAATCATCGCATTGTTGTTCTTTCTGGTGAGGATTATTCTTACGTAGCCGTAATTGACGGGTTCACAAACGAAAACGGCGAGTGGGAAACATTTACGGAGCCGCAGGGCATATGCCGCTCGGACGACCCGAACGGAAACATATATATAGCGGATTCGGGCAACAATCGGGTCGTTATTTTGGACGACAACTACGAGCTGGTGCACATTATTCAAAATCCAGAACAGGGCGACAACGTTCTCGAGGACGGATTTATCTTTGCTCCGCAGAAAGTAATTGTCGATTACGCGGAACGGCTTTATGTCATCTCGAAAAACACGGAAGAAGGCATTATGATATTCAACACAGATCATCAATTTGAAGCCTTCTACGGACAGATTCCGGTTGTTGTAACGACTTGGCAGCGTATTTGGTACCACCTTTCCACAAGAGAGCAAAAAGACCGGCAGACGCTCCGTATTTCCACGGAGTACAACGGTTTGGACGTTGACCCGAACGGATTTATTTACGCATCCTACTTAGATGAAAACGGTCTTCAGGCTGTTATGCGGCTGAATCCAAAAGGCAACGACGTTATCAAAAAAGGTGTAAACCAAAATATCGGCGGCGATATCGATATTCTTGAAACAAATTCCTACAGTGGAAAATCGACGGCGGTTGACGTTGTTTACCGCGATAACGGGATTTATTCTTTCCTAGATTCGAAGCGAGGAAGAATTTTCACTTACGACCACGAAGGAAACCTCTTATACATCTTCGGTGGTTTGGGCGCGCAGGAAGGATGCTTTAAGTCGCCGGTCGCTATTGAACAAAATACAAACGGACAAATTATGGTTGCGGATTTGGTACAAAACGTTGTCCTTTTGTTCCGCGCAACCGAGTACGGAGCTTTGATTAATACGGCCGTAGGACTTCGCTTTGACGGCGACGAAGAACTTGCCGTTCCTCTTTGGGAAGAAGTTTTGAAGCTGGATGCGAACTTCGAGCTTGCGTACGTTGGTCTTGGCAAGTCGTATCTTTCCGCAGGGGAAAACGAAAAGGCAATGGATTATCTGGAAAAGGGCATGAGCCGGCAGTATTATTCCATTGCGTATCGTCGGTACCGAAACGAGTTCCTTGTAGAAAATTTGGAGTGGATGCTGACAGCGCTTGTGGTTTTGGTTGTTGCCGGTTTTGCGGTAACGAAATATCGAAATCGAAAGAAGTACCGCGACGACAGCGCCGATACACTGGAATAACGGGAGGAGAGCAATATGAAAAAATATTTTTCCAGAGATAAATGGAAATACAGTTTTTATTGTCTGACTCATCCCGCGGACGGTTTTTACGAAATCAGACACCGGGATCGCGGCAGCGTGCCGATTGCACTTTTTTACGTTGTGTTTTACGCGCTTTGTTACTCTTGGAATCGCCTAGGAGCGAGTTTTATCGTAAACGATACGAATCCAAGAAGCGTAGATGCAGTTTCCGAGCTGTTTGGCGTGCTGCTTTTGTTCCTTCTGCTTTGCATTGGCAATTGGTCGATTACGTGCTTGATGTCCGGAGAGGGACGGCTTAAGGATATAGCCATTATTATCGGCTACTCCTTGCTTCCTATGATTCTTACGTTAATTCCGGCAACCGTGATTTCCCAAATCGTTGCACAGAATGAGGAAGCGTTTTATTACATCATCGTTTTCCTTGGGACTGCATATTCGATGTTGTTAATGCTCATTGGCATTATGACGATCCATAACTACACGCTGTTAAAGACGCTGATTACCGTTTTTCTTACGATTGTGGCGATGTTGATTATTATTTTCTGCGCCATGATGATCTTTAGCTTGGTAAGTCAGGTAATCGGATTCTTCGAAAGTGTTTATACCGAATTGCTGTTCAGATAGGAGGGAGGATAAGAAATGAAACGATACAGAAAAATTATCCTCGCGCTTGTTGCACTTGTTGTGGTTTGCGTAGCTGCGTACGTGATTCATTACCTTGTGAAGTACACGTTCTATGACGAGTACAAGAAGTACGTTAACGCCTACGACGAATACGAGGAAGGAACAGAGTTTGTAGGGAAAACGGACGACTTAGCTCCGGCGGAAGGTTTTGTACTTGCGGCGCAAAACGAGTCTTTCGGCCTGTATGTCAACGAGGAGACGTGTGTTGTTGTTTTGCATGACCGAAAGAACAACCAATATTTTAGTACCAATCCCTTGAACTTGGGCACGAAGGCGGAAGAGGGAACCAATTCCGATATGAATTACTACACCCTTCAGTCTCAGCTCATTGCGACGTATTATATTGAGGGAAACGCAGAGGCGGTTCAGACGTTTAACAGCTATGAGTTCTGCGTCAACGTAGACCTTCGGGACGGAGAGGCGCCGCGTTATAAGTTAGAGGGCTTAAAAGACGGTCTTCGGATCATCTACACGATGCAAAGCTCGTCAAACGATACCGGCATGGTGCCGCTTTACTTAAGCAACGAGCGTTACGAAGAATTGCTGCAAAAAATGCAGGAGACCGATCAGAAGCTTGTAACCAACTTCCGTGGAAAGTATATTGACTCCGAAACACACGAAGGCTTTAAAGAACTTCCGGAAGTTACAAGAAAGTCGCTGTTCCAGATTAGCCGTTTGGAAGCGTGTCTGGAAGCGATTGGCTACACTTACGACGATTATAAGCGGGACATGGAAGAAGCAGGAGCCGAAGCGGTTGTGCCAAACGGACTGACGGTTCCGCTTGAGTACCGTTTAACGGCGGACGGTATGGAAGTATCTGTACCGACGACGAAGATTGAGGAGTCCGGAGACGCCCGCATTTACGAATTAACTGTTCTTCCGTTTTTCAATGCGGAAAGGAACGATGGTTCGGACGGCTATTTCCTAGTTCCTAACGGTTCGGGCGCCTTGATTAATTTTAACAACGGCTTGATGGCAAGCAACAGTACGTATTCGGAATTCGTTTACGGACAGGATTTGCTGGATGTAGATCGGACACAGGAAGATATTACCGAAGACGTGAAGCTTCCGCTGTACGGAATTCAAAAAGAAGACAGTACGATGCTTATTACCATCGACGACGGCGAGACGCTAGCGCAGATCAACGCGATGGTATCGGGCGTTTTGAATTACTACAACTACATCTACACGAGATACCGCCTGCGCCATACGGAAAACGTAATGGTGGCAGGTTCCGCAGACCCGATGCCGGTTCTGGAAAAAGATATGTACGCTGCTTATCTTGTGCAGTCGTATCACATCCTGCCGGATACCGAAGAGTACGACGGTTACTCCGGAATGGCAAAGTACTACCGGGAAATGCTGTTTGACGACGAAGCGGATGCGAGGATTACAAACGAGCCTGAGGATATTAAATTGTATCTGGATATTTTGGGCGCAGTGAAAAGAGAATCGTCTTTTATAGGCTTTAAGTACGACGAAGTCTTTGCAATGACGACGTTTGAACAGGCGGAGGAGATGATTGCGAAGCTTCAGGAGCAGTCCGTTCACAACCTGATTGTTAATTATCAAGGCTGGATGAACGGAGGATATTACCATGACCTGATTGACGACATTAAAGTTATTCGCAAGCTGGGCGGCAAAAAAGGTTTGGCATCTTTGAAAGAGAAGCTGGAAGCTTCCGGCGGCTTGCTCTACGGCGATATGTCGGTTCAGCAAGTAACCTTCGCCGAAGACGATTTTAATTACACGGCGGAATCTTCCCGCTATTACGGCAAAGGCTATTCCGTTTCCTTTGGAAAGCTTTCTCCGACGACTTACAGTCGTACGGCATCTCTTGGATATACCGAAAACCTCTACGACCTGCTTTCGCCGAAGTATCTTCCAAGATACATTGAGCCGATGCTTGAAGAAATGCAAAAAGTAGAAGTTTCGGGAATCTCCTTCCGGGATCTTGGCAACGTCCTTTATTCCGACAAAAAGCGGAAGGAATTTATTACAAGAGAAATGGCTAAAGACATTGTTTTAGCCATGATCGAAAAGGCGGACGAAGCGCAGGAGCACTTGATGTTTAACAACGCGCTTAGCTATACGCTTCCTTACGCCGACGATATTTTAAACGTGACATTTTACAAGAATTCTTATGTATACGTCAACGAAGAAGTTCCGTTCTACCAGATGGTAATCCATGGCTATATCGACTACTGTGGAAAATCCTACAATCTGACCAAGAATCTTTCCATGGCGGAAGAGTGTCTGGAGATGATTGAAAATGGCGCCAACCCGCACTTTACATTTACTTGGGAAGATTCTTCGGAACTGAAGTACACAGGTTTGAACAACTACTTCAGCACCACGTTTGATGTTTGGTACGAAGACGCCGTAGAGATGTACACAAAAGTCAACGCCGTACTTTCTCCGGTTGCAAATGCGACGATGGACCGGCATGAAATTACGGAAACCGGCGCAATTGTAACGTATGGCAACGGCGTGGAAATTGCTATCGACAAAACAAGCGGTACGGTTACGGTAACCGGAAACGGCACAACGGAAACGTATGTGTTTCAGTAAGGAGGGGAGAAGAGCATGAAGAAAAAAAAGCGGAGATTATCTCTCGCGCAGAAACGTGCGATTACCGGCTTTGTCTTTATCAGCCCTTGGCTGATCGGCTTCCTGATTTATTACGTGCGAAGCATATACATGACGGTTCAGTTCTCGCTGAGCGAAGTATCCCCTGCGGTAGGCGGTTACGAAGCAAAATTCGTAGGTCTGAAAAATTTAAAGTACATTTTTTTGGAGCACCCGCAATTCAACCAGCAGCTTGTTATTTCCATGCGCGACGTATTTATTGACGTACCGTTAATTATAATTTTCAGTTTGCTGATGGCGATGCTTCTAAACCAGAAGTTCGTTGGAAGAACCATCGTTCGAGCCGTGTTCTTCCTGCCGGTTATTATGGGTTCTGCCGCAATTACAACGGCAATCGACAACGCGCGTTCCGCAATGGTAGGCGGCGTAAGTTCTACGGCTGCGGATATTGTAGACGCCTCTTCGTCCTCTGTAAACGTCGATTATTACTTGGCGCTGTTTAAGGACATCGGTTTGCCGTCGGGCATTCTGGATTACGTAGTCGGCGCAGTTGAGCGTCTTTCGGACGTTGTTTCGCTTTCCGGCGTGCAAATCGTTATCTTTATCGCCGCCCTGCAGTCGATTTCTGGCTCGCTTTACGAAGTTGCCAAAATCGAGGGCGCTACCGGTTACGAGACATTTTGGAAAGTAACGTTCCCGATGGTAATGCCGCACATTATTACTTGCCTCGTTTACACGGTTGTGGATTCTTTTGCAAACAGTGAAGTTGTGTCGCTTTCCTACGACGAGATTTTCTCTAACAACCACTACGATTACGGAAGCGCGATGAGTCTTGTCAGCACCATTGTCGTCTGCGCCGTACTGTTCGCAGTCGTCGCAGTCATACAAAAGCGAACGTTTTACTACAACTAGGAAAGGAGGGCACAAAAATGATTACGATTGCAAAAGCAAAGCTTCGTTACCAGGAACTGCAAAACGATCAGTTCTTCCAGAACGACAAAAGGCGTGCGCTCAAGTATTTCAAGAAATTTTTGTTCTTCCTGTTCCGGTTTTTTATCCTGCTGGGCGTGTCCTACATTATTTTGAGCCCGCTCATTCGAATGGTGGCGCAGTCCTTCTTTTCGGATACGGATTTGACAAACCCGATGGTATACATTATACCGACGCAGCCGACGCTTGAGAAATACGTTGCCGCATGGAAAGTTTTACCGTATCCAAAGACGATTCTGATGTCTCTTGGCAACGATATCGGGCTGATGCTGATTCAGATATTTATCTGTTCCATGGTAGGATACGGATTTGCGCGGTTTAATTTTCCGCTGAAAGGCTTTTTGTTTGGCTGCGTAGTTATAATGATCGTCATCCCGACGCATGCGATTATGCTGCCGTTATACTTGACGTTTACGCAGACAGTTTCGCTCTACGGAACGGCTGGTCCTTTTTATCTGCTTACCATTTTCGGAAGCGGTCTTCGTTCCGGGTTGTACATTTACCTTTTCAACCAGTTCTTCCGAGGGCTGCCAAAGGAAATTGAAGAAGCGGCGTTTGTAGACGGAGCGGGAAGCTTTTATACGTACTTCCGCATCATGCTTGTTAACGCAATGCCATCGGTTATTACCGTGGCGGTGTTCTCGCTTGTATGGCAGTACAACGACTTGTTTTACTCAAGACTTTTTGGTCTCTCAAGTGTTGTGTCCATGCGAATTAGCGCCCTTTCTCAGGAGGTCGGAGCGATTTATGAAATTGAAAACCCTGCGTATCTGACCATGTACCTGTATGCCGGAGTCGTTTTAATCTTAATTCCGGTCATCTTGATCTACTGCGTATTGCAGAAGTTCTTCATCGAAGGTGTGGAACGAAGCGGTATTGTAGGTTAGCACGGTAATAGGAGAGAAGCTCTCTCTTGTTATAAACGGTCGCTATTGCGGCCTGCTTCAAAAAAATAAGGAGGAATATCATGTTCAAGAAATTTCTTTCATTATTTCTTGTCGGTGCGCTTTCGGTTGCTTTGATTGCGTGCGGCGAGAAAGACGAACCGAGCGGAAGCGACGCAACGTCTCCGTCGGCACAGCCGACTGCTTCCGCAACGAATACGCCGACGCCGACCCCGGCCGATCGGACGGACCTTCCGGAAGATACGTCGACGTATGTCAGCTTCGAAGATGGAAAGATGGACTTTGCTGCGATTGCATACAGCAATGCATCCTGTGACCTTTCTTCGTCTTTGAGTTTAAAGGACTTTGCCGGATCGAAGGGGCTGGTTGCAACCTCGCCGGTCAGCGATAATATCTTTTCAGGCGTTCATCCGTATGTTGCCATTGATATTGTTGCCCTGCTTGGCGATAAGGTAACGGAGGTTGCCACCATTCAGTACGACGTAGGAATTGATTTCAAGGGCGGCGCATTCCAGGCCGTTTCCGGATCGATTTTGATGTACGCAGGGGAAGCAAACGTAGAAACATCGCAGTCCTGGTCTGTTTTCCTTGAGGAGCAGAATCCGAAGGTTTACACGGTAAACGTTCCGGAAGGTGGCTTTGTTACCGGTGCGAAAAACTACATCTGCTTTACCGTTATTGACGGCAACCCGATTGCATCGAGCGACTTTGACCTTGTTATCGACAATCTGATTTTCCGTGATAAGGACGGCAACGTTCTTGCTCCGGATACATCCGCTGGATTTACATCCGTGGAAGGCATTAACGAAAGCTTCTGGCTGAGTCTGGAATGGGACAACGCTACAGTACAGCCGGAAAACGAGAAAATTGTTTTAACAGGCGTTCAGACCGGCAGCGGCTGGTGGCCGGATCCAGGCAACACCATGAGCTTTGTAGAAGGCGTTGCTGAATCGAATGCTTACGGCGCACAGCTTACACCGGACGACTTTAAGCCGGGCATGGTTATGACCATTTACTACGAGCAGCCGTTTGAGCATCTTCCGGAAAATGCTTACCAGATTCCTTATCTTCGTGCACAGGCTTGGGCAACAGAGGATGGAAGCTTTGCAGGCGGAAACGCGGATGTTTGGACGTTTACGGACGATTATCTGGAAACCGATCGCAGAAACAACGCGCGCACGATTGTACAGTACACGTACGAAGAAATTGCAGACGCGTTAAATACCGGCTTTGGCACAACGGGAGAAGACTGGAAGACGTATTGCAGCTTCCTTGGCGTTGCCGATCGCGGCGCTGTGATTAATATCTACAAAGTAACCATTGGCGAATTGCCTGAGTAAAAA
The DNA here is from genome assembly GCA_944384025.1 of uncultured Lachnospiraceae bacterium. Classification (GTDB taxonomy): domain Bacteria; phylum Bacillota; class Clostridia; order Lachnospirales; family Lachnospiraceae; genus ISDg. The sequence continues at coordinate 113,036 of CALWRS010000002.1, forward strand.
GGAGAATGAAGATGAAAAAACTTTTGGCTTTGATGTTGGTTCTCTCCATGGTATTTGCTATGGTAGCCTGCGGCGAGCAGAAAGATGGAGAAGCAACCGCAACACCGGGTGTGACTGTAGAGCCGACCAGCCCGCTTGCACACGCGGAAAAACGTACCATTAATATTGGTACTTGGTATGAGCAGTATTATACTTCTGCGCATCAGTCGGTAAACGACAACCCGAACGTTAACAACTTGGAAGAAGCACAGATGATGCTTGACAACATGAGAGCGATTGAGCGTCGCTACAACATTGAGCTGTACTTCAAGAACCTGACCTGGAACGGTGTTATTGAGTCGATTAACACCTCGATTATGGCGGGTTCCCCGAACTGCGAAATTTATCAGGTAGATTTCCAGTTTGGTCTCCCTGCAGTGCTTGCCGGATATGCAGAAGCACTGGAAGACTTCCTGACGGAAGAAGAAATGAACAACGAAGCATTCCAAGGTTTGCAGCTTCCTGGTTCCGATAAGACATATCTGTTCTACGGAAAAGCAAAGAACACAAACGGATACCCTCTGGGATACAACAAAGCGCTCATTGAAGCAGCCAACCTTGAAGATCCGTACGAACTCTACCTTAGAGGCGAGTGGACTTGGTCGAAGTGGATGGAATACATGGAGCAGCTGACCGATACGCAGACCGGACAGTGGGGATACCGCGGCGCTTGGACGAACACCTTTACACAGCTTCTGTTCTCGAACGGCGCTTCCGTAGCATCTCCGGCTCCGAATGAAAACGGAGAAATCGTAGAAGGTCTGAGCTCTCAGGCAACGACGAACGTGCTAAACTTCATGAAGGAAATTTACGTTGACAAGGGTGTATCCTTCTGGAATGCAGATTGTGACGCTGACTGGAACAGCAACGTATATGCATTTGGCGAAGGCAATGTAGCGTTCTTCCCGGCTGCATGCTGGATTATTCAGTCTGCTGACCCGAACCACCAGATTGACCTTGGAATCGTTCCTTGGCCGACCGGTCCGGACGTAGAAGAAGGACAGAAGGTTCCGCAGTACAACCAGACGCTTGGTAACTTCTACATGATTCCGAAGGGAATTGACGATCCGAAGCAGATCTACTACGTAATCCGCGATTACACCGCATGGTACGGCGATGACCTTACCCTTCGGGATAAGACGGAATGGGCAGAAGAGTGGATGGCAGGAAGCAAGAACAGCGAGACAAACTTCGACGTTCTTTGCTCGATGACCGACGAAACTTCTGACTTCACGGTTGAACTTTGGGATCAGGTAAAACTTTCGGATGAGTACAATATCCGTGGTCTGATTGAAGGTACTTGCGAAGTTGCACAGGTAATTGAAACGAACAAACAGCTTGTTCAGGATTATCTGGACACGAACTTTGGAAATTAATTTTTGGTTTTCTTTCGAAAGCCCGGTGGTTTGCCGGGCTTTCGGAGTATTGTGATGGAGAAAAAAACAATGAAAAAGTCTTTTTGGCTTTTTTGCCTGCTATTCATTTCGGTAGCGCTTGGGGGATGTAAGGAAGACGCACCGGAAACACCGGCAGCGGAAATTAGCGTTTCCGTTACGCTGCAAGCAACGATGACGCCGTCGCCCACCGCTGCTTTGGATAAAGTCGAATACACGCCAAAGGAAGACCGGTTGGAAGGACTGACGTTATCCGCGGCTGAAGATAAATACGAGTATGTCCCTGACGAAAATTCGGGTTCTTACGATGTGAACTACTCCCTGACCGTACAGGCAGAGTCGGGCGAGCAGGCGGGAGCGGCGAGCGTGGAAAACAGCCTGCAGGGGTACGAAGGAAGCGGTTACGTCTTTTTGCGCGATGCGTCTACAAACGACAGCGCTACCGTGCAAATTTCGGTTCCTGCGGACGGATTTTACTCTTTGAATTTCCGGATTGCCACGCCTATGGGAGAAAAATCTAACGCAATTTTACTGGACGGTGTAAAAATTGGCGAAGTTTCCTGCCCGAACAACAACGCATACGCTTCGTATCCGTTAGAAGGTATTTATATTACCCACGGAGAGCATGATCTGACAATTTCGGCTGTATGGGGCTGGATTTATTGGGATTTGGTTACGATATCCGGTGAAGAACAGCCGGAAGCAGAAGAAAAAGAATTGACAACGGCAGTTTTGGTAGACCCGTATGCAACGCTTCGCACAAAGATGCTCTACCAGTTTATCTGCGACATTGACGGTCTTTACACGCTTTCCGGACAATACGCGCAGACAGGGCTTAGCAGCAACGAGTTTTCGGCGATTGAAGAGGCGACCGGGCGAACGCCTGCCATTTTAGGCGTAGACCTTATCGATTATTCGCCTTCCCGCGTCGTGCACGGAATGCCGGACAACGTTGTTCAGCGCGCGATTAATTTTTACAAAAAAGAAGGCGGGATTGTTACGGTATCCTGGCACTGGAACGCGCCTGCGCAGTACATCCTAGAAGGTGCCGAGTGGTGGGACGGATTCCGCAGTGAAGCAGTGGATATGGATTTGCCTGCAATTATGAACGGCAGCGACCCCGAAGGCTACGAAGCATTAATGACGGATATTGACTCAATTGCGTTTTATCTCAAGCAGATTGCCGATGAGGACGTGCCGATTTTATGGAGACCTCTGCACGAGGCCAGCGGCGGCTGGTTCTGGTGGGGGAACTACGGAGCGGATACATATTGCAAACTTTGGGTAGCGATGTACGACCGGTTAGTGAATTATCATGGCATCCACAATCTTATCTGGGTATGGAACGGACAAGACGGTGACTGGTACCCGGGAGACGCTTATGTGGACATGATTGGCGAGGACATTTACCCGGGAAACCGTGTTTATTCATCGCAGTCCATTAAGTACAACGAGGCGGCCGCTTATACGGAAAAGGAAATGCCAATCGTACTTTCGGAAAACGGCTGTTTGGCAGACCCTGATTTGATGATTCGGGACAATGCCCGCTGGACGTGGTTTTGCGTATGGTCCGGCGAATTTGTCGTCGATGGCGCAGAACTGTCGGAAGAATACAACGAAGCGGTGATGTGGGACAAAGTTTATAATCACCGTTCGGTTATCACGCTTGACGAGCTGCCGGATTTGACGACGTATGGTCAATAACTTTTAAATCCAGAAAGGAGAAAAAGCACTATGAGCAATGTAAAAATTTATGGTCAAGAGCTTGCGAACATGCCTTGGCAGGAAAAACCGGCGGATGCGGTTGGCCCGGTTTGGAGATACTCTAAAAACCCTATTATTGACCGTAATCCGCTGCCGGGCGTAGCCCGTATTTTTAACAGCGCCGTTGTGCCGTGGGAAGACGGATTTATCGGCGTATTCCGCGGAGAACAGGTGAACGGTGTGCCGCACATTTATTTGGGACGGAGCAAAGACGGAATTCATTGGACGTATGACACGCAGAAGATTCCGTTTGTCAACGAAAAAGGCGAGCCGTTTATGCCTCGTTACGCTTACGATCCGCGTCTTGTGCAGGTGGAAGATACATACTACATTATCTGGTGTACCGATTTTTATGGCGCGGCGCTTGGCTTAGCGAAGACAAAGGACTTTAAGACGTTTGTGCGCCTTGACAATCCGTTCCTTCCGTTTAACCGAAACGGCGTTCTTTTTCCAAGAAAACTAAACGGAAACTTCTGCCTGCTTTCCCGCCCGTCCGACAGCGGTCACACGCCTTTTGGAGACGTTTTCATCAGTGAGAGCCCGGATTTGGTTTATTGGGGCAAGCACAAGCATGTTATGACAAGAGGCTACAATCAATGGTGGCAGTCGCTGAAAATCGGCGGCGGCGCCGCTCCGATTGAGACAAGCGAAGGATGGCTTCTGTTTTATCACGGCGTTACCGGTACATGCAACGGATACGTTTACAGTATGGGCGCTTGCATTTTGGATAAAGAGGAGCCAAGCCGCGTGAAGTATCGCTCCGAAAACTTTGTGCTTACGCCGGAGACGTGGTACGAAGAGAGGGGCTTTGTAGCAAACGTTATCTTCCCGGTATCGACGCTTTGCGACGCAAAGACCGGAAGAATCGCTATTTACTACGGCGCAGCGGACAGCTACGTTGGACTAGCGTTTACAACGGTGGACGAGATTGTAGCGTACGTAAAAGAAAATCATGTAGAAAACGGAGACGACGGACAAATTGGAATCATGTAATCCATATTTGCGGCAATGTGCGCTCGCGCGCGGCATTGTGCATTTGGGAAACTTGGAACGATTTTACAGAGTATTTCAGAAGGCGCAGCAGGGGAAGCCGATTACCGTCGGCTTCCTCGGCGGTTCTATTACGCAGGATTCTGCCGCCAGCCGGCACGAAAACTGCTACGCCTATAGAACTTATCTTTGGTGGAAAAACAAGTTTCCGGAAAGTGAAATTCGTTACGTAAACGCCGGAATCGGCGCGACGACTTCGCAGTTTGGCGCAGCGCGGGTGGAAGAAGATTTGCTTTGCTACGAGCCGGACGTCGTATTTTGCGAATTTAGCGTCAACGATCCGAGCACGCCTTTTTTTCAGGAATGTTTTGAAGGCCTTGTGCGAAAAATTTTATACAGCCGGACGCAGCCGGCTCTGCTTGTTTTTCATAACGTTGTATACGACACTGGAGAAAATGCGCAGGACATTCACAGCGCTGTATCGATTCGCTACGATGTGCCAACCATCAGCATGAAAGACAGCATTTTTGAAGAAATTCGGCTGGGATACGTACAGCGGGAGAAGATTACGCAGGATAACCTGCACCCAAACGACCTTGGACACAGCTACGTCGCGCAAGTTTTGACCCATGCGCTTACGCGTATTTACGAAACATGTGCGAAGACGCCACAGGAAGTTTGCAAACCGCTTGCAAAAATCTCCCCAATGACACAAAATCGATACGAGCAATCTTTCCGGGTACGCGGCCGGGACTGCTTGCAGCAGATGGAAGGATTTAGTGAAGATTTGCAGGAGCAAAACGGCGTAAGAGACGTGTTTCGGCGCGGATTTTTTAGCAGCTGTGAGGACGCGTTTTTAACGTTTCGTGTGACGGCCAAAAAGATAAGCGTTCAATACCGAAAGACCGTTCATCATCCGGCGCCAACGGCTGCCGTATTTGTGGACGGAAGGGAAGCGGCGCAGTTAAAAGCAGACTTTGAAGAAACGTGGGGCGATTGCTTATATTTACAGGATGTATGGGAGGAAGAAGAAGCGAAAGAGCATACGGTTACAATCCGCATCACGAACGTTTTTGCGCCTTCCTGCACGCCGTTTTATTTTGTTTCCCTAATTTGCTGCTAAGCATAAGAAAAACGCAGAAGTGAGGATGATTATGATTTCAATAAAAAAGCAGGCCGAAGACCAGCTGCGCAATGTAATTTTGCCCTTTTGGGAAAATTTAAAAGACGATGTTTACGGTGGATTCTACGGCTATATGGATTATGATTTGCGCCTTAACAAACAGGCAGACAAAGGCTGTATTTTAAATAGCCGGATTCTTTGGTTTTTTAGTAACGCGGTCAAAGTGCTTTCGGATTCGTCGCTGCGGCCCTTTGCAGATCATGCGTATTATTTTTTGCGGGATTACTGCTTTGATAAAGAAAACGGGGGCGTTTACTGGTCCCTTACATACGACGGAAAGCCAAGCGATACGACAAAACACACGTACAACCAGGCGTTTGCCATTTATGCACTGTCGTCTTATTACGATTTAACCAAAGACGAAGAGGCGCTTTCGCTGGCACTTTCGCTTCACCGGACAATGGAAGAGCAAATGACGGACGAATACGGCTATATGGAGTCGTTTACGCAAAATTTTCAGCCGGAAGAAAACGACAAACTCTCGGAAAACGGCGTGATTGCACAAAAGACGATGAATACGCTTTTGCATGTGCTGGAAGCGTATACGGAGCTCTACCGCGTTGCGAAAATGAAAACCGTGCAGGAGCGGTTGCAATTCATTTTGACGCAAATTGAGACGAAGGTATATAATCCGATTTTAAAGCGGCAGGAAGTATTTTTTGACGCGCAGATGCATTCGATTCTCGATTTGCATTCGTATGGGCACGATATAGAAACCGCGTGGCTTGTGGACCGCACGCTTGAAGTGCTAAACGACCCGATGATGACGGCGCGTATTTCGCCCATCACAAAGGCGCTTACGCAAAAAATTTATGAACGCGCTTACGAGAACCATTCGCTTTTAAACGAATGCGAAAAGGGGAAAGACGATAAGACGCGCATTTGGTGGGTGCAGGCGGAAGCCGTAATCGGCTTTTTAAACGGATACCAGAAAAATCCGGGAGCCGTGCATTATTTGGACGCTTCGCTTGACATTCTTCAAATGATTCAGGAAAAATTGACGGATCACAGAGAAGGCTCGGAATGGTTTATGTCCTTAGACGAAGAGCTTCGTCCGATTTCCGGAAAGCCGATTGTTGAGCCGTGGAAGTGCCCGTATCATAATGGCAGAATGTGCTTAGAGCTGCTTACAAGGGACGTCATCCATCCCAAATACTACGAAGAGCTGCAAAAACAGGAGACGCTCTTTACGCGAAGAAACGTCCCGCTTGACGACTACAACGGTATATACACGCGCTACCGGCATCCGGTTTTAACAAGAGAGATGGTCCCGCTGTTTTGGAAGTATGACCTGAATTTAGAAACCAATCCATTTTTTATGGAGCGCCTTTCCGTAAACGCAACGATGAACTCGGGAGCCATTAAATTAAACGGCAAGTATTACCTTGTCGTGCGTACCGAAGGCAATGACCGCAAGTCGTTTTTTGCGGTAGCGCAAAGCGATAACGGGATAGACGGCTTCCGTTTTTGGGATTATCCGATTCTTTTGCCGGATACGAATCCCGAAGAAACTAATGTATACGATATGCGTCTGACGCAGCACGAAGACGGCTATATATACGGTGTCTTCTGCTCCGAAAGCAAAGATACGAGCGTGCAGGATTTGTCTGCGGCCGTAGCGGCAGCCGGCATTGTGCGCACAAAAGACTTAAAGACGTGGGAGCGTCTCCCGAATTTAAAGACGCTTCGTTCCCCGCAGCAAAGAAACGTTGTTTTGCACCCGGAGTTTGTAAACGGAAAGTATGCGTTTTATACCCGCCCGATGGACGATTTTATCGACACCGGTTCGGGCGGCGGCATCGGCTTTGGTCTGTGCGACGATATTACCAATGCGGTCATTGACGAGGAAGTCATTACAAGCAAGCGGAAATATCATACGATTACCGAAGCGAAAAACGGCGCAGGCGCAGTGCCTATTAAGTCGGAAAGAGGGTGGCTGCACATTGCCCACGGCGTCCGCAATACGGCGGCGGGGCTTCGATATGTGCTGTATGCGTTCGCGACGGATTTGTCCGATCCAAGCAAAGTGATTGCGGAACCTTCCGGAATGCTTCTTGGGCCGCATGTAGGAGAGCGGGTAGGCGACGTTTCAAACGTAGTTTTCACGAACGGAGCGATTGTTGACGACAACGGGGACGTGTTGATTTATTACGCATCTTCGGATACGCGAATGCACGTTGCGAAGACGACGCTGGCACGATTGGAGGATTATATTTTCAATACGCCGGAAGATCCGTTGCGTTCGGTCTTGTGTGTTCGGCAAAGATGTGCTTTAATAGAAGAGAATAAGAAGCTGCTGCAACAATAAACCGCTTCGGACAGGAGGATACTTATGGATTATAAGGAAGCTTATCGCTTTTGGTGTACCGACCCCTATTTTGACGAAAAGACAAAAGAGGAGCTTAGAGCTATCGCACAGGAGGAAACGGAAATTCGCGAGCGCTTTTACCGCGACCTGGAATTTGGAACGGGCGGACTGCGCGGAATTATCGGCGCGGGCACAAACCGCATGAACCTTTATACCGTTCGAAAAGCGACGCAAGGGCTGGCCAACTTTATCATCAAAGAAGGAGGACAGGAGCGCGGGGTAGCAATTGCCTATGACTCCCGCAACATGTCTGTGGAGTTTAGTGAGGAAGCTGCGCTTTGCCTTTGTGCAAACGGGATTAAAACGTACCGCTTTGAATCTCTTCGTCCTACGCCGGAACTTTCGTTTGCCCTGCGGGAACTTGGCTGTATTGCCGGAATTGTTGTAACGGCAAGCCATAACCCGGCGGAATACAACGGCTACAAAGTGTATTGGGAAGACGGCGCACAAGTTACGCCGCCAAAGGACAGCCAGATTATTGACGAAGTGAACGCCGTAACGGACTGGAACACGGTAAAGATTATGGACCGAGCTGCTGCGGAGGCTGCAGGGCTGTATCACGTAATCGGAAAAGACATTGACGACCGGTATATGCAGGCGCTTAAAAAGCTCGTTCTTCAGCCGGACGTTGTGCGCGAAGTTGGAAAGACCATGAAAGTCGTTTACACACCGCTTCACGGAACAGGAAACGTTCCAGTTCGCCGAATTTTAAAAGAAATCGGCTTAGAGCAGGTGTTCGTCGTTCCCGAGCAGGAACTTCCGGACGGAAATTTCCCAACGGTTGCGAGCCCGAACCCGGAAAACAAAAGCGCGTTTGAGATGGCGCTTGCGCTGGCACAAAAAGAAGGCGCGGAGCTTGTGCTTGCGACAGACCCGGATGCAGACCGGCTTGGCGTATACGCAAAAGACTCCAAAACCGGAGAATATATGCCGTTTACCGGAAATATGTCCGGAATGCTGATTTGCGAATACGTGCTGAGCCAGAAACAGGCGCTTGGAAAAATTGCGAAAGACGGATTTATCGTAAAAACCATCGTATCGACCAATATGGCGGACAAAGTCGCCGAAGCGTACGGCGTAGAGCTTAAAGAGTGTCTGACCGGCTTTAAGTTTATTGGAGAATTGATCAAGCTGGCCGAAGAATCCGGCAAGGGAACGTTTGAATTTGGCTTTGAAGAAAGCTACGGCTGCTTAGTTGGCACACACGCCAGAGACAAAGACGCGGTTGTTGCCGTTATGATGCTTTGCGAAGCGGCGGCTTACTACAAGACCCAGGGACTGACGCTGTGGGATCAGATGATGCGCATTTACGAGAAGTACGGCTTCTTCCGCGAAGGTCTGGAAACGCTGACGCTTAAAGGTTACGAGGGAGCGCAAAAGATTAAGAGTATGATGGAAGACATCCGGAACAACCCGCCAAAGACGTTGGGCGGCTATCCGGTAACGATGTTCCGCGATTACGCAAAAGGCGTGATTACCGACCTTTCCGACGGCAGTACGCATCCGACCGGACTACGCACGTCAAACGTGCTGTATTTTGACCTAAGCGACGACGCATGGGCATGTGTGCGTCCTTCCGGAACCGAACCAAAGATTAAGTTCTACATGGGCGTAAAGGGCAGCAGCTTTGAAGATGCAGACAAAAAGCTGAAGGAATTAAACGAAGCTTTAATGGAACTTGCAAAGTAAATGAATGAAAAATCGGCGGGCAAAGGAGTTGTTTTTAGACTCTTTTGTCCGCCGGTTTTGTACATTTTTAAACAAGAAGAGAAAAAAGCTCCTCCGGTGTGTCTGCGATAGCGGCAAGAGGAAGTGCTTCCAGAAATTTCCGCCCTCGGTATCCCCAAGAGACGCCAATGCAGGCAATGCCGGCGTTTCTTGCTGTCTCTTCGTCCACATCCGAGTCGCCGACGTAAACGGTGCGGCTTTTGTCTGCGCCAAGCAGCTTCATAGCTTGGTGCACGCTGTAAGGGTTGGGCTTTTTTTTATCCGGAGGCGCACCAATCGCGATGTGGTTGTATTCTTCAAAAAAACGATGGTTCATCTCTTTTGTGGCCTCGTCCAGTTTGTTGGATACGATAGCTGTTTGTATGCCCTTACGGTGCAGATTTTTTAAAAGAGGCAAAATTCCGTCGTACGGAGCAGTGTGGTCGTACATATGCTGCAAGTAATGCTTCCGAAACACTGCGAGCAGTTCCTCCGCTTCAAAAGCGGAGACATTTGCGGGAGCGCTTCGCTTCATCAAAGTGGCAACGCCGTTTCCGATGAAATTTCGGACTTCTTCTATTGTGCGCGTAGGAAAGCTGCGTGCGCACAAAGCAGCGTTTACGCTTGCATGCAAATCCGTAAGCGTATTTAATAGTGTGCCGTCTAAATCGAAGATGACGGTTTGGTATTTCATAGTTGGACGCCCTCCAGAGCATAAAATATCAGTTTAATTATACCACAAGGCAACAGAAATGTAAAATCTTATTCAAAAATCGCGAAAAAAAAGGAAATCAGCTGTTTCTTTTTTGTTCGTAATTTGCTATAATAGCAAAAGGTGTTTCGTTTTTAAGCAGTAAAGGGAGTTCCTCGATAAGAGAAGAATTCCCCAAAAATCAGGAGAATACCATAAATGAAATCAGATATTGAGATTGCGCGGGAAGCGGTCATGCGTCCCATTACGGAAATCGGAGAGGCGCTCGGTATTGAACCGGACGAGCTGGAACTGTATGGAAAGTACAAAGCAAAGCTTTCCGATGCGCTTCTTGAGCGAATCAAGGATCGGCCGGACGGCAAGCTGGTGCTTGTTACCGCGATTAACCCTACGCCGGCGGGCGAAGGAAAGACGACAATTACCGTAGGGCTTGGAGAAGCTCTTGGACGGCTTGGAAAACGGGCGGTCATAACGCTTCGGGAACCGTCGCTTGGCCCGTGTTTTGGCGTAAAGGGAGGCGCTGCCGGAGGCGGCTATGCGCAGGTCGTTCCCATGGAGGAATTAAATCTTCATTTTACCGGAGATTTTCATGCGATTACTTCGGCGAACAATCTTTTGGCGGCCATGCTTGACAACCACATACAGCAGGGAAACGAGCTGCAAATCGATCCAAAGCAGGTTGTTTGGAAGAGATGCCTTGATATGAACGACCGTGCGCTTCGCAACATTGTCATTGGCATGGGGAAGAAAACGGACGGCGTTGTGCGGGAAGACCATTTTATTATTACCGTTGCGACGGAGATTATGGCCATTCTTTGTCTGGCGGAAGACGCGGCGGATTTAAAGGAACGCCTTTCTCGAATGATTGTTGCGTACCGGTACGACGCAACGCCGGTTTACGCGCAGGATTTAGGCGCGGTCGGAGCGATGATGGCGCTTCTTCGCGATGCAATTCGTCCGAACCTTGTGCAGACGATCGAAAATACGCCTGCTATTGTACACGGCGGCCCGTTTGCAAATATCGCGCACGGCTGCAACAGTGTTCGCGCTACAAAAGCGGCGCGAAAGTTAGCGGATATTACGATTACCGAAGCCGGGTTTGGCGCGGATTTAGGAGCTGAAAAATTCTTTCACATCAAGTGCCGCATGGCGGGCATTCGTCCGGACGCGGTTGTTCTTGTCGCTACTGTGCGCGCGCTTAAATATAACGGCGGCGCGTCCAGATATGTACTCGCAAAAGAGAATATGGAAGCGTTAAAAAAAGGAATTTGCAATCTGGAAAAGCACATTGAAAATTTACAAAAATTCGGCGTTCCGGTTGTCGTTACTTTAAACCGGTTTTCGGGAGATACCGACGCAGAATTGCAATATGTTCGTGACTTTTGCTTGGAGCGAGGCTGCGATTTCGCTCTTTCGGAAGTTTGGGAAAAAGGCGGAGAGGGCGGCCTAGCGCTTGCAGCGCAGCTTGTAAAGACGCTTGAAACAAAGCCGTCGGATTTTCATCTTTTATACGACGACGCCGCGCCCCTGAAGGAAAAAATCGAGACGGTGGCAAGAGAAATTTACGGAGCGGGCAGTATCAGCTTTGAACCGCAGGCAGAAGCAATGCTTGGACGCATTACGGAAATGGGCTACGGCTCTTATCCAGTGTGCATTGCAAAAAATCAATACTCCTTGTCCGACGATCCTACAAAACTGGGACGCCCGCAAGGCTTTCCGATTCACATTCGCGAAGTTTACGTTTCTGCCGGCGCAGGGTTTGTCGTAGCGTTAACAGGGACGATTCTTGCGATGCCCGGGCTTCCGAAGCACCCGGCGGCGGAGCGGATTGACGTAGATGCAAACGGAACAATATTGGGGCTGTTCTGAAATATAAATGTACTTATGGAGGGTTTAGTTTATGAAACAAAGCAAAACAAAAACCTGCTGTCTGCTTCTTGCAGCAGCGCTTCTGTTTTGCGGCTGCGGCATCCTTCCGCAGGAGGAGGAGCTGCGCACAGCGCCGGTCGTTTCCTCTATGGAGGAGGATTACTTTAGCACCGAGGAAGTAAAATCGGGCGACGTCGTAGACCGTGTACAGGTTTATTGCTACTACCAGAAGCAAAATTCCGCAAACTACGGATTTGAAGTCGTAGAGGAAGGTATTACCCTGAAAGGAATTTACGTGCAGGAAGGAGACGTTGTAAAGGCGGGTACCGTTCTTGCAGAACTCGAGCTTGGAAGCCTTGGCGAAGAGATCGAGCAAAAGCAGCAGGCTTACGACGAACTTAGCAAACAAGTCGATTACTGTGAGAACATGCTGGAGTTTGAGCGGCAAAGACAGGAGCTTGCGGATGACTACGGCAGAGATTATGACGACGCTGCGTTAACTTCGTACGAAGAACAGCTGGAAGGGCTAAACGACCGGCTTCATATTGCGCAGCTGGAATTAGACGAAGTTTCCGAAAAGCTCAGCGAAAGACAGCTTGTAGCAGAGTTTGACGGCGTCGTTTCTTTTGTTAAGCAGTTTAACCCTTGGGAGTGGCTTCGCGCGGGAGAAACGATGGTAAGCGTGGAGAGCGAAAACGCTGCCTTTATTGGGAATACGGATCAGGGCTCGTATTTTCCGGAAGGCATGGAAGTAAACGTAACGACGACTACAGGGATTTATCAGGCGACGGTTACGGAGACAAAAGTGCTGGAAAACGGAAATACCAGACTGGTTATGGAAGTGAAAAACCCGGACAATTCGCTTGTTATAAACCTTCGCGGAACGATTAGTGCAGTAACGGCTTCGGCAGAAAACGTCACGTACATCCCGTATGCCGCGCTAAGAAAAATGGGCGATCAATACGCGGTATATGTACAGGATGCGGATGGCCTGCGGGAAATCCGGTATGTGGAAGTAGGCTTGATTGTTAGCGGCAGCCTGACGTCTGACGATAACCGCGTGGAAATTGTAAGCGGTTTAAATCCGGGCGAGACGGTCATTATTCGATAACGCATGGAGGAGCATAAAATGGGGTTGAAAAAATTGGTTCGCGCGGGGCTTGGTGTTTTTATAGCGCTTTCTTTGACGGCTTGTGGCGGAAAAGAAGAAAAAGCACCGGAGCTCTTGGAACCTACGGAAAACCGGGATGCGATTTATACAGTCGCTCGGGGAGATTTAACGACGATACACTACAGCGAGGGTTGGGTTTCTCCGGGATACATAACGTTTGCGCCCGGATATGCTACGACCGTATCTGACATTGCGGTCAAGGTAGGCGATTCAGTCAGCCAAGGGCAGCAAATGATGAAATTGAATGCAGATTTGCAGCAGCAAATAGAAAATTTGCAGGAAGAAATCTCCATACAGGAAAAGTCGTTCGAAGTACTGCTTGAGCGGCAGGAAGACCAGTTGGACGCGCTCAAGCAGCAAAAAAGAATGTTCCAGAATATAGGCGATAATTACAACGCGCGTCTGGTGCAGATTTCGATTGACCAAATGGAATACGAATTTTCCTTCCAAAACGCCGATACGCAGCTTCAGCTCGAAGAAATGAAGCAGACGCTTGCGGACTACGAGGAAGAAGTAAAAAATACAATCGTTACGGCGCCTTGTTCCGGGACCGTTGTTTATATGAACGCAACCGAGGACGGAGAAGTTGCGGCGGATGCTCCGTATTTAATTTTAGCCAGAGAGGATGAAAAGTATCTGGCCTGCGCGTACTTAGAGGAAGAGACGCTTGCGGAATATTCGAGCGTTCAGGTGCGAATTAACGGTGAATTGTACGATGTAGAGCATATTCCGTATACGGAGCAGGAGCTGTACGAGCGGGAAGAATCCGGAACGTTAACCGAGAGCAGGTTCTGGTCGGAATCGCTTCCGCAGACATTGCAGTACGGCGACTACGTAGCGTTCCAATTCACAAAAGTAAAAGAGGACGTTTTAAGCGTTCCAACGGATGCGCTAACGCTTACAGGTGACCAGTATTACGTCTCCATTTACAAAGACGGCAAACTGGAACAGCGAGCAGTTGAAATTGGCGAACACAATCTCAACAACACGGAGATTACTGAAGGACTTTCGGAACAGGAAAGCGTGTTCGTAGCAAAGAACCTTTCCAGTTATTCTGCAACTAAGGAAACGGTTTCCGCGCAAAAAGGCGAGTTTTCGCTTGAAGTGAAAATGACCGGCGCAGAGCGCCATGCTGCATGGCTTGGAACGTTGGAAAATAAAATCCCAGGAACGATTACAGAGCTTTTGATTCAAAACGTTTCCGAAGTATATGTAGAAGAAGGGCAAGGGCTGTATGTAATTGAAGCGAACATTTCCGAAGTGGACATCGCACAGGCACAGCTTGACCTTAAAAACGGGCAAAAAGAATACAGCGACCGTGTTGAACAATACGAAGAACAGATTGAAGAGCAGCAGGAACGCCTAGAGGATATGAAAAAAGGCACGGAGAAGGAATTAGCGGAAGCTGCGCTTGCAAATCTGATTAAAGAGTACGAGCAATACGTAGAAGACGGGGCTAAGCACGTAGAAGAGCTTTCTGAGCGTGCGGAAAATTTTGCTGCATGGCAGGGACAAGAAGTAACGGTTTGCGCAGAGCAAAATTGCGTAATCGAGAGCTTCTCCAGCCTCAAAGTAGGGCTTGAGCTGCCGGAAAACGAATTTATATGCAACATCCTTGACCCAAATACGTTTACAATTCGCGTAAACGATTCGAGCGGTCAGTTGCATTACGGCCAGAAAGTTATCTACCAGTCCACCAAAAACGGAGAGAGCATTTCGGCGGAAGCAACCGTACTGTTTACGGAAGGCTCGGACAGTGTTTGGGACGGTCAGACCGTGATTGTACTGGATGACCCGGCAATGTACTACGAGGCAAACAATACTGGAACGATTGTTTTTGACCGCTGTCAAGTATCCGACGCTTTGCTCCTTTCTACGACAGTGCTTCGTCAGGAAATTATCTCCGTTGATGACGAAAATGGAGGAAATAGCGGAAATGCCCCCGGCTCGAACGAGGATTCGGAAGGTACGGCAACGGTTTATTATGTTTGGGTGCTAAACGACGACGGAGTGACCGTGCGAAGAGACGTTGCCGTTGCAGAAACTTATTATGAGAACGCATGGATTATCGACGGGCTGAGTGAAGACGATCTCGTTGTTACGCCGTAGGAGGGGGGACATATGCTGCGATTTATTTTTCAAAAACTGTTAAACAAGAAGTGGCTTGTCCTCTGTATTCTTGTCGGAAACATACTGCTTGTCGGGATTGCCTGCTGCAACCCGATGTATACACGGGCAGCGCTGCAAAAGATGCTGACCAAAAACATGAACCAGTCGCTTCAGGAAACGAACCAATATCCTTGCATGGAGATTATCACAGCAAAACTGAGTGAAACGCGGCTGGAAAAATATGGCTCTACCATATTTCCGGATTACCTTTCCGTTACCGAGATTGTAGAAAAGCTGTACGGAATGAAGCCGCTGCAAACGGTAACGCTTTACGATACGAGCAATTCCCAAGATGCGCGGTTTGAAACGGATCGGGGAACGGAAGGCAGCAACTCTCTTGAACTTAAGCTGGCGGCGCTTTCCGATTTGCCCGAACATGTGGAAATGATTTCCGGTTCCATGTATTCTTCCACTGTGGACGAAGAAGGGATTATCGACTGCGTTGTTAACGAAACAGTGTACCTTTCACACGATATGGTCATCGGTGAGATCATCCAGATGAAGTCTTACGATGACGTTTCCGGAAATCCGGTGCGCCTGCGCGTTTGCGGCGTGTTCCGTGCGAAAGATACGAGCAGCGCGTATTGGGTAAAAGATCCGCTTAGCTACGAAGAGGAGTTTTTCCTTGACAAGAGCCTCTATGAGCAGCTCTTTATGAAGGACAATACCATTGCCGGAAACGTTACGGCAACCTGGTACACATTGTTTGATTACACGAACATCGAAATTGAGCAGGTAGAACAGATGCTTGCGGTGCATGGTAAGCTTAACGCAGACGCCGTTGGCGACGGACAGCTCTACGTCCCTGTAAGCACATACGAATCGATTTTCGAAGATTTTCAGGCGCAGTCCGGCAAGATTTCCAGAACTATGTGGATTTTGCAAGTACCTATCCTTGTGCTTTTGGCAGTGTTTATTTTCATGGTATCCAATCAGGTTATTACAATTGAAGCCGGTGAAATTGCCATGTTAAAGAGCCGTGGCGTAAGCCGTCGGCAGTTGATTGGTACATATTTTTTCCAGTCGCTGTTTTTGGCTTTGATTGCGCTTGTACTTGGAATTCCTTTAGGATATTTGCTTTGCCACGTTTTCGGTTCGGCAAATGCGTTCTTAGAGTTTGTCGGAAGAGCGGCTATGCCAGTGAAACTCACGGGAAGTGCGCTGCTATTTGCCCTTTTGGCTGCGTTTGCAGGCATCCTTATTATGACGCTGCCGGTACTAAAGTACGCACGCTTTAGCATTGTGGAGCAAAAGGCAAACAAAAGAAAATCGAAGCGCCCGATGTGGCAGCGCATGTTTTTGGACTTTGCTTTGCTTGCGATTTCCATTTACGCGTATTATAACTTTAACTCGCAGACCGATTTGCTCTTGCAAAAAGTTGCTAACGGAGAAGCGCTTGACCCGCTGCTGTTTTTATCGGCGTCCCTGTTTATCCTAAGCTGTGCGATCTGCTTTTTAAGAGTAATTCCGATTTTGTCTTATTTAATCTTCCGTATCGGAAGAAAAGTTTTCCGGCCGTCGCTTTACGCATCGTTTTTGCAAATTACAAGAGACAGCCGCAAGCAAAGCTTTATTACGGTATTTCTTGTACTGACAATCGCGCTTGGTATTTTTAATGCGAACATTGCGCGGACAGTAAACGAAAACGAAGAAATTCGGCTTCGCTACGACAACGGCGCGGACGTTGTTTTGCAAGAAAAATGGCAGAGCAACGAAGCCAGCTACGAGCTAGGATATGTAGACGAGCTTGTGTACCAAGAACCCGACTTTTCCAAATACGAGCAGCTGCAAAGCGAACATGCAAAAGAGTTGGTTTCTATGGCGCGCGTCCTTACGGACACGATAGAAGTAAGCGTTGGACGGGGAAGTTTCCCGAATACTTCTTTGATGGCAATCCACACAAAGGATTTTGGCAATACTGCGTGGATGCCAGAAGGGTATACGCAGCAGCACTGGTTCAACGACCTAAACGCGCTTGCCCAAAGACCGGACGGAGCGATTATTTCCTCGAATCTGGCGCAAAATGCCGGTCTGGAAGTCGGCGGCACGTTTACGATTTATCGTTGGGACGCAAAGCAGCAGTCAAATACGAATCAGCGGCTGACGGTTGTTGCGATTGTCGATTTGTGGCCGGGCTACGAAGACAAGCGCGAAGTGAAAAACGAGGACGGAACTACAGCGCTTGAGGAGCGGTTCCTCGTTGTAACCAACATGGAAAACCTCCTGCGGGATTTTGACGTTCGTCCGTATCAGATCTGGATGCACGTAGAAGGTTCTACGGATTTTCTCTACGACTGGATTGAAGAAAATTCCGTACGTCTGACGAGCATGACCGATACGTCGGCAGACATTCAAAACATGAAAAACGATCCGTACTTCCAAGTGACAAACGGTATGTTAACGATTACGTTTATCGTTGTCATTGTCATCTGCGCGATTGGCTTCCTGATTTACTGGATTACATCGATTCGCTCCAGAGAGTTGATTTTCGGTATTTACCGCGCGATGGGTATGTCGATGAACGAACTAATTATGATGCTAATCAACGAGCACTTTTTTGGATCGGTACTACCGATTTTGTTTGGCGCAGGCGTTGGCGTTTTGGCATCGAAGCTCTTTGTTCCGCTGATTGAAATTGCATACTCGCCTACGATACAGACGTTGGAAATCCGTACGTTCTCTTCGGAAAGCGATATGATTCGGATTGCGGTTGTCGTTTGCTTGATGCTGCTGTTTTGTATCAGCGCGATTTCCATGCTGCTGTCCAAGATTAAGATTAATCAGGCTTTGAAGCTTGGTGAAGACTGACGGAGGTGGGGAAATGAGCGAAATATTAAAAACTATTGGGGTAAAAAGAAGCTTTCCGGTAGCAGGCGGCTTATTCTGGGCGCTAAAAGGCATCGACATTACCGTCCCGGAATCTGCTTTAACCATTTTAAAGGGCAGATCCGGTTCCGGTAAAACGACGCTGTTAAATATTATCGGCGCACTTGATACGCCGACCGAAGGACAGGTTTTCTTTGACGGAACCGACATTGCAAAAGCAGGCGAGAGCGAAAGAGAAAAACTTCGCCGCAAAAAAATAGGATATATCTTTCAGTCGGTAGCGCTGATTCCGGTAATGTCTGCATACGAAAACGTGGAATACGCGCTGCGGCTGGCAAACTTTAAAGGCAATTACAAAGAACGCGTAATGGAATGTCTGCGGTTAGTCGGTCTAAGCAAGCGGGCGTCACATATGCCGGAAGAGCTCTCCGGCGGTGAACAGCAGCGTGTCGCCATTGCCAGAGCAATTGCCCATCATCCGAAAATCATTTACGCGGATGAGCCGACGGGAGCCCTTGACTCCTCGACTTCGCTGCAGGTTATCGCTATTTTTAAAGAGCTGATTGAAAAAGAAGGCATTACGATTGTCATGACAACGCACGATCCGAAATTGATGGATTACGGCGACCTTGTTTATGAAATCGGTGACGGAGAAATCGTTTCGATCAGAAGAAATCAGGAAGGAGAGCAAGCGAATGAGTAAACAGGAATCGGAAACCTATCAGGCGCCGCTTCTTTCTGATGCGCTGCGCAAGTCCTTTATGCAAGCTTACGCGAAATCCACGAACGGAGAGCTTGAGGACGAGCTGGGCGATAACGTCATGATTCTTTGCGAAAACCTCGTAAAGATTTTCAAGACGAAAGAGACGGAAGTACTTGCCTTGCAAGGCCTTGAGCTTAAAGTGGAAAAGGGCGAGTTTATTGCCATCATCGGAAGCAGCGGAAGCGGAAAATCGACGTTTCTAAACATGATTGGCGGACTGGATCGCCCAAGCGCCGGAAAATTGTACGTAGACGGACAGGATTTGTTTAAGCTGACAGAAAAACAGCTTGTAACTTATAAGCAGCAGACCGTTGGATTTGTATGGCAGAACAATGCCAGAAACCTGTTCCCGTATCTGACTGCTATCCAAAACGTTCAGCTTCCTATGATGTTTATGGACGGGAAGGATACGCAGCAGCGAGCAATGGATTTGCTGAACCTAGTAGGAATGGGACATAAAAAAGACAGCAAGCTAAACCAGCTCTCCGGTGGTGAGCAGCAGCGGATTGCCATTGCAATCGCGCTTGCAAACAAGCCGAAGCTGCTTCTTGCCGACGAGCCGACCGGTGCGGTTGACCAAAAGACGTCCGACGCAATTTTAGATGTGTTCCGCTACTTAAACAAAGAGCTTGGCATTACGATTGTAATTGTAACGCACGATATTAATCTGGCAACAAAGGTAAGCCGCGTCGTTATGATGCGCGACGGTAAAACGAGCAGTGAGCGCGTTATGCGAAGCGAAAAGAAGCTGGAAACGCTTCGCGGCTTTGCAGAAGAGGAAAATACGCACGATGAGTACGTAATCCTTGACCGCGCCGGAAGAGTACAGCTGCCTAGAGAGATGCTGGATGAAATTGGCGTCCGCAGCAACCGCGTGCAGCTTAAAATTGAAAACGGCACGATTGTTGTTTCGCCAACGGAAGCCGATAAGCAAACGGCAAAAGCCGGCGGCTGAAAAAGAAAAAAGTCGGAACCGCGTTCCCCAAAAGAAAGGGCGGTTCCGATTTTTTTAATTTTGTCCTTTATATTCCTCGTCGCAGTAAGCGCACCGATAAGTGCTTTTTTCCGGATTGGTTAAGAGGAAAACATGGGGGAGTTCCTGCTCAATGGAAGTAATGCAGCGAGGGTTTTTGCAGCGAAGAATGTTCGTAACTTTCTCCGGAAGCCGGAGCTTTCGCTTTTCTACGATTACGTTGTCTCTTATAATATTTACCGTAATGTTCGGATCGAGTACGGCAAGCGTATCCAAATCCAGAGCGAACGGACCTTCAATTTTAATGATGTCCTTTCGTCCCATCTTTTTGCTGCTGGCATTTTTTATAATTGCGACGCAGCAATCCAGTTTCCCAAGTTCTAAATACTCGTAAATGTCCATTGCATGTCCTGCAACGATGTGGTCGATAACCACGCCTTCGTGAAGTCCGCCAATGTTTAGCATATCAGCCCTCCTTTTTGTTTTGCTCAAGCAGCGTAAGAATGAGCGCCATTCTTGCATAGACACCGTATTGCGCCTGTTCGAAATAAGAAGCGCGCGGGTCTTTGTCTACTTCCACGGAAATTTCGTTAACGCGGGGAAGCGGATGTAAAATATACATATCTTTCTTTGCGTTTTCCAGTTTCTTTGGTGTAAGAATAAAGGAATCTTTTAAGCGAATATAATCCTCTTCGTTAAAGAACCGCTCCTTTTGCACACGCGTCATATACAAAATATCCAGCTCCGGCATAACGTCTTCCAGCTT
The DNA here is from genome assembly GCA_944384025.1 of uncultured Lachnospiraceae bacterium. Taxonomy (GTDB): domain Bacteria; phylum Bacillota; class Clostridia; order Lachnospirales; family Lachnospiraceae; genus ISDg. The sequence continues at coordinate 133,730 of CALWRS010000002.1, forward strand.
AGAGACTTCTTTATACGGGATGTTTTTCGCGTCCAGCGTCTCTTCCCGCAGATAAGCGGGGATGCGCAGCTCATCCGGCGAAATAAGCACAAAGCGGATGTTTGGATAGCGAACCATTGCGTTAATCAGCGAATGCACGGTGCGTCCAAATTTTAAGTCGCCGCAAAGACCGATAGTCAGGTTGTCCAAACGCCCTTTACGTTCGGAAATCGTAAGCAAGTCAGTCAGCGTCTGCGTAGGGTGGTTGTGTCCGCCGTCTCCCGCGTTTATTACTGGAATGCGGGAATACAAAGACGCAACATACGGAGCGCCTTCTTTTGGATGGCGCATGGCGCAAATGTCGGCGTAACAAGAAATAATGCGAATTGTATCGGCAACGCTTTCGCCTTTGCTTGCCGAGCTGGAATCCGCAGAATGAAAGCCCAGCGTCTTCCCGCCAAGATTTAGCATAGCGGCCTCAAAGCTCAGTCTCGTTCTTGTGCTTGGTTCGTAAAAACAGGTTGCCAGCTTTTTGCCTTCGCAGGCGTGCGCATATTGCTCGGGATGTTTCATAATGTCTTTTGCAAGCGCAAGAATGTCGTTGATTTCCTCAACGGAAAGATCCAAAGGGGTGATCACATGTTTCATAGCTACCTCCACAAGTTTTTAATGACGGAAAAATAGCTTTCGGATTTAATCCGAAAGCTGAAAATCAAAATAACGGTTGCAATTGCCAAAGGAAATGTCCTGTACAACTGAACCAAGGAATGCCAAATTCGCCGGATATTCGCCGGCGTCTACCCATTGACCAATGAGATTGCAAAGGATTCTGCGGAAATACTCATGGCGCGTATAAGAAAGAAAACTGCGCGAATCCGTCAGCATTCCGATAAAGTTGGAGAGCAGTCCAAGATTCGCAAGAGACGTCATCTGTTCTTCCATACCGGTTTTGTTGTCGTTAAACCACCACGCCGAACCGTGCTGCACTTTTGCAATGGCGGAGTCGTCTTGAAAACAGCCGATAATAGAGCCAATCGCAGCGTTGTCGATTGGATTTAGAGAATACAAAACCGTCTTTGGCAGCTGATTCGTTTCCGCCAAGCCGTTTAAAAAATCCGCTAGGCACGCGCTTGGGGTATAGTTGTCAATGCAGTCAAAGCCGGTATCGGGCCCAATTTGGTTAAAGAGATACCGGTTGTTGTTGCGCTTAACGCCGTAGTGCAGCTGCATAACAAGACCAAGACGATGATATTCCTGCCCAAGATATGTCAAAAGTGCAGTTTTGTATTGCAGTTCTTCTGCGGGAAGCAGTTTACCGCCCGCCAGTTTCTTTTGGAAAATGGCGTTTGCTTGCTCCTTCGTGCAAGGCTCGTACATAACGTAGGAGAGCCCATGATCCGAAACCTTACAGCCAAGCGAGCAAAAATAAGCAAGCCGTTCGCTCAAACACTGCGTTAAATCCGAGAAGGAAACGATCTTGCGGCCGCACACCGCGCCAAGTTTTTCGATATAATCGGCAAAGGTTTCTTTTTCAATGTAAAGCGCGTTGTCCGGGCGAAATGCCGGAAGTACGCGAACCGGAAAACTCTTGTCGCCTGCAAGCTGTTTGTGCCAGCGCAAATCGTCAATCGGATCGTCGGTTGTGCAAAGCAAACGGACATTGGAACGCAAAATCAGTCCGCGGGCGGACATGGAGGGCTCCTTCAGTTTTTTGTTGCATTCTTCGTAAATTCTGGCAGCATTTGCTTTTGTCAGCGGTTCGTAAATGGAGAAATAACGCTGAAGCTCCAAATGACTCCAGTGATAGAGCGGATTGCCAATCGCGCGTTCCAGCGTTTCCGCCCACTTTTCAAATTTTTCAAAATCAGAGGCATCTCCAGTTATGTAGCGCTCCGGCACGCCGTTGCTGCGCATTTGCCTCCATTTGTAATGGTCAGCGCCAAGCCAGACCTGCGTAATAGTAGAAAAGCGCACATCCTCCGCAATTTCCTTTGGGGGAATGTGACAATGATAATCAATAATGGGCGTTTGAGCCGCAAATTCGTGATACAGCCGTTGCGCAAATTCGGTTGTAAGTAAAAAATCCTTGTCCATGAAGTTCCGCATAAAAGCACCTCCAATTCTCTTTTCATCATAGCATACAGAATGTTGTATCACAAGGGGAAAAATGAAAAAACCTATTGCAGGTTTGCGCATGCTATGCTACCATGTAGAGAAGAAACATAGAAGGAAAGAAGGGAGCTTTTTACTTATGGCACTGAAGATTCAACATGTAACCGATCCGGCATTTTCTGTTTACGGACGCGTCGTAGACGGCTACGACATGGAAGGGCTTTTAGAGGCGCTGAAAAAGACGCCGGCTTCTTTAACGGGCGTTGATTACGTACCGGGAGACGCAAGCCTTGAGGCAACACCGGCCATGGAAGATTTCCGGCAAAACTGCTACGGAGGAATGCCTATCCAGATTGGTTATTGCAACGGCGTAAATACGCGTCTTAACTGCTTGGAGTATCACAGAGACAGTGAAATTGACGTAGCGGGTGAGGATTGCATTCTTTTGCTTGCAAGACAGCAGGATTGTATGCAGGGAGATCTGGACACCGCAAAAGTAGAAGCGTTTCTTTGCCCGAAAGGAACTGCGGTAGAGCTTTACGCGACGACGCTTCATTACGCTCCTTGCAGCGCAAAGAGCGGCGCAACTTTCCGTGTCGCTATCATTTTGCCGAAGGGTACAAATTACGAAAAGCCGGAAATTACCGTAAAAAATGCGGACGATGCCCGGCTCTTTGCCGCAAACAAATGGCTGATTGCGCACAAAGACGCGCCGGAAGCGAAAAATGGAGCCGTTATCGGGCTTGTCGGAGAAAATATCGACATTGCGGACCTGATTTAGAAAATGTTCTGGAGCTGCTACAATTCCAGTTTGCAAGGAAACAGCAGCTCCTTTGCATTGATATCGACCAAAATAACATCGGGACCAATTTTACAAATACAGCGAAACGGAATGACGTATTCCTGGTCGTGGCCAAGAAAGCCCCAAATCCGGCAAGGACCCGGGACAATGATCTTTTCTATGCAGCCCGTGCACGGATCGAAGATGACGTCGCAGACATAGCCCAGACGTTCGCAGTCGCAGCAGTTGATGACTTCTTTTTGACGCAGTTCGCAAAAACGCATGGCGGCTCCTTAGTTCCGGATTGGCTTAGTAAAGAATATGCCAAAAAACGCGCAGAGGTTCCGATTTTGGTTCGCAGATTGGAGGAAATATGAAGTGTCCCTTTTGTGGAGCGGAAAATACCCGGGTAATTGATTCCCGGCCGGCGGAGGAGTCCAATTCCATTCGCCGCAGACGGCAATGCGACGTCTGTCGGAAACGCTTTACCACCTACGAAAAGGTGGAGACGATCCCTTTTATTGTGATTAAAAAGAACAATATGCGCGAGCAATACGACCGAAGCAAAATTGAGGCGGGCGTCGTGCGCTCCTGCCATAAACGACCAATTGGCGTGCAGCAGATTACGCGGGCAGTGGATGAAATAGAAACGCAGATTTTTAACCGGGAAGAAAAGGAAATTCCAAGCCACGTGATTGGAGAACTGGTCATGGACAAATTAAAGGAATTGGATCCGGTTGCATATGTGCGCTTTGCTTCTGTTTACCGCGAGTTTAAAGACGTGCCAACCTTTATGAACGAACTGAAGTCGTTGTTGGAACATGAGAAAAGCTTGTGAATATTGCCAAAGAAGCGAGACGCGAATTGGAAGTATTGTACATCGCGCAGAAATAAATTACGGAACGCCTTGCCCGAAAATACGGGGAAAGCGTTCTTTTTTTGTGAAAACGTACTCTTTGAGACGCTTTGCAGCGTTTGCTAAAATGGGAAGGAAAACAAACGAAGGGGGAGAGAAGGTTGCTTTGCAATACATACAGTTTTTCGCTTCACGGAATGGACGCGCTTTTGGTACAGGTGGAAATTGACGTTGGAAGCGGACTGCCGGGAATTGAAATGGTTGGCTCGTTGTCAAAAGAAGTACGGGAGGCAAGAGAAAGAGTTCGCGTTGCGGTGCGAAACTCCGGTTTTGTGCTTCCGGCGCGCAAAGTAACCGTGAATTTATCTCCGGCGGACGTGCGTAAGGCAGGGACTGCCTACGACCTTGCTATTGCGCTTGGCATACTTGGCGGACTTGCTTATCTTCCTATCGTCTCTTTTCACGAAGTATGTATGGTGGGAGAGTTGGGACTTGACGGAAGCGTGCGGCCGGTTGCCGGCGTTTTGTCGTGTACCTTTGCCGCAAGAGAGCGAGGATTTCGGCGGATTTTAGTTCCAGAAGCAAACGCGCAGGAAGCAAGAGTCCTTGAAGGAATTGAAGTTTGCGCCGTTAAAAGCTTAACGCAGGCGATAGACGTTGTTTTGGAACGCGAAAAAGAGAGTTCGCTTTTGCCAGCGCCAACGCCGCAAAAAAGCGAAAAATTATCCGGAGATTTCTCGGAAATTTATGGGCAGCATTTGGCAAAACGCGCTGCAGAAATTGCCGCAGCGGGGCAGCATAATTTATTGCTTTTGGGCCCGCCGGGAGCCGGTAAGACCATGCTTGCGCAACGAATTCCCGGAATTTTGCCGAAGATGACGCGCGAGGAGGCGCTTGAAGTAAGCCGCATATACAGCGTGGCCGGGCTTTTGCCGGAAGGAAGCGGACTGCTATTTAGGCGGCCGTTTCGTGCGCCGCATCATTCGTGTACGGTACAGGCTTTAACGGGCGGAGGGAGGGATGCGCGTCCCGGAGAAATTTCGCTGGCGACGCACGGTGTCTTATTTTTAGATGAATTTCCGGAATTTCGTCGTGCGGCGCTTGAATCGCTTCGACAGCCGCTTGAAGAACGCCGGATTTTTATTTCGCGCGTGTCAAAAAGCGTGCAGTATCCCGCTTCCTTTTTGCTTGTTGCAGCAATGAACCCTTGCCCCTGCGGGTATTTTCCGGATCGGAATCGCTGCCGGTGTACGGACGACCAGATCCGCCGCTACCGAGGAAAAATCAGTCACCCGCTTATGGACCGCATTGACCTTTGCGTGGAGATGCCGGAAGTTCCTTTTTCGGAGATGCGAAAGAAAAAAGCGCCCGAATCTTCGGAGGATATTCGAGCCCGCGTGGAAAAAGCCGCTGCCATTCAGGAAAAGCGCTACGAAAAAACCGGATTTTGTTTTAACTCTCAAGTAGGAGCTATGGAGCACGACTCGTTTTTTCCTTTGTCACAGGCTTGTCAAAACGTTCTTCGGGAGCGTTTTCAGAAAAATCAATTTTCCGTTCGGTCATATCACAGAATTATTCGGGTGGCAAGAACGATTGCTGATTTGGACGGCGCGGCGCAAATTGAGGCAGCTCATATTACGGAAGCGCTTTGCTATAATCGGTGGGACTTCGTTTATCAGATGTGGGAAGACTCCCGGCTCTATAGGCGGCGAGTATAGCAAATTCGTATCAGTGGCGGGAGTCAATCCCCCATCTGATAAACGCTCCGCTTAGGATGCGCAGGGATTCGGTAAGGAAAATGTCAGCTAAAGCTGACCCGAATCCCGCGCCAAGACCCGCGAGCGGGCCTTGAAAGGAAAGAGGCGTAAGAACGCCGGAGGGGAGAAGACGTGTCGGATTGTTATCAAATGTGGCTTTGCGCACAGACGCAAAATATTTCTGTAATTCGGGAGCTGCTTGCTTATTTTGGAAGCGCGCAGGAAGTTTTTCGCTGCCGCAAAGAAGAATTTTTGGAATTGCCTTTTTTACAGGAAAATCAAAAGAGAAAGCTTGCGGAGGCGGCGTCGGAAAAAGTGCTTGAAAAACTGGAGCGCGACAGAAATCGGTTTCAGGTATCTTTTGTATGGAAGGAAGACCCAGAGTTTCCTGGGCGGCTGCTGTCTTTTTCGGACTGCCCGTATGGACTGTTTTATCAGGGGCGGCTGCCGGAGGCATCTGCACCGGCACTCGCTGTTGTAGGCGCAAGAGCTAATACGTTTTACGGAGCAGAAATGACGCGCCGCTTTGTGCGCGAACTGGCTTCGTACGGAATCGGAATCATTAGCGGGCTTGCTATGGGAATTGACGGAATTGCGCACCGCGAGGCGCTGGAAGCAGAAGGAAAAACATTTGGAATTTTAGGCTCTGGAATCGGGACGCCGTATCCGAAGGAAAACTGGAATTTATATTACCGCATGTTAGAGGAAGGCGGCGGTGTTTTGTCGGAATACGCTATGGGCGCGCCGCCCTTAAAGCAGCATTTTCCGTACCGAAACCGTCTAATTTCCGGGCTTTCGGACGGTGTACTTGTAGTAGAAGCAAAAGAAAGAAGCGGGACGATGCTTACGGTAGACCATGCCCTCCAGCAAGGCAAAGATGTCTACGTGATTCCAGGAAGACTTTCGGACGTGTGCAGTCTTGGCTGCAACCGGCTGATTCAACAAGGTGCAAAGCCGGCTCTTTCGCCGGAAGAATTGGCACAGGAGCTGGCGGGGGAAAATAAGGCGCTGTATGAAATGCTAAAAAAGGAAAAAACAGCGTCGGTTCGCAAAGGAGGCTTCGGAGAGAAAAATAGTAAAAATCCTCTTGCATCCGATGAGAAAATAGTGTATGCTTGTCTGCGTTTAGACCTTAAGCATTTCGATGCAATAGTTGACGAAACTGGTTATCGACCTTCGGAACTGGCGGGAATTCTTTTGTCGCTCGAGACCGGAGGGTGGATTTGTCAGCCCGTGCCCAATTATTATGCTGCGGTCTATCAGGAGGAGAAAGGCTCTGTCTGATAAGCACCTTGTGGGTTCTAAACAGAAGTAACGGTTTTTAAGAAAGCTCTTTGCAAGAGTTGTATGGAGGACAGCCATGTCAAAAAATCTTGTTATTGTTGAGTCGCCTGCAAAAGCAAAAACGATTAAAAAATTTCTTGGAAACAACTACGACGTAATCGCCTCGGGAGGACACGTTCGAGACTTGCCAAAGAGCACGCTGGGCGTGGATATCGAAAACGACTACGAACCGCATTATATTACCATTCGCGGCAAAGGAGATGTGCTTGCCGCGCTTCGCAAGGCTGCAAAAAAAGCAAGCAAAATATATCTGGCAACCGACCCGGACCGGGAAGGAGAAGCCATCTCTTGGCATCTAAAGCAGCTTTTGAAGCTCGATGACAGCAACTCTTATCGCATCACCTTTAACGAGATTACGAAAAATGCAGTTAAAAATTCCATCAAACAAGCAAGAGAATTAAATATGAACATGGTCGATTCCCAGCAAACCCGCAGGATTTTGGATCGTATGGTTGGGTATCGGATTAGCCCGCTGCTTTGGAATAAAATTAAGCGCGGATTAAGCGCGGGGCGCGTTCAGTCGGTAACGCTTCGTCTAGTCTGCGACCGCGAGGAAGAAATTGCTTCTTTTGTCCGCGAGGAGTATTGGTCGCTCACCGGTATTTTTTCCGCGGAGCAGGGGAAAAAACCGTTAGAAGCAGCATATTATGGAAGAAATGGGAAGAAGAACGAGCTTAAAACACAGGCGGAAGTAGACGCAGTCTGTGAAGAGCTTGCCGGAAAAGTCGGAAAAGTGCAGGAAGTGCGGCATGCAGAGCGGCGCAAAAAACCGGCGCTTCCGTTTACGACAAGTACGATGCAGCAGGAAGCTTCCCGTTCGTTAAATTTCTCGACGCAAAAGACGATGCGCATTGCCCAGCAGCTCTACGAAGGAGTGGATATTAAAGGGCATGGGACGATCGGTTTGATTACGTATTTGCGAACCGATTCGACGCGTATTTCGGAAGAGGCAGACCGGGCGGCAAAAGAATATATCCTTTCGCAGTACGGAGAAGCATACCTTGGTACGCGGGAAGAGAAAAAAGAAAGCGACCGACGGATTCAGGATGCGCACGAAGCTATCCGTCCTACTTATCTGGAGCTGACGCCGGCGCTTGTAAAAGAGCAGCTAAGTCGGGAACAGTTCCGGCTTTACCAGTTGATTTGGCGGCGCTTTGTCGCAAGCCGGATGACGGATGCGATTTACGAAACTGCGACTGTTCGGATTGGTGTTGGCGAACACGAATTTCATGCGTCAACTTCCGCAATCAAGTGGGAGGGCTACCTTTCGGTCTACTCCGACGAAGATGAAAAAATTGGAAAGCAGCTGGGACGGCTCCCGGAAGACGGAACGGAATTTGCGCAAACCGAGTACCGCAAGGAGCAGCATTTTACGCAGCCCCCGGCGCATTATACGGAAGCCTCTCTCGTAAAGACGATGGAAGAGCTTGGGATTGGACGCCCGAGCACATACGCGACTACGATTACGACGCTGCTTACGCGGCGATATGTCGCAAAAGAAGGGAAAAATTTGTTTGTAACGGAGCTTGGAGAAGCAGTCAACAATATGATGAAGCAGGCGTTTCCAAGCATTGTCGAAGTAGATTTTACCGCGAATTTGGAGCTTTTGCTTGACGGCGTGGAAGACGGAAGCGTTCCGTGGAAGGAAATTGTCAGAAATTTTTATCCGGATTTGGAGACGGCGGTAAAGCAGGCGGAAGAGTCTTTGGAGTCCGTAAAGATTGCGGACGAAGTATCGGAGGAAGTTTGCGAAAACTGCGGACGGAACATGGTTGTAAAATACGGTCCGCACGGACGTTTCCTTGCCTGCCCCGGATTTCCGGAATGCAAAAACACAAAACCGTATCTGGAAAAAATCGGCGTTCCCTGTCCGAAGTGCGGAAAGGAGCTTGTCATTCGTCGGACGCGAAAAGGGCGTAAGTATTTCGGCTGCGAAAGCTATCCGGAATGCGATTACATGTCGTGGCAGATGCCAAAGACGGAGGAGAAAACATGAGCGTACAATTGCTGGACAATACAAGAAAGCTGAACCAGTTGCTGCACAACAACGCCAATTCCGGCAAAGTAATTTTTAACGATATTTGCCGAATTCTCTCAGAAGTGCTTTCTTCGCATGTCCTTGTCATCAGCCGAAAGGGAAAGCTCCTTGGGCTGCATGACCCGGCGGACAGTAAGGCGCTTGGACAGTTTTTGTCCGACCGTGTCGGAAGCTATATTGACCGGTTGCTTAACGAACGATTTTTAAATATTCTTTCCACCAAGGAAAACATGAACCTTTTAACGCTCGGCTTTGAAGAGAGCGTATCGGAATGTCAGGCGATGGCGTCGCCGATAGAAATTGCGGGAGAACGGCTTGGCACGCTGTTTTTGTATCGCTTTGGCGCGCCGTATACGATTGACGACATAATCCTAAGCGAGTACGGCACGACCGTTGTTGGTTTGGAGATTATGCGCTCGGATGCGGAGCAGTCTGCGGAAGAAATTCGCCAGCAGCAAATTGTGCGGTCTGCGCTAGGGAGCCTTTCTGTAACAGAGATGGACGCGGTAAAGCATATTTTTCATGAACTTTCCGGGACGGAAGGCATTCTTGTTACAAGCAAAGTGGCGGATCGAGCAGGAATTACGCGCTCTGTCATTGTGAACGCGTTGCGAAAACTGGAGAGCGCAGGAATTGTCGAATCGCGTTCTTCCGGCATGAAAGGTACGTATTTGCGGGTTTTAAACCCGTTTTTACTCACGGCTTTGGAAGCATCCGGGCAGACGTTATAAATTTTTTACAAAAAAGATACCGAAAAACCTAAAAAATTACTTGTTTCCTGTTCTGCCGTGTGCTATAATTATTTAGGCAAAAAAGCACGCATCCGGGTTCGAAGCCGGTGCCTTCGGGTCGCTTAGATAACCGGTGCGGAAGAAGAAACCAAATGGAGGAATGAAACAATGAGTGTAATTTCAATGAAACAGCTTCTGGAAGCTGGTGTACATTTTGGTCACCAGACAAGAAGATGGAACCCCAAAATGGCTCCGTACATTTATACGGAGAGAAACGGCATCTACATTATTGACTTGCAGAAATCGGTTGGTAAAGTAGACGAAGCTTACGCAGCTATTAAGGACATCGTAGCAAACGGCGGAAAAATCCTTTTTGTCGGCACAAAGAAGCAGGCACAGGATTCCATCAAGAGCGAAGCACAGCGCTGCGGTATGTTCTACGTAAACGAAAGATGGCTTGGCGGTATGTTAACCAACTTCAAGACCATTCAGTCCAGAATTAAGAGTTTAAAGGACATTGAGAAGATGGCCGAGGACGGAACGTTTGACGTTCTTCCGAAAAAAGAAGTTATCAAATTAAAGAAAGAATGGGAAAAACTCGAGAAGAACCTTGGCGGAATTAAGGAAATGAAAGAAATTCCGGACGCTATTTTTGTTGTAGATCCGAAGAAGGAAAGAATCTGCGTACAGGAAGCTCATACGCTTGGCATTCCGCTTATCGGCATTGCGGACACAAACTGTGACCCGGACGAACTGGATTACGTGATCCCGGGCAACGACGACGCCATCCGTGCGGTTAAGCTGATTGTTTCTAAAATGGCAGACGCTGTTATTGAAGCAAATCAGGGTGAGCAATTTACGGACACACAGGCGGAAGAAGAGACTGCAGCAGCAGAAGAAGTTACAGAATCAATGGAATAAAAACAGGCGGCAGAGCGGTATTCCGAAAAATCGGGCTACCGCCTCTGCGGTTCTTCGCATAAGGAGGAAGATTATGGCAATTACTGCTTCGATGGTAAAAGAACTGCGTGAGATGACCGGCGCAGGAATGATGGATTGCAAAAAGGCTTTGAGTGAAACAAACGGCGATATGGATGCCGCAGTAGAATTTTTGAGAAAGAACGGTCAGGCAAAAGCCGAAAAGAAGGCCGGAAGAATTGCGGCAGAAGGACTTTGCCGCGTTGCTGTTAGCGGAAATACCGCAGCGGTTGTAGAAGTAAACTCGGAAACCGACTTCGTTGCGAAAAACGAAGAGTTCCAGGAGTTCGTAGAAAACGTAGCAAACCAGGCAGTAAAGAGCGATGCTTCCGATATGGACGCGTTTCTTGCGGAGGCATGGATTGCGGACGGCAGCATAAGCGTAAAGGACGCTTTAATTGCAAAAGTTGCTAAAATTGGCGAGAATTTGTCCATTCGCCGTTTTAAGAAAGTTGTTGCGAACGAAGGCTGCGTTGTTTCGTACGTTCACGGCGGCGGAAGAATCGGCGTTATCGTAGAAGCAAAGACGGACGTAGTAAACGACAGCGTAAAGGCTGCGATGTCAAACATCGCGATGCAGGTTGCCGCACTTAGCCCGAAGTATGTATCCGATGCGGATATTGACGCTGAATTTATTGCGCACGAAAAAGAGATTATCCTTGCACAGATTATGAACGATCCGAAAGAATCCGGAAAGCCGCAGAAGGTTATTGACGGAATGGTTGCCGGACGTTTGAAGAAAGAGTTGAAGGAAATCTGCTTGATGGATCAGGTTTACGTAAAGGCGGAAGACGGAAAGCAGACCGTTGCACAGTACGTTGCACAGGTGGCAAAAGAGCTGGGCGCGGATTTCAGTATAAAGAGCATCGTTCGTTTCGAGACCGGTGAAGGTCTTGAAAAGAAGGAAGAAAACTTTGCAGAAGAAGTTGCAAAGCAGATGGGAATGTAATTCCCAAACAAATTTCGAGCAAAAAAGGAAATATATGCCTCTTTGGTCAGGAGGGGTCAGGAAGACGGCGGCGTTTCTTTTTGGCATAGCGAGGCGGCGAGAATTGCTTTGCTCCCTGCCCGCATTATTCGACTGGCTTTGATACAGGAAATCAAAGCCGTCGGAAAACTACAGAGAAAGGAAGGAAGCAGACATGAAACAATTTGAACAGTGGAATGGTTTCAAAGGAAGGCTCTGGAAAGAAGGCGTAGATGTGCGCGACTTCATTCAGAACAATTACAAGCCCTACGATGGCGACGAGTCGTTCCTTGCTGGACCGACCGATGCAACCAATAAATTGTGGGGCAAATTGCAAGAACTGCAAAAGCAGGAACGCGAAAAAGGCGGCGTTTTGGACGTTGAGACCGAAGTCGTAACTTCGCTTACTGCATATGGCCCGGGCTACATTGACGAGTCCATGAAAGATCTGGAACAGATCGTCGGCCTACAAACCGACAAGCCGCTTAAGCGTGCATTTATGCCGTACGGCGGAATCAAGATGGCGGAACAGTCCTGCACAACGTACGGCTACCAGCCGAGCGAGAAATTGCACGAAATCTTTACAAAATACCACAAGACACACAACGACGCAGTGTTTGATATTTACACGCCGGAAATGCTTAAGGCACGTCATACGCATATTTTGACAGGTCTTCCGGATACGTACGGCCGCGGACGTATTGTAGGCGACTACCGTCGTGTAGCGCTTTACGGTATTGATTATCTGATCGAAGAGAAGAAGAAAGACTTCGCAGGGACGGCTCGTCCGGGAATGCGCGAAGACACATTCCAGCTCAGAGAGGAAATCGCAGAGCAGGTAAAGGCTTTGAAGGGCATGAAGGAAATGGCTGCTATTTACGGCTACGACATTTCCGAACCGGCTAAGAACGCGAAGGAAGCCGTACAGTGGTTGTACTTCGGTTATCTGGCTGCTATCAAGACGCAAAACGGCGCGGCAATGAGCGTTGGTCGTGTATCTACGTTCCTTGATATTTACATCGAAAGAGACCTTGCAAACGGCACCCTGACAGAAGAGCAGGCGCAGGAGTTGATTGACCACATCGTTATGAAATTCCGTATGGTTAAATTTGCAAGAATTCCTTCCTACAACGAGCTGTTCTCCGGCGACCCGGTTTGGGCTACGCTTGAAGTGGCAGGTCTTGGTATGGACGGACGTCATCAGGTTACGAAGAACGACTTCCGTTTCCTGCATACGCTTGAAAATATGGGACCGTCTCCGGAGCCGAACCTTACGGTTCTTTACTCCAAGAGACTGCCGGAAGCATTCCGGAAATATTCCGCATATATTTCCATCAAAACAAGCTCGATTCAGTACGAGAACGACGACGTTATGCGTCCTGTCTGGGGAGACGACTACTCGATTTGCTGCTGCGTATCCGCTACGGAAACTGGCAAGGAGATTCAGTTCTTCGGCGCGCGCGCAAATCTTGCAAAGTGTCTGCTTTACGCAATCAACGGCGGCGTAGACGAGAAGTTCAAAGACAAGAAGACGGGAGAGCCTATCCAGTGCGGTCCGGCATATCGCCCGATTACTTCCGAGTACTTGGATTACGACGAAGTGCTTGCGAAGTACGACGATATGATGACATGGCTTGCGAAGCTGTACGTGGAAGTATTAAACTGCATCCACTGGTCGCATGACAAGTACTACTACGAAGCAGCAGAAATGGCGCTTATCGATACCAACGTACGTCGTACGTTCGCTACCGGTATTGCAGGTTTCTCGCACGTTGTAGATTCTCTTTCCGCTATTAAGTACGCAAAAGTTAAAGTAATTCGTGACGAAAAGACCGGTCTTGCTACGGATTTCGAAATCGAAGGAGATTTCCCGAGATACGGAAACGACGACGACCGTGCGGACGATATTGCCGTATGGCTTTTACGCACCTTTATGGGCAAGATTCGTTCTTGCTGGACATACCGCAACTCCGAACCGACGACCTCGATTTTGACGATTACGTCGAACGTAGTTTACGGCGAGGCTACGGGTGCTCTTCCGGATGGAAGGCCTGCATGGGAGCCGCTTTCTCCCGGTGCAAACCCGGCATACGGCGCAGAGAAGAACGGATTGGTTGCTTCCCTGAACTCTGTTGCAAAGCTTCCTTACGAAGAAGCGCTTGACGGTATTTCCAATACGCAGACGATCAACCCGGGCGCACTTGGCAATACGGAAGAAGAGCGTGTTGACAACCTTGTAAACGTTATGGACGGTTATTTCGAGCAAGGTGCGCATCACCTCAACGTTAACGTATTCGGAACAGAGAAGCTGATTGACGCTATGAACCATCCGGAAAAACCGGAGTATGCGAACTTTACCATTCGTGTATCCGGCTACGCGGTTAAGTTTATCAGTCTGACGAAGAAACAGCAGCTTGACGTTATCGCAAGAACCTGCCATGAGAGGATGTAAATGAATAACGAACAAAGAATCGGATATGTCCATTCTTTGGAGTCGTTTGGCGCTGCGGACGGACCGGGCGTTCGGTATATGATTTTTTTGAGCGGCTGCGCTATGCGCTGTCAGTTCTGTCATAATCCGGACACCTGGAAAGTCGGCGCCGGTACCCCTTATACGGCAGATGCGCTGTTAGAACAGGCATTAAGATACCGCTCTTACTGGGGAAGTAAGGGCGGTATTACTGTTAGCGGGGGCGAGCCTCTAATGCAGATTGATTTTTTGCTGGAGCTTTTTCAAAAGGCAAAGAAACTGGACATTCACACCGCAATCGACACGAGCGGACAGCCGTACACGACAGAAGAGCCGTTTGCTTCCAAGTGGAACGAACTAATGAAAGTGACGGATTTGGTGCTGCTTGATATTAAACAGATAGACAACGAGGAACATAAAAAGCTTACCGGCTTTGAAAACACAAACATTCTTGCGCTGGCACGAGATTTGTCTGATCGCAATATTCCGGTTTGGATTCGCCACGTGCTTGTACCCGGTGGGAGCGATCGCGACGAGTATTTGCATCGTCTTGCAGATTTTCTTGCGACGCTTACGAATATTGAGCGTGTGGATGTGCTGCCATATCATACGTTAGGTGTTTTCAAATGGGACAACTTAGGAATTCCCTATCCTCTAAAAGGTGTAGAACCGCCGACCAAAGAACGCATTGCAAATGCGGAGCGTATTTTGCACGTGGCGGATTACCACCACGAAGAACATCATTACGCATAAAACATCAGAATTGATATTAAAAGAGCTTCCGATTGCGGAGGCTCTTTTTGACAAAATCAAATGATGCGATTGCATTAATAGAAGAGAGAAAGAAGTAATTTTTGTGATTTTTTTAAAAATGTCGCGTTTTGAGGCGATTTTTGTGTGCAATCTGCAAAAAAAAGGTAAAAAAAATGTGTAGAAAAAGTGAAAAGGCTATTGCGATTTTTCCTCCTGTATGGCATAATGTGAGCAATGGCAAAAAATTTACCAATTTGCCATGCGCATTTGTGACATTGTTACAAATGGAACAAAAAAGTGAAGGAGTGTAAAAACTATGAAGCGTGTAACAAAGCTTTTGTCCCTGTGCCTCGTTCTCATGATGGTAGTAGGAATGCTGTCTGCATGTGGCGACAAGGAAGAAAAAGCGGGCAGCTTTTCGGATGGCGGAAAAGTTTTGAACATTCGTGTTTGGAACGACGAGTTCGCTAGAAGAATGAGAGATCACATGCCTGGCTATACCGCAAAAAATCCGGACAATGCTCTGGAAGGCGGTACACTTGGTGACATCACTGTTAACTTTATTCAGGTTGAAAACCAGGGAACGGCATATCAGGATGCTCTGGACGCAGCTCTGGAAGCACAGGCAAATGCAAGCGGAGATGACCTGCTTGACATTTTCCTCGTAGAAGTTGACTATGCTGCAAAGTATGTACAGTCGGAATACTCCCTTGATGTGAAGAAGCTTGGACTTACCGATACGGATCTTGCAAACCAGTATCAGTACACCAAGGACGCCGTTACTTACAACGGTGCTCTTAAGGGCGTTACCTGGCAGGCATGCCCGGCAGGTCTTATCTACAACAGAGAGATCGCTAAGGAAGTTCTTGGAACGGACGATCCTGCAGAAGTTCAGAAGGCAGTTAGTGACTGGGCTACCTTTACTGCAACTGCAGAAGAGATGAAAGAAGCTGGTTACTACATGGTAGCTGGTTACGACGATACTTTCCGTGTATTCTCCAACAACGTTTCTTCTAAGTGGGTAGAAGACGGCAAGTTGAACATCGACGCACAGTTGAGCGCATGGGTTGACCAGACAAAGGAATTCACCGATAAAGGCTACAACAACAAGGCATCCCTTTGGGGAGATACTTGGTCCGCTGGCTTCTATCCGGACGGAGGCGTTTTCTGCTACTTTGGACCGGCTTGGTTCATTGACTTCTCCATGGCAGCTGATACCGAAGGAAGTATTGCAAACCAGGGCGGCTGGGGACTTTGCGAAGGTCCGCAGAACTACTTCTGGGGCGGTACTTGGATCTGTGCAGCATCCGGAACCGACAATGCTAAAGAAATCGTTGAGATCATGAAGGCTATGACCTGCAACGAAACCGTTATGAAGGGAATCGTTGAAAAAGACGGTGACTTCATAAACCACAAGCCTGCAATGGAAGCAATGGCACAGACCGATTACTCCAACAAGGTACTCGGTGGACAGAACCCGCTTCCGATTTTCGTAGCGGCTGCAAACAGCATCGAACTTAAGAATCTTTCTACATACGATCAGGGTTGCAACGAGACGTTCCAGGCGGCAATGAAGGACTACTTTGACGGTGTTTGTGATTACGAGACCGCATTGAAGAACTTCAAAGAAGATATTCACACCAAATATCCAGCAATTTCTGTTGACTAATCTCTTGTTCGGGGAATCCTCTTTATGGGGATTCCCCAAATAAAAAACACGACTTCACGAGATTTCACAATGATTCATCCGGAGGTAAACTATGGCAGATGTACAAAAAAGCCAGAAGCATCGCTCGGTAACAAAAGGAAAATGGGGCATTATCTTCATGATCCCTTTTGCACTTGCCTTTTTTGCTTTTCAGCTTTACCCGTTATTTTCCACAGTATATAACAGTTTTTTTGAAAATTATAAAGATGGACTAAACCAAGTTGGTCCTAACTTTATCGGCATAGACAATTATAAAGAAATTCTTTCTGACGGATCTTTGCTGCGCCTTGCGTATAATACGCTGATTATGTGGCTGATCGGATTTGTGCCGCAGATTCTTATTTCTCTTTTGCTTGCTTCGTGGTTTGCAAATCATCGGCTGCGTATTCGCTGTGCGGGATTTTTCAAAACCGTAATCTATATGCCGAACCTTATTATGGCGTCGGCGTTCGCGATGTTGTTCTTCGCGCTGTTTTCCGATATCGGACCGGTGAACGCGATGTTAAGCAGCATGGGATTCGGAACGTTTCGTTTCTTCTCAAGCCCTTGGGCAACGCGAATCATTATCGGTTTTATGAATTTCCTGATGTGGTTCGGAAATACGACGATCCTCTTAATGGCTGGTATTATGGGCATTGACCCTGCGCTTTTTGAAGCAGCCGAGGTGGACGGCGCTAGACCGGGACAGATTTTCCGGAAGATTACGCTGCCTATCTTAAAGCCGATTTTGCTTTACGTAATGTTAACGTCTATGATCGGTGGTATTCAGATGTTCGACGTTCCGCAAATCTTAACAAACGGCAGCGGTAGCCCGAACAAGACGGCTCTGACGCTGATTATGGAGCTGAACAAACACATGTACAGCAAGAACTACGGTATGGGTGGTGCGATTTCCGTTGTTCTGCTTATAATGACGGCTATCTTGAGCTTGCTGGTGTTCAAATTCATGGTAAAGAAGAAGGAGGACTAAGGCAATGGCAAGAAGAAAAGTTCATTTGTATGATGAAACAGAAATTAAAGAGAACATGAGCCTTACCGGTCGACGGACGATTGCACATATCGTGCTGATTTTCCTGACGCTGCTTTGCCTGTTCTGGTTTTACATGCTCTTTATCAACTGTACACGTTCCAACTCGGAAATTATGAAAGGTTTTAGCTGGCTTCCGGGAAAGAATTTCTTTGAGAACTGGAAGAACTTAAAGAACAGCACGGTAGACGTATTTACCGGACTTAAAAACAGCGCTATTGTATCCATTATCAGTGCAGCGCTGTGCGTATACTTCTCAACACTTACGGCATTTGCTATCCATGCGTATAATTTCCCAGCGAAAAACGCGGTGTATACGTTTATCCTTATGATTATGATGATTCCGACGCAGGTTACTTCGCTCGGTTTCGTAAAGTTCTGTCGGGATGTCGGTTTGGAAAACAGCTTCCTTCCGATTGTACTGCCGTCAATAGCGGCTCCGGTTACATTTTTCTACCTGAAACAATATATGGACAGTTCCCTGTCGCTTTCGCTTATTGAAGCGGCGCGAATTGACGGTTCTTCGGAATTCCGGACGTTTAATTCGATTGTCCTTCCGCTTATGAAACCGGCTATTGCCGTACAGGCTATTTTCACCTTCGTATCCAGCTGGAACAACTACTATGTTCCCGCGCTGCTTTTGCAAAAGGACGAGAAGAAGACGCTGCCTCTTTTGATTGCGCAGCTTCGTTCCTCTGACTGGCAGAAGTTTGACATGGGTCAGGTGTATATGTGTATTGCCTTTTCCATCTTCCCGGTTGTTATCGTTTACCTGCTTCTTTCGAAGTTTATTGTAGCAGGCGTACAGCTGGGCGGCGTTAAAGAGTAAATGGTTTCCAAAAATCCAAAAACAGATCCCGACACAAGCGGGGTCTGTTTTTTCATTGATTTCCCTCTTCCTATGTGCTACAATGGAACACGATGACGGACGTATTGTGGGATACGTCGGAAACGGAGGAGAACATGGCAGAGTATCGGCGTGTATTGCTTAAATTAAGCGGCGAGGCTTTGGCGGGAGAAAAGAAAACCGGCTTTGACGAAGAAACGTGTATTCAGGTCGCAAAGCAGATTGCATGGCTTGTAGAAAACGGAATTCAGGTAGCTGTTGTTATTGGCGGCGGGAATTTCTGGCGGGGGAGAAGCAGCAAAACCATAGACCGGACAAAAGCGGATTCTATTGGAATGCTTGCCACAGTTATGAACTGCGTTTATATGTCGGAAATATGTCGGTTTTGCGGAATGAAAACTAGGATTTTCACTCCGTTTGCCTGCGGAAGCTTCAGCGAACTTTTCTCCAAGGATTTGGCTGTTTCCGCTATGAAAAACAGCGAGGTTGTTTTCCTTGCGGGCGGAACGGGACATCCGTATTTTTCTACGGACACTGCTACAGCGCTTCGCGCCATTGAATTAGAGTGCGACGCTATTGTAATGGCCAGAGCGGTGGACGGCGTGTACGACAGCGATCCGAAGACAAATCCAAACGCCAAAAAATATCAAACGGTTACTTATCAGGAATTGCTTGACAAACAGCTTGCAATCCTGGATCTGACAGCAACGGTAATGTGTATGGAAAATCACGTGCCTACGCTTGTGTTTTCCCTGAACGAGGAAAACAGCATTGTGAACAACGTATCCGGAAAATTGACCGGAACGGTAGTAAGCGCATAAACGCGCTTGGGAAGGAGAACTCTATGAATGAATTATTGGCGCCATTCGAAATCAAAATGCAAAAATCCAGAGACAGTTTAAAAGAGGAATACCAAAACATCCGTGCTGGCCGTGCAAATCCGCATTTGCTTGACAAGCTGCGCGTGGATTATTACGGAGTTCCGACAGCGTTTCAGGCTGTTGCGAACATTTCCATTCCGGAAGCAAGAATTATCCAGATTCAGCCTTGGGAGACAAAGATGATTCGTGAAATTGAGAAAGCGATCCTTGCCTCCGACCTTGGTCTTACGCCTAGTAACGACGGCAAAGTAATTCGTCTTGTCTTTCCGGAACTTACGGAAGATCGCAGAAAAGAGCTTGCAAAAGACGTGAAAAAGAAGGGCGAAAACGCGAAAGTTGCTCTTCGCAACATCCGCAGAGATGCAAACGACGCAATTAAAAAAGCCGGAAAAACAGATCTTTCCGAAGACGAGGTAAAGAAGTTAGAAGACGCTTCGCAGAAGCTGACAGACAAGTACATCGCCGAAATTGACGATTTGATCGATCAAAAAACGAAAGAGATTATGACAGTATAAGACGTGCGGGATGGCACCATTTTGCAGGGCGTAGACGGGAACAGATACGCCCTGTCTCAATCCCGTGGAAAAAACGAGGTGGATATGGCTGAGGAAAGAGAAAACTGCGGCTTGCAGCATGTAGCTATCATTATGGACGGAAACGGCCGGTGGGCGAAAAAGAGGTTCCTTCCGCGCAATGCAGGACATGCGCAGGGAAGTCGGGTTGTAGAGCAGATTTGCGAAGACGCTTACAATCTTGGTATAAAGTATCTGACAATTTATGCCTTCTCTACGGAAAATTGGACGCGGCCGAAAGAAGAAGTGGACGCTCTTATGGATCTTTTGCGCAAGTATATGAAAACTTCCCTTGAAAGAAGCAAAAAGAACAATATGCGCGTTCGCGTAATCGGCGACGTAAGCCGTTTAGACGCTGACTTGCAGGAGAGCATTCGGGAATTAGAGCAATCGTCGGCAAACAATACCGGTCTTTTTTTTCAAGTTGCAATCAACTACGGAGGAAGAGACGAAATTTTGCGTGCGGCAAAAAAATTAGCGCAGGACGCAGCCAAGGGAAAGGTTTCTCCCGAGCAATTAACGCAGGAGCAGTTTTATCGCTACTTTGATACCGCAGATATTCCATATCCGGATTTGCTTATCCGAACGAGCGGAGAGAAGCGTCTCTCGAATTTCCTGCCGTGGCAGCTTGCTTATTCGGAGTTTTATTTTACCGACGTTTTGTGGCCGGATTTTAACAAAAAAGAACTGCAAAAGGCCATTGCTTATTACAACAGCCGGGATCGTCGTTTCGGCGGGATATGAAAGGTGCGTAAGAGAAAATGTTTTGGACAAGATTATTCAGTGGAATTGCCCTGCTGCTCGTTATGTTTGGCGCTATTTTCTTTGGCGGCGACGTTTTGCTTGGGCTTTTGTTTCTTACCTCTTTGATTGGCGTATTTGAATTTTATCGCGTATTGCACATACAAAAAACGGTTCCCGGATTTGTCGGGTATTTTTTGACGTGCGTTTATTTCCTTTTTCTGCGGCAGGAGTTTAACGCTTACATCCCGGCTTTGTTTGCCGGCTTTTTGCTTGTTTTGATGGCGTGCTACGTGTTTGGGTATCCGCGCTATTCGGTTAAGCATATTACCGGTTGCTTTTTCGGCTTTTTTTACGTAGCGTTTTTGCTTGGCTGCATTTACGGCATCCGGCAGATGGCAAGCGGCGTGTATTTGGTTTGGCTTGTTTTTATCGGTTCGTGGGGATCGGACACTTGCGCGTACTGCGCCGGGAGATTGTTTGGAAAACACCAAGCGTTTCCGGTGCTTAGCCCGAAAAAGTCGTGGGAAGGATGCGTTGGCGGCGTAATCGGCGCGGCGCTCATTGGTTTTCTTTACGCGATTATCTTTCAGTCCCAGATGCATACGCTAAAAAATCCGATCGTTCTTATTCCTCTTGTTGCGGGAATTTCATCGGTTTTTGCGCAAATTGGAGACTTAGCGGCATCCGCCGTGAAGCGTGAGAAGCGAATAAAAGATTATGGACGCCTGATTCCTGGTCACGGAGGAATTTTGGATCGGTTTGACAGCGTAATTTTTATAGCCCCGGCAGTATACTATCTGCTGTTTTTTCTGGGAGAAGTGATATAAGATGAAATCGATAACGGTTTTGGGATCGACCGGTTCTATTGGAACGCAGACGTTGAATATTGTCCGCGCTTATCGGTCAGAATTCAAAGTAGAGGCGCTTGCCGCCGCCAAAAACGTAGAAAAAATAGAAGCGCAGGCGCGGGAGTTTTTGCCGCAAGTCGTATGCTTGTACGACGAAGAAAAAGCGAGCGAATTGCGCGTTCGGCTTCGTGATTTGCCAATCCGTGTGCTCTGTGGCATGGATGGGCTTATTTCCTGCGCACAGCTTTCGCAAACGCAGCTTGTCGTTACCGCTATGGTAGGCATGATTGGGCTGCGTCCTACAATAGCAGCCATAGAAGCAGGAAAAGACATTGCTCTAGCAAATAAGGAAACGCTTGTTACGGCAGGGCATTTGATTATGCCGCTGATCCGCGAAAAAAAGGTTGCCCTGCTTCCGGTAGACAGCGAACATTCCGCAATTTTTCAGTCGCTTCAAGGGCTTCCTTATGACGGCGCGGTTTCGGAGGGCAACGCACAGATTGCGCGGATTTTGCTAACGGCGTCCGGCGGACCTTTTCGCGGAAAAACAAAGGCGCAGATGCGGGGCATCACTCCAGCGGATGCACTAAGGCACCCGAACTGGGCGATGGGCAAAAAGATTACTATCGACTCTTCCACCATGGTAAATAAAGGGCTGGAGATGATGGAGGCACGCTGGCTTTTTGGACTAAAGCCGGAGCAGGTGACGGTGCTTATTCATCCGCAAAGCATTTTGCACTCGGCCGTAGAATTCGTAGACGGCGCTGTTGTTGGACAAATGGGAGTGCCCAGCATGGAGCTGCCGATTCAATACGCAATGTTTTATCCGAAGCGGATGCCAATGCAGGCGCATAAGCTGGATCTCTTCCAAATTGGAACCCTGCAATTTGAAAAGCCGGATTTTGAGAACTTCCCGGCGCTTTCTTTGGCATACGAAGTTATGAAGCAGGGAGGCAGCCTTCCGACCGTTTACAACGCGGCAAATGAATGGGCAGTTTCCCAGTTTTTAAAAGGCGAACTCGATTTTCTTGGGATTGCCGGAAACATTCAAAAAGCGGTAGAGAAACATAAGAACATTTCAAATCCTTCCTTAGCGGAGATTCTTAATGCCGAGAAAGAAACATATGAATTGCTTGAGGGGAGCAGCAGATAACAGAAAGGAACATGTTGTAAAACAATGAGCGGTATTTTTAATATTCTTCTGGCGCTCCTTATGATTAGCGCTGTTATTATCTTTCATGAACTCGGGCACTTTCTTCTTGCCAAATTAAACGGAATTGAAGTTCTTGAATTTTCGCTTGGCTTAGGTCCGCGCATCATAAGTAAGCAAATCGGAAAAACAAGATACTCTTGGAAGCTTTTTCCGCTTGGCGGATCTTGTCATATGCTTGGCGAGGACGAAGGAGACGACGCTCCAGGTTCTTTTAACAGCAAAAATGTTTGGCAGCGAATCAGCGTCGTTGTAGCAGGGCCGATATTTAATTTCTTGCTTGCGTTTGGCATGGCGGCCATTATTATCGGTTATCTTGGAATCGACATTCCTTATGTTACAAGCGTGGAAGATTCGATTTTGGAGCAGGTGGATTTGCGTCCGGGAGACCGGATTTTAGAATACAACGGTCACAAGATTTCCGTTGGCCGCGAGCTTTCTTTGTACGAGCAATTAGACGGCATTGACAGCGAGCCCATCACCCTTTTGATTGAGCGCGACGGAAAAGAGCTGACGCTTACGTACGAACCGGCACACGTTGCTTATTATTTGGGCGTTGTGTATACGGTGTCGCAGGAAGCAAGCGAACCGCTGACGCTCTCCGGCGTTTCTGCGGGCGGAGCAGCCGAGCAGGCAGGACTTCGTGAGGGCGACGTCATCACCGCTATTAACTCCACTGCAATTGCATCTGCAAGAGATTTCACGGAATATATGTCGGATAATCCGCTGGACGGCTCGGAAGTTTCCTTAACGTATGTTCGAGACGGGCAGGAGACAACCGTACGTCTTACGCCAAAGGAATCGCAAAGCTATTCCCTTGGGTTTGGGTATAACTTATACGGAAGAGAAAAACAATCCGTTCTTGGCGTTATCAAATACAGCGCACTGGAACTGAAATACTGGGTAAAAGCGACAGTAAAAAGCCTTGGTTATATGCTGCAGGGCAAAGCTTCCAGCGAGGATATTGGAGGACCGGTACGGGTAATCAGCGAGATGAGCGACGTAGTAGAGGAAAGCTACTCTACCGACGGAGCTGTGTATGCTGCCTTAAACCTGATTAACTGGGGGATTTTGTTAAGCGCGAACCTTGGCGTTATGAATTTGCTGCCAATTCCGGCGCTGGACGGCGGACGGCTTTTATTTTTTATTATCGAGGTCATTCGAGGGAAAAGGCTGGATCCGAAAAAGGAAGGCTTTATTCACTTTATTGGATTCGTCCTTTTGATGATCCTGATGCTGCTGATTTTCTTTAACGATATTCGCAATTTATTGCATTAATGCATTGGAGGCTTGCTATGGAGCGCAGACAAACGCGGCCCGTTCGGGTCGGAAATCGGATTTTAGGAGGGGGAAATCCCATTCTGATTCAGTCCATGTGCAATACAAAAACCGAAGACGTAGCGGCGACGGTAGCGCAGATTCGCGCGTTAGAGGACGCCGGCTGTGACTTGATTCGTCTGGCAGTTCCTACGATGGAAGCCGCGGCAGCGATTCGCGAAATAAAGCGAAGCATTCACATTCCGCTTGTGGCGGACATTCATTTTGATTACCGCCTTGCAATCGCTTCTATGGAGGCGGGCGCGGATAAAGTGCGCATTAATCCGGGCAATATTGGCTCAAGCGAGCGGATTCGCGCTGTTGTGGAGAAGGCCAAGGAATACCAGGTGCCGATTCGGGTTGGCGTAAATTCGGGCTCTTTGGAAAAAGAGCTTGTAGAAAAATACAACGGCGTAACAGGGGAAGGGCTTGTGGAGAGCGCCTTAGACAAAGTACATATCCTGGAGAGTTTCGACTTTGACCAAATTGTAATCAGCATCAAATCGTCCGATGTTTTGATGTCGATTGCCGCGCACGAAATGCTCTCGAAGCTGACCGACTATCCGCTTCATGTAGGAATAACGGAAGCCGGGTCGGTGTATGCAGGGAATATCAAATCGGCAATCGGTATCGGAAACATTCTTTATCAGGGCATTGGCGATACCATCCGCGTTTCTTTAACGGACGAGCCTTTAGAAGAAATTCGCTCCGCTAAGCTTATTTTGCGTACGTTAGGACTGCGAAGAGAAGGCATTGAGCTTGTATCGTGCCCGACTTGCGGAAGGACGCAAATCGAT
Organism: uncultured Lachnospiraceae bacterium; assembly: GCA_944384025.1. Taxonomy (GTDB): domain Bacteria; phylum Bacillota; class Clostridia; order Lachnospirales; family Lachnospiraceae; genus ISDg. The sequence continues at coordinate 158,447 of CALWRS010000002.1, forward strand.
TTAATTTCCCTGGCAAAGGAAGTAGAAAAATTAGTTGCACAGTACCCGTATCCGATTAAAGTTGCTGTTATGGGCTGTATTGTAAACGGCCCCGGAGAAGCAAAAGAAGCCGACCTTGGAATTGCAGGCGGCAAAGGCGAAGGGCTTTTGTTTCGAAAGGGAGAAATTTTGCGCAAAGTCCCGGAGCAGGACTTATTGCAGGAACTAAAGAAAGAACTGGATGCTTATGAAGTTTTATGACGTTTTTTCGGAACTAAGAGTGGACGGACGGCTGGAGCGGGCCTTTGACTGCGTGGAAGTAGTGAAAATAAAATCGTTTCGCAGCGCGCCTCGGATGGAAGTGGCTCTAATGAGCGAAAAGATTGTCCGGCCGACCGACCAAAAGCGCATGGAGCTGGAACTAAAGCGCCAATATTTTTACGACTCCGGCAAGGAAGTGCAAATTGTGTTTACATATGCGCTTCCGGCCACGAATCAACCGGAAGAAATGTATAAGACGTGCCTGCCGTATTTGATCGAAGAGCTTTCCCTTTCGAATCACTTAGATGCGACGCTTCTAGAGAACGCGAAAGTTTCTTTCCCGGAAAATCGTATTACGCTTTGCTTAACAGAAAGCAATGTCGCGAAGTCGCGGGAAACGGATTTACTGCGGTTTTTAAAAGAAAAAATGCAGCAGTATTGGAACCGAGAGTGCGCCTTTTCGATTGTATACGCGCCGCCGGAAAAGAAAGTGGAAGCGGGCGCGGACGTTTTTGATTACGAAGAATTTTTGCAGCGTGCCCGCAAGGAAAAAGAAAAAAAGGATTTGCAAAAAACGGAGAAGGAGCGCCCTGCACCGCCTCCAGAAACTGCGGAGCGCACAAAATTTCGCAAGCGTCTCCCCGACGATCCGGATTTGTTTTACGGGAGACCTTTTGAGGGAGAGCTTACTCCGATTTGTGAAATTCAGGACGAAATCGGCGAAGTTGTCGTTCATGGAAAAGTAATTAAACGCGATGAGCGGGATTTGCGAAGCGAAAAGAAGCTGCTTAGCTTTGCCTTGACCGATTTTACCGATACGATTAACGTAAAACTATTTTTGCGAAAAGAAGCTTATGAAAAACTTTGCTCCGTTATAAAAGAAGGAGCTTTTTTGCGTGTCCGGGGAATGGCGCAATACGACAAGTTTGACCACGAAGTTATGTTGGGTTCCGTATCGGGCATAAAAAAAGAAAAGGATTTTACAATTCGGCGAAAAGATACGGCGCCGGTAAAGCGCGTAGAGCTGCATTGCCATACGCAAATGAGCGATATGGACGCTGTTGTCAATACAAAAAAGCTTGTCAACACGGCGTTTTCTTGGGGACATCCGGCCATTGCGATTACCGACCACGGCGTTGTGCAGTCGTTTGTAGACGCGGCGCATGCGCTTGACAAAAAGAAATTTGCCGACGACCCTGAAAAGCTGCAGCAGCTAAAGGATTTTAAAATTATCTATGGGATGGAAGGGTACTTGGTTGACGACGAGGTGGCTACGAACGCAAACGGAGGCCCTCTGGATTTAGAAAACGACAAAGAGGAAATCCGCAAGCTTCGAAGCTATCATATTATTCTGCTTTGCAAAAACGATATCGGACGCATTAATTTATATCGGCTGGCGTCGCTGTCGCATTTGCATTACTTTTCCCGCAGGCCGAAAATTCCAAAAAGCTTGCTGCGCAAGTACCGGGAAGGGTTAATTGTCGGTTCGGCGTGTGAAGCCGGAGAACTCTTTCAGGCTATTTTACATAAAAAAGAGGGAGAAGATCTCCAAAGAATCCTCGACTTTTACGATTATTACGAAATTCAGCCAATCGGAAACAACCACTTTATGATCCGCGACGAAAGCCTGCCGGACATCACGTCGGAGCAGGATTTGATAGAGCTAAACAAAACGGTTGTGCGCCTTGCGGAAGAGCAAAATAAGCTGTGCGTAGCAACGTGCGACGTGCATTTTCAGGATCCGGAAGATGAAATCTACCGCAGAATCATTATGGCCGGAAAGAAGTTTGCCGACGCAGACTTGCAGCCGCCGCTTTATTTTCGGACAACGGAAGAGATGTTAGACGAGTTTCGTTATTTGCCGAAAGAAAAGGCGATGGAAATTGTCGTAACAAATACAAACCGAATTTGCGATATGATTGAGAAAATTCAGCCGGTTCGTCCGGACAAGTGTCCGCCGGTCATTGAAAATTCGGATCAGGAGCTTACGGAGCTTTGCTTCCAAACTGCGCGCGACTGGTACGGAGAAAATTTGCCGATACAAGTAACAAGTCGTTTGGAAAGAGAGTTAAATTCCATTATTAAAAACGGATTTGCGGTCATGTACATTATTGCGCAGCGTCTTGTGAAGCATTCGAACGAAGACGGATATTTGGTCGGTTCGCGCGGCTCCGTCGGCTCGTCGTTTGTCGCGACAATGGCCGGCATTACGGAAGTAAATCCGCTGCCTGCGCACTATTATTGCAAGCATTGCCATTACTACGATTTTGATTCGCCGGAGGTTGCCGCATACAATCAGATGTCGGGCTTTGACATGCCAGATAAAGCATGCCCGAACTGCGGACATATGCTGATAAAGGACGGGCAGAACATCCCGTTTGAAACCTTTCTTGGTTTTTACGGCGACAAGGAGCCGGATATTGACTTAAACTTTTCTGGAGAATACCAAAGCAAGGCCCACGCTTACACGGAAGTGCTGTTTGGAAAAGGACATACGTTCCGTGCGGGGACGATTGGTACGCTTGCAGACAAGACCGCGTATGGATTTATAAAAAATTACTTCGAGGAGCGCGGAATTCACAAGCGTGCTGCAGAGATTGACCGGATTGTGCAAGGATGCGTAGGCGTTCGGCGTACGACCGGACAGCATCCGGGCGGGATTGTCGTTTTGCCTCACGGGGAAGAAATTTATTCCTTTACCGCCGTGCAGCATCCGGCAAACGACAATTCGTCAAATATTGTCACAACACACTTTGATTATCATTCCATCGACCACAACTTGTTAAAGTTGGATATTCTCGGGCACGACGATCCGACGATGATTCGTATGCTGGAAGACCTTACCGGTCTTGACGCGAAAGGGCTTCCGATGGACGATGCAAAAGTAATGTCGCTGTTTGAGAGTACAGAGGCGCTTGGCGTTAAACCCGAAGATTTGGACGGGTGCGATTTGGGCTGCCTTGGCGTTCCGGAATTGGGAACGGAATTCGTTATGCAAATGCTGCGGGACACGAAGCCGAAAAATTTCTCCGATATGATCCGCATCTCCGGGTTGTCGCACGGAACAGACGTGTGGCTAAACAATACGCAAACGCTCATCGAAGAAAAGAAGTGTACTCTTTCTACAGCAATCTGTACGCGTGACGATATTATGACGTACCTGATTCACATGGGCGTGGAAAACGGCAAAGCGTTTAAGATTATGGAAAGTGTGCGCAAAGGGCGAGGCCTGACGCCGGAAATGGAAGCGGACATGCTGGCGCAAAACGTGCCCGATTGGTACATTTGGTCTTGTAAAAAGATCAAGTATATGTTCCCTAAGGCACATGCATGCGCGTACGTTATGATGGCGCTCCGGATTGCCTATTTTAAAGTTTATTACCCGCTTGCTTATTACGCCGCTTATTTTTCCATCCGCGCGAAGGCATTTAGTTACGAGCTGATGGCGCTTGGAAAAGACGTATTTTGGCAGCACTATAACGATTTTAAGCGCAGAAACGCTGCCGGAAAGCTTTCTAATAAAGAGCAGGAGCAGCTTAAGGATATGAAAATCGTTATGGAAATGTACGCAAGAGGGCTGGAGTTTCTGCCAATTGATATTTACAAAGTGAAATCGACCCGTTTTCAGATTATAGACGGGAAACTTATGCCTTCCCTCACTTCGATTACTGGACTGGGAGATACGGTTGCACAGCAAATTGAAGACGGAGCGCAGGAAGGCGCGTTTCTTTCCTGCGAAGACTTTCAAAAACGCTGTCGGGTAGGGCGGACAACGGTCGATTTACTGACAGATTTGGGTGTACTAAACGATCTGCCAAAGACAAATCAGCTGGATTTGTCAAGTTTTTTATCTTATTAAAATTTGTGTGTGGAGAATGCTATGCTGGGACTTGTTTATTTGTTTGTTGGAACCATGGTCGGATTTTTCCTGCTTTGGAAACTTCTTCCGGAGTACGTTTACAAGAAAAAAGGGGAAAATTTGCTTTTTTTCGTTTTCCCTGCGTCTTTTTTAATGGGAATGCTTGCGCTTGGCTGGTTGACGTACGCATCCGCGTGGGCAGCTTCCCACTGGACGAATCAGCCGCTTCTTTGGGCGAACGGCATCGTATTTGCCTTATGCATATTCCCAATTTGGGAGCTGAAAGACGTCCCTTGGAAAAAAGTGCTGCCTTGTCTGCGGCCAACTTGGGGCGGCGCAGCGTTTCTTGTCTTTTGTTTTCTCTACGCCGGCGTGCTTATGTGCAGAAGTTTTTGGTATTCTGACGGAGTTATCGGCATTGGAGAGACGAACGCAGGAGATTTTGAAGTGCATTTGAGCATGATTCGCTCTTTTTCCATGATGCAAAATATCCCTGCGGATTATACACTGTACGCCGGTTCCGACCTGAAATACCACTTTATGTTTGACTTTCTTGCGGGAAATTTGGAATTTCTCGGACTGCGGTTAGATCTTGCCGTGAACCTTCCGAGTATTTTCGGATTATCCGGGATGCTGATGGCGCTTGCAGGGCTTGCAAGCTCGTTAAGCGGAAGGCTGCAGACAGGGTATTTGGCCGGTATTTTGGCGGCATTTCGCAGCTCGCTTGCTGTATTTGACCGTTTCTTTTCGCTGGAAGAACCGGTTTGGGAAAATTTCCTTGACAGTACGCGGTTTGTCGGAAGCACAATTCTGGAAGACTGGGGCATATACAGCCCGAACGTTTATGCAAACCAGCGGCATTACGCTTTTGGAATGACCGCCGTTTTTTTGGTGCTTTTTGTGTTCCTCCCGTACTTCCAGGAAGGAATGTGCAATTTGCGCCGGTATTTGCGCATGTGGAGAAAGGAAACGAATCTGCACAAGGATCGTTTTCTTATGTGGATGCGAGAAGATGCGTTTGTAATCGATGCCAAAGGAGCCCGCGTTGGCGTTTATAGCGGTTTGCTCCTTGGAATGCTTGTGTTTTGGAACGGTCCTGCGGCAATTGCCTCGCTGCTCATCTTGTTTGTGCTTGCCTTTTTCTCAAGCCATAAGTTGACGTTTGCTTACACCGCACTTTTAACGGTTTTGTCCGCATTTGCGCAGCTGCGCATTTTTGCTGCCGGTGCCGATACGTTTTCCATCCAAAGAATTCACGGCTGGATTTTACAGGATGTTTCCTTCCTTGGCTATGCCCGCCACTTTGTTATGCTGCTTGGCGTTGCGTTCTTTTTGCTGTTTCTTTATTTCCTTAAGGAGAAGGCAGAAAAGCGCGTATTTTTCCTCGCAACGCTGGCGCCGCTTGTCTTTGGATTTTCCGTACAGATGACGCGCGACGTAAATCAAAACAGCAAGTATACGATGCTGACTTTTTTGCTCTTTGCGATTTTTTATGCGGACGTGCTGGAGTGTATCGGGCGGTTTTTGCTCCGAAAGATTTCCGGCTGGACAAAGACGGGAAAGGTCGGACGGTTTCTTTTACGGACGGTATGCATTTTCTCTTTTGGCGTCGTTTTATTTTCTCTGACGGCAAACGGCATATACGATTATTACACCGTTTGTTATAAGAGCACGCCTCCAAGAGCGTACCAACTAAAAGAAAATACAGAGTTTTTGCAATGGGTAAGGGAAAATGTGGACAAAGATGATTTGTTTACATGCCCGAAAAATTATATGTCGCCGTTTACATACGCCGGTGTGGAAATTTATCTGGGCTGGTCGCTTTTTCCGTGGACGGTCGGTTACGATACGGATACGCGGGGCGCCGTGCAGGCGGCGATTTACTCCGCCGAAAGCAAGCAGGAGCTGCTGGAAGCTGCAAACAGCGCAAATATCCGCTATATCGTCGTAAGCTCGGCAAGCAAGCAGTATTATGAAAATCCGGCAGCAAATCGGCTGATAGAAGAAACGCTTCCGCTTGCTTTTTCGTTCGAAGGATTTTCTATTTACGAAGTGCCTAAGAAACCGTGAGAAACCGTTCCAGTTTCTTTTGCATCCACGCAATTACAGGGCCAAGGAAAAAAGCTACGAGGAAAGTGACGATGCCAACGACGCCTCCAAGCAAAAAGCCTCCAATTAAAAACGCTGTGTCCCAAAGCACTCGGATGAGACGAAACGAAATTTTATGGATGTGGTCGGAGAGAATAAAAGGGACGCCGTCGTAAGGCGACATGCCAAGATCGGCAGTCATATATGCGGCGGCGCCAAGCAAAAAGACAAGCAGCGCCGGCAGCAAAAGACCGTAGCGAACAAAAGTCCCTTCAAAGAAGCTGTCCGGAAGAAACCGGTTGTAAAGACTTGTGTAAAAATCAGAGAGGTAGCCAAGACAGCACATATTTCCGATAGTTCCAAAGCCGATTTTGCCGCGGTCAAAAATGCAGACAACCACAAAGTTCATCAGATGGCACAAAACCTGCGCAGTTCCAAAAGAGAGCGGCAAATAGCGAGTGACGCCTTGCGTAAAGCAAGTGCACGGATCTGTCCCCAGACGAAGTTGTAAAAGCAAAGAGACGCCAAGCGCCTGAAAAAGAATGCCAAAGGTCATCAAAAAAAAGCGGTTTTTAAATTTGGGCGGGCGCGCAAACGGGCGCCTTTTATCGGAAGTAGTGTTGCGGCTCATGAAAGGAATCCTCTCTTTTTTGCGTAAAAAAAGTCGGTTATTAACCGACTTTTTAGCAGCTTGTAGGGGAATCGAACCCCTGTTTTCGCCGTGAGAGGGCGACGTCTTAACCGCTTGACCAACAAGCCATATCTCAACTGCGTTTTCGATGATAACAAAGAAATGCAAAAAATGCAAGCCCTTTTTGCACTTTTTTGAAAAAACTTGCAAGCGGATTCGTTGACAAGCAGCGGACGGATAATTATAATAATATCCATTGAGCCTAAAAGAAACAAAAATGCCGGAAGGGTATGGGAAGAAAAAGAATGAAGAAATATGGCGTAAATGAATTAAGAAAGATGTATTTGGACTTCTTTGAAAGCAAAGGTCACCTGAAAATGAACAGCTTTTCGCTGGTGCCGCAAAACGACAAAAGTCTTTTGTTGATTAATGCCGGTATGGCACCGTTAAAGCCTTATTTTACCGGGCAGGAGATTCCGCCAAGACGCCGCGTAACGACTTGTCAGAAGTGCATCCGCACCGGAGATATTGAAAACGTAGGAAAGACGGCACGGCACTTGACGTTTTTTGAGATGCTTGGAAATTTCTCCTTCGGAGACTATTTCAAGCACGAAGCGATTGCGTGGTCGTGGGAATTTTTATCGAAAGTGATTGGGCTGGATGAAAACCGCCTGTATCCGTCGATTTACGAAAGCGACGAGGAAGCGTTTGCTATCTGGAACGAGGAGGTTGGCATTCCGAAGGAGCGCATCTTCCGCTTTGGGAAAGAAGATAACTTTTGGGAGCATGGCGCAGGTCCCTGCGGCCCGTGTTCGGAAATTTATTACGACAGAGGAGAGCGCTACGGCTGCGGGAGGCCAGGCTGTACGGTTGGCTGCGACTGCGACCGGTACATGGAAGTTTGGAACAACGTATTTACGCAGTTTAACGGAGACGGAAAGGGCGGCTACGAAGAGCTGACAAATAAAAACATTGACACCGGCATGGGGCTGGAGCGTCTTGCCGTTGTTGTTCAGGACGTTGACTGCGTATTTGACATCGATACGATGAAAGCCATCCGTGACCGGATTTGTACGCTTGCAGCTACGGCGTACCAGACCGATGAGACGAAAGACGTTTCCATCCGTCTGATTACCGATCATATCCGTTCCGTAACGTTTATGGCCTCCGACGGAATTTTGCCTTCCAACGAAGGCCGTGGCTACGTGATGCGCCGTCTGCTTCGCCGTGCGGCAAGACACGGGCGTTTGCTTGGCATTCCGGGAGAATTTTTGGCAAACCTCGCGCAGACGGTTATTGCCGAGTCGAAGGACGGTTATCCGGAGCTGGAAGAAAAGAAAGAGCACATTTTAAAAGTGCTTACCATGGAAGAGGAGAAGTTCAACAAAACCATTGACCAAGGGCTGGAAATTCTTTCGGGACTTTGCAAAGAATTAAAAGAATCCGGAAAGACGGTGCTTAGCGGAGAAGATGCTTTTAAGCTCTACGACACTTACGGCTTCCCGATGGATTTAACACAGGAAATTCTTTCGGATCAAGGCTTTACGGCTGATCAGGAAGGATTTGCGGCATGCATGAACCGGCAGCGAGAAACTGCAAGAAAAGCAAGAGCGAAGACCAACTACATGGGCGCCGACTTAACCGTATACGACCAAATAGATCCGGCAATTACTTCTCATTTTTGCGGTTATGACCGATTGACGCATACGTCTTCGATTCAGGTTTTAACGACGGAGACCGAATTGGTCGAGCAAATAGTGGAAGGACAGCTTGCTACCATTATCACTAAAGAAACCCCGTTTTACGCGGCTATGGGCGGGCAAGCAGCAGATAGCGGAACGATTTCCATGAACGGAGCGTCCTTCTTAGTAGAAGACGTTGTGAAATTAAAAGGCGGGAAAATCGGACATGTCGGAACGGTAACCGAAGGAAGTTTTCAAACCGGGGATGTGGTGACGCTTTCGGTTGATGCGCACAACCGCACGTTAACTTGCCGTAATCACAGCGCGACGCACCTTTTGCAAAGTGCGCTTCGTAAGGTTCTCGGCTCACATGTCCAGCAGCACGGCTCTTACGTTGCGCCAGATCGGCTGCGGTTTGACTTCTCGCATTTTGCCGCGATGACAAAACAGGAACTCTCTCAGGTCGAAAAAATGGTAAACGACGCAATTACAAGCGCGCTTACCGTAGAAACGAAAGTTATGTCCGTTGAAGACGCAAAGAAGACCGGCGCCATGGCGCTTTTTGGAGAAAAGTACGGCGAAACGGTTCGCGTAGTTTGCATGGGCGAAGATTTCAGCAAAGAATTTTGCGGAGGAACGCACGTAGCAAATACAGCGGAAATCACAGCGTTTAAGATTGTATCCGAATCCGGCATTGCCGCAGGCGTTCGCCGAATCGAAGCGATTACTTCGGAAGGGCTGTTTGCTTATTACGAAAAGCTTGAGCAGCAGCTTGCAGAAGCTTCCCGGGCGGCAAAAACCGACGCTGCGGGACTGGTTCGTCGGATTGAGACGATGAGCGAGGAAATAAAGCTCTTGCAGTCGGAAAACGAGAAGTTAAAAGCAAAATTAGCAGGGAATTCCCTTGGCGAAGTTTTGTCAAACGTCAAAGAAATAGCCGGAATAGCCGTACTCGCAGCATCCGTTAAAGATGTAGACGGAAACGGCTTGCGAAACTTGGGAGACCAGCTAAAAGACAAGCTGGGAGAGTGTTTGCTCCTGCTTGCCTGCGTGGCAGACGGAAAAGTCAGCCTGATGGCAATGGCAACCGATCAAGCAGTTTCTAAGGGCGCTCATGCAGGAAACTTAATTAAGGCAGTCGCTGGATGCGTTGGCGGCGGCGGCGGCGGTCGGCCAAACATGGCGCAGGCCGGAGGAAAAGATCCAAGCGGCATACCTGCGGCAATCGAAAAAGCTTATGAGATTGCCACGGCGCAGCTAGGCGAAAACGCATAAAGCATTTGGCTCCTCATACGAATAGAAAACGAGAATTCCCACGTTGCTATTCGATGAGGAGCTTGTTTTTTTAAAGTCGGATTGCAAAGCTTCAATATGCATAACACAATATGAACAGCAAACTGTAACCCAGATGATATAGGTGGTGATAAAACTGAATAAACCGAAAAAAAACAAACAAAATCGCGCAAAAAGCACTTTAAATTTGCCACAGGAGGAAATTTAGTAAAATACGTTTGAAAAAGCTTGACATCTTTCCGAAAAATACCTATAATGCACTTGATGAGCGAATACGAAATTCAAACGCTCTACTATATATTAGGCGAAGGAGATGAGTTTATGAAAAGAAAAGAAGTTATTAATTTCTTTGTTGGGGTGATGATGTCAGTTTTGATATGTTTTAGTGCCTTGTTGGGTGTTTACTGCTTTAGCGAACAGAAAACCGGAACAGCCGCCGACGTAATAACCGAAAAAAATGATATTGAAAGAAAAATTGCGAAAGCATATTCGAAATATTCGAATGTTACGGTCTCGGCCGGATCAGAAACAAAGGTGAATTGTAATAATCATAATCAGACAAAACTGAGAGAGTATTTTAACAAACATAACGGTGACAGGACTGATATAGCAGAGGGAATATGCTGGGCTTCTGCAACCACTTCTTTGTTGGAGTTTTATAAAGCGTCAAAAAAGAGTTCGAATGTGATATGCTTTGATGTTATCGATATGGCAGAAAGAAATTCGTATGTAGTATACGGGACCGATGGAAAAGTATTCTATGACGACGGATTCACACACGACAACCAAGACAACCTAATCACCAAAATGTTCAAAAAATATTCTATGGATAAAAAAGGAAATAATGATTATTACAATATTTATAAAACTTTAACAAAGGAGATCGATAGTGGTCGAGCCGTTATTTTCTCCATAAAGGGACATACTATGACAGGTAGTGGGTATGTTACATATAAAGTTAAATATTTCAAAAAGAATTTACTCGGCAAAAAGGTCTCCGTTACCGAGGAGCTTAACTATGTGATTGTAAATGATACATGGGCTGAAAACAGAGATCGACAGTACTCTTATTTCCCAGAAAACAAAATTGGAACAGGAATTAGCACTAGGTGGAATTTTGGAATAACAAAGGTGAGAAATAAGTAGAAAGCAAAAAATAGATAAGCGTAAATAGCCTAATGATTTAAAAATTGATATGGAGCTTGAAATGAAGAAAGTAGCCTTGTGTCTTATTATTTTCGCACTTCTCGCAGCAGGAGTTTTAATTTTCCGCACAAAAGCGAATCAGACAAAAGATGTAGTGATTGTTAGCCAAGATGGAAATGTGTCCATTGTTTTTGCAGGAGCAACAATGGACGAGGTGGAAGAACATCAAGCCTATTTTACTACAACTTTCACCCCGCTTTCTCCGGATAATTTCTATGAGAACTACATAGCAAATCAAGAGTATTATATTTGTTCCCTTTCTGAGGACATGGAGAAGGTAGAAGGAGAAACTGGAGTTTATCTTTTGTCGAAAGATTTTCATTACTTTTACGTTACTGTGGATGGCACGACAGTAACGGCTCAGGAAATGGTTGCTGAATATTATCCACCGGAGCATTCTTGTGCCCCGCTTCTTGCCGTTCCGTTTTTAGAATCCGCGCTGCCCCACAGTACTCTTGCGTCTGTTTCGTGGGAGGATATGATCCTCGCAAGCAACTGGACAGAATTGATTGATTTCTACAAGTCCATTCAATGGCCCTACGAGCTGGATGACGAGGTCTTGTATTTATCCTTATGTGAAAAATATCCACCGGAGGTTTCTGAATTATGGTATGAGCGTGCCGTAAAAATTATAGAGACAGCAAGCGGAATACAGATAGAACTAATTAAGGATGGATTGCCGAAATATGAGCAGTAAAAATGCATTAGTGGTGGAAGATGTATCCTTTTCGTATAAGAAGGAAAAAGTGTTATCCCATGTTTCCTTTCAGGTGAACAAGGGAGAAATCCTTGGAATTGTCGGTGCAAACGGGAGCGGGAAAACAACACTTCTAAAACTAATTTCTCAATTTCTTCCAGTGCAAATTGGCAAAATCGCCATGGAAGACAATACCGTGCCGAGGTTTGGCGGTTTTATAGAAACCCCTAAATTTTGGAACAGTATGACAGGAATGGATAACGCAAGATACTACTTACGAGATAGATATGACGCCGAGAAAATTCAGCAGTCGTTTTGTCTGTGGAACATGGATGAAGCCTTGACATGGTGTGTAAAAAAGTATTCTCTGGGAATGAAGCAGAAACTTGCGATTATAATTTCTATGGAATCCAACGCAGATGTCTTTCTTTTTGACGAGCCAACGAACGCTTTGGATTACGAAAGTAGGAAATTGTTTTACAAGCAGATATCTTTATTGAAACAAAAAGGGAAAATCATACTTGTCGTTTCGCACGATATTACAGAGCTTTGCATGTATGCATCGAAAATGGTTTGCATAAAAGACGGTGTAGTAGAACCATATTTCATGCGATCGTTGACGGAAAAACGCAGATTCCGAATGGATTTTATTTCAAAGGAAGCGGCAGAAGAAGCGTTGAAGGAAATCAGCAACATAGAGGATATAGAGAGCTCGGAGAGTCAGAGCTGTGTCGCTGATGAAAGTTCTATTTGGATATTTATAAATCCAAATCGCATTCCCGATGTTGTAAAAAGAACTGCTGTTTTCGGAATTATGGGAGTTACCTGTCTGGAGGAAACGAAGGTATGAAAAGCATTCTGTTTCGAATATCAAAATCGTGGAACGTAGTGTTCCTGAGCGTCTGCCCTTTATTATTTGTTATCCTCATGTCCCTGCTTTTTCTAAACGACTGTGAAAAACGAGATCTATGGTGGGCGTATCCTATAGACGAATATACAAACAGCAGCGATATCGATATGCAAATCGAGCAGATAACGATTTTAGAGCAAGAATGCAGCGCTGAAGACGCTGTAATTATGAAAGAGACGAAAGAAATACTCGAATTTCTAAAGAAAAACGATCTGAAATATGACGATGTACAAGAAGGAAGCATTTTGACACCGTCCGTCAGGGAACAGAGGAGCTACTCTTTTTATATGATGGAAGTCTTATTTTTCTTTCAACTGTTTCTCTCAATTTACGTCGTGTTTTTAGTGAATAATATCGGAAAGTCAAACGGCGCTTTTTCCATCGCCTATCTTATGCATGGAAAAAAACGATGCTTTTGGGAGGAAGGTCTTAGTTATCTTTTCATTATGCTTTATTGTTTGATTCCGCAGCTGATTTATATAGTATTAACGCGGAAAGCGCTCCCGGACAGTCATAACACGCTTTTGTTTTACAACAACGGAGAAATCCAATTGACTTCAACACAAACAGAATTTACATTTTTGACAATTTCTCTTTGTGTCACCATGCTGTGCGTATACCTCTTGCATTTCATCCTGTCAGAAATCTTAGACAACGTTATTCTTTTTGTATTTCTCTCAGGCGTTGTAAATTTATTGACAATTCTGTTAGTGAATTCGTCGGGAGCAGGCGGTACACTCATTTTGGGTGTATGGTTAAACAGCATATACGAATACGGATTAACAGTTAGAACGTATGTAATATCGCACGCACTTTTGCTTGTTTTTCTGGGTGCATTGGTTTTTGGCGCTTATAAATTGAGCATGCAAAAGAAGATTCGGACAGAATACAATTGATACACTGGTTTTTAGGACATCGTCCTAAGCACATAGAAGGCAAAAGTACGCGTTCGCGCGAAAAAAGTTGTTGACATATAAGAAAATTATGCTAAAATTCTTATAGTGCTAGTAATACCCGTAACAGTTGTATACGCACAATACACAACTGGAGGGAGGGACAGGTGAGTTTATGTCGAATGTAATCGTAAAAGAAAATGAATCGTTGGACAGCGCTCTTCGCCGTTTTAAGAGAAACTGCGCGAAGGCCGGCATTCAGCAGGAGATTCGTAAAAGAGAGCATTATGAAAAGCCCAGTGTAAGACGTAAGAAAAAGTCTGAAGCTGCTCGCAAGAGAAAGTATAAGTAAGTTTACGACGGGAGGCGCCTTTTGGCGCCTTCTTTTTTTCTTCGGGAAGCATATACATAAAACGGAAAGAAGTCCGGAGATTGTCCATGAAACGACCGGATGTAAAAAAAAGAGCCGAAAAAGGGATTATTTACGACAATGTACGCAAAGTTGAAAAGGGCTGGAGAGAAAGCGCGGTAAGCTACACGGAACGCATAACGCAAAAGCTTCGCCTGCCGCCGGATATTTTGGCAGGCAACCCGCTTGTCCACCTGCTTGGAAGAGGCAGCGTAGTTGTCGAAAATTACAAAAAACTGATCGACTATCAGGAAGCGTGCATTCGCATCTTAACCACGATTGGAAGCTTGTATATTCGGGGAGAACACCTTCGAATTGTCTTGTATACGAGGGACGAAATCAAAATTGTTGGCCGAATTAACGAGGTTGAGGTAAAGACGTGAGGCGCATCCTTTTATGGCTACAGGGCTATTTAATTATATGGGTTACCGGAAGAGAACCGCGGCGCTTTCTTACGCTGCTTTCGGGGCGCGGAATGCTGCTTTCGGGAACGATTCCCGGCGCACCGCCGCAGGAAGAAGGAAGCGGTTATTGGGCGCGTATGAAGCTTTCCGATTACAAGCGTGTTGGCCCTTACGCCAGAAAATGCGGTGTGCTCCCTTTGGTGTATCGGCGCGTAGGATTTCCCTTTTGGCAAGAGAGCGCAAAGCGCTATCGGACGCGGACAATCGGCATTGCCTTGTTTGTCGCTTTGCTGTATGTGCTTTCTTTGTTTCTTTGGTCCATCCAAATTCAGGGCAATTTTGTCCACAGCGACGAACAACTGCTTACTTTTTTGCGAGAGCAAGGCATTGCCGCCGGAATTCGGATGAATACCATCTCCTGCGAGGAAATTGAAACAATGCTTCGGACAACGTATCCGGACATTTTATGGGTTTCCTGCGAAAAAGCGGGGACGCGTCTTAAAATTCACATAAAAGAAGCGTATCGCTATACAATCGCCGAATCGCCGGATTTAACAAGCGGGGATATCGTAGCTACAACCTCCGGCGTCGTCAGAAAAATTTTGGTCCGCGCAGGCACACCGCTTGTAAAAGTCGGCGACAGCGTGGCGGCAGGGGATGTTCTGGTTTCCGGCACACGAATTGTAACGGACGCTTACGGTACGGAGCTGTCCCGAAGTTTCGTGCTTTCTGACGCCGACATAGAAATTGAACAAGTCGTAGAAGAGGAAATGTCCTTTCCTATGACAGAGCAAGTGAAGGAATACGAAAAAAAAGGAAAAACGCACTATACGCTGACCGTGTTCGGGCATAAATTAATGAAATATCAATCTGGTATTCCGACTAAGGATTGTGATATAATAACGACGTATGCGGATTTGCGCCTTTTTAAACAACTTTATTTGCCAGTTTCGTGGAGCAAGTCCACCTATCAGCCTTACCATGTGGTGACAAAAGAGCATACGGAAGAATCCATAAAAGAACGTGCCTCCAAAGCGTACCTTGCGTACTTGGAGACACTTGTAAAAAACGGTTACGAAATTCTTGCGGAAGAGAGCGAGCTTGTCCTCACCGAAGAAACTGCCGTGCTGCACATTACCCTGCGGGTAGCAAGCAGAGGCTGCCGACTGGAAAAGATTCAAAAGGAGGATGCACTCATTGACGGAGACGAGGATGAACATTCCGATTGAGCATCAGAAAAATGTTTTTGGGGAACTGGACGTTTACGCGAAGCGAATCGAAAAGACGCTTCATGTCACCTTGATTGCCCGCGGAGAAGAAATAAAAATTATCGGCGAGGAAGGGCCTGCCGCTGGAGCGGGGCGGGTTTTGTCTACGCTTGCAGACCTGGCCGCAAGAGGAAACGCAATTACGGAGCAAAACGTGCAATATGCACTTGCGCTTGCTATGGAGCATCGGGAAAAAGAACTTCTTGCCATCGATCAGGATCTTGTTTGTCATACCATTAGCGGCAAGCCGATTAAGCCGAAAACGCTTGGGCAAAAAAGCTACGTTGATAAAATCCGAGAAAATATGATTGTATTTGGAATCGGTCCTGCCGGAACCGGAAAAACTTATCTAGCTATGGCTATGGCCATCCAAGCGTTTAAAAATGACGAGGTAGGAAGAATTATTCTGACGCGTCCTGCCATAGAAGCCGGAGAAAAACTAGGTTTTCTGCCGGGGGATTTGCAAAGCAAAATTGACCCGTACTTACGGCCTCTCTACGACGCCCTGTACCAAATTATGGGCGCGGAGTCCTTTCAGAAAAATTCCGAAAAAGGCTTAATTGAAGTGGCGCCGCTTGCTTATATGCGCGGCAGAACTTTGGATAACGCGTACATTATACTGGACGAGGCGCAAAATACGACACCGGCGCAGATGAAAATGTTTCTAACGCGTATCGGCTTTGGCTCAAAAGTAATTATTACCGGAGACCAAACGCAAAAGGACTTACCATCCGGACAAGTTTCCGGCCTGGATGTGGCGATGAAAGTGCTTCGCGACATAGAAGGGATTGGCTTTGAGTTTTTGTCAAGCAAAGACGTTGTACGTCACCCGCTTGTGCAAAGGATTGTCGAGGCATACGAAGGCTACGAAAGGCAGCAGGAGGCGCGTGCCGGACGAAGAGCACAGCGCAGCATGCGAAGGGACAAGCCTGCTGAAGGAAGGAGAGACTCGTGAGCGTTTTTATTGAAAAAGAATGTGATCTGACACTATCTTTTGATTACGAAGAGCTGATAAAGGACGTTGTAAATGAAGCGCTTGATTACGTTGGCTGTCCGTTTGAAGCCATGGTATCGATTCTTTTAACAGACAACGAAGCCATTCAGGAATTGAACCGTACTTACCGGCACATAGACCGCGCTACGGACGTACTTTCGTTTCCGAGCATTACTTACGAGACACCGGCGGATTTTAGCCGTCTGGAAGAAGAGCCAGAGACATACTTCGACCCGGAAAGCGGGGAGCTTTTATTTGGCGACATTGTAATTTCGCTGGAAAAAGTGCGGGAACAAGCGGCGTTATACGGCCACAGCGAGAAGCGGGAGCTGGCGTTTCTTGTGGCGCACAGTATGCTGCATTTGGCCGGATATGACCATATGGAAGCAAAAGAGCGGGAACAGATGGAAGCCCGTCAGGAAGAAATTTTGCAAAAATTACATCTGACCAGAGGATAGGGACTTGAAACAACAAACAAGGACTCGAAAAGCGAACAGCATTCTCGTGCAAGGGTCGATTTTGGCTGCTGCATCTTTGCTAGTGCGCTTAATCGGTTTATTTTATCGAATTCCATTGACGCGTATTCTTGGTGACGAGGCAATGGGGTATTACAGTACAGCTTTTCAATTTTACAATCTTGCCCTTTTGCTTTCTTCTTACAGCCTTCCGCTTGCTGTTTCCAAACTTGTTTCGGCAAGAGAAGTGCGAAAGCAATACCGAAATTCCCGAAAAGTCTTTTTGTTCGCGCTTGGATTCGGCGCAATTGTCGGGACAATCGCCACGCTTGTCGTCTTTTTCGGCGCGGAAGCCTACGGGCGCTTTAATAAAACAGAGCTGGTTGCGATTCCTCTTCGCGTACTTGCTCCGACCATTCTTGTATTTTCCCTAATGGGCGTACTTCGCGGCTATTTTCAGGGGCATAACAATATGATTCCGACCGCGCTCTCGCAGGTGATAGAGCAGCTTGTCAACGCCGGAGTCAGCATTGCCGCTGCCATGTACATGGTAAAAAAACATGCCGGAGACCCGGCGGTAGACGCATACGGGGCGGCCGGAGGAACGCTTGGTACGTTTTTAGGCGCCTGTGCGGCGGCCATTTGCCTTTTTGTGATTTATCTTATACATCGCCCGATGTTTCTTGCGCTATGCAGGCAAGATACAAGCGATTACAAGGAAAGCAATCAAAAAGTAATTAAAGCTTTGCTTGCAACGGTGCTGCCGGTTGTGATTAGCCAGACGGTGTATCAGCTTTCCGGAAATATCGACGTCTCGGTTTTTCATCGTATTTTAAGCGATCGAAACTTCTCAGCGTCCGTGCGGAGCCAGTGGTGGAGCATTTACAGCAATAAATACGTCCTTTTGTCGAACGTTCCCGTAGCGATTGCCTCGGCAATGGGGACAGCGATTGTTCCTGGGTTGATTGCGGAATATGCGAACATGAATTTTCAGGGCGTAAGGCAGCGCGTAGCCTCGGCCATTAAGTTTAATATGCTCATTGCCATTCCGTCCGCCGTTGGACTTTCAGCGCTTGCCGGACCGATTTTGCGGCTTTTGTTTAACGATAACAACGCGCTGAGTGCAAAAATGTTAACTGTGGGCGGAGTCAGCGTTATCTTTTTTGCGCTCTCTACGGTAACAAACGGTGTTTTGCAGGGCATCGACCGTATGCGAATTCCGGTAGTACACTCTGCAATTGCTTTAGGACTTCATGTCGTTTTATTGGTCACTTTACTGGAATTTACGACGCTAAACGCGATGTCTCTTGTGCTTGCCAATCTGTTTTTTGCTTTTTCGGTATGTATTTTAAACGCTCGCTCCATTCGAAAATATTTGGATTACAAACAGGAAATTAGGCATACATTTGTTCGGCCCTTGCTGGCCTCGCTCGTTATGGGTGCGGCGGCATGGGGGCTGCAGCGCCTGCTTTGCGCGCGAATCGGAGATACGTTTGCGACGCTTCTTGCGATTGTGGCCGCGGTATTCGTGTACGGCGTCGGGCTTGTTTTGTTTCGCTGCCTGACAGAAGAAGAGCTTCGCTCCATGCCAAAGGGGACGCTGCTGCTTCGCTTGCTAAAAAAACTTCATATCCGCTTGTAAAAGAGTATCAAGCGGACGGTTTTGGGTCATACTTTTCTTAGCCTGTAAAATAACGGGCGGGAAAGGAGACGCGCAATGAAACAGATAATTGGTACGGCAGCGATTGCATTATGTCTTACGGTTGGATTTGGAATCTATACTTCCCGCGTCCTCTCGGATGTAAAAAAAGAGGTTGCCGGGTATGCGGATGCGGCGCAGGAACAAATACAAATGCTGCGCGAAACGTTTACGGATGCGCTTACAACCGTTCAGGAATTTTTGCCTTCGCTCACAGCTTCCGGCGGCAATGCGCAGACGACAAAAGAAGCCACCCGGCTTGTGTGCATTGTCTGCGACGAAAAAGGAGAGTTTTTGTACGAAACAGAGGAACTGCTTCCGGAGTACTTGGTAAACTTGTCAAGAGAGCAAATTGCAGGCTTTTACGAGGGAATTTACAGCGATTTTAAAGAAAACAGCGAACAGACTGCCGTAAAGCAGGCGCAGCTAATTTCCTTTTCTCCGGAAGCCGTTGTTGTGAAAAAGTTTTGTGAAGCGAAGAAAGATACATTTTTTGTTTCCATGAAAGACGGCATGGTTGTCGTTTATTACGAAGACAGAAAGACCATTTACGAAGCGACGGATATTTCCGTAAGCGAACTGGAAGAAAAAGAGCAGGAAGAGCTTGCAGAAGGCTTTTTGGTGGAGGGGATTGAGGAATTGTTTTCCGTTTTGGAATCCTTCACAAGCTAAGAAAGAGGAGGGAAAGGATGCAGGTGCTTGTAATCGGAGGCGGAGCCTCTGGAATGATGGCGGCAATCCATGCGGCGGCCGGTGGTTGCCGCGTGACTCTTTTGGAGCAAAACAAAAAGCTTGGGAAAAAACTGTACGCAACCGGAAACGGCAAGTGCAATCTCACAAATTTGCAAATGCATCCGGGAGATTATCGGGGAAATGATCCGGCGTTTGCCGTGGAAGCGCTCCGAAATTTCTCCGTTTCCGACACGCTTTCTACGTTTTCCGAAATGGGACTTATGACAAAAGAACGATACGGTTACGTTTATCCGCACTCAGAGCAGGCAAAAAGCGTTGTTTCAATTCTTACGTTAGAGCTGCGCCGGTTGGGCGTGCGCGTTCTTTTATCCTGCAAGGCGCTTTGTGCAGGGCAGGAAAACGGTGTTTTTTACGTAGATGCAGAACTTACGGAAGAAGGAAGACGGCAGCGCCTATTCGCGAACTGTCTTGTGCTTGCAAGCGGCGGATTGGCAGGACAAAACCTTGGCACAGGAGAAGTTGGTTACGAAATTTGCCGCCTTTTCGGGCATCGGCTCTTTCCGACAGTCCCTGCTTTGGTGCAGCTGCAAACAGCGGAGCGATTTCTTCGTCCTGCCGCCGGATGCCGCGCAGATGCAGACGTGACGCTTCAGGTTGGAGAGAAAAATTACCGAGAGAACGGAGAGATTATCGTTACGGATTACGGCATAAGCGGCATTCCTATTTTGCAGCTAAGCCGCTACGTAGCAATGGCAAAAAAAGAAGAAGTCTGCGTGCTGCATTTAAATTTCTTTCCGGGGAAAGAGAAGGAAGACATTCGCGCGCTTGTGGAAATTCAGCTTCAAAAGTCATTTGCTCTAGAGCGCACGGCGGAAGAAGCGTTTTGCGGTATGCTGCCTGACAAACTGCTTTACGCACTTTTAAAAGAAGCAGGTATTTCCGGTAGCGAGGCGGCCGGCTGCATTCACGAGCAGCAAAGGAAACGTCTGGCAAGCCTGTTTGGGAATCTTCGGCTAACGGTAACGAAAACGCTTGATTTTACAAAAGCGCAAGCGACTGCCGGAGGAGTTGACGTCTCGGAAATTCACCCGCATACGATGGAGTCACGGCGCATACCGGGGCTGTACATAACGGGCGAACTGTTGGATATTGACGGCACCTGCGGAGGATACAACCTGCAATGGGCGTGGACAAGCGGGGCTTTGGCAGGAAAAGCGCTTGCAAAGGCGGTGAAACCATGATAAAAATACAGCAGGTAAAGTTGCCAGTTGCTTATACAAAAGAAGACTTAAAACAGGCAGTATGCCGTCGGCTTCGCATCCGCATGGAAGACCTTCTGGAAGTAGAAATCCGCAAGCAATCGCTCGATGCAAGAAAAAAAGACGCTGTTTTTTATAGTCTTTCGGTTTCCGCGCGAGTAAGAGACGAGGACGCTGTCTTACGCCGTTTGCCAAGGGAAAGCGTTTGCCGCGAAGAGAAAAAAGCGTATGCTCCGCCGCAATCCGGAAGCAGCCCGCTTTCGGAAAGACCGATTATTGCAGGAAGCGGCCCCGCCGGACTTTTATGCGGTTATTTGTTAGCGCTGTGCGGATATCGTCCGCTTCTTTTAGAGCGCGGGAAGCGGGTAGAAGAAAGGGTGCAGGACGTAGAAGCCTTTTTTTCGGGCGGAGAGCTTTTGCCAAACAGCAACGTATCGTTTGGCGAAGGCGGCGCTGGAACGTTTTCGGACGGCAAGCTGAATACGCTTGTAAAAGATCGGGACGGGAAAGGCGCTTATGTTTTAGAATTGTTTGCGAAAATGGGCGCCCCGGAAGAGATTTGCTACATAAACAAGCCGCACATCGGAACCGATCGACTGCGGGAGATGGTACGCAACCTGCGAAACGAAATTGTACGTTTGGGCGGCGAAATTCGCTTTGAAAGCTGTCTGACGGATTTGGAAATTCACGGCGGAAAACTTCAAGGAATTGTCGTTAACGGGAAGGAGAAAATTGCCTGTCAGGCGCTTGTTTTGGCTATTGGCCACAGCGCAAGAGATACGTTTGAAATGCTTTTGCGGCGCGGCGTATGGATGGAGCCTAAAGCCTTTGCCATAGGCGTGCGCATCCAGCATCCGCGAAGCTTTGTAAACGAATGTCAATACGGTTCTTTTGCAAATAAGCTTCCAAGCGCCGACTACAAATTGACGCACACTTGTAAAAACGGAAGAGGGGTATACAGCTTTTGCATGTGTCCGGGCGGATACGTTATTAACGCTTCTTCGGAAGAAGGAAGGCTTTGCATAAACGGAATGAGCAACTACGCAAGAGACGCTAAAAATTCCAACAGCGCGCTTGTCGTTACCGTTACGCCGGAAGATTACGCGCAGACGCTTCCAGATGCGAAGGAGCATTTGCTAGCCGGGATGTATTATCAGCGCTGCCTGGAAGAAGCGGCGTTTCAAGCTGGAGAAGGCAAGATTCCAACGCAGACATGCGCAGACTTTTTAGCAGGGCAAAAAAGCAGTAGTTTTGGTTTAGTTGCACCAGATACAAAGGGGGCGGTTCATCCGGCAAACTTACGGAACTGCCTTCCGGAAGAAATTACAAAATCCCTGCTGGAAGGGCTTGCCTCGTTTGATCAGAAAATGCCGGGCTTTTTGCGTCCGGACGCGCTTTTATCCGCTGTGGAAGCAAGAACGTCTTCTCCTGTGCGGATTTTACGAAACGAACGAAACGAAAGCGTTGCCGTTAGCGGTCTTTATCCGTGCGGAGAGGGAGCTGGGTACGCCGGCGGCATCACTTCTGCGGCGATGGACGGCCTTCGCGTGGCGGAAGCCATTATCGGAAACTATGCGCCTATCAATAAAACAAGACAGGAATAAAAGAGAGGGAGTTATGGATCGAAAGGAACAAATGAAGGAGAAGAACCGCATTGTAGTAAAAATCGGTTCCTCCACACTTACCCATGCGGAAACCGGAGAACTAAATTTGGAGCGGCTTGAACAGCTTGTCCGCGTTTTGACCGATTGGAGCAATCGCGGAAAGGAAGTCGTGCTCGTCTCTTCCGGTGCTATTGCGGTTGGAAGAAAAACGATGAAACTAAAAGAGCGGCCAAGCGAAAAGGCAGTCAAGCAGGCGTGCGCGGCAATCGGGCAGACCCGCTTGATGATGGTATACCAGCGGTTGTTTGCGGAATACAACAAAGTTCCGGCGCAGATTTTAATGACAAAGCTGACAATGGTAAACGACGAAAACCGCAGAAATGCGCGCGCGACGTTTTCGGAACTTTTGCGCATGGGCGTGATTCCGATCGTAAACGAAAACGATACAGTCGTAACGGACGAAATTGAATTTGGCGACAACGATACGCTTTCCGCTATTGTGGCTGCTTTGATTCACGCGGATCTTTTAATTCTTTTGTCGGATATTGACGGATTGTACACGGACGACCCGCATGTAAATCCGGACGCAAAGCTTGTACAGGAAGTGGAATATATTACCGAAGAGCTCGAAACAATGGCAAAGGGCGCCGGTTCGGATGTTGGAACAGGCGGAATGGCGGCCAAAATTGCCGCCGCGCGGATTGCAAACGACGCTGGAACGGACATGGTGATTGCAAACGGAGAGAATATCGGCTGCCTGCGTGAAATTTTAGCGGGCGAACCGGTAGGAACGATTTTTTACGCGCACAAAAATCCGAATTTCCACCTGATTGATTACTTGATGAAACGACCGCAAAAAAAGCAGGAAGGGGAAGCGGATGGACAAAGCTGAATTAAGAATCCAAAAACGGAAGCTGCGCAAGGGACTCTCGGTATTCCGAATCCTTAATTATAGTAATCGGATATATGAAGCGCTGCTTTTGGAGCCGGCATATCAGGAAGCAGATGTCATTTTAGCGTATATGTCGTTTAGTTCCGAAGTGGATACGCACTTTTTGATTGAAGGAGCGCTAAAAGCAGGAAAACGGGTGGCAATTCCGAAATGTGAAAACCACAAAACGCTTCGCTTTTACTACATAACAGGAAAAGAGCAAACCGCTCCCGGCGCGTTTGGCATTTTAGAGCCAACGACCAAAAAGGCGGTGGATCCGGAAGACGGAAAGAAATATTTGTGCTTACTGCCGGGTGTTGCGTTTGACGAAAACTGCTATCGGCTTGGATATGGCGGCGGATATTACGATCGGTTTTTAACCAAGTATCCGAAAATCCCGCGCATTATGCTTGCTTACGAGCTGGAAAAGACCGAGGAACTGCTGCCGGAGGGCACCGACGTTCCCGCGCAAGTTGTTTTAACGGAAGTTCGGCGCTACAGCCGAGAAAAGGAATGCGTATAAACAGGAGGGAGCTATGAATTTACAGATTATCGGAAAAGAAGCCGTGCTTGCTTCTCAGGTTCTGCAAAAACTTTCCACGCAGGAGAAAAATGCGGCGCTGATAGCGTGCGCAGAAGCGCTTGTTGCAAGCAGCAAAGAGCTGGTTGCCGCAAACGCTGAGGACGTTGCCGCAGCTAAGAAAAAAGGCGTTAGCGAAGCGTTGGTGGACAGACTTCGTTTAAGCGACGAGCGAATCCGCTCTATGGCGGAAGGAATTCGCCAAGTTTGCGAGCTGCCGGATCCCGTAGGCGAAGTAATGAGCGAAAACGTTCGTCCGAACGGCCTGAAAATTACGCAGGTACGAGTGCCGCTTGGCGTTATCGGAATTATATACGAATCGCGCCCGAACGTAACAGCGGATGCTTTCGCGCTTTGCTTTAAAACAGGCAATGCCGTTATTTTACGCGGAGGAAGCGATGCGCTTCGCTCAAATCTTGCTATTTGCCGCGTATTGCAAAAAACGCTTGAACGTCTTCAGATTCCGGAAAATTCCGTTCAGGTGCTTACGGATACAAGCCGCGAAACCGCACGGGAATTTATGCGTCTTCGGGCTTATGTGGACGTTTTGATTCCGCGCGGCAGCGCAGGTCTTATTCGCACCGTGTTGGAAAACAGCACGGTTCCGGTTATTGAGACCGGCGCTGGAAATTGTCATATTTACGTAGATGCCGATGCAAACGAAGAGATGGCTCTTTCGATTATCGAAAACGCGAAGACGCAGCGTCTGGGCGTTTGCAACGCCTGCGAATCGCTTGTTGTACATAAAGATATTGCGGATTCGTTTTTGCCAAAGCTTGCAAAAAGGCTTTCCGAAAAGCAGGTGGAACTGCGCGGCGATAAGCGAAGCCGCGAAGCGGTAGCTACGATGACGCCCGCCACAGAAGAAGACTACGCAACGGAATATTTGGATCGAATTCTGTCCATTCGCGTTGTGGATTCTCTTACAGAGGCAATCGCGCACATCAACCGCTATCATACGCAGCACTCGGACTGCATTGTGACATACAACGCGGAAAATGCAAAACAATTTTTAAGAGACGTTGACAGCGCAGCCGTTTATGTAAACGCTTCCACGCGCTTTACCGACGGTTTTGAATTCGGCTTTGGCGCGGAAATTGGCATCAGTACGCAAAAGCTGCACGCCAGAGGGCCTATGGGACTCGTTGCGCTTACATCGTACAAATATCTGGTTGAGGGAAACGGCCAGATTCGGGGTTAAAAGATGACAGACAAAAACCATGCTCCGCTTACGGAACCGGAGCGTCAGTATTTCTTTATGAACGCAATGCGCGGCATCGTCTTAGAAAAGGAGCGCCGTTTGGGACGCAAACTAACGATGCACGTGACGACTTTTGGCTGCCAGATGAACGCCAAAGACTCGGAAAAATTAAGCGGCATTTTGCAATATATTGGCTACGAGGAAACCGACAGCGAAGACGCGGATTTCGTTTTGTTTAATACGTGCACCGTTCGGGAAAATGCCAATATGCGCCTTTATGGAAGGCTTGGTTATCTTGGCAGCTGCAAGAAAAAAAAGCCCGATATGCAAATTGCTCTGTGCGGCTGCATGATGCAGGAAGCGCACGTACTGGAAAAGCTAAAAAAAAGCTATCGGTTTGTTGACATTGTCTTCGGAACGCACAATATCTATCAGCTTGCCGAGCTGATGTACGAGCGCGAACAAAGCAATAAGCCGGTTGTATGCGTGCTGCATAAGGCAGGCCCGATTGTTGAGGACTTGCCGGCTTTGCAAAAGTATTCTTTTAAGGACGGCATCAACATTATGTACGGCTGCAACAACTTTTGCAGCTACTGCATTGTGCCGTATGTGCGGGGAAGAGAACGCTCAAGAGAGCCAAAGGACATTATAAGCGAAGCTACACGACTTGCCAAAAACGGAGTAAAAGAAGTTATGCTTCTTGGGCAAAACGTAAATTCTTACGGAAAGACGCTTGCGCAGCCGGTCTCGTTTGCCGAGCTTTTACGAATGGTTTCGCAAGTGCCCGGCATCAAACGTATTCGGTTTATGACGCCGCATCCAAAAGATTTATCAGAAGAGCTAATTGCAGAAATTGCGGCAAATAAAAAAGTCTGCCGTCACCTCCATCTTCCTTTGCAGTCCGGAAGCAGCCGGATTTTGGAAAAGATGAATCGGCATTACACAAAAGAACAATACTTACAGCTGGTAGCGCAAATTCGAGAAAAAATTCCCGATGCTGCCATCACCACCGATATTATCGTCGGTTTTCCCGGCGAGAGCGAAGAGGATTTTTTAGAAACGCTTTCGGTTGTGGAACAAGCCGGTTTCTTAAGTGCGTATACATTTTTGTATTCTAAGCGCACGGGCACAGTCGCTGCAAGCTTGCCGGAGCAAGTTTCGCAGGAAGTTGCAAACGAACGCTTTCATCGCCTTTTAAAGACGGTAGGAGACGTAGCTGCTAAGCAAGCGGAAAAAAATCTGGGAAATGTCGAAGAAGTGCTAGTAGAAGAGGAAAATCCGGAAAACGGTCTGCTTACAGGGCGTCTTTCAAACAGTATGCTGGTGCATTTTCCGGGCGATCGCTCCTTAATTGGAGAGCTTGTTCCTGTCAGACTCGAGGAGTGCAAAGGGTTTTACTACTTCGGCAAGATATTTTTTTGAATTTTCTCTTGACTTTTTCGGCGCGATGCTTTATCATTGGTGTGTTAGGTTTTTGTTAGTTGAAAATTGAATATAGCTGGAGGTGATCTTAATGTCCACAGGATTACAGATTCTGATCGCTGTCTTGATCGCCGTTCTGGTTACTGCTGCCATCGTTGGTCTGATCGTTTGGAAAGCTGCTATTTCCTATCGGATCAAAACGTACGAAGCAAAAGTAGGCTCTGCACAGGAGCGCGCAGACGAAATACTGCGCGACGCACAAATACAAGCGAAGAAAACTGCGGAAACTACAAAAAAAGAAGCGCTGCTTGCTGCTAAGGAAGAAGCGCTTAAGACTAAGAACGAGTTTGACAGAGAGATGAAGGAGCGCCGGGCGGAAGTACAGCGCTACGAAAAGCGTGTTACCACGAAAGAAGAAAATCTGGACAGGAAGATGGAATCACTGGAAAAGAAGGAGTCTCGTATGAACTCCAAGGAACAGGAACTGGACAGAAAGCTCGCGGAAGTAAGCGCAAGCTACGAAAAGCAGGTACAGGTTCTGGAACAAATTTCCGGTTTAACCTCCGATAAAGCAAAGGAATATCTGTTAGAAACTGTTAAAAACGACGTAAAGCATGAAACTGCAGTGATGATCCGTGAATTGGAAAGTGCTGCAAAGGAAGAAGCAGACAAAAGAGCAAAGGAGCTTGTGATCAACGCCATCCAAAGATGTGCGGCAGACCACGTCGCAGAAGCGACAATCTCCGTTGTTCAATTGCCGAATGATGAGATGAAAGGAAGGATTATCGGCCGTGAAGGTCGTAATATCCGAACCATTGAAACCTTAACGGGTATTGACTTGATCATTGACGATACGCCCGAGGCAGTAATTTTGTCCGGCTTTGACCCGATTCGGCGCGAAGTTGCCCGAATTGCATTGGAGAAACTGGTTGTGGACGGAAGAATCCACCCTGCCAGAATCGAAGAAATGGTCGAAAAAGCCAAAAAGGAAGTGGACAACATTATTCGCGAGGAAGGCGAAGCAGCGGTTCTAAAAACCGGTGTACACGCTATTCATCCGGAACTGGTTCGCCTGCTTGGAAAGATGAAATATCGAACCAGCTACGGTCAGAATGCGCTGAAACATTCGGTAGAAGTTTCCCTGCTTTCCGGTTTGCTTGCCGGAGAGATGGGAGCAGACGTCCGACTTGCCAAACGCGCAGGGCTTCTGCATGATATCGGAAAATCGGTAGATCATGAAGTAGAAGGAACCCATGTGCAGCTTGGCGTCGAACTGTGCAAAAAGTACAAAGAATCTCCGATTGTTCTTAACGCGGTAGAATCACATCACGGCGACGTAGAGTTCCGTTCCCTGATTGCTTGTATCGTTCAAGCGGCGGATACAATTTCTGCTGCGCGTCCGGGTGCTCGCAGAGAGACACTTGATACTTACACCAACAGATTAAAACAGTTAGAAGATATTGCAAACAGCTTTAAAGGAGTCGAAAAATCTTTCGCTATTCAGGCTGGCCGCGAAGTTCGCGTTATGGTTATACCGGAACAGGTATCGGACGACGATATGGTTCTTATGGCTCGTGAACTTTCTAAGAAAATTGAAGCAGAGCTTGAATACCCGGGTCAAATTAAAATCAATATGATCCGAGAATCCAGAGTGGCCGACTACGCAAAATAGTCCGTTGACTACAAACACAGGCAGAAAACAGGGAAACTTGTTTTCTGCTTTTTTTCTTGTCGCACAGTGTAAAAAAACACTTGCCTTTTTTAACGCCTTATATTAGAATGGCAAGGGATTGTATACACGTCTACAATGAACTCAATACGAACTAAGAAAGGGCTTGGGATTATGGCACTTACGTTATCGAAAAAAGGGCAGGCAGTAAAGCCTTCCTCTACTTTGGCAATTACGGCAAAAGCAAAGGCGTTAAAAGCGGAAGGGATGGATGTTGTTGGATTTGGCGCAGGAGAACCGGATTTTAACACGCCGGAGCATATCTGCCAAGCTGCTGTTAAAGCAATTGAAAATGGATTCACGAAATATACGGCTGCGGCAGGAATGCCGGAGTTAAAAAAAGCTGTCAGCGAGAAATTTGCAAAAGTTAATAAGCTTACCTATGCGCCGGAGCAGTGCGTAATCAGCAACGGAGGCAAACACGCGCTCACAAACGTTTTCGAAGCTATTTTAAATCCGGGAGACGAAGTAATTATCCCGGCTCCTTTTTGGCTGAGCTATCCGGAAATCGTAAAGCTTGCGGACGGCGTTCCGGTAATTGTACGCTGTAGCGCAGAGCAAAATTATAAAATCACACCGCAGCAGCTTGCGGAAGCTTGTACGGAAAAGACAAAGGCATTTATTTTAAACAGCCCGAACAACCCGACCGGTATGGTATACAGCCGGGAAGAACTTTTGGCGCTTGCAAAAGTAATTGTGGAAAAGCAGATTTATGTTGTTTCGGATGAAATCTACGAAAGCCTCGTTTACGACGACAAGGAATTTGTCAGCATCGGCTCTTTGGGCGAGGACATTCTTGCTCTTACGATTACCTGCAACGGTATGGCAAAAGGCTACGCAATGACCGGCTGGAGAATCGGCTACACGGGAGCGCCGCTTGCGGTTGCTAAAGTAATGGGCAGCATCCAAAGCCATCAGACGAGCAATCCAAACTCCATTGCGCAGGCAGCTTCCTTAGAAGCGCTTTCCGGCCCACAGGAATCTGTTGCGTTTATGCGGACGGAATTTGACAAGAGAAGAAATTACATTATAGAGCGTATTAATGCAATGCCATACATTCGGGCGATTCGTCCAGAAGGCGCTTTTTATGTATTTGCAGACGTTTCGAAAGTAATTGGAAAATCCTGCGGGGAAACGCAGATTACGGACGTTAGCGTTATGGCGAAAATCCTGATTGAAAACTATCTGACGGCAGTAATTCCTTGTGCAGATTTTGGCTTCGCGGATCATATTCGTCTGTCGTATGCGATTAGCATGGAGCAGATCAAAAAGGGAATGGATCGAATCGAGCAGTTTTTAAAAGATCTGCATTAATTTCTTGGAGGAGAGCAAATGTATAAAATTGGATTTATCGGGGCCGGAAACATGGGGTTCCCGGAAATTAAAGGATCGGTTTCCCTTTTGGGCAGCGACGCTGTGACTTTTTTTGAAGCAAACGAAGAGAGAAGAGATTACGTAGCGAAGGCGCTTAACGTTGCGCCAGCTGCATCCAATGCCGAGCTGATTGCAAACAGCGAATATGTCGTTTTGGTTGTGAAGCCGCAAGTTGCTCCGTCCGTTTATCCAGAACTAAAAAAAGCGCTGCATAAAAACTCGAAAATCATCACCTCCATGGCAGGCATTGCAACGGATACGATCCTTCGGGAACTGCCGTTTCCGGTGCCAGTTATTCGTTTTATGCCGAACACACCGGCAATGGTTGGAGAAGGGATGACTTCCATGAGCTTAAACGGCGTGACGGAAGATTCGCCGGAGGCAAAATTTGCCCGAAGCATCTGCGAGTCGTTTGGACGCTGCGTACTTTTGCCGGAATCGCTTATGAGCGCGGCGTGCTGCGCAAACGGCAGTTCACCGGCATATGTCTATATGATGATCGAAGCGCTTGCAGACAGCGTTGTAAAATACGGTATCCCAAGAGCAACTGCTTACGAGCTTGTAGCGCAGACCGTGCTTGGTTCCGCGAAGATGGTGCTTGAGAGCAAGCTGCACCCGGGCGCGCTTAAAGACAACGTATGCAGCCCCGGCGGAACGACAATTGCCGCAGTGGAAGCGTTAGAAGCAAACGGCTTTCGCAGAGCGCTGTTTGAAGCGACAAACGCTTGCTACAAGCGAAGCGAAGAACTTGGCTGAGTTTTGGCAAATTGGGATGGGAGACAAGAGATGGAACCGTATAAGCGCGTAAAACGGGAAGTGAAATACAAAGGGACGATCGTGTCGATGTGCCAAGATACAATGGAATTTCCGGACGGCTCTTTGCATGCTTGGGATTTTATTGATCATCCGGGCGGCGCTGGCGTTGTGGCCGTGCTTGCAGACGGACGGATTTTGATGGTGCGGCAATACCGAAACGCCCTGGAACGCGAAACGCTGGAGCTTCCCGCCGGTGGAAAGGGCAGGGAAGAGGATAGCAAAATCTGTGCGCTTCGGGAATTGGAAGAGGAAACCGGCTATTGCGCCGGCAAATGCGAACTGCTCACTCTTGTCTGCACCAATGTCGCCCTGATGAACGAACAAATTGGCGTATACCTGTGTACGGATCTTACGCGGGTAAGCCAGCATCTTGACGAAGGCGAGTATCTAAACGTAGAAGCGTATACGCTGGACGAGCTGCTTTCCATGATTTTTTCCGGAAAGCTTCAGGATGCGAAAACGGTCTGTGGGATTTTGGCCTACAAGGCAAAGTACCATTCTTCCTAGTCTATTTCCTGTCCTTTGGCATACAATGAAACAGAGCACCGAAAGGGCTACAGTGTGCGGAAAGGATGGGGAGGGTATGCGGTTTAACGAATTGCGAAAAGAACCTGTGCTGCTTGCGCTGGTTCTTTTTTTCTTTTGTCTGACGGCAGGAGCGCTTGCAGGGAGGCTTTCCATAATTACAATGGGGGACAAGGCAAAGGCGCAAGTCCTCTCGGAATTATACACAGCGGTTCATGGAAGCATCCCCTACGGAAAACTGATTCGCTATTGCCTTGTTCGAAATGCGCTCGTGGCGATGTCCATTCTTTTTTTCTCCCTGTGCATTATCGGGAATTATTACTACCTGTTTCGCATTGCCAAACGGGGTTTGCTTGTCGGATTTTTATTTGGACAGCTTTGCGGTGTATTTGGGAACAAAGGAATTCTTCTTGGTCTTACGTATTATTTCCCTGCATGGTTTTTTTATTTGCCAGCGTATTTTTTGTATTATCGCATTGCTTACCGACTGTGGCGCACCTTTTTTCGCAACCCGGAATCCGCCGCATCTCTGCGTGCCTTTTGGCCGTATAAAAAAACGCTTCTTTTTTGGCTTTTGATTTTCCTTTTTGGCGGTCTTGTAGAAGCGACGCTTGGAAGCCTTTTATTGCAGGCCGTGGGCGGCAATTTTTGTTAGAAGCGTTTACAACCGACGGGGAATCGGGTAGAATAAAAAGAGGGAGGTGAATAGCCATGCGAATGTATGATATTATTCAAAAAAAGAAACATGGAGCCGCATTGACAAAAGAAGAAATTTTCTTCGCGGTACAAGGCTTTTGTGACGGAGAAATCCCAGACTACCAGATGTCCGCATTCTTGATGGCGATTTGCCTAAAAGGGATGAACGAGCAGGAAACAACCGATTTGACACTCGCGATGGCAAAAAGCGGCGACCAGCTCGATTTATCGAAAATCAAAGGCGTTACTGCGGACAAGCACAGTACCGGCGGCGTCGGCGACAAAACCACGTTAATTATCGGTCCGCTCGTTGCCTGCGCCGGAGTTTGCGTTGCGAAAATGTCCGGACGCGGATTAGGGCATACCGGCGGCACGATTGATAAGCTTGAGAGCTTTCCCGGCTTTCAAACGGCGCTTCCTACAGAGAAGTTTATCGAGAATGTAAATACGATTCACTTTTCGCTTGCTTCGCAAACGTCCAATCTGGCGCCGGCCGATAAAAAGATTTATGCGCTGCGCGACGTAACAGCGACCGTAGACAGTATTCCTTTAATTGCCTCCAGCATTATGAGCAAAAAACTGGCGGCGGGATCGCAAGTAATCGTGCTTGACGTCAAAGTCGGAAGCGGCGCATTTATGAAAAATCTTCCAGACGCGATTGCGCTTGCAAATACAATGGTTGCTATTGGAAACCGGGCGGGAAGGATGACGTACGCTTTGTTAACCGATATGAACCAGCCGCTTGGTAGAACAGTGGGCAACCAATTAGAAGTAGAAGAAGCGATTGAAACGCTTTCGGGAAACGGCCCGAAAGATTTGACGACGGTTAGCCTCCGGCTTGCCGAATGGATGCTTGTCGGCTGCAAAAAAGCTACGTCTGTTTCGGAAGCAGAAAAGATCGTCCGCAAGCTGCTATTTGGCGGAGCAGCAAAAGAAAAGCTGGCAGAATTTGTTGCGGCGCAAGGAGGCGACCCAAGTTACGTTTCCACACCGCAAAAATTTCCAAAAGCGCCCATAAGCCTTGTTGTCACCTCTTCTAAGGAAGGGTACGTCGCACGAATTAACACAGAAGAGATTGGAATTAGTTCGTTGTTGCTTGGCGGCGGGAGAGAAACAAAAGACAGCGTGATTGATTTGCGCGCAGGAATTCGGCTGCTAAAAAAAGCAGGAGAAAAGGTGACCAAAGGAGAGCCGATTGCAATTCTTTACGGAGCAAAAGAAGAATCGCTTGCGGCTGCGAAAACTCGCTTACTTGCGGCATACGATTTTAGCGAATTGCCGCCCGAACTTCCGCCGCTTATTTACGGCTACGCCGACGCAGACGGATTTCATCCGGAAACGCAGGCATCTTTTGAAAGCAAGGCATAATTTCAGGCATAACAGACTACAATGTACAAAACGGATTGGCGGATGGATACCTCGTGAAATTAAAACGAAATTTCGGATTCGCAAAGCCGCTGCTTTGCAGTCTGTTGTGCCTTCTTTTAGCCCTTATTTCCATAAGCATGGCCGATTCCCCGGTAGAAGCGCCCCATGTGACTGTCGACGCAAAAAACGTCCTGACGCTAGAGAGCAAGTCTTACGTGCTGATGGATCAGCAAAGCGGGAACATTTTGTGCGCCAGTCAGGAAAATGTTGAGCTTGCGCCTGCAAGCATTACAAAGATAATGACGCTTCTTCTGATTATGGAGGCGCTCGACTCCGGCGCGATTACATACGAGACAATGGTGCCTGTGAGCGAGCACGCCGCGTCCATGGGCGGTTCTCAGGTTTACCTAGAGACGGGAGAGCAGCTGTCGGTTCACGATATGCTAAAGTGCATTTGCATTGCCAGCGCAAACGACGCGTGCGTGGCAATGGCGGAGTATATTGCCGGAAGCGAAGAAGCGTTCGTAAAGCGCATGAACGAAAAGGCGCGGGATTTATCGATGGAGCACACGAACTTTGTGAACTGCTATGGACTTGATACCGAAGGACACTACAGCTGCGCCGCCGACGTAGCGCGCATGTCCAGAGAGCTGATGCAAAAGCATCCGGAAATCAGCACGTATGCAACAACGTGGATGGACAGTATTGTTCACCACACCAAAAAAGGCGATTCCGAGTTCGGGCTTTCCAATACCAATCGGCTCATCCGAACGTATTCGGGAATTACCGGCTTAAAAACCGGCTCTACCGGAAATGCGCTGTATTGCCTTAGCGCAACCGCTACGAGAAATCAGGTGAAATTGATTGCCGTTGTAATGGGAGCGCCGTCAACAAAAGTGCGCTTTGCCGAGGCAGCAAAGCTTTTGGACTATGGGTTCGCAAATTACTATTATTATCAGGATTCGGAAAATGTCGGAAAGCTTTTTTCCTGCAAAATCTCCGGTTCTTTGAACCGAGAAATTCAAGGAGAAGCAAAGGCGGACTTTGGAATGCTTTTGCCAATTGGTACGCAGGAAGCGGAAATAGAAAAAAGCGTCGTCTTTGAAAAGGACCTTTCCGCGCCGATTGCGAAGGGGACACAGATTGGACGGATTCAATATACGTTTCGTGGAACCGTGCTTGGCGAGGCGCAAATTCAGGCCGTAAGTACCGTAAAAAAAGCGGATTACAGCGACTTTTTCCTTCGTTTGCTGCAAATGTTCCTTTAGCATTTTTCTACAAGCTGTTGTGGTTAAGTGAAAGCTTCCTTCCCATATTTTGTTGACAAACAAGGCCGTATCCACTATAATGAGTCTGTTTAATGGAGGGCATATGGGGCTGTTTTTCGGGATACCAATTTTCTTTTTGTTATCGTGCGGCTACTTCGCGTTCGAACACACGAACTTGGAAGTAACGCGTACGGTTATGCGCCTTCCCTGCACTGATATGTCGGCAAAAAAAACGCTTCGCGCCATTGTCGTTTCGGATCTGCATAACAACCGGTATGGAAAACAAAACGAGCGTCTTCTCCTCGAAATAAAAAAACGCAAGCCGCAGCTTATTCTAATTCCCGGCGACATGGTTGTAAACGAAAAGAAGAGCAACCAAATTGCGCTTGCGTTTTTAGAAAAGCTCTCTGAATTTGGCGTCCCCATTTATTATTCTATGGGCAACCACGAGAGCAAGTTTCAAAAACAAGCGCCGCAAGCTTTTGCAGCATATCGCGAAAAAATACGTGCGCTTGGCATTCGCTTTTTGGATAACGAATGCGTTTTGGAAGAGCACGGCATTCATATTCGGGGGCTGACGCTTCCGCTTACTTATTACAAAAAGTTTGCAAAAACGCCCAAACTTACGCGTAAGGACGTAGAAAATCTGCTTGGCGCTGCAAGTGATGGCAGCGAGCTTTTACTGGCGCATAATCCAGTTTTTTTTGAAACGTACGCTGCTTGGGGCGCAAACGTTGTTATTTCCGGACATTTGCATGGCGGCATTGCGCGTTTACCATTTCTTGGCGGGCTCATTTCTCCCCAGGGAAAGCTCTTTCCTCGCTATGACGCAGGGAAGTATTCTTTTAAAAACGCACAGCTGTATGTATCGCGCGGGCTGGGGACGCACACGATTCCCGTTCGCTTATTTAATCGCCCGGAACTGGCAGAGATTGTATTTACCAGATGTGGGAAGACCCGCGAGCGGGTCTTGAAAAGATAGAAAAAACGGAGGGAAAAAGGGAATGGAAATACCGGTAAAGCTTTCGGTGTTTGAAGGACCGCTTGCGCTTTTGCTGCACCTGATTGAAAAAAACAAAGTGAACATCTACGACATTCCCATCGCCCTTATTACAGAGCAATACATGGAATATCTGAAAGTCATGCAGGAAAACCATATGGACAATATGAGCGAATTCCTTGTAATGGCTGCGACGCTTTTGCGCATAAAGTCTGCGATGCTGCTTCCGGCAGAAGTAGACGAAAACGACGAAGAGATTGACCCTAGACAAGAGCTTGTGGAAAAACTTCTGGAATATAAAATGTACAAGTTCGCGTCCCTGGAGCTAAAAGATCGTCAAATCGACGCCGAACGCCGTTTGTACAAGCAAGAGACCATTCCAGAGGAAGTCGCTGGTTACAAAGAAGAAATCCATGCCGAAGAAGTTATTGGAGACACTACGCTTTTAAAGCTTCACACGATTTTCGAAGAAATTTTAAGGCGGCAGGAAAATAAAATCGATCCCATCCGCAGCAAATTTGGGCGGATTGAAAAAGAAGAAATCAACTTCCAGGAAAAAGTCCGCGCCATACAAGAATACGGCATCTCGCATCGCAAGTTCCGTTTTCGGCGGCTTTTGGAATGTGCGCAAAGCAAAGTGGAAATTATTGTGACATTTCTTGGAATTTTGGAATTGATAAAAATGGGACGCATTCTTATTTCCCAAACCCATTTGTTTGAGGATTTTGAAATCGAATTCCTAGCAAACGATATTGTTGCGGTGGAGCAGTACTAACAAGCGAAAAAGGGAGCAGTTAATGGAAGATAAAATCAACAAAAAAGCGGCGCTGGAAGCTATTTTGTTTGCTATGGGGGATGCCGTAGAAGTAGAACGCATGGCACAGGCGCTGGAAATGGACAAGGAGCAAGCGCTTTCGCTTTTAAAGGAACTGGAAGCCGAATACGCGGACGCCTCTCATGGCATGGCTATCCTTTGTCTGGGGGACAAGTACCAAATGTGCACCAAACCGGAACAGTACGAAACGCTTATAAGACTGTGCCACGTTCCCCAAAAACCGGTTCTAACGGACGTTTTGTTAGAGACGCTTTCGATTATCGCCTATAAACAGCCTGTAACGAAAGCAGAAATTGAGTCTATTCGGGGCGTAAAGAGTGATTTTGCCGTAAACAAACTGGTGGAGTATCATTTGGTTTGCGAACTTGGAAGACTGGACGCGCCGGGGCGGCCCATTCTTTTTGGAACTACCGACGATTTTCTTCGAAGCTTTGGCGTTTCTTCCCTAGACGAGCTGCCCGCAATTAAAGCAGAACAAGTGGAGGAGTTCCGGCAGGAGGCAATGGAAGAAGCGGAGATTTCCGTTTGAAATAGGGCAGCGTTTTTGGATTAGCAGGAAAAATAGCGCATACATTATAAAGACGAGATACCAAAAAGGGAGAGTCTTGTGAGAAAAATACAGCGCTGGATTTTTTCCTGCCTTCTTTTTTTTCTGCTCTTTGCATGTTTCCTGGGCGCTTACCAAACATTTCCTAAAAGTTCGCATACAACCCCGGAGAACTTGTGGGAAGATCCGGGCGTTCTGGTTTTGCAAAAAGAAGCATCCGAGCCGTTTTCAACGACTTTGCAAGCGCTTTCCGCCTGCATAATGGACGCAGACAACTTCCGCGTCCTCTACAGCAAGGAAGGGACGGCGCGCCGGAAAATGGCCAGCACGACGAAGATTATGACTTGTCTTTTGGCGCTTGAGCACTGTGAACTTTCGGAAGTCGTTACCGTTTCCGCTCATGCGGCGGCGCAGCCGGACGTTCAGCTTAACATTCGGGAAGGCGAACAATATGTTCTTGAGGACTTGCTTTACTCGATGATGCTTGAGAGTCATAACGATTCCGCTGTTGCGATTGCCGAACACGTTGCCGGTTCCGAAGAAGTTTTCTGCGAGTGGATGACGCAAAAAGCGCGGGATCTAGGAGCGAAGTCTACATGCTTTGCAACGGCAAACGGTCTAGACGCCGAAAATCATTACACGACGGCGCAAGATCTGGCGCGCATTGCCGCTTATGCGGTGCAAAACGAAACTTTTTTGCGCATTGTCGGCACAAAAAGCCGAACCATACAGGAAGTGAACGGAAAGAGGAGCTTTTTTCTAAAGAACATCGATCGCTACCTGTATATGGATAGCGATGCGCTTGGCATAAAAACAGGCTTTACAGGCGGCGCAGGATATTGCTTCGTCGGCGCGACACGCTTCGAAGGAAGAATTTTAATTAGCGTTGTGCTTGGAAGCGGCTGGCCGCCGCACAAACAATACAAATGGAACGATACGAAAGCATTGGTCTCTTATGTCCGGCAGTACTATCGTCCCCAAACCATCTCCGTAGCAAAAAAAGAACTCGGAGCGCTGCCGGTCTTGGGCGGAGTAGCGAAGACTGTGCTAGTTGGCACGCAAAAAGAGTGGAGCGAGGAGCTTTTGCTTCGGCAGGAATGTGTGAAGCTTGTATATCATATGCCGGAACAACTTTTTGCGCCGATAGAAAAAGGAGATGTGCTTGGCTATGCGGAAATCCGGATCAGCAATAAAACAGCCGCCTGTATCCCCATTATCGCCTTGCAATCGGTGTCTAAGTACGGCTTTTGCGACGCTTTTTCTTCGATATGGATAAAATTTGTGCCCTAAAGCGAACAATCCTCTTTTCTTTCGCTTTTGCTTATGTTACTATATAATGTACAGTTAGGAAGGGGGAGTGGCTTATGTTTGCACTGTCAAGAGAGTATATCCGCAATCTTGCAGCGGATAGCGATGTGTTCGCGGACGGATTTTCTTATTACAAAAACGGTCGTGTTACGCATGCCGTAACGTCGCGTGACCGCAGCGTCTACCAGTTCGACGTAAAGGGCAATTTCCCTTATAAAGTCTCTGTCACCTTTCTCTCGGACAGTTTAGAGTATAGCTGCAACTGTTCGTATCATGTTAAGCATTCCGGCGCCTGCAAGCATGTGATTGCCGCCTTGCTCTTTCTCAACCAGTTCCAGAAAAAAACTAGGGCGAAAGTGGAGATGAACAGCGAGGATTATCGCAGTGCGCAGATTCTGGATTACTACGTCGATTTGGAAACTTCTCTGGCGCAGACCGACATCTGCCATCTTTCCGTCACGTTTCTTTATGAGAAAATTCTCAGAAATCCAGAAGATGTTATCCGGCTTCGGCTAAGCATCGGGAACCAAAAGGTCTATAAAGTGCAAAATATCCGCAAGCTTTTGGAATGCGTCTTTACCGGTCAGAACCTTGTTTTTGGCAAAGATTTTTCTTATCGCGTAGGGATAACGGAGTTTGACCGCAGCAGTTCGGAAATTCTCTCTTACTTTATGGAATTGTGGGAGATGGAAAAGCAATACGATCTGCCCGGCGAGCGCTCCATTTTTCAAAAAAACGAGTTGCTGCTTTCCCGCAGGAGATTTCAAGAAGTTTTGCATCGTCTGCAAAAAGATACGTTCTCGTTTTTTATTGCTGGTCGGATGTTGGAAGGAGTTACGTTCTTTCGCGGCAATCCGGTTATTTCGTACGATATCGACGTTTTAGACGATTTGATTTCTCTTAATTACAGCGAAAACGGACGTGTCCTGCCTTTGAGCGCTTCCGGCGATTTGCTCTATTATAATCGCGTAATCTATGAGCCGGATCGCCTGTTTACAAAAAATTATCTTCCCATCTGCAACAGCCTTGGCGGAAACAACCAACCGATTGTGTTCCGCGGGGAAAATGCGCAGCGTTTTTTGGAAGAAGTTTTTCCGCGCCTTAGCGCCGCCATGAATTTGCAAATTCCGGAAGTTCTTAAAGAGCGCTACGTTACGTTTCCGCTTTCAGCAGAGCTGTATTTGGAATATGTTTACGGAAACATTCAGGCAACGCTTCGCTTTTGCTACGGAGAGTATTCCTTCAACAATTTTGAAGCTCCTGCGACCAAAGGGCTTATTTTGCTTCGCGACAGAGAAAAAGAGCAGGAGATTGTAAACGTCCTTTTGAAAAAAGGATTCGAGCCGCATTCTGGCTATTATTTGCTTCGGGACTACAATGCTATTTTTGATCTTGTAACAAGCGACAACAGCGACCTTCGGCAATATATGACTATCTTTTACTCGGACAGCTTCGGACGGCTGCAAGTGCATAAAAAAAGCCGAATTTCTTACGGAATTCACGGAAAGTCCGGAGAGAATTACCTTACGCTGGAGCTTTCTTACGACAACGTCCCCAAAGAGGAAATGCGTGATTTATTGCAGTCGCTTCAGCTTAAAAAACGCTTTTATCGCTTAAAAGACGGCAGCTTTTTGCTGCTTGAGCAAGAGGAACTAGAAGACGCGCTTGCGCTGATTCAGTCGGTGGACGGCTCTATAAGGCAGATGCGGGAGGGCAGCGTCACATTTGCAGCTTCGCAATTGTCTTACCTAGAGGAGACGCTTCGAAAACAAAGTCTTTCGTATCGTATCGACGACAATTTGCTGCAGCTGTTAAAGGAGCTTCGAAATCCCGAAGAGCTCCCGTGCCCGGATGGAATTCGCGCGGATGTCCGTTCGTACCAGCTTGCCGGTTACCGCTGGATGAAAAACCTGCAAAAGCATCGGCTGGGAGGCATTTTAGCGGACGATATGGGTCTTGGGAAAACGCTGCAGGCAATTATGTATCTGGCTTCTGTTTCTAAAAGCAACCGGCCAAGCCTTGTCGTTTGTCCTTCTTCCTTGATGTACAACTGGAAGGATGAATTGGAAAACTTTGCGCCGCACTTAAGCAGCTGCGTTATATGCGGAACGCCGGAGGAGCGAAAAGAAAAAATCCAAAACATAAAAGAGGGGATTTTTATTACCTCGTATCCACTGTTGCATCGAGATTTGCCGCTGTATGCGGATATGACCTTCCACACGATTATTATCGACGAAGCGCAGAACATCAAAAATCCAACCTCCATGAACGCTATCAGCGTAAAGAGGCTCTCTTCGGACTACCGGTTCGCCTTAACGGGTACGCCGATTGAAAACTCGCTCACGGAACTTTGGTCGATTTTTGATTATCTGATGCCGGGATATTTATTTCATCATGCGAAATTTTCCAAATTTTACGAACGTCCTATCCACGAAAACGAGTCGGAGCGGCTTGCTATGCTAAACGCGCGCATCCAGCCTTTTATCCTGCGCCGGATGAAGCAAGACGTTTTAAAGGAGCTTCCGGACAAAGTCGAGGAAAAAGTGCTGATTGAACTTTCCGAAGAGCAAAAAAAGCTTTATGTTTCTTACTTGGAGCACTACCGGGGAGAATTTCAGCTGGACACAGAGGAAGAGATTGCAAGAAATCGGATTCAAATTTTAAGCGCTTTGATGCGTCTTCGCCAAATTTGCTGCCACCCGAAAACTTTTATCGATAATTACCAAGGCGGCAGTTCCAAATTGGAAGTTTTAGACGAACTGATTCAGACGGCTGTGAAAAATCAACACCGCGTGCTTGTATTTTCGCAATTTACTTCTATGCTGGCCATTATCAAGGAGATGCTTACAAAAAGAGGCATTACGTATTTTTCCTTAGAAGGCGCGACCAAAATTAACGAGCGGACATTGAGCGTTCGGCAATTCAACGAAGGCGAGGGCGATGTCTTTTTAATCTCTTTAAAAGCCGGCGGAACAGGACTAAATCTAATCGGGGCGGATACGGTCATTCACGTAGAGCCTTGGTGGAATCCGGCAGTGGAAGAGCAGGCTACGGACAGAGCGTACCGGATTGGTCAAAAAAAGAACGTTCACGTCATCAAAATCCTTGCAAAAGGTACGATCGAAGAGAAGATTTACCGGCTGCAAAAAAAGAAGCAAAAGCTTGCAGACTCGGTGATTGCTTCGCAGACGGATTTCTTAAGCACGCTTTCTACCGCAGAGCTTTTGGATATTTTTTCGTAGATAAAACAGGCATGACCGAAATCATGCCTGTTTGTTTCTTATTCGTCCAAATAGCGATAGTAATATTTCCTTACAATCGTATCCAAAAGAATTTCGTCCAAGTGTCCAAAGGAGTCTACCAAGAGATTTTTAATACCTTCCAATTTGGCGTTAAAGTTTTCTTCCGGCGTTGCCTCCGGGTCTTCAAATGCCCGCACGGAAACTTGCGTGACGTTCATCATCAGCCAGCTGTTAAACAACTTAAGAAGCTGCGCACCCGTCATGGAGCAAAGAAACGTCGTGGAGCGAATTTCCTGCGGGGAGATCTTTTGCTTTGCTTCTGCAGGGATGTTGCGGAAGAAAAGGTTTTCCACTTCGTTCGTTGTAGTCAGACGCATATGCGACAGGTCGTCGGATGCAAGCGAGGAAGAAGCGGAAGAGTTTGCTCCAATAGAGCGGTGCTGTCCTTTCTTTTTGTACTTGCTGTAATCCGAAACTGTTCGCGGTTGATAAAAAGCAAAGTCGTCTTCGGAATCCGTGTTCGGAGTATAATCCGGTACAAATCCTGCGTAAGAATCGAGTTCCTCGGTATCTTCAAAGACAATTTTCTGTCCGTTTGGCAAGTCTTTTACGAGATTCGCCTTGCGGTCCGCCTCTCGTTTCTGCTCGTCCATGATCCGGTCTTTTTCTTCCTTACGCGCCGATACCTTCTGCCGGAAAGCAAGCATGGCTTCTTCTTCCGGTGTATGTACAGGAGGTGCGCTTTCCTTTTTTTCTTCAGGCGCATAATCGGGCACAAACCCTTTAAATTCTTCCAGCCCGTCTACTTCAAATTCTCCGAAGTTCTTTCGCTTTGGCATTTGCCGAAATGCCGCGTCGGAAGAGAGGGAAGGAACGGCAAAAGAGGAACTGCTGGCGGAAGTTTCTTCAGCCACCATTTCGCCTGCCGAAGCATCTACAACCGTTTCGATAATTTCTTCGTCGGTCGGCAGTTTAATTTTCAACTCCTGCAATTCAGGTTCTGCCGAAAGAGACGGCGCGGCATCTGCGGAATCCTTTGCCGTATTTGGCAGAATTTCCTCGATAATCGGAGCGTTTCCGCTCTTTTCCAGTTCCTGATTTCTGGAAATTGAAGAGCGCTTAAAGTCCGTAAGGAAAGCGGAAAATGCCGCGAACGCGTCGTCTTCGGTTGGTTCTTCTGCCGATTCTTCCTCTGCAATAACAGGGATTTCCGGTTCTTCTACGGCTTCTTCCTCTGCAATAACAGGTATTTCCGGTTCTTCTACAGCTTCTTCTATAGCGACAGGCTCTTCCGGTTCTTCTGCCTCAGCAATCATAGCAGGAAT
The DNA here is from genome assembly GCA_944384025.1 of uncultured Lachnospiraceae bacterium. GTDB lineage: Bacteria > Bacillota > Clostridia > Lachnospirales > Lachnospiraceae > ISDg. The sequence continues at coordinate 200,898 of CALWRS010000002.1, forward strand.
TTCCGGCTCAGCAACCGGTTCGGGTTCCACAACCGGTTCGGATTCGACAGTCGGTTCCGGTTCCGGTTCTGGCTCCGGCTCCTCAATCGGTTCCGGCTCCGCAACGATTTCTTCCTCTTTAGCAGTCACTTCTGGTTCCAAAGCGGGTTCTGGCTCTTGGTTTACAACAGGCTCTTGTTCAGTTTCCTGCTTGGATTTTGATGAGCGCAAGCGTTCCCAAAGCGAGAGCTTCTTTGTAGGTTTCTCCGACAGGGTAGGAGCTTCCACCGGTTCCGGTGTCGGTTCTTCTACCGGGAGAGGAAGTTCTGCCGGTGTAGGCACTTCTTCCGGTATCGGCGCAGGCTCCGGTTCTTTTACAGGTTCCGGTTCTACTTCCGGTACGGGAACAGGTGCAGGAGTCGGCTCTACTTCCGGCTTCGGCTCGGATACAGGAGTCGGCTCTGCTTCCGGCTCCGGCTCGGATACAGGAGCTGCTGCTTCCGGCTCCGGTTTTTCTTCCGGCGCAGGGGCAGGAGCAGCAGCTTCTTTTTGCTTTCTGGCTTCCGCCATGTATTGACGGAGAAGCTTTACTGCCGTCATGGCGTCCTTTTTCTCAACGTAGATTTTATATGTGTCTTCGCGCATGGAATACTCGTATTTGCCTTCCAGACCGTGTTCGTGCATATAAGACACAAAATGCTCCGCAGCACTTTCTTGGCGCAGCGAAAAAACAGAAACGGCGGTTGTTACTACAGGCGTTTCTAACGAGACATTACATGTCGGACAAATTGTTGCTTCAGTCGGATACTCTTGTTTGCATATTGGACAAATTAGCATAACTCTTCCCTCCGTTAATATGTACATTATAAATAAAAGAAGAACAGATTTCAATTGTTATTTTGTTATTTTTCCCGCTTATAGGGAAAATTATTTAGAAAAATCAGGCGTTTTGCTCGGAAGAAAAGGTCGAGTTATAAAATTCTTCAATATATTGGTAGGCTGCATTTTCCGATATTTCTGGATAGACCTCAAGAAGACGCTTGGCCATAAAGTCCATACAAATCACTGCATTTTCTTCCGGCGAGGCATTTTCCTCCGCAAGCTGCTCTAAAACTGCCCGGTCAAAGTTGTCTTTCATCCATTGATTTATTTTGTTCAGGAGAACAGCTTCTTCCTCCGATTTTTTCTTATAGGTTCGGTATTGTTTTGCGGTATAAATTCCGGCAGCAAGCAGCACAAGGAAAAAGGCCAAAAGCAAAACCTGTGAAAAAAGACCGGCAAAGTGAGAGAGCACGCCGGCAATATTAAGTCCTGCGTAAACTGTTCCCAAAAGACCGGTAATTACAAGCATAATCGCAGAGCCGAAAGCTTCCTGCGCCTTGCTTTCCATAGACTCGTAGGCACCGCCGGACGGGTGGAGCAGTTCTTTCGCAACGTCTTCTACCGATGCTTCTTCAAGAAGCTCTTCCTCTGACAAATCCCCGCTGCCAGACTCCCCCGAAAGCTCGTCTTTCGCAGAGGCAAGCTCTGCCCCAAATTCGCCGTCCTTTTCGGCTTCCAGAAATTTTCCCCACGCATTTTTCACTTTTTCTTCGCAGGAAGGAGAGGCAAAGAGCGCAAAACAGTCTTCTTCCAAACGGTACTCGGCGGTAAAGGGAATCTCTAAGGATTCGAGATATTTTTTGAACTTTCCGTATATACGTTCATTTTTTATGCGTAACAGCACCATAACAATCCTCCGTAGGCGGTCTTGATACAACGATTATATGCCATGCATGTAGGAAAAACAAGATTTTTTGCTTTTTGCCGCCGCCTGTGTTATCATTGCTTTTACTATGTCACCCAATGCGAGGAGGAGAAAATGAGAAAGCTGGCGTTGTCTGAAGAGATTTTGCTGCAAATCGAAAAACCGGCGCGGTACATCGGCGGGGAAATTAACATGGTAAAAAAAGATCTCCATCAAGTGGACGTGCGATTTTGCATGTGTTTTCCCGACGTCTACGAAGTAGGAATGTCACACCTTGGAATCCAGATTCTTTACGATATGCTAAACAAGCAGGAAGGTACTTGGTGCGAGCGCGTATACTCGCCGTGGGTGGACTTGGACGCGATTATGCGAAGAGAGCAAATTCCTTTGTTTGCGCTTGAGTCGCAGGATCCGGTACGGGATTTTGATTTTCTTGGAATTACGCTGCAATACGAGATGTGCTACACAAACGTACTGCAAATTCTGGATTTGGCAAAGATTCCGCTTCATGCAAGCGATCGGAGTGCGTCGGATCCAATTGTGATTGGCGGCGGCCCATGCAGCTATAATCCGGAGCCGATTGCCGAATTTTTCGACATTTTTTACATGGGCGAGGGAGAGACAAGGTACTTTGAACTTCTAGACCTTTACCGCGCGTGCAAAAAAGAAGGAAAAAGCCGTTATGAATTTTTGCGCGCCGCTGCGAAAGTTCCCGGTATGTACGTGCCGTCTCTTTACCGTGTGAGCTATAACGAAGACGGGACGCTTGCTTCTTTTTCACCGCTCGACGATGAGGTTCCCGCGCGGGTGCAAAAAGAAATTGTGCACGACTTCCACGATTCCTTTTATCCGGAAAAACCGCTTGTTCCTTACTTGAAAGTCATCCAGGACAGGGTCGTTTTGGAAGTGCAGCGCGGCTGCATCCGCGGCTGCCGTTTTTGTCAAGCCGGCATGGTGTATCGCCCGGTGCGGGAGAGATCCTTAGAAGACTTAAAACAGTTGGCGGAAAAGATGCTTGCGGCAACCGGTCAAGACGAGATTACGCTAAGTTCGCTTAGTACAAGCGATTACAGCCGTCTTCCGGAGCTGATTGGTTATTTAATGGAGCGCTTCCGCGATAAAAAAGTGAACCTTTCCCTGCCGTCTCTTCGTATCGACGCTTTTTCTCTGGACGTTATGAGCAAGGTGCAAGACGTAAGTAAAAGCAGCCTGACTTTTGCACCCGAGGCAGGGACGCAGCGAATGCGCGACGTCATCAACAAAGGGCTTACCGAAGAAGAAATTTTAGGCGGTGCAAGAGAAGCCTTTCGCGGCGGTTGGAACAAAGTAAAGCTTTATTTTATGCTTGGGCTGCCAGGCGAGCGGGAAGAAGACGTACAGGGGATTGCGTATTTAGCCGAGAAAATTGCGAAGGAATATTACGCGCTTCCAAAAGAAAGCCGGAAGGGAAAAGTCGGCGTTACAATCAGCACTTCGTATTTTATTCCCAAACCGTTTACGCCGTTTCAATGGGCGCCTATGCTTGCCAGAGAACAATTTTTAGAGCGGCAGCGTCTTTTGCAGGCAACCGTTCGGGAACAGTTAAACAAAAAAAGCTTGTCGTATCATTGGCACGACGCGGAGACCGGCGAACTGGAAGGCATATTGGCAAGAGGAGACCGCAGGCTTTTTAAATCGATTGAAGATGCGTATCGCGCCGGATGCATTTTTGACGCATGGTCGGAGCATTTTCAATACGAAAAATGGCGCGAAGTTCTGGAGAAAAACGGTGTTTCCGTAGAATTTTACAACCTGCGCCAAAGAGCAAAGGACGAATTGCTGCCGTGGGATTTTATTGACATCGGCGTATCGCAGCAGTTTCTCTACCGGGAATACGAGCGTTCTATGCAGCAAACGACGACGCCAAACTGCCGCAAGCAGTGTTCCGGCTGCGGCGTCTCAAAATTTGGCTGCGGCGTCTGCGTAGATGCGCGCACAAAAAAAGGAGAAGAACAACATGAGGGCTAGAATTCGTTTTTCTAAATTTGGCAGCATGAAATACTTAGGGCACCTGGACGTTATGCGCTATTTTCAAAAAGCCATCCGCAGAACGGATTTGGATGTTTGTTATTCGGAAGGCTATCACCCGCACCAGCTGATGAGCTTTGCACAGCCGCTTTCCTTAGCGCTTACAAGCGACGGAGAATATTTTGACATTGAATTCCAGTCCGAGCATAGTGAGGCGGAAATTCTTGCAAAGCTAAACGCAGTGATGGGAGAGGAATTTGCCGTATCTTATGTGACCCGCCGGGACGATTATGTGCCCAATACAAAAAAGACAACGAGCATGTCGCTGATTTGCGCAGCCGCCTATTATATCGAGGCAAAACCCGGCACAAATGTAACAAAAGAGCATGTGCATGCGCTTGCGAAAGCCTCTACTTTTCCGGTGCTTCGAAAAACCAAGTCTTCGGAAGGCGAATTCGACTTATGCAAGGGAATTCACGAAATTTGGGAGCTAACAGACAGCGAACCGGTTTGCCTGCGCCTTGACGGTGAATCGCTTTTTACGAAGGATCTGTGGCGCACCGGCCTTGCAAATTTTGAGCGGGAAATCGCATCGGTTGGCTTTGCCTGCTTAACGGACGCGGGAAGCGAAAAAAACGTGTCCGCAGAGCTTGTTGCGGGCGCTATCAGCCGGTTGGCGGGAGCTGCTTACCGAATAACCGATTACCGCATCCATCGGATGGAGCTTTTTGGAAAAGACGAAGAAAAGGTGGTTCCTCTATGGAAAATCGTCTTATAGTTTATCAGGAAAAGCAAGTCGTATTTTCCGCCGAATTTCAAAACAATACGCTGACGGAACTGCGGGTGTGCAAAAAAGAGGACGAAATCGTTCCCGGCAGCCTGTATATTGCGCGGGTAGAGAAAATCCTTCCTTCCATTCACGCTGCATTTGTGCATGTTCCGGGAGAGAAGGAAAATTGGTATTTGCCTTTGGAAAAAGCAAAGCACCCGATTACTGCGCACACCCATGCCGACGGCGTTTTACGCTGCGGCGACGAGATTCTTGTGCAAGTCGAGCGGGAAGCTGGAAAGAAGAAAAACGCAACAGCCGTTGCCGATTTTTCACTGACCGGCTGCTATTTTGTCATTTTGCACGGAAGCCGCGGCGTGCACCATTCCTCCAAAATAAAAGACGCAGAGTTTCTTCAGAAAATGAAAGCGCTTTTGCAAGAGAAAATAGAGAAAAACGCGCCCTACGGCATTATGATTCGAACGAACGCAAAAGACGCAGAAGAAGCGGTTCTTTTTCGGGAACTGGACTTTTTGCTTGCAGCATACCATTCGCTTACGAAGCTTGCGCCAAGCCGCACAGCGGGTACGCTTTTGCGAAAAGGCCTGCCCGCGTATTTGTGCGCCCTGCGCGATACATATGGGCAGAGCTACGAAGAAATCGTAACCGATAACGACGTTCTTTACGCGGAAATGGAAGCGTATTTAAAAGAGCTTCGGCCGGAGCTGCTGCCAAGGCTTAGAAAATACGAGGAGACTTATCCGCTCTCGTCGTTATACCGGATGCGAACGCATTTAGAGCAACTGCTTTCCGAGCGCGTGTGGCTTCGCAGCGGCGCTTACCTTGTCATTGAGCAAACGGAGGCGATGACCGTAATTGACGTAAATACCGGGAAGGCGACGGGAGGAAGAAAATCTAGCGACGTTATTTTTCGCTGCAACCTTGAAGCCGCGCAGGAAATTGCAAGACAGATTCGCCTTCGCAACCTCTCCGGCATTATTCTCGTGGATTTTATCGACATGAAAACAGAAGAGGAGAACCGCCGACTGCTTTGCGAACTTTCTTCTCTGGTAAGAGAAGACCGCGTTGCTACGCGCGTGGTAGATATGACCGAGCTGCATCTGGTAGAGATGACGCGAACGAAAGTGCGAAAGCCTCTTTTTGAAGAACTTCGGCAGCTGGAGTGGCATTTGTGATTAATTTTTCTTGACAAAAGAGAAAAAAAGTAATACGTTGATAGCGTTGGGAACAGCAAATACAACGTGAATTGTAGAGCAACAGGAGGTTGGTATGAAAGGAAAGAAACTGCTTGTCTTGATCGCAATTCTTCTGATGACCATGGTTTTTGCTACAGGCTGTGGCGTAGAAGATCCGACAGAGAGCGACGTAAGAAAGGTTTTGGAGAAAATCGGCGCCATCCCGGATGATGCCGATGACGAAGACGAAGATGATGAAGACAGCGTGAAGTACTCCATCAAAATCGACAAAGTCGACTTAAACGACGACAAGGACCGTGCAACCGTAGAATGCACATTGAACATAGAAGGCCCTGTCACTACGATTGCGCAGCAGTACGAAATGAAGTTTCGCTTAAGCGACAGCAAGAGATGGAGAATTAAAAGCGGCGACCTTGAAGACGACGTAGAGATGGTTTCGGAAAAGCTTGCTACGGAAATTAGCGAAGATGCATTTATGGACCTGCTTGATGAAATGTACAGCATTCAAGTGGGCGAAACTTATGTAGAAATGAGCGAAGTAACCGATCTGAAGGTCACGAAGCACGAGCTTTCGGAAGACGATCTGGTTGACAAAGTAACATTTACAGGGAATGCAACTTACGGAATTTCCACCTACGCGTTTACCGCTACGGCAGAGTGCCAATATTACGACGGTCTGCAGGAGTGGGGCATCCGTTCCTGCGATGTTGACGACGATTACGACGTTACCTTCAGTATTGAAGGCATTTCCGAAGAGGAACTCTTAGAAGCAATTGAAGACAGCTACGAGACGTTTTACATTGACTCTGAACGCGTTTATTCGTACGACTTTACGGACGTTTCCGTTCTTTCTCACGAAGCGGATTTGGAAAATCTGCGCGATACCGTTCGGATTCAGGCAACGTATAATGCACAAGCGATCGCTTACACGTTTGAAGCGCAGGTTGTATGTGAATACAGCACATACAGCGAAAACTGGGATGTCTACAGCGTTACTTTGATAGAAGGCACGGTAGAGTCTACTTTTGCAAGCAATTATGAATTTGGATTTACGGCGGAAGAGTTTGACGCCATCCTTAAGGAAGCAACCGATGCATATATAAGCATTTACGGAAGCCGCTACTACTTAAACGACGAAAACGTTACGATTACGGAAGTGGAAGTAGAGCCGGTAGAACTTACCGGACAGACTTCTTTGAGCTTGCCGACAAGTATGACGGTAACTGCCTCCGACCTTGCCATTTATCTAGATGTAACCGTTCGTTTGAACTACGACGACGAAGACGGCTGGGAATTTGGCAGCTGGTCCGGAAGCGTAACCGGCTGTCAGAATCCTTTAACCGGAACTTGGACGGGTGAAAGCGAATCGGCCGGAACTATTACGGTTGTTGTGGAAGCAATGTATGACGAAAACGGAGACTACTACGCACAGATTACTGAGTCGGCAACGGGCGAGACTTATCGCTGCGAGCTGTACCAGTACGATGTAAGCACCGGTGCAATATCGACGTATTATTCCGAAGGCTCGATTAACGTAGCCGGCATTGTCCAGGGCGATACGTGGGCGCTTGAGCAGGACGGAATTGTACTGAAGAAAAACTAAAAAACAATTGACAAGGGCCGTTTCGTTTGTTATAATGCTCTAGTATGCCGCACAATGGGGTTTAAGCATGGATTTTCCATCACCGTAATTGGCGAGTAATGATAATAGGAGGTGCCCAGATGTACGCGATTATTGCAACCGGTGGTAAGCAGTATAAGGTGTCTGAAGGCGATATCATTAGAGTAGAAAAGCTTGGAGCAGCAGAAGGCGAAACGGTTACCTTCGAGCAGGTTCTTGCCGTAAACAGCGGAGAGCTTGTTGTAGGAACCCCGAACGTAGCTGGTGCTACGGTATCTGCAACCGTGATTAAGGACGGAAAAGCGAAGAAGATTATCGTTTACAGATATAAGAGAAAGAGCGGATACCACAAGAAAAAAGGTCACAGACAGGCCTACACTGAGGTTAAGATCGAAAAGATCAACGCTTAGGAATTCTTTATGATTCGAGTATCCTTTTCTTGTAAGGACGACAGGATTACCGGATTTACGTGCGTAGGACATGCGGGCTACGAAGAAGCCGGCAAAGACATTGTATGCGCCGGTGTTTCCGCACTTGTTATTAACGCCATAAATTCAATTGAAAGCCTTACGGCGGCAAAATTTCAAGTACAGGAAAAAGACGGAGACATCCGCTTTGTACTGGAAGACTTATCCTGTCGGGAAGCGCAGCTGCTTTTAGAGTCTTTGCAGCTGGGGTTGAAAACGATTGAGAATGACTGTGGTTCTCAATACGTAAAAGTAACGGTTGTTAGTTAGGTTTGAAACACTGATTTTTAGGAGGTAATGTGGTCATGTTAAAAATGAACCTTCAGTTATTTGCTCATAAAAAGGGTGTTGGTTCCACGAAGAACGGCAGAGATTCCGAGTCGAAAAGACTTGGCGCTAAAAGAGCAGACGGACAGTTTGTAAAAGCCGGAAACATTCTTTTTCGCCAGCGTGGCACCAAGATTCATCCCGGGGTAAATGTTGGCCGTGGCGGCGACGACACATTGTTTGCGCTGGTTGACGGAACACTTCGCTTTGAAACAAAGGCAAAGGGGAGAAAGCAGGCAAGCGTTTATCCTGTTGCCGAGTAAGCGGAAAATCATTTTGGACAACAAGGCAGCCCTGAGGTCAGGGTTGCCTTTTTCCATATGGAGTTGCAGAAACGGAGGACAGTATGTTTGCAGATACCGCAAAAATCTACATTCGATCCGGTAACGGCGGCGACGGGCACGTCGGGTTCCGGCGAGAGCTCTTTGTAGCTGCCGGAGGACCAAACGGCGGCGACGGCGGAAGAGGCGGCGACCTGATCTTTGAAATTGACGAGGGACTCAATACGCTGAATGAATTCCGCTATACGCGCAAATATTGTGCGCAGGACGGACAGTGCGGCGGAAACAATAACTGCTCCGGCAAAGACGGGGAAGATTTGGTCATTAAAGTTCCGGAAGGCACGGTCATTAAAGAAGCAAATTCCGGAAAAGTTATCGCGGATATGTCCCACGAAAACCGCCGTGTTGTTATTTTAAAGGGCGGAAGAGGAGGCAAGGGAAACCAGCACTACGCTACGGCGACGATGCAGGTTCCCAAGTACGCGCAGCCGGGCCAAAAAGGGAAAGAACTGGAAGTCATTCTGGAGCTTAAGGTGATTGCAGACGTCGGTCTGGTTGGCTTTCCAAACGTCGGAAAATCGACTCTTCTCTCCCGCGTCTCGAACGCAAAGCCAAAGATTGCCAACTACCATTTTACAACGTTAAATCCGAACCTAGGCGTTGTTAGCCTGGAAGGGACGGATGGGTTCGTAATTGCCGATATTCCCGGCTTGATTGAAGGCGCATCGGAAGGCGTCGGTCTTGGGCACGAGTTTTTAAAGCACGTAGAGCGCTGCAAAGTAATTTTACATCTTGTGGACGCCGCTTCTACGGAAGGACGCGACCCCGCAGAGGACATTGCCAAAATCAATCAGGAACTAGCAAAATACAGCGAGACGCTGGCAAACAAACCGCAGATTATTGCCGCTAATAAAATGGATTTATACACGCCGGAAGAACAGGAAATTGCTCTTTCTCTTTTGCGCCAGGAACTGGGCGAAGAGACGCCGATTTACCCTATTTCCGCTGTGTCCGGCTACGGAGTCAAGGAGCTTCTTTACGCTGCATATTCGCTTCTAAAACAGAGCAAAGAGGAGCCGATTGTGTTTGAGCGCGAGTTTTTCCCGGAGACGATGGACCGGGTGGACGAGCCGTATACCGTTTCGTTTGACGAAGAGGAAGGCATGTACGTTGTTGAAGGCCCGCGCATTGAGCGGATGCTTGGTTATACGAATCTGGATTCGGAAAAAGGCTTCGAATTTTTCCAGAATTTTCTGAAAACAAACGGCATTTTAGAGGAACTGGAAGCGCTTGGAATTCAAGACGGCGATACGGTAAGGATGTACGGTCTGCAATTTGATTATTACAAGTAAAGGCAAAAGCTTACAGAAGAGAGGTTTTTTATGACAAGCAAGCAACGGTCGTATTTAAAAGGCTTGGCTATGAAGGAAGAGCCGATTTTTCAGATTGGCAAAGGGCGGATTACACCGGAGCTGACCAATGCCGTAAGCGAGGCTTTGGAAGCAAGAGAGCTGATAAAAATCAGCGTTTTAAACAACTGTCTGGAGCGTCCTGCGGATTTGGCGGCGGTTCTTTCGGAACGCACGCAGGCAGAAGTCGTGCAGGTAATCGGAAAGAAAATTGTGCTTTACCGGGAATCCCGCAAGAAAAAGAAAATTGATTTGCCGGAGAAGTAAAAGCAGAGGGGAAGATAATGAAGATTGGCATTTTGGGCGGAACCTTTGACCCGATTCATCTGGCGCACGTAACGCTTGCAAAAGCGGCCCGCGACGCCTATTTGCTTGACGAAGTCTGGTTTGTGCCGGCGAAAATTCCGCCTCATAAACAAGACAAGCAGATTGCGTCCGAGGAGCACCGAAGTCAGATGATTCTGGCTACGATTCAAAACGAACCCGGGTTTCGGCTTTGCACAATTGAATTGGAGCGAGACGCCGTTTCCTACACGGCGGAAACGCTTCGTCTGTTGCGAAGCGAACGCCCGCTTGACCAATTCTTTTATTTGATGGGAGAAGACTCTTTGCGGCAATTTTCCCATTGGTACCATCCGGAGCAGATTGTTTGGGAAGCAAGCGTCTTAGTTGCGCCAAGACCGGACGGAGATAAAGAAGAGCTTGCCCGTCTGCTTGCCGAGCAAAACGAGCGCTTTGGCAACCATTTTTTCTCCTTGCCGACAAAGTGGCTGCCGATTTCCTCTACAGATGTTCGTGAGCGCATAAAAAACGGGCTGCCGTTTGCGCACATGCTTCCGGAAGGCGTTGTGGAATACATTTTGTCTCATGGCGTTTATACGGATGCGCCGGATTTGTTTTACTTGCAGCAGGAACTTCGCTTACAGCTGTCAAAAAAAAGGTATTACCACAGTATGGGCGTGGCATATACCGCCGCGGCGCTTGCTATGCGCTATCAGGTGCCGGTAAACGACGCGCTGCTTGCCGGATGGCTGCACGACTGCGCGAAGGAAATGAGCGAGGAAGCGTTACGAAAAGAGTGCCAAAAGCAGGGGATTGCTATTTCAAAAGCAGAAGAGAAGAACTGGCAGCTGCTTCACGGAAAAGCAGGCGCATCTTTAGCTAAGCATACTTACGGAGTAAAACAGCAGGAAATACTGGACGCGATTCGCTATCACGTTACCGGCCGGCCGGATATGACGATTTTGGAACAGATTGTCTACATTGCCGATTATATTGAGCCGTCGCGAACTATGCTTTCCGAAGCCGCGCTTTCGCAAATTCGCGCACAGGCTTTTTGGGATCTGCCGGGAACAGTTTGCCGGATAGCCGATTTGGTTTTGCAGCATTTAAGAGAGCAGGACGCAGTAATTGATGAGCATACGCAGGAGACGTATGAATTTTACAAAAAGAAAACGGAGGAGCAGACTTGAATAAGGAACATGCAAAAAAAATGGCGCTTTTCGCTTACGAAGCGCTGGAAGAAAAAAAGGGGCTTGATATTCGAGTAATAGAGATCGGAGAAATTTCTCCGGTAGCTGATTACTTTGTGATTGCAGACGGAAGCAGCGTCCCGCAAGTAGAAGCAATGACGGACGCAGTGCAGGAGCGCTTGCAGCAGCTGGGCGCCTTTCCTGCGCGTATAGAAGGCGCAAAAAACAGCGGCTGGGTTTTGATGGACTACGGCGATGTAATCGTTCATATTTTTTCTTCGCAGGACCGGCTTTTTTACGATTTGGAGCGCGTTTGGCGCGACGGAAAAACAATCGAAAAAAAGGACTTGCTGTAACGTCTAAAACAAACGAAACAGACCGATGACTACGCCAAGAATTTCAACGTGATCGGTAAGGATGGGGTCCATGTGGTCGTTTTCCGGCTGAAGACGGTAGTAGCCGTTTTCTTTGTAAAAGGTTTTTACTGTTGCAGAGTCATCAATAAGCGCTACGACAATGTCTCCGTTTCGGGCCGTGTTCCGCTTAGCAACGATTACTTGGTCCCCGTTATAAATGCCGACATTTACCATGCTTTCTCCCTTTACTTTAAGCATGAAGGTCTCTGCGTTTGGGAGAAACTCTGTAGGAATCGGGAAATAATTTTCAATCTGTTCCACTGCAAGAATAGGCATACCGGCCGTAACCGTGCCAAGCATAGGAACGTTTACTACTTCCCGGCGCGAAAGCTGAAATTCGTCGTCTACAATTTCAATCGTCCGCGACTTCGCTGCATCCCTGCGGATGTAGCCGTTTCGCTCAAGCGTTTCTAGGTGCGCATGAACCGAGGAAGTAGAGCGCAGATGTACGGCGTCGCAAATGTCGCGAACCGAAGGGGGATACCCTTTTTTTAAAATCTGCTGCTTGATGAATTCCAGAATTTCTTCCTGCTTTTTTGTGATCTTTCCTGGCATCTGATTTCCTACCTTTCCCATACACACGCTCCCTTTGGGAGCTTTTTTTCATTATAACACAGCTGCGGCGATACCGCAAAAACATTTGTTCGAAATTTTCCTCAAAAATCGAACAAATTTTTGGTAAATCTGACGAACGCGTTTTTCTTGACAAGCAAACAGATGTTCGGTATCATAAAGGCAAACAAATGTTCGTCTTGAAAGGAGCGTGCCGAACTATGAAAAGAAACAAAATTGTTTCCGGAGCTTTCCTTGTTCTTACCGTTATTGCACTTGTCCTGCTCGTATTTGCCGCATCCATGCAAAAAGTCAGCGGACAGACCGAAAAAACCAAAACCGTCACCTCGGTATGTATCCAAAGAGGAGACAGCCTTTGGTCGCTTGCCAAAGAGTACTACAGCGACGAGTGCGGAGACTTCCGGGATTACCTTTCGGAAATCCGCCGGACAAACAACTTGCCAAACGACGAAATCACTGCCGGAAACTACCTTCTCATTCCCTTTTACAAATAAGCAGCCTTAGCCGTTTGTTTTTCTCCATGCTGGAAGAGTTCCGTCGGAAACTGCGTGAAAAAGGCGTTCCCGAATGCCGGGATTTTCTTCCTGAAGCCTGTGAATCAGCTCTTTTGCATATTCGCGCTTTGTGTAGCCGTCTGCCGGACAAGGGTTTTTAAAAACAGGCAGTTCGTATTTCCTTTGAAAACCGACAACGTCGCATTCCTCCACATAAATCAGTGGACGAATAAGCGTTAAGTCCATCCGGTCCCAGTAAGTGACCGGAGAAAATGCATGAAACCTTCCTTCAAAAATGAGGGACATAAGCATTGTTTCCACTACGTCGTCTTTGTGATGCGCATATGCAATTTTATTACAGCCAAGCTCCTTAGCTTTTTCGTTTAGTGCGCCTTTTCTCATTTTTGCGCACAGTGAACAGGGGTTGCTCTCTTTTCTTTCGCTAAAGACGATTTCTCCGATTTGCGTTTTCACAACGTGAAAAGGAATTCCCATGGAAGCGCACAGCGACTCTATCTTGCTGTAATCGGTCTTTTGCATCCCTAAGTCAACGCTAATCGCCTCCAGCGTAAAAGACGCTGGATAGAACCTTTGCAAACCGTGCAATGCGTAGAGAAGCGTTAAGCTGTCTTTTCCGCCGGAAATCCCGACTGCTATCCGGTCTCCTTCACCAATCATGTGAAAATCGTCCACAGCGCGTCTGGTATAACTAAGCAATTGTTGTAATTTCATGTTTCCACCTATGTGCCTTATAAGCTTGATCGATGCAGCGCTTACAGCGCTTACACCTTTACTTTCAGCCAAAGCAATTATATCGACAGAAGCTGCCCCTGACAAGGAGGAAATAATTCTTGCATATTTTTCTTGCTTATTTATCCTGAAATCTATGGAAAAAGTGGGTAGAATGTGCTAAAATACAACTATTAGACCGGAGAGGGAGGACAACCTTTTGAACGCTCAGATTTCTAAGGTGATTGACGAGATAAAAAAGAACATTAAGGGAAAGGACGACGTTGTTACAGAAATTTTGCTTGCAGTTTTAGCAGGCGGACACATACTTCTGGAGGACATTCCCGGCGTAGGGAAAACGACTTTGGCGCTTTCTTTATCGAAAGCTCTGTCGTTGGATTACAAACGGGTACAGTTTACGCCCGACGTATTGCCAAGCGACATTACCGGGTTTACGATGTACAACCAAAAGAGTATGCAGTTCGAATTTCACCCCGGCTCAGCGATGTGCAACTTGCTGCTGGCGGACGAGATTAACCGAACTTCCCCGAAGACGCAATCGGCTCTTTTGGAAATTATGGAAGAAGGAAGAGTAACGGTAGACGGCGTAACGCACGAAGTACCTTCCCCGTTTGTCGTTATTGCAACGCAAAACCCTTTTGGTTCCGCCGGGACGCAGCGCCTGCCCGAATCGCAGCTGGACCGTTTTATGATCCGGCTTTCCATGGGATATCCGGACCACGCGGCTGCATTGCAAATTCTTCGAGAAGAAGCGGAAGGAACGAATCTCCAGGCAGTACTTAGCCTTGAAGAACTGCGTTATATGCAGCAGACTGTGCAGTCGATTTACGTGGACGACTCTATTTACGAATTCGTCGTTAACTTTACCGAAGCTACAAGAAATTCCGATTACATCGAGCTTGGTCTTAGCCCGCGCGGGAGCAAAGCGCTGCTTCGCATTGCGAAAGCGAACGCATTTTTGGATGCGAGAAATTTTGTATCCGCCGCGGATATTGTAAAGCAGGTATTTCCGGTTGTTTCGCACAGAATTGTCCTAAGTTCCAAAGCGAAGGCGAAAGACGTTTCCGCCGAGCAGGTATTAAGAAATCTGTTAAACGAAGTTCGGGCGCCAAAAATCTGAAACGAGGATTGCTATGAAAAAGCGCATTTTCGCAATTGTTAAGTACCTTATTTTTCTTGTGCTTGTTTTCTTGCTCCACTTGTATAACAATCACATGATTACTTTTGTAATCCTCTTGATGACGATTCTTTTCCCAGTTCTTTCGATTTCCGCCTTCTACAAGTCGGAGAAAAAACTTCGTGCGTCCATCGAGTTTTCTCCGAATACGGTTTCACGCAACCAATCTCTGGAGATGCTTTTAACTTTGCAAAATCCTACGCCGTATCCGTTTTCCCGAATCGAATTTTCGATTCGTTTGCAGCATAATTTTCTTCCGAACGACTACGTGCATAAGTATCCGTTTTCGCTTCCTCCGGGAAAAGAAGTTACTTGCCGCGTTCCGGTTAGCTTTGGGATTTGCGGCTGTTATCAAGCGGAAAGCGTTTCTTTGGAGTGCTCGGATTTTGGCGGCTTTGTGTCTAGGAAAACGACTCCTTACGCACATACGGAGCTTGTAATTATGCCGCAGCTTTTCTCTTTGCAAGATGAGATTCAACAGCTGCAAGTGGGCGAACAGCAGGAGGATCTTGTAGAAGCGACGCAGACAGGACAGAATCCAAACGAAATTCAGAACATTAGAGAATACCGCCAAGGAGATCGTTTGCAAACGATTCACTGGAAATTAAGCGCCAAAGAGCGCCAATGGATGGTTAAAGAATTCTCTACGATTTCCGGAATTTCGTTCCGTCTTTTTGTAGACTACTCGTTTCACAACATCCGCCATCTGGATCCTTTTTTTGACCTTCTGTATTCGCTTTGCGATTTTTTACTTGAAGGGCGCATTCCTTTAGAAGTTTGCTGGCTAAACAGTGCAAACAGCCTTCTTGAGACCGCGGAAATTACGGATCGGGAAAAAATCCAGATTATGCTTTTAAAGCTCTTTTACGAGCAGCCGGGGAGCAAACACGACGCTCCGCTAAAATCGTATTTTAAAAACAGCGCCGACAGCGCAAACATACTTGTGCTCACAACCAGACAGTACCGGGACGCTTCGTATCGGCTGTTAATGCAGCACAAAGGAATTGTACGTATCTATCAAATCAGTCAGTGAGAATTATGAAAAAGAACAGGAAAGAAAATCAATGGGTTCAGGAAGCGGACGACTTTCGGTTAAACACCGGAATTCATTTGCAGAACCAAGACTATGTAAAAATGCAGCCGAGTGAGCGCTTCTTTGTTTGCTTGCTTCGCGGTCTTTTAATCTTCCTTGCCTTGTTTGGAACAACAGGGTTAGTTGTCACGTCGCTTGAACTGCCTTGCAACGCCTTTCTTGTCTATATCGTTGAATTTGTCATCTCGATGGTGATTGCGCTGCTTTACTACAACAAGTGGCTTTTTAATATCGGCTACATTTTGTTTTTTGTCCTGTTTTGCGTTGTCGCTTTTTACTTTATGACTTACGCAAACAGTGGTTTTAACGCGATTTTAAATCTGGCGCTGGAACTGGTAGACGAAAAGCTGACGCTTGGCGGTTACCGTGCATACACGGAGACGATTGCGGATCGGTCTGTAACGATTACCATTTGCCTGATTTTAATCTCTTTCTTAGGAGTCTGCTTTTTTAATTCCTCGATTTCCAGCTACATGAACCCGCTGTATTTATTCTTGCAGCTATTTCCGCTTGTGCAAATCTGTCTTTATCTGGATAACTCGGTAAATTACTTCTACATTGCCGTCTTGTTGGTTTGCTGGCTAAGCGTTTTCTTGCTGCGGCGAAGCGGGACGTACCGCATCAACTTAAACCGAAAACAGGAGCTCTCGTTCCAGTACACAGAGCATTCCTTTGCATACCGCCAAAGAAACATCGTAAAAACGATGTCGGGCGTTTTAGGCGTTACGCTTCTTTACGGAACGCTGTTTATTGTCGCTGTTTTTGGCATTGTCAGGATGATGCCTTCGTCCCTGCGCAACAACCAATCGTCCATGAAGGAAGGAACCGACGAGATTGTCGGCGAATTTGCCATGAACGGTATTTGGGGGTTTTTTAACGCATTTCAGGGAAGCGGCGGTATTAACGGCGGAAAGCTTGGCGGTGTGCGGCAAGTTACGATGGACTTTGAGACGGATCTGCTTGTCACATTCGTGCCTTACAGCTTAGATCCAGTTTATCTAAAAGGCTACGTAGGAGAGGAGTATACCGGCTCTGAGTGGCGCCAGACCGCAAATTACGAGAGACTCGCGGAAGACCCGTATTATTTTACAGATTTTCTCCCTCTTGCAAACAAAGAAAGCGGACTCTTGGCGGATCATTTTGCAAACGGCGAGCTGCTTAGCGGCGCAGGAACGATGCAAATTACAAATCTGGACGCGAACAGCGACTATTGTTATTTGCCTTATTACACGCAGATTGTACCGGAAGACTTGCTATATGCAGACGGCAGCTCCGACATTTTAAAAGGCGACATTGTGCAAAGCGTCACGCCGATAGGCAGAACGTATATGCTGACTTATTACCCGCTGTTAGACGAAGAGCTTTTAAACAAGGCGGAGGAAGCGAGCGAGGAAGAGCTTTTGTACCGGGATTACGTGTATTCCACCTACTTGCAAATTCCAAGCAGGATTCGCCAAGAGCTGGAAGAAATCTGCCGAGAGCAAAATTTTCATGGGAGCACCGAGGAAATCATTCTTCAGATTCAGCAGTTCTTTTACGAAAATTATGCATACAGCTTAAGTCCGGGCAGAACGCCGGAGAGGCGGGATTTTGTGCTGTATTTCCTTACGCAGCAAAAACGCGGTTATTGCGCGCATTTTGCGTCCGCCGGCGCAATGCTTTTGCGCGCTATGGGCATCCCTGCCCGGTACGTAGAAGGATACTGCTTCTCGGTTGACGCTGCTACCGACGTGGAAGTTTTGGAAGGAGAAGCGGCCGAAGAGTGGTACGAAGGCTACTCCGAACTGAGCACGGATGCTTCGCAGCAGCGCGTACTTTCGTTTGACGTTGCGGACTCAAGCGCACACGCATGGGTGGAAGTGTATCGGGAAGGCTTTGGCTGGGTTCCGGTAGAATTTACTACGGCAGATTCCGAAGAAACTGGAGACACCACAGGATTCTGGCAGCAATTTGCAAACTTTTTTGGAGGCGGAGAGAGCGAATCCGGCGAAACGCCTGCGCAGCGTCTTGCATCGCAAGTAGTAAGCTCCGTTCCGTATCTGCTTTTGATTCTGCTTGCAGTTTTTGGCGCAGTTTTGCTTTTCCTGCTTGGAAAACGCTTGTTAAGGCTTTATCTGCTTTATCGTCTTGGCAGCAAAAAACGCCTTGTGTTCCAGTACCAGTCTATGGTTCGCATTTTAAGAACGTATCGCTTTACCGAGAAAAAAAATGTGTACCATGAACTTTGGGAACAAATCATGGTACAGCAATTTTCTACGGACGCGGCCATTGCCGCCAAATACCGGTTTTTGATCGAAACGGCCAGCTACGGCAAGGATTCCTTAGGAAAAGAGGATCTTAAATGGGGAACGAAGCAGTTTCAAAATTTCCTTAAATCCGTTAAGAAACAGCTAAACCGCAAACAGCGTTTCCTCCTTGCTCTTCGTTACTAGCAAAGGGCTAATCCCTTCGAAGATGAACCATATCCTTTGCCTTGCGCCGGCGTTCTTCCTCCTGCGCGGCATAATGACGTCTTGTTGTATTTACGTCTTTATGCCCGAGGACGTCGGCTACAAGGTAAATATCGCCGGTTTCCTGATATAACGCCGTGCCGTATGTACTGCGAAGTTTGTGCGGCGTAATTTTCTTTAGGGCAACAGATTCTCTTGCATATTCCTTTACAAGAATCTCAACGTTTCGAACGCTCATGCGCTGCATACGGGGCGAAGACAAAAACAATGCGTTTTCGTGCCCGCTTGCCGCCGTCATGTTTTTCCTTAGCTCCAAATAATTAAGCAGCGCTTCTCGGACTTCTTCACCGAAATACACGTACGCCTCAGAGCCGCCTTTTCGGACGACTTTTATGCGGTCGTTTGCAAAGTCGATGTCCCGAATATCAAGCCCCACACATTCCGAAACGCGGATACCGGTGCCAAGCAAAAGCGTGACCAGCGCCAAATTGCGAACCTTGTTTTTTTCTCTGTATGTTTGTTTCCTTTTGGAAGACGCGGAACCATATTCGATACAATCCAGCAAATCCGCAGTTTCGTTTGCATCCAGCCGTACAATCGCTTTTTCATGCAGCTTTGGAACAGCAATTTTTGCCGCTGGATTTGCGGTTACGAATTCGTTGCGGTAGAGATAATTATACATCGAGCGAAGCGAGCAAAGCTTTCGTTTGATGCCTCGTTCGTTGTTTGTAATCGTTTGGCCATCCGCATTTGTATATAATTTCAGATATTCTAAGTATTCCTCAATGTCTTGAGCCGTCAGTTCCGAAAGCAGGGAAATCGGGATGTCCTTAACTTGTTTTTGCGAAAGCGTTGGATTATTCGCTAAGAGAAATTCAAAAAAAACTTTCAAATCCACAGCGTATGCAATGCGTGTTCTGGATGCGGTAGTCGGTTCGATGCCGCGAAAATACGTCGTGCAAAAACGCGGGAGTTCTTTTAAAAGTTCTCGAAGCCGGAGCGTGTTTTTTTCTTCCATGACTTCGTGATACGTTTTTTCGGAAGGATTAAGAGCCATAAAAACCTCCTGTAAGAAGTTTGTTTTCGTATAAACGCATTGTAGCATACGGCAGCGCAAAAAGCAACCCATCTTTTCGTTAAACTTGCGTTTAGCGAAAAGATGGGTCACTCTCCAATTCCTTATTTTCCTTCCATAACAGCGCGCATTCTGCGTCCTGCCTCCGCTGCTGACGACTGATTAATGTAGCCAACGTACAGTTTTCTTCCGTGGTACGAATAACAATACGCGGAGCCGCCGGTTGTCGTAACCGCATACGTTTCAATCGTCCATGAAGCGCCGTCGTTTAGCTGCATTCTTACAAGCGACGTCAGCTGATCCATCGTAAGATCCGTCTGGAAATTGCTGCTCACAGCGTTCATAATGTCGCTAAACTTTAACAGCATGGACGGACTTCGCATCTTGTTGAAAACCGCTTTAATTAGCTCCATTTGGTTTTTCCCGCGCTGGTTGTCGCCGGATGCAAAGGCGTAACGTTCCCTTGCAAACGCCAAAGCTTCGCGACCGTTCATCAAATTATAGCCTTTGTTAAAATGTACGCCAATGTGGCTGGAAGTAAATTCGTAAGCCGAATACACATTAACGCCGCCTAGCAGATCCACAAACTTCTCTACGCTGGAGAAATTCACGCGAACATAATAATCCAGCTTAATGCCGTATACCTGCTCTAACGTTCTCATAGACGCGCTGACGCCGTATATGCCGGCGTGGGTCAATTTATCGTAACTGCCGCCGGAAATGCCGGGAATGGTCACGTAGGCGTCTCTGGGGATGGTTACAAGCAGAATCTTCTTCGTGAGCGGGTTAACTGTCATAACAATATTAACGTCGCTGCGGCTTCTTGTATTAATAGAACCATAAGTATCAATTCCGCTAAAATACACGGTAAAGTAATTGCCGGTCACGTCCTCCTTGCCGTTTCTGGGCGGCATAACAATCGGAGTCGGCGTAACGGACTCGGTCGGCGTGGGCGTTGGCGTCGGCGAAACGTCCGGCGGCAGCGTCGGCTCCGGCGTGGGCGTTGGCGTTGGTGTCGGCGTAATGGAAAGCTTTGGCATTTGCGCTGAAAAAGAAAGCTCTTCCAAAACGCGCGTTGCGCTCTCAAACCCTTCTTCGTATTCCTGCAAAAGCGAAACGAACGCATTGTCCAGAATAATCGCTTGCACTTCTCCTGCCAAAAGAGCTGCGGCAAGCTCGCTGTACGTTTCGTATGCTCTAACGTCAAGCGTGCAGGAATATTGCTTGTTAATGTACTCAATTACGGCGAGGCTGTTTGCATAATCCGTAGAATTTTGAATTCCGTACGGATATTGAACGGTATCGGCAACGGAAAGCGCCGGATCGTCCACTAAAACAAGAACCGCCATCTCTTCTACCAAAAGGTCGTTTTGATCCGCTCCGCTGATGTTATCAAGCGTGCTCCTCGTTTTTTCCAGATAAAGAAACGCAACAACAAAAAACGCTGTTACGGCAATGGAAAAAACGATCCCAAAGTAAAAGCGTTTCTTCCCCTTTTTCGTAGTTAGTAAATATCCGGAAATTCCCAGAAAAACCAGGGAAACTGTTGCAAATGCAACAAAGTACTTCGTCGGCAAAACCGGGAAACGGATTAAAATGTATATAGCAAGCGCCGTAGCAAGCGCCTGCAGCAGCAAAAAAATCCAGCCTGCAATTTGTCTTGGGCTTTTTTTTCTTTCGTTCTTTGTCACTGGAATTTACTCTCCTATCTTCTTCTCGTTCTCTTCTTTCTCTTGCAATAATACTCTTGTATAATTGTTTTGTCAACGCTTTTTGAACCGTCTTTAAGCGCGGCATCACGCATGAGAACCATTTGATCGTAATCGCCCATTAAAATGCCGCCCGCCAAAAACGGCTCGTCGCCTTTTATGCGCAAGTTAACGACCGGTCCGTTATACTCAAACGCAGAAAGATGCACGACCTCAGACGGGCCGTGCTCAGTCTTAACGATATCTCCTATTTTTAGCTCCGTTACAACAACGTAACCGTGATCCGTCATAACCGGCTGGTCTTCCATCATCTCTGCCTGGAAACCGTTTGCAGTTTTCAGCCGAATCAGCGTAGGTTCGCTGGAATACAAAAGGTCGTACACAAAGCCAAACAGGGTTTCGGTTCGAATAATGTTTCCAATACGCAGTTCGGAAATTGGCAGACACGTGCCAATCGCCAGTTTCATTTGCGTGTTTTCGGCAAAGCCGCCGGAGTTAATAAGTGTTGTTGGAAGTTTCATAGCTCATCCTATCCTACTCTTTAAAACTTAAACGTATCCTTTAACCCCAGCCACTTCTGGTCCTTATCGCTCAAATTCAGCGCCGTGCCGTCTGACAGCTCGTAACCTTCCGCGCTTGCGCTGCCTTTGTATTCGCCCTGCACGCCCGGCCACTTGATGCCGATTTCCGGGTCGTTCCACGCCATGCCGCCTTCGTCGTTCGGATGCCAGAAATCGTTGACTTTATAGCAAAACTCAGCTTCTTCGCTGAGTACAAGAAAGCCGTGCGCAAAGCCTTCCGGAATCAAAAACTGCTTTTTATTTTCGGCCGACAGCGTAACGCCATACCACTTGCCGTAGGTGGCAGAGTCGCTCCGCAGGTCAACCGCAACGTCAAATACGGTGCCGCGCACCGCGCGAACCAGCTTGCATTGCGGGTATTGTTTCTGGAAGTGCAGACCGCGAAGAACGCCTTTTGTAGACATGGATTGGTTGTCCTGCACAAAGTGAATGGCAATGCCCGCTTCCTTCATATCCCTTTCGTTATACGTTTCCATAAAATAACCGCGTGCATCGCCGTGAACAGCCGGTTCAATTACACAAAGACCTTCGATGCCGCCTACATTTTTTTCGACTTTAATTTGTCCCATTTTGTTTCACTCCCTTTCTTATCTTTATTATATCCAAGATGCAGAATTAATCAATAGTATAAAAAATTTTTCTGCATTTTTTTAATTTTCTCTTCCCTTTTGCTCCAGCTTGTGCTACAATAACTGCCGAGGGGTCGCAAATTCCCCCTCTGTACGCGTTGTTACAATACATTAGAGGATTCATCCTCGTTCCCCTTCTTCACGAAGGGGAATTTTTTTGCTCTTCTTAGCTTCGCTTATCTTGAATACAATCGTTTATGGAGGGCGATGTTTTCCGAATATTGTCCCTCTTTCAGAGGCAATTTAAGACTCGCTCGCGAGTCTTGGCGCGGGATTCGGGTCGGCTTTTGCCGACATAATTCCTATCCGAATCCCTGCGCATCCTCGCGGAGCGTATATCAGATGGGGGATTGGCACCCGCCACTGATACAAATTTGTTTCCCACCGCCTATAGAGGCGGGGACATCTCCCATCTGATATAATGGTGACTGTAGGACCGCCCCCCCCAAGTGCCCCCCCCAAGTGCCCCCCCAAGTGCCCCCCCAAGTATCCCCGCAGGTCGAGAGGGCGCTAAAGAAGAAGCTGCTAGATTTCTGTTCTACCCCTCGCAGCCAGGCAGAAATGCTAAGCTACCTTAAGCTTTCTGACAGGAAAAATTTCAGAAAGAATTAAAAAATCCCAATTTTTTTAATTTCCTCTTCCATCTTTGCTCTAATCTGTGCTATAATCGTTTCCGCGGGGAGCCGCTTCTCCTTTGATTAATTACCGTATTTTAGAGGTTCTCCGCAACTTTAACTTATTCCCCTTGGAAGCAAGGGGAATTTTTATTGGGCGAAAACTTTAAAAAAAGATAGCGATCGTCCATTTTTGCTATCCTCTAACTGATTGTGGATGGCCGATACCGGAGCCGCCGGAAAGTAAAATGATGTTCATACATCCACCTCGCTTTATTAAAAAAAGGCCGCGCCGGATGGACGCACGACCTTTGTTTTTCTTCTGTTTCCTTTCTAAAATTCTGATAGTGTCAAGCTGTTCCGGAAAAAATAAAAGTTCCTAAAAACGCTTCCTTTTTCCCTTTGGGGAAAATCACGGCTTCTTGTTCTGTTCCGTTTATTTCAAAGCACTGGTTCTCCGAGTCTTCAAAATAGGTCATAACCATCTCGCGGTAGTCGGGGCTCATTGATAAAACATAGAAGTCTTTATCTAAAATCATAGATGAGCCATTTGCCAGATTAAAGACCAGCAAATCACAAGCGGCGTCGGGTCTTGCCTGGCTTTGGAAAGAAAGCGGTTCATGCAAACCATTTGAAACCACCATTCTCTTATCTCGCGTCAGAATTTGGTACCGACCGGTTTCAATGGTACTGGAAGCATAAAAGAGATCGTATGGGATACTCTTTTCGGCTTCGTTTGCTCTTTCTATCTCCGTCTTCGCATCTTCAATCAAAGCGGCAACATCGTCCTTAGAGGAAAGATCGGATTTTAGATACAAGAAGAATTTGTAAAAGGAGTTCCACTGGAACATCAAACGGTTCAACAAATCGATTCTCTGCGTGATTTCCTTAAGGTTGTCTTCCATCAGCATAATCAGCCTTGTAATACTGCGTTCGCCGCGCTCCGATTTTTGCAATTCCTCCTCGAGCTTATCTCTTTCTTCGCGTATGCTCCTCTCTATTGCACGCTGCGTGTTCAGTTCTCGCTCGTACTGGTCTTTTTCAGATTTAAAGTCGCAATACAGCTGCAGGTTGTAAAAAGGAACCCATGCCCATTTTCTGAGCATGCTGTGCTTTTTATTGATTTCTTCTTGACGTGCAGATAGAGAGGAATAAATATGCTGAATGTGTTCTTGAACGTCCTGATAGCGTACATTTAGGGCGCTTATTTGTGCCAAATAGCGATCATGTATGGATTCGGAATCCGACTGGAAGCGAATGATTCCGTTCTTGTTTTCCAAAATTCTTATTTGTTCCTGCGAATACTGTTGTAATCGGTCTTTGCACTGCTTAATCTGTCCTTCTATGGACGGGAGAACAGAATCTGCCAAGGCTCTCGCTTCCTCAATCTGTTTTAGCCATAGATCAATATCGCTTTCTTCCTTGGCAAACAGCATCATAAATGGGCCTTTTTTACGCGTCGCCAAAGGCGCGCTTTTTCCAACCTCATGCAAGAGGTTGGAAAAAGTGAATCTTGCCGGCATTATAACGATTCCTCCTGAATGCGAATTAACGGATAAATCTGATTGCTGTGATCAATCGCCCGTTTCCACATAAGCGCCGGATCCGCTTCCTCTTTCATCATGAGCTGTTTTTGAAGCTTTTGGTTAACAGATGCAAAAGCATCGTGGTACTCGCTTAATACGATATAAAGAGCCACCCACTGGGAAGCGTTGTTCGCTAACACCGAATAAAAATCTATGGATTGTAGTTCTTCCGGGTCATCTCCAAACAAAGTGATGTAGCTTTCAATCTCGCCCTGAGCCATGTTTGCTGTTTGAACTTTAATGGATAACCAGAAGGTGTAAAAATCATTTAACACGCTGACAATAAAATTCAAGGCGCCAATACCGGCGCTGATAGCTGCAATAGCAAGATCTAAAGAATTCTTGGAAACAACCGAGTTTTGAACGATTTTTGTGTTTTCGGCAATCTTTGCCAAAATTTCTCTCTTCTCCTTGCGAACAGCCGCTTTTTGCTTCAAAACGGAGTCGGCCATGTTCGTTAAGGAAGTTACCTGATCGGACATTTTTGAAGACTCCTCGGACAATCCCGTGCTCAAGCTGGACAGTCCGGCAGAAAGTCCCTGAATAACATCCTTGTAGGAAGTCGCCTGCGCCTGCAGAGAGTTCTTTTCTGCTTTTCTTTGCTCAAGCTGCTTCGTCAAGGCTTCTTTCTCGCTCAATAAGGTTTTGTGCTTTTCGTCATCCGTTTCCTGATCGAGTTCCTGATTCTTTTCAGAAAGGCTTTGTTCTAGTTCTTTAATCTTTTCGTCTATATCGCTGATTTTTGCATTGGTATCCTCTAAGTTCTTCTGGGCGTTTTCCATAGAACTATTTTGCGTGTTAGAGGAAATCGCGCCGGAAACACTTTTTCCCGCGTTGTTAATCATACCGGCTGTCGTCGTAGACGTATATGCCTGAAGGCCGGTACCTACCGCCCCCGCAATAACGGAGGCCATAGACAAAGCAAACTGCTGTTTGCTGGCACGATCAATCTTTTTATTAAGCGAGTCGTATTGTTCCGTCAACTCTTCAATTTCCGACTCCAAATCTGCCTGTATCGTTTTCAGGCTTGAAATTTGCGCATTGAGCTGGTTTATATTGTCCTCAAGGTTTCTTTCCTGTTCGATGCCTAAAGCCTTAGCCTCTAACATCTTCTGAACTATTGTTGAAGCTTCGTCTTGAAGTTGTTGAAAACGTTCAATGAGCTCTTTCGCCTTTGCACTAATATGCCCTGCTTCCTGGCTAATCCTAGAGAAAATTTTCAAAGCTCTGTCCGGCAAAATGGGCTGCGTTAACAAAATCTGTATAGCCTTCGTGTAATACATCGGTATCGTTTGGCAGCGGTTAACGCACTCAAGGACGCATGCGCTGCTGTCAATAGCCGTCAAATTCATTTTTTCGCGCAAGTTCCAGACACTGGATTGAACACCTTTTATGCCCGCTACTGCGTCGTACGTGATTCCAAACAAATCAGCGCAAATCGATAAATTATTATAAAGCGTCACAGGATTAATCCTGCCGTAGAGTCTTGAAACAGCCTCTTTTACTAGTAACGACTCCTGCGATGGAATATCCCGAATCGAAATCGTCTCCTGCGATTTTCCGTCACTGACAGAAATCATGCCATACTCTTCAGCAAGTTCTAGTTGTAGTGTCATGGGGCTCCTCCGTTTATTTTTCAATATAATGTGTATTGGCACGGAGGGTCAATATATGTCGTATTCTGCCAATACAACGATGCAGTGTATCTCAGCGGGTCGTATTTTACTTGTTGCTTATCTTCTTCCGCGGGATCAGCTACGAGCAATTCTCTTGTATCTGTATCAACCCCCACCAAAACAATCCAATGTCCGTTCGTTGCAGTCAAATCCCTACTAGCCCTTCCAGCTGCATTTGGGTCGTTTAGTTTTGTAGTTCTCCGCTCTGTACTAACAAGGCAGAGTAATGGTTTTTTTTGCTTAATAATCTCTTCTGCTATCTCTTCAAATGTAGGGATTGCGTAATTTTCCACTGGAATATTTTCTGAGCACCACAACCCGCCATTTATCGTTATAAGTAACTTCGGTGCGGATCCATCAACACCCGGTTTTATATGGTGATTACGCCTTATGCCTTCTACCGTGGCATTAAGCCCTGGGTGATAATAATTCGCAATCATTGCAGCGCAAGCAAGCCAACAATCATTGCTTTTCGGCTGCTGTGTAATCAGCCTAAAAGAGCTTAATTCAATCATCGTTTTTTCCATCTCCTTGCTTTATAAGATGGCTACATGTTACCACGTCATCCATCTAAAAAACCGAAAAGATGTGTAACTTTTCACGAATTATCACATTTCGCCGTGAGAAGCGGAAAACCAAGCATCCCAAGAGTGTCATTGATATCATTTAGTAACGGCAAGCCTGTTCGCTTGCTGCTTTGCAAATGCCACCGAACTATGGCATCATTTGGCAAACTACGTGAAAGGGCATATCCGTATTTTTTTAGAAGCTCTTCTATCTGCTCCTTCTCTACCTCCAGAAGAATGAAAATGGCAAGCAGTATTTCTTTTGTCGGTTCCATGCCCGATATGTACATCTCAACCATGCGCTCGCATACGACGGTAAAATATATTTCTCTCCTTGCAGCTTTTCCGCAATTTCGCAAGTACGGAGCGAGAATGTTTTCGTGATTTTCCAACGAAAGACCTGCTTTATTAGCTAACAATTCCGCATCTAAGTCTGACAACGAGAAGTGCTCCCTTGCCGCACGGACTACTTTTATCTTGTGAGATTTTACAGAGGCCTGCGTACTCATTGGATTTTTTGACCATCTGGATATATCTGTTTTGTTGCATCCTATTGTCTTGAATACGTCGTTTAAAATCTTTATCGACTTTCTTTTTTGTATTCAACAGCAAGCCGCCGCAGTGCTGCGGTGAAGCTTTCCCCAAGCACAATGTTCCTTTCCCGGAGCCATAGTTCCAATGTTGCCGTGCCATCCTCTCTCCTGTTCATCTTTGTTTTCCTCCTGTCGGTACAGTTTTTCTTGCGTTTTTCTTTTTTTGCAGAAACGTTATAAGATGTGTCAACTTCTTAGAGTGCTAATCTTTCTGTTTTAATTAGCACGGTTTAACTATAGCATGTGTTTTATTTTTATGCAAGGGAAAATTTTGGGTTGGTTGTAGTGTTATGAGAGGTTCTTCTCAAGTTGAGTTCGGCCACAATCATGGATTTGCCGAACTCAATACGGTGATTTTTCTCAAGTTAAGTGCGGTAGATCACTGTTCTTCTTCTCTCTCCACTTTTTATAATACCTTTTCGCAGCCTCTGAGCGGCATTCAGGCGAACAATACTTGGGTTTGTGATTTGCATTTGATGTAAATTCTTTTCCGCAAATTTCACAAATCAGCGTTGCTTCTTTTTTTATACTGCCCTGTTGCATTCGTCTTTCCTGAGCTTTCTCCTGAAGCATAATACCCTGACAATTATCGCAATACTTCTGTGTCGCTCCCCTTACAATATATGGTCTGCCGCAATGTTCGCACAGAGCTTCCTGTCCGATCTTCCTCGTTTTATTCTCTTTGGCTCTTTCCTTTACTTCTATATCCGACCCATGCAATTTTGCCACAATCTGGACAGATAATCTGTTTCTGATGTGCGTTTCCAGTCCTAACAGTTTTTCTTTTCTTGGCCAGACCCAGGCATGAATCAGAACAGTATTTTTTTCGTCCTCTGCTCTGTTTTGGTATTTTTTTGCCACAGACCTGGCAAAAGCCTTCTTCATATTTTCCGGGAATAACGACAGCTATACGTTCCTCAGATGTTGTCTTCAAATTTTCCACAAAGTCTGCAAATCTATCCTTTTTGTCGCGCTCAGTCTCTGCCTCAACCTGCGGTTCCAGATCTTCCTTATAATGATCCATGAACGCACTATACAGAATATCTTCGGCTTGCCTTCTGGCTCTGGCCGCATCTTCCAAAGCTTTGTACCTGCCAAGGAAATGATTCTTTCCTTTGAATACAATAGTCGCCCAATAGCAATGATAGGTGTTACTGTAATATACGCCTCTTACCCCGGAATTATTGTTCTCATACATCACACCATCAAGAGTACCCTGCAAAGCGATTGTACTTGTTCCCTCGATATTGCCGCGATCGATATTGGCAAGGTCTAAGGTCACCTCATCTGCCGCAGTGCAGCCACAGGATGTTATAATTCCGGCCTTCAATGCGAGTGTGGTGGCGGTAATCTCACCTCCGCATTCACATTTACACTTCCATTTCATTGCAAAGTATGGCGATCTTCCGCTATTGTCACGGGTCTTAACTTGACTGGTGTTAACCTCATGAGATTCAACGTCATGGGGTTCAACGTCATGAGATTCAACCACACATTCTTCAAGCACACGCTCTTCAACCGTAAGCTTTCCAAACTTCTTTCCGGTAAGGTCACTTCTTGGATCCAGATAGTCGCAGCCACACGATGTCCTTTTTTTC
The DNA here is from genome assembly GCA_944384025.1 of uncultured Lachnospiraceae bacterium. Taxonomy (GTDB): domain Bacteria; phylum Bacillota; class Clostridia; order Lachnospirales; family Lachnospiraceae; genus ISDg. The sequence continues at coordinate 229,774 of CALWRS010000002.1, forward strand.
AGTGCCGCCCATCCTATCTCGATGGTATTTCCACAATCGCATCTGCAGAAGCACCTGCTCAGTGAATTAGGGGTGCGTTTCTCAAACTTTTCAATTACAAGCTTACCAAAGCGTTTTCCTACCATCTTACTTTCCACACCTACATCTACCACACCAGCATCTTCCACACTCTCTACCACACCATCACCATCACAGCCCACAGCCCACAGGAAAAACCATCACAGCCACTGTGGATGCTATCGATCCAATCACTCACACACTCCGCCTCTACACAGGCGTGGTCAACGAATTCGGGAAGGAGCTTCCTGTGGTTATAGGGTTTGATGAGATTTTGGAGGTCTGTACACTTCAGATCTCTACCACACACCCCTCACACACCCCGGCAACTTAAGCTGGGGATTTTTTTTATCTTCATTCTTCTACCGTCTCTTTTCTCCTACCACTGTTACTCACACTCTCCCATCTCCCTCAAAACTTCCATAAGGCTTTTCACAGTGTTTAGTCGCGTGGTTATTCGCGAGGTTTCGCGGGCTTTTCACCGGTTAGCTCTTGATAACTTCATTCGCGGGACCGTGACGATCGCGGTTTACGGAAATTTCATAGAAAGTTTATCAAAAATTGCCGGGGTCGGAGTTTAAAAACACAGCATGTCTTCTGACAACTTACTCAATATTAGTGGAAAAGGCCCTTTCCATAATTTCTTCATTTGGAAAAACTGAAACCATCGTACATCCCTTACGCTTTCTATTTTTTATTCTCTTTGGCTTCAGCATATTTCAAATTCTGTGAAAGTTCTATTGTCATCTGCTCGATTTTTCTGCATTGTTTTCTTATCTCCACAGCTCTTTTTCTTTTTTCGCGTAAAGAAAGCATATATTCTTTAAAGAAAGAGTTTTTTCATGGTTGGTCTCCTTATATGATTTTGTGGTGTCATTTTGGTCTACCGATGTCTGTTTTTTCTGTTTTTTGAATTCCGCTTACCTGATCGATTATTATTTTTAGTATAATTTCTGTTATTTTGACTACTATGAGTCGTGACTGTTCCCTGGTTTAGTTGAAGTAAATAGTATTGATATTTACTTAACACGTTAAAAAGGATTGACGCGTAAGACTTAACAATATGTGTATAATCTTTTTCTTTATCCTTTGGGAAAGCTGATTTCGATAATGAGTCCACACACAGGAATCCCCAGATACAATAGTCCTCATTTTCCGTCCTATAAAATAATATATCATTTGCAGCCCGAATTGGTGCAACTATAGCACCAATATAGTATTTCTTCAATTCTCTGTAGTGTTTAAATACTTTTTAATACTCCGTTTTTTCCGCTTCTCACATCATTCGCTGAACGTTCCCTATCCGTATTATGAGAACGTGCAAAAGTTCTTATACTCGCCTTTTCATATTTCACACCGGCCACATCTCCGCCAATAATAAGCTTCACACAACTGCATACAGGCTTTCCGCTCAATGCGAATAATGTATCTGATAAATAGTTCAGGGAAATTTCCAAATAACTTTTTTTACTTCTCCATGCAAAAGTTCTTCTGTTAAAGCATTGGTTTTATATTCATTTTCCAGTTTGTTAATAGCATTACGATAATCACGCGAAAACCAATAGTAATTTGTTGAGACAATTGCTTGTATTTTTCTATGGTTAGAAGCTTTAATACTATAGCGAAGCAGGGTGGACACAAACAGAAGGATAAAAACGGGAAACAGAATATCTTTCCATGGAATTTCTTCTAAGCGTTGCTTTCGAAGCATGGCAAATATAATACAGATTACAGGATACAAAATCCCAGATATCGTTCCCAAATTTGCAAGAAAGCCTACAATTTCTTGCAACGATCCAGGCAGCCATTTTTCAACGATGGAATCCCAAAAACTATTACCGTCCCCCATCCTACTCATCCCCCTCGTAACTACAATTTTTAATAATCTAAAAAGAGCTATTAGCCAGTTTACTACAGGTCACTATACAACTCTTCCCGATACACGCCGTCAGCTATCAGTTTCTTAAAGCTCTCCACCACGGCAGCTTTATCTTCCTTATATGTAACCCCAAACCATTTATCTTTCGTTTCCAGCACCTTCACCGTACACTTAGCATCTCTCAGCAGGCCGCCAATCAGCGTGGGCAATAGATACTCTGCTTTCTGCGGATTCGCCGGAACAGCCCTTTCAAAGAACGCCTTAAATCCACTCTCCAACACCGTCAGGAACACCGGGGCGCATCCTTCCTTTGCAGGGAAGCCCCAGAAATTCATGGACACATAGGATTCCGGATCCAGTCTTACTCCATTGGCTTCTGCTCCAACCATACCATTCTCTACGGTCTTTACAATATTGCTTGTCTCCACCACATCTATAATGTGCGTGTGGCCTTCTGTAACCTTGCACACTCCTCTGGTAACCCCACCGTTATCAGAAAGAGTATTCTTCAGGATGAAGCCTGACATTGCAATCGCATTATCAGCATGATCCAGGATCAGCCAGTCATGGAGCTGACGAAATGCTTCTTTACCGTAGTAATCATCTGCGTTGATCACCGCGAAAGGAGTATCAATCAGCTCCTTCGCCGCCAATACAGCCTGTCCGGTTCCCCAGGGCTTGGTACGACCGGATGGAACAGTGTGACCGGTCGGTATGGAAGATAGATCCTGAAATGCGTAGGCTATTTCCACACCTATATTCTTGCACACAGACTCAATCCTATTGCCGATCCGTTCCCGGAAGTCAGATTCGATATCTTTCCGGATTACGAAGATGATTTTGTTGAACCCGGCTGCTATCGCATCGTGGATCGAGTAATCCATGATGATTTCATCGTTAAGACCCACCGGCTCCAATTGCTTAATGCCGCCTCTAAAGCGACTGCCGATGCCTGCGGCCATGATCAGTAGGGTTGTATTTTTCATTTGATTTTTACCTCATGATAGAGGTATTTTAATAAGGCAATATTGACTTTTAAATCAAAACGGCTTGAAAAGCATTTTTTTCATCTTCATTTTATCCGCTACCCAACTCACAAACAACGGTGCGAAAACACCAAGAGTAAATGAAAGCAACATTTGGATTGGAATGAACGAAATTCCTACTTTGGGAGCAATGGTTCTAACTCCAGCTGTCACGATTACATGCATCACATAAATTTCTAAAGAATGTTTTCCTAGATAACACAGAACTCTCCCATCAATTTTATTCTCAAATCGCGTTGCCATATCAATTAAAAACACGCAAATACAAAAAGCTAAAAATCCTCCCCATAACGGCACTGATGTCCAGCCTGAAATCTTATACATGTTCTGACGTAAGTAGAATGCTAATAGTACGACTCCTATGCATCCTATGTAAACCCTAACTTTTTTTATCTGTACTACAACAAAATCCTGCCAAAGAAAACCTATAACAAAAAAGATTAAGTATTGGAAAAAACGAGCAACAGTGATATCAGGTAGTTTCTTCATGATAATCGTTTGAAATAAGCAAGAAATCACACTCAAAGCAGCTGCAATCAATAATGATTTTTTCGAGTGAATAACAAACATAAAAAATACGTAAAAAAGAATAAGTATATAAAGATACCAAAACGTAGGCATAGCAACAATTGGAATCTGCAACAAAGATTTTATGCTCGTAACGTTGTTTGTAGACGAATCAAACACCATTTTAAATGCCCAAAGCACAACCGACCATAGTGTGTAAATCCACAGCGTATTTTTTATCTGTCGAATTATACGTGGTTTCTTGTATCTAATATTGTCACCTTCAAAGGATGCGTATGCAGTCCTAAAGGTAATTCCAGATAGCATAATAAACAGAGGCATATGGAAGGAATATATTAGATTATACAAAACAAGACAGAACTGCGTATACCCCCCAGTTAAATTGGCATTAACAAATCCTTCTAACACATGGCCCATTACAACTGTAAGGATTGCAAATCCTTTAAGTTGGTCAACATACGTTAATCTTTTACTCATTTGAATGAACCTCCAAAAATATTATAGTTTCAACTTATAAAAAATCACCGGGGTCTGGCACCAATGTGGTCCTTCGCAGTAGATATTTAGTCAATTTGGCGGTCAGGAATGACAGTTTGAGTGCTCCGCGACAGAGTTCGGTCACGGTCATGGATTTGCTGAACTCAATACGGGTATTCTTGCAGGATTTCCAGCATAAACTGAATTACATTCAATTTTTCCACTAACAACACTCCCTGCTCCAATAACAACATTGTCTCCTATAGAAGTATTTTTTAAGATAATTGAATTCATGCCAATAAATACATTATCTCCAATGTCCAAGTATCCTATACCGCCAAGTATTTCTCCATAAACACCTGCTAAAACAGACCAGCTATAATCGTGCGTTAATAAGATACATCCCCTTGTTATTCTTACATTGTTACCTATTTTAATCATGTGAGGATTCTGAATATCAATTACTGTATTTTCAGGATCAAATATCCTACACCCCCCATTTGTATTCCGCGCTTCCTCAATTGCATAACATATTCTTCAGATTCAATCTTATGCATTAACATCTTTTTTATAACATAGCGAAGTCTTCCCATATTCACACCTCTTGTTCATCACTGCTCCCAGTAGAATTTCTCCAGTTCCTCTCTAGTAGAATTCCAATTGTCAATTTCTGTAATATTAACTCGCTTATTGACCAATGCCTCTACTGTTCCAATCACTTTTGCAGGATTACCACCAACGACAGTACCTTCTAGAACATCTTTTGTTACAACGCTTCCTCCAGCAACAATAGTATTAGAATAGATTGTTATACCAGGCATAAATATTGCGCCCCCCCCAATGCATACATTGTCTCGTATACTAATACATCAAAAATGGACTTTGAAAATCGCTCGTTTAGAGTATTCCGAATGCGCATTGAACATCTTCGAAAAAATATCATGCGTAATAAACTCAACTCCACAGGCAATACGGACATTGTTTCCGATTGAAATCAAGCACGCGTCTGCCGGAATACTTTTTGGCTCATAATAGCAATTATCTCCCATTGAGTGGAAAACTCCGCACCGTTTTAAATATTCTGCACGCCATGCTCCATTTTTACCTCTATATGCTGTTTTTAATAACATACTCCGAATACGATTGATTTTTCTTTCTCGGCTTAAAGTATTTCTTCTAGAATTGTGCATACCTGTCTACTTCTCATAATTAAAAAATATATTTCAATCCCAGCCACTTCTGATCTTTAATGCTCAGATTCAGCGCAGTGCCATCGTCCAGCATATACCCATCAGCACTTGCTGTACCCTTATATGTTCCTTCAACTCCCGGCCATTCAATACCAATCTCCGGGTCATTCCATGCCATACCACCCTCGTCATTCGGATGATAGAAGTCGTCGCACTTATAGCAGAACTCAGCCGTATCGCTCAGGACAAGGAAGCCATGTGCAAATCATAGACCGGTAACTGTTTGTGATGCTTCACGTTGTTGATCATCAGAGGAATCAACTTCTCCGGGAACTGCTACGGACCATAGTTATTACTGCATCTTGTGATGTTGATCGGCATACCGTAGGTGTCATGAAATGCTTTCACAAAGTGATCAGCAGATGCCTTAGAGCTTGAATAGGGGCTGTGCGGATTGATGGGCGTAGTCTCCATGAAGTAACCCTCAGCTCCCAGAGCACCGTAGACCTCATCCGTGCTGACTTGCAGGTACTTCTTGCCCTCTTTCCAGGTCTTAGCCTCGGCGTCATACCACGCTTCCTTGGCTCTCTGGAGCAGATTTACTGTACCCATCACGTTTGTTTCAACAAATATCTCATGATTGGTAATGGAACGGTCAACGTGGCTTTCTGCAGCGAAATTGATCACATAGTCAAAATCGTGTTGCTCGAATAAGGACGTAACCAGTTCCTTATCACAGATGTCGCCCTGGACGAACACATGGCGAGGGTCTCCCTCTACACCTTTCAGATTCTCCAAATTTCCCGCATAGGTCAACTTATCAAGATTGACAAGCAGAATGTCGTCATATTTCTTCAGCATGTAATACACAAAGTTAGAACCGATGAATCCGGCACAGCCGGTAATCAGATATCTTTTCATAACAGTTTCTCTCCTCACACCCCTGCTCCCACAATCTATGAGAGAACAGCGCTATATTTAATGCAGTACATCCAGGTACTTGCCATCCAACACGTCTTTTAAATACTGGCCGTACTGGTTCTTCTTTAACACCTCATAGACAGCCAGAACCTCTTCACGGCTGATCCAACCGTTGAGATAGGCAATCTCCTCAAGACAGGCGATTTTCCTGTGCTGATGCTGTTCGGTTGTTTTCACATAGTTAGTAGCGTCTACCAAGCTCTCGTGTGTACCGGTATCAAGCCACGTAAAGCCTTGACCAAGAAGTTCTACATTAAGGCTTCCGTCCTCCAGATAAATGCGATTAAGGTCTGTGATCTCCAGTTCTCCGCGGGCAGAAGGCTTTAGATTTTTGGCATACTCGACCACACGGTTATCATAGAAATACAGACCTGTTACACAGTAGTTACTCTTCGGTTTTTCAGGTTTTTCTTCTATCGATATGGCCTTTCTATTCTTGTCAAACTCCACGATGCCGAATCTCTCCGGATCATCCACATAGTATCCAAAGACTGTGGCTCCCTTGCCGGACTCAGCGTTCTCCACAGCTGCTTTTAATCTCTTCTTAAGACCATGCCCAGCAAAGATGTTGTCGCCGAGAACCATTGCCACAGTATCATCACCGATAAAATCCGCACCGATGATAAACGCCTGTGCCAGACCGTCAGGACTTGGCTGTACAGCATATGTAAGGTTCACACCAAACTGATGGCCATCACCAAGAAGGTCTTTAAATCTCGGCGTATCCTGTGGTGTGGAGATGATGAGGATGTCCCGAATGCCCGCATTCATCAGAACAGACATCGGGTAGTAAATCATCGGTTTATCATAAATCGGAAGTAACTGTTTAGAAGTCACTTTTGTAAGCGGGTAAAGGCGTGTACCGGACCCGCCTGCTAAAATAATTCCTTTCATTATACACGCTCCAATTTCTTTTCTTATTCTCTGCATTAATACTCATTTTTTGAGTATTATGTATCAACACTGCCGCAAATTTTTCTTTTTAAAATTTTACCAATCACGGCGATAAACTGTTTATAATTAAGTATACCAAATACAACGCAAGCAATAATGACATTAAAACCCGATAGAAATTCATTATGAATATAATTCACTCCAACAAAATAAGTAAATATCAGGAAACATATTAGGGTCTGCCTATTAAATTTTAAATTGCATGTCTTTCGAATGTCTACATACCTTATCGCAAATAATAAAGCATAAGCTACTAATGTAGACAGCGACGCAGCGTATAACCCTATAAATCTTACTAGGGATATGTGGCAAACTACATTTGCCACTGCTGCAAATACTGTTGTTACTCCATTTTTCTTTGACTGCTTCTGCGCAACATAGATTCCGCCGATAAACTGTGCTAACATCGAAAAGACAATAGCGCATATCATAATTGGCACTTGATAGCTGGCGTTCATATATTCTTCTGAAAAAAGTAACTTAAAAAGCCAGTAGTTAAAACTTAAGACAACAATGCAAATAGAAGTAACAATCTCTAGCATCTGATTCATTGTACTGCTATAATACTTATCTCTATCCGCATCATTCATGGTTTCAGTTGCACTTTGTTGCCAAGAATAGTGAAAAACGTTAAATATATTCTGACATAAATTGGGTATTTTATGCGCCACTGCCAAAATTGCATTCATTGATGTTCCAAGGTACAAAGATACGATCGATCTGTCAGATACACCTACTATCCACCAAGAAACTGAATTTGGAAGCATCGGAACTGAATAACATACCATTTTCTTTCCGTAATTGAGATCCACAGCCTTTACATCAATATATTTCCACATCTTTGACCGTAATAGCATAAAAAGAGCAGAAATTACATCCCCAAATATGTATGCATAAAGCAAGCCCGCTAAACCTAATTTTTTTAAAAAAACAAAATACAGTACCCCTACTGATAATCCGACTACAAAAATAATATTGCTTAACGTATAATCTTCAAGACGTTTCATTCCCCTCAATGTCATTTGGCAAAATGAAAATATTATTTCTACAATCAAATAACAAAATATGGCATTATAAACGGCACTATTTTCATCGAAAACGACTGCAAATACGCAACCAGTAAACACAGCAAAAAGCATTCCTATGGTGTCGATTGCAAATGCTGTTGATATAATTTTCTTTTTGGAGACATCATCAATTGTATCCAATAAAAATCTAAACACTGCTTCGCCTGATGCAATGGTTAAAACAGGGACTAGTAGTGTCACATATGATAAAATCAAGTCAAATGTTCCATAATCAGATGTTGAAACCCATCTAGTAATCAACGGTGTCATAAAAAACATGATGCCTTTAGTACATAGCACACCAAAGCTTAAAATCGTGGTATTTTTTACAAGAGCCAGTTCCCTTTTGCCCATCAATCTTTCCTCCTCATGTTAACCACAACAACTTCTCTTTTTTTATTCTCAAAAGTTGAATCCAAAGCAATGGACTCTCTCCCACAAAAATAGTGTGGATGTAAATCACATCTTTTTTCATTAAACAACCTTGGATCAGAAAACAAATCAACTAGTTTTTCATATTTATTGTCATTTCCGTACATGAAGAAACTTTGAACATATTGATTATTAGGATAAGTATCTCCATAAAAACCATTAAAAGCACGGCTGTAAGTAGGATGCCCATCTCTATGCAAGTTTTGATTTTCAAGTTCTCGATATGCTCCAGTTGCAACCGTATATTCTCGGTAAAACCCGGTATGAGTTTTCAAGTTTATACCTGTAATCAGTATGTTCTCATTATCTTTCCATGTGTAATGAGACACTTGATCTTCATCCTCAAGCCTTATTAACTTATTTTCTTCGAGATCATATACACATAATGTTGCCTTCCAGCCCGGTGCAAGATCAACCACCAAAATATGAAAGAACATAATATATCGACCATTTGGGGAGATAGATACATGGTTTATGTAATTCTGACAATTCATAGCATTTGAGGCGCTCTCCGCCAATTCTCTCAAAGATATGAGTAGTTTGCTTTTGCCATTCTGTAAATCGATATAAAACAGGCCATCATCAACCGGAGCACATTCTTGTTTTGTCTCCCCAAAACACATATATCCATATCCAGGTCTAAGTCGTTGTAACCGTTCAAAATTAATACTAATCCCGTATTTCTCGTTTGAACAAATATCATACAGAGGAGCAGGAATGGTCTTAATTACCCTATTCTCTCCTATATTGTATTTTTTACAGCAGTATTTTCTTTCACTCTGTACATCATTAAAATAAACAATCCCCTTCTTGCTTCCCCATCTCAACCTAGCCCCCTGCTGCCAACACCATGCGTGAGTAGTGTAAAATATATTTAATTCTCTCGTGTTAATATCATAAACAGCAAGATCAATTGATGATTTTCCTGCTTCTGCGTCTATTGATAATAGATGCAGTAAAATCTGGTTGTTGTTATATGGTGAATCTGGAGCTATGTCATAATAGCCTACAAAAACGTGCTTTTTAGGAAATGATATTATATCTACCGACCCAACTTTTTCAGACAATATCTTAAATCTTTGCTTCCGAGAAATACTATAGGGAAGGTTTTTATAATATCTTACTGTAGCCTTTAGCTCTCTCCTTTCCTGTTCCGACAGCATTTTCCGAATTAGTTTCTTTAAAAAACTCATTTAACTCCTCCTCCCAAGTAAACGTCTCTTTTTCAACAAATCTCTTCCCAACAGTGATAGAATGGCATAAAAAAATATGTACTCTACGTTATAATAAGATACTTGTCCATAATCCATTGTAACTGCAACAATAATTGAACTAAGTAAAATCCCTCTAATTGTATCGTCATAATTATATGTCTTAACAGACTTTATTATTGTTTTAATATGAAATACATAATATAAAACAAAACCAATTATTCCATTATTACACAATAGCTCAGCAAAATTACAATGACTATATGCATCTACGCCCAGATATTGATTTACAAATATTCTAGCCCCGTCTGTTCCTGTTCCAAAAACTGGTTGTTTTGCGAACTGAGATAAAGCTACCGTTATCATATTCAAACGAATAATTGATGAATTATCATAAGTCGCTTCACCATTTAAAAACAAAAACATCCCATAAAATCGCACAAGCAACTGATTGAAAATTTCCAAACGACTCAAGAAGCTTATTGCTGCTATTAATGCAACGCAACAAATCAATATATATTTGAGTCTCAGAATTATTTTCCCTCTACTCTTCCAAAACGCCATAATTCCTATCATTAGGAAAATGGCTACAAAAACCTTTCTTGTCTGTGATAATCCGCAGAATACTAAGAGTAATGCAAAGCGTATATAATTCCACTTGCTCTTATCCCTTGGATTGAATAGCTTACAAATCAGCAGTACGCTTGCAATCAATATACAAATACTAAGCTCAATATAGGTTCCGTATACGCCTTCAAAAACTACTTCGCCAAGTCTCACATCTCCAATACCCTCTACTAATATACAGTAACAAGATATAAAGAGAGTAGCATTAATAAAAAGATTAGAAGTATAAGAGAAAACCTTCTCGTCAGACATGTAGAGACAGCATATCCTGATTGATGAAAATACGCCCGCTATGTACAACAAAATACGGACACATAAATCAAATGCGAATGGCGATGGAGAAAAAAAAGACTCCACCACGCAGAATCCCCAAAATAGCAAATAAGATGCTTCAAAAGGATGGAATTTTTCTATTTTGAACTTTTTTGCAAAAATATACAATATAAGACATAAAATTCCCAGCCCATAAAACAAATATATTGGAGCTATTGGCTTTGCTGGTATCATAAAAATATACAATGAGGCCAACAACAACTCTAATGGATAGGCTTTCAGTGATGTTTTAATCTTCATTATCTCTCATTCCCCAAAAATATTCATTATAACATCAAAACATCGTATACTCGCTGAGTTGATATACTTTCGGGAGCTAGAATTAAAGAGCGACATATTGTTTTGACTATTATATAAATTTATCGCCTTGCGATAAAAATCGCTATTATTAGCAAAATTCCCCTTGCTGATGCGATCCACAAACGGCTTATAGTCAGACTTAAGATACTTGTAATGTCTAATCATTGCAATATACGGAGCTCTTTCGTATTCAACCAACGGAAACTGGTAGTGTGCATTTATCACAAGAGCTTTTCTATCGAAGTACAGTAACGGTGATTTGGAAACCCAAATACGTTTAGCTCCCAATACTCTCTCTCTGGGACCGCCTTCCCAATGAGTAACAAATGAATTATCGACATATCTATATGAATCCGTATCAAAATAATTAAACACCTGTGGTATTTCGGAATAGCTACATTCGCTACAGAAGAGCGGTTCATTAGAGTACATATCTATCAATAGTCCTTTTCCTCTCTGATAGCCGCATTTTTCCATTTTCTCAACGAGCTGACAAATATCATATTTTTCTCTTCCAATATAATCAAATAACTCGTCTGAATCAACAATAAGATACCAATGCTCAAATCCAACACTGGCAATTAACCTATTAACCCACCCCTCTTTCCTGTACGTTTCATACTCCTCATTGCAGGAAAACAGATTAACATCTCTCTGTTCCCTTAGAAATTCAAACGTACCATCCGTTGAACCGTTATCTAAAACCAAAAAGAATTTGATTCCCAATTGTCTATAATACTCAAGCAAAAGCTGAATCCTATCTAAGTCATTCTTGACAGTAGTTACAAGAATAACATCTCTCCTGTCGCTCACGTCAGTCGAATCAAATCGCTTTTCGACGGCCGCAATATTATTTTTATAGAAAGACTGAACAATCTTTCTCATCATGTCGAATTTCTTTTCATCTGTAGCATAAGCCGCAAATGCCTGGGAAAAATTGGAATAAAATTGCATCTGTACATCTTCAGATATGTCTAAAGCATCGGCATAACCTTTAGCCTCATCTAAGACTTCACGCACCAATTTGCCTTTTTTTACCCAATATTGCAACTTCCGGCATTTACTATAAATAGACATGTCACTCACCTCTAGTTGTAATATTATCAATCAGTTTACCTAGTGCCATATTGAATCTATTAATTGTGAAACACTTTTCATAAATGCATCGACCAGCATCTCCCACCTCACGAAGTCTAGTCCTTTCATAGTATATTTTTTCAATCTTATCCACCAAGTCCTTCACGTTTGCTGCTTGAAAGGTATATCCATTTTTCCCTTCATCAATTAAGGCATACTGTCCACAGTTTGAACTCAAAAGCACACATTTACTATGTAAAAAACCTTCTGTCACTACAACCGGTAATGGGTCATCATCAGACACTGCTACAACCACATCAATATTCATATATATATCTGCCATCTTGTCATGGGGAACAGTCTGTACATAATGGATGTCCTTAACTGATGTTTTTAATGAATTTAGAAATTGTATGTAGTACTCTTCGTCTCCCGCTAACTGCTTTCCAATAATTGTAAACTCTGTATTTTGTAGCACTTCCTTAGACAATATTTGAATAGCTTTGATAAAGTCAATGTTTCTCTTTCTTTGGCTTATCGCACCAATGAGTGCAAAACTAACCGTATCACTTTTGTTTTTTTCTCTATCAGAAACAGAATAATTTATAACATCTTTTGTTCCGTAATAGAGCAACCCAATTGGCATATTGAATCCAGAATCAACTAAACATTTGCGCGACCATTCACTAACACAATAAATATAAAGGTTATCCTTCCCCGCCAAAGAAATCTTATGTGCATATTTTTCTGTATAGGTCCTTCCTTCATGAATCCACCACAAAATGGGAATCTCTTTAGCATTTTCGACCCATTCATACATAAGCAGGGAATTCACAAAAATCATTCTCCATCTTTTACTAACAAGTATTTTTATTATTAGTTTCGTAAAATATGTAGAACATAGTACATTTATACCCATCCTCCTGTATGTGCTTTCGAGATTTCCAACATCAGGAGATACTATAACAACTCTGAATCCCTTTTTCTTTAGAAGTTCAACAGCCTCTACCAATACCAACGATGCCCCGCCTTCGTTCAATGCATGAGAAACAACTAATACAGTATTCTCGCCTACGATTAAAAACAGTGACGCCAATAAAGTTACTAACGACTTATATAAACATCTAAGGTGCCATAAGACTACTTTAAACATACTTATTCCCCTACCACTCGATTATCTCTTTTCAATACTCAGGAAACTCGTTATTAGCTTCCAAAGCATTCTTAATGGCTTCCAAGTTTCGATATCCATATCTTTCATCTGGTTCAAGATAGCCGCCCTCAGCCCATTCGTTCCAAGCATACATAAACATCATATCCTTGTGGTAAATTTCCCTAGTTCTCTTGATCTGCACTGTCAAATACTTTTGGAACTTCTCTGGAGTATCTCCTACATATACTCTGCCTTTCTTACCATGGCGCGGAGTATTATCCCATCCCACAAACGCCCCCGGAATATTCTTCTCTGAGTCTGGTTTTCTATCGAGCACTGCCCTCCAAGCCAAATCGTAATCCACACGATTTTCTACCAGTTTACCATCACCAACAAATTTCAGATTAAAGCCGAATTTTTTTTCCAAAAAATTAGACAATTTTCGTTTTAACCCCCGAACCACCTTATGCTTATTTTCATTTAAGTCATAAAATGCATAATGTGGCTGAAATTCTATATTATAATTAAACATATGGTCATCTTTATTCTTTTCGAGATCAAACGCTATATTCTGATAGGCAAAATCTATACCTTGAAATCCGTTCTCTCTCGCTAATCTGGTCCAACATTCAAGCATCTCATTTAAACATTCAATGATCTCCGGACGATAAATGACAACAAAAGGTTTGTTGTCATTTTTGATATACCGATTATCTTTAAAAAAGGGCAATAGATAATTAAAGTGCTCTATCCACTCACGCTTCTCGCCGTATTCTTGAGTAATCAATACTTTCTTTTCTCCTACCCATGCGCGAGTCCAAGGCTCATTTGCCCAGCAAATGCAAAATGGAATATCCACCTTAGGATTCTTCAGCATCTGTTCCATGGGTTTTTCGAGCAAAAGTTTTCCATTAAACCAGTAGTGATAATAGCAAAAGCCGTATATTCCATAGCTTTTCGCCAAATTTGCCTGCCATACTTTGACTTCATCGTCCAACAAATTATAATAATTTTTATTTAGTGGTACTCTCGGCTGCTCATGACCTTCATATACCGGCTTAGCATTTTTTACATTAACCCACTCTGTAAATCCCTTTCCCCACCACTGATCATTTTCTGGTATATCATGAAACTGCGGCAAGTAAAATGCAATTATTTTCATATACTTACTCCTTAATGGCTATAAAATATACTTTTAAATTCAATCTCTGTGGTTGCTCTTTATCCATTCATTTAGATTTTGCATTACTTGTTCGGGAATGAAGCGTTTACATTCCTCTATGCACTCGAATTTCATTCTCTTTACTTCTTCTTTATGCTCTACTGCATACAAAATTCGTTTCGCCAAATCCTCAGTATTATGAACTTCTACCAAGTATCCTGTCTTGCCATCCTCAACCAACTCATTATTAAATCTCCAGTTTGAGGCAATGACTGGCAAGCCTGCCATCATGCTTTCACAAATTGTTGTGGGAAATCCCTCACCTGCATAATACGTAGGAAATAGCAACATAAAATATTGCGATAGCTTTTCAAGGCCTTCATCACTTGATAGTATTCCCTTATAAGAAACAAAGTCACAATAATCACTAAACAGTTTCTGATAATGGTCAGTAAATCCACTTTCGATTGGTCCCCAAACATCCACTTTGCACACGATACGTTTTTTTTCTTTATTAACCCTATAAATAGCAGAAATCGCGTCATCTATTCCCTTAGTTGGAATTACTCTCGAAAATGTACAGAATGTGAATGGCTCGGTTGGATTAAACTCTATGTCCTCTTTTTTCAAAGGCGCTCTGGTAGAAAATATAGGCATAACATCTATAGGAGTATTTGTAAATGCAATCAATTCATCCCTTAATTGCTTTGTTTCTGGCAAGAGATAATCAACTTTTCGAATGGCTTTTACTAAATAGTTATATTTTTGTAACAGTCCAGGTAACCATCCTCCAACTATAGGATAGGCCAAACTATATTTCCCTGCACTCTTAAAAAGTGAAAAGAATGGTAACACAACCTTAATGCCGTTCTTGTTGGGCATAATAATGACAATATCACATTGTTTGACAACTCTAAAGCACTGCGCAATTAATGACACTATATCTTTTTTCCAATTCGATGTGTCAACGCACACTATCTGATTGGGATATGTGCGTTCCAACTCTTGGAGTATTCCTCTAGTTTTACTCATCTGGCCTCCAATTATCGGATTCTGAGTTGCATATCCTAGGTATCCCACAAGACCTATTTTTTTCTTTTTACTTCTCATTGGTTCACCTTACCAATCTCTGTAAAAACATCAAGTGCCCGTCGAATCACATCATCCATGTCATAGTATTTATACTCAGCTAAACGCCCCAAGAAAATTACATTCTCTTCTTTTGCAGCCTCTTCCCTATACTTCTGTGCTAATTCTTTCCATTCGGCAGTTGGGAAAGTGTAAAACGGTTCATCACCATCACAAGGAATTTCCTTAAGAATAGTTGTCTTTTCTGATTTCTGTCCGGTTAACTTTTTAAATTCCGTTATTCTTGTGTAATCATAATCCATCGGCCAACGTGTACTTGCTACAGGCTGGTAAGACTCACAATCATGCGTTTCAAAGATAAATTTTATACTACGATATTTGAGTTTACCAAACTTGTAATCGAAGTAGTAGTCAATCGGACCCGTATAAATCAGTTTTTCATACTCTATGTTACCTATAACATCCTTATAATCAGTATTAAGCAATACATGAATTTCAGGATGGTCGAGCATCTTGCGGCACATCTCTGTAAAACCGCCCTTCGGATTTCCCTGATACTTATCTGTGAAATAGCGAGTATCACGGTTCTTTCGGAACGGAATTCTACTGATAACCGATTTATCAAGCTGTGAGGGATCCACTCCCCACTGCTTAATCGTGAAATACTTAAAGAATTTTTCGTAGATATCTTGACCGCCCTGGCTCAACACCACATCTTCACTGGTTTTGATTTCGTCTATTTTTACTTTTCGGCTTTCGATAAATGCATCCATCTCATCCTCAGACAGATTCATATTATAAAGCTGATTGATTGTTTCAAGAGAAATAGGCATTGGTACAAAATTACCATTCACATAAGACATAACACGGTGCTGATACTCATGCCAATCACAATATTTACAAATAAAACCAAAGACTTCTTTATCATTTGTGTGAAAGGTATGCGGGCCGTACATCTGAACAAGAATTCCATCCTTGTTATATTCATCATATACATTTCCTGCGATATGATCTCTTTTTTCAATTATCAACACCTGCTCATGCAGTTGCGTCGCAATACGTTCAGCAATTGTTATCCCCGCAAGACCGGCACCTACAATAACGAATTTGAATTTCATTATGAACTCCTCCCATATTTCTTTTTCAAAAACTTGGCTGATAAAAACGATTTGATTTTGAAAGGCCAATTCACTTGCTCCATATATGGAAGTTCTTTGATTTCATTCTTTTTTACTGTTCCATCTTCAACCTTCTTTTCCAGCCATACATCAAACAATATCTCACTTATTCTTCCGCAAAATCTGCTATCAAAATCAGATAATTGGCTTGTATCTACTTGATCTGCAACCTGGAAAAGTATATTAAAGAGCCATTTACAGTAATCGTCCATTAAATCTGCTTTTAGAATCATCATATTGAACATATATCCCCATGTTCGTTTCATAACAAGATCAAACGCATGAAGATATTCTGGGCAGTCTTTTTCTATGATATTTCTTACGATCTTAAAATGATTCTCGTCATGTGTATGCGAATAATGGGAGGACAAAGACTCAATAAAGTAATGCCTTTTCTTAGGTGTAAATACCTTGTATTGCTTTAATAATGGCTCAATTTCTTTATAAGTAATAGCAGAACTTACTATATTCTTCTTATCAGGATGCCCGCCAACAAAGTGGCGTCTATAATGCACTAATCCCTTATAATCCGCATTTAAATTTTTCCATATCCAATATAAACCCGTTTGTGTTCCAAAACGATAATTTTTGTCAGATATATTGTCTCCGCTATCATCACGCACATATCCGAAATCCAAAGGATTACCATCCTTATCTTTTTTTCCAGCGGATCCAACGTGTAGAGGTATGTACATTTCATCCGTTGGCATTTCATATTTTTTGTGGGTAGCAACCACAATTTTAATATTGTTTTTCAACACTAATCCCTCTCAAACTACATATTTCATCAAAAGTGAATGCCGTTATTTTTTAATCCCGCTGGAAAATATCCCTCGTATAAACCTTCTCTTTCACGTCATCCAGACAGCTATCATACCTATTCGCCACTATTGCCTGTGACATTTCCTTAAATTTCTCAAGATCGTTCACAACCAGACTGCCGAAGAACTTCTCCCCATCTGCCAAAGTCGGCTCATAAATTACTACAGTTGCACCCTTAGCCTTGATCCGCTTCATGACACCCTGGATGCTGCTCTGTCTGAAGTTGTCTGAATTGCTCTTCATTGTCAGCCTATACACACCAACGACAACCTCCTTCTCCTTACCAGCACTCCATTCATCATTAGCCTCATAAGCTCCGGCAATCTCAAGCACCCTATCTGCGATGAAGTCCTTTCTCGTCCTGTTGCTCTCCACGATTGCTTCGATTAAGTTCTCAGGAACATCCTGATAGTTAGCCAGCAACTGCTTGGTGTCTTTCGGCAGGCAGTACCCGCCGTAACCGAAGCTCGGATTGTTATAATGAGTACCAATTCTCGGATCCAGGCAGACACCATTAATAATCTGCTGTGTGTTCAGACCTTTCGATTCTGCATATGTATCCAGCTCATTGAAGTACGCAACTCTCAGAGCCAGATAGGTGTTGGCGAACAGCTTGACTGCCTCTGCCTCAGTGAATCCCATGAACAGCGTGTCGATATCTTCCTTGACAGCTCCCTCCTGGAGCAACTTCGCAAAGGTCTCTGCAGCCTTCACCAGTCTGGCATTCTCAATATCCGTACCCACGATGATTCTGCTCGGATACAAATTGTCATAAAGTGCCTTGCTTTCACGGAGAAACTCAGGACTGAAGATGATATTGTCGCAGTGGAATTTTTCTCTAACGCTCGCCGTATATCCCACCGGAATCGTACTCTTAATCACCATAATGGCTTCCGGGTTGTACTGAATTACTAACTTGATCACATCCTCAACTGCAGATGTGTCAAAGAAGTTTTTCTTGCTGTCATAGTTGGTAGGGGCAGCGATGACAACGAAATCAGCATCGCTATATGCTGCCTCTGCATCCAGCGTGGCAGTCAGATCCAGTTCCTTTTCTGCCAGATATTTTTCTATATAATCATCCTGAATCGGGGACTTCTTGTTATTGATCAGCTCCACTTTCTCAGGCACGATATCCACAGCGGTTACCTTATGATGCTGCGCCAGCAGTGTGGCGATGGACAATCCCACATAGCCAGTACCGGCAACTGCAATCTTCAAATCTTTGAATTCTCTCATAATATTTTTTTCCTCCCCACAGGCTTCTATCATGCTGTGGACTATATTTCCGTCTGCGTTTCTAATCTGTGATGCTGTATCATCACACCATATAAAACTCTTTGTACCACTCGGCAAACCGCCTCAGACCATCTCTGAGACTTGTACTCGGTTTGAATCCAAAGTCTCTTTCCAGCGCACTAGTATCTGCATAGGTCACTGGCACATCGCCCGGCTGCATGGGAACAAGCTCCTTGTGAGCCCCAAAGTCATAATCCTCCGGAAGCACACCAGCTCTTACCAACTCCTCAGACAGAATCTGTACGAAGTCCAGCAGGTTCTCAGGATTGTTGTTGCCAATGTTGTAAAGTGCATAGGGCGGCACCGGAAGTCCATCCTCGCCCGTCATCTTATCCGGTGCTTTAGCCATCACCTTCTCCACACCGGTTACAATGTCATCAATGTAAGTAAAATCTCGCTTGCAATTACCGTAGTTAAAAATCTGGATCGTCTTGCCTGCTCTCAACTTATCGGTAAAACCGAAGTAGGCCATGTCGGGCCGACCAGCAGGACCATAGACAGTAAAGAATCGGAGACCGGTAGAAGGGATATTGTACAGCTTCGCATAAGCATGAGCCATCAGCTCATTTGACTTTTTCGTCGCTGCATAAAGAGAAACCGGGTTGTCCACCTTGTCATCCGTGCTGTACGGAACCTTCTTATTGGAACCGTAGACAGAGGAACTTGAAGCATATACCAAATGCTCCACAGGTGTATTTTCCTCATCATAGGAGTGCCTGCAAGCTTCCAGAATGTTGTAGAAGCCGATCAAATTGCTCTCCACATAAGCGTCCGGATTGATGATGGAGTATCTCACACCGGCCTGTGCTGCGAGGTTGACGACAATCTGTGGGTGATATGTACTAAAGATCCGATTAATTGTCTCTTTATCCGCAATACTCCCTCTCACAAAAACAAAGGAAGGATGTGCAGACAGTTCAGCCAATCGCGCTTCCTTCAAACGAACATCATAGTAGTCGTTCATGTTGTCGATACCGATAACTGTCACATCCTTCACGTCCTTGTAAAGGCGTTTAACAAGATTAGAGCCGATGAATCCAGCGGCCCCTGTCACCAATATCGTTTTCTTATGTAAGTCAATAGTGGTCATTGTTTGTTACCTCGCATCTATATTTTTCCCAAGTCCCTGTGGACAATGAACGGCCCGCATTCACTCTCCACAGCATCTTTGCTTAACTTCCTTCATCTCTATAACCAGTGTCTGTCCAAAATGGCATCTTCCAAACTATGTAAAATCATGTACCGTTATGTTCATTTCCACACACTCCACATCGACTCCGATTCCGAAAATTCCTCAACTTTTTTTAAGGAAATACCTGCCATCAAGTGAATAACTTATTGAAATCCAACCGCTACAATAATCCATTTTGGATACGCTTCGTCTTATAGTGATATCCACATGGGCACCTCATTTCTGCGTCTCACACAGCAACTAATCTTTTAGGAAACACCCCGTCATATTTATCTAAATTATTGAAAAAAGCCTTATTTACAGCATTTCTTCCCGTCTCACTGTGTCTATCATCACCCGGAGTTTCTCTTTTTCATGCAGTTATCACTATCAGCCGCCCTCTATCCAAAACAAACTCTTGCACCCTCACAGGCTCCAAAGTTTCATTTTATATTGCTGATTCCCACACTTCTCTGCTCTCCTGGAGTCCTGTTTTGCAGATGAAAACCGTGCGTTTCTATTTATATTGCACTTATTAACATCCAACCTATGTCTGTCCAAAACTCAATTTTTCAGCTTTTCAGCGCCGACTTTCTCTTTATATTGCTGTATTTTCCGGTCATCATAGCCCATTTTTAAGCCACTAAAAATTCAGCCCAACCATTGTCATACAACGCCTTTAACTCCCTCAAAAATTCCGGGCCGAACAAGAATCATCTCCACCTTCTCAGGCACAATATCCACAGCCGTTACCTTATGATGCTGCCATCCACATCCCTCTTCACTCCCCCACTTCCTCCAAATACCTCGCAAGCGCGTCCTGCCACGTTGGCAGCGGCCGGAAGCCTGCTTCCGTGAGCTTTCTCTTATCGAGCCTACTGTTAAACGGCCGGGCGGCTTTACTAAGCCCGTATTCTTCGGTTGTAACCGGAATTACTTTGGTTTGCATGCCGCACTGGCGGTAAATCTCGCAGCAAAAGTCGTACCAGCTAATGTAGCCGGTCTTGCAGCCTGCGTGCTCGTCTGTCACTTCCGCGTTCGTCGCGTGGTAGTAGCCGTATTTCTCGCTCTCGCACATATCAACCAAAAGGCGGGCAAGGTCGTACGTGTAAGTCGGCGTACCAATTTGGTCGTTCACTACGCGCACTTCCTTGTGCGTCCTGCCTGCGTTAATCATCGTCTTAACGAAGTTCTTGCCGTTTAAGCCAAACACCCAGGCAATGCGGACAATAAAATACTTTTCCAATGTCCTGCTGACTGCCAGCTCTCCTGCAAGCTTCGTCTCTCCGTATATATTTAGCGGCTTGTAATCCTTGCACTCTGGCTCCCAGGGCGCTTCGCCCCTGCCGTCAAACACGTAATCCGTAGAGAGGTAGAGCAGCTTGCAGCTTGCATCCCGGCAGGCATCTGCAATGTTTTGCGTGCCGCCAGCGTTAACTGCCCTGACTTTTTCCACCTTGTCGTCGTCTTCAGCCATATCCACCGCCGTCCACGCCGCGCAGTGAATAACTGCGTCCGGCTGCTGCCTAGCGATAACTTTTGCTACGGCCTCTTTATTCGTAATGTCAAGGCTTACGTACGGCATGGCAGTCACGGCCGATCCGTCAGCAACGCCGGCATAAGCTTCTGCAATGTCCGAGCCAACGCCCATATGTCCTCTTTTGTGCAATTCGTTCATAACGTCATGGCCAAGCTGACCGTTGACGCCCGTTACAAAAAACTTCATGCTTCCCACAACCTCAACCTTTAGATTTCTGCTTTTGCTTTATACATGTCTTCGTAATATTTCTGGTAATTGCCGCTGGTCACATTGTTCATCCAGTCCTCGTGCTCTAAGTACCAGTCAATCGTCAGCACAATCCCTTTTTCAAACGGTGTCTCCGGATACCAGCCAAGGTCGTTTTTGATCTTTGTCGGGTCAATACCGTAGCGTCTGTCATGCCCCAGTCTGTCTTCCACATGCTTGATGAGCTCTTCAGAAATTCCTTCGTCATTAAGACGCTCTCGCAGCTGCTTAATAATCGTCTTTACAATAAAGATGTTCGGGCGCTCGTTGTGCCCGCCCACGTTATAAACTTCGCCAAGCACGCCGTCGCTGCAAACCATGTCGATTGCTTTGCAATGATCTTCTACGTACAGCCAGTCGCGAATTTGCATCCCGTCTCCGTAAACCGGAAGCTGCTTGTGGTGCTTTACGTTGTTGATCATAAGCGGAATCAGCTTCTCCGGAAACTGGTACGGGCCGTAGTTGTTTGAGCACCTCGTAATATTTACCGGCATCCCGTACGTGTCGTGAAACGCTTTTACAAAGTGGTCTGCGGACGCTTTGGAGCTTGAATACGGGCTGTGCGGCGAAAGCGGCGTCGTCTCTAAAAAGTAGCCTTCCTCGCCCAGTGCGCCGTACACTTCGTCTGTGCTCACCTGCAAAAACTTCTTTCCTGCCTTCCACGTCTTTTCCTCAGCGTTATACCACGCTTCCTTCGCTCTTTGAAGGAGGTTGACTGTGCCCATTACATTTGTCTGAACGAAGATTTCCGGATTTGCAATGGAGCGGTCTACATGACTCTCCGCCGCAAAGTTGATAACGCAGTCAAAGTCGTATTTTGCAAACAGACTAGAAACAAGCTCCTTGTCGCATATGTCGCCTTGCACAAAGACGTGGCGCGAATCTCCTTCAACGCCTTTTAAGTTTTCAAGATTTCCCGCATACGTAAGCTTGTCTAGGTTTACAAGCAAAATATCCGGGTACTTTTTTAGCATATAGTACACAAAGTTCGAACCGATAAACCCGGCGCAGCCGGTAATCAAATATTTTTTCATAACTTTCTCTCTCCGTCCTTAGTGCAGCACGTCCAAATACTTTCCGTCTAACACATCTTTTAAATACTGCCCGTATTGATTTTTCTTTAGCTGCTCGTACACAGCAAGAACGTCTTCCTTATTAATCCAGCCGTTTAAATACGCAATCTCTTCTAAGCAGCCAATCTTTCTGTGCTGGTGCTGCTCGACTGTCTTTACGAAGTTGGTCGCATCTACTAAGCTTTCGTGCGTACCGGTATCCAGCCACGTAAAGCCCGCCCCCAGAAGTTCTACGTTTAACGCGCCGCCTTCTAAGTAAATGCGGTTTAGGTCGGTAATTTCAAGTTCTCCTCTTGCGGAAGGCTTTAAACTCCTGGCGTATTTTACTACACGATTGTCATAAAAGTAAAGCCCTGTTACACAATAATTGCTTTTTGGTTTCTGTGGCTTCTCTTCAATGGATACCGCCTTGCCGTTTTCGTCAAATTCTACAATGCCAAAGCGCTCCGGGTCGTCTACGTAGTACCCAAAGATAGTCGCTCCCTTGCCGGACTCTGCGTTCGCAACCGCCGCCCGCAGTCTTTTCTTAAGACCGTGGCCGGAAAAAATGTTGTCGCCAAGCACCATCGCTACCGTATCTTCCCCGATAAAGTCTGCACCAATAACAAACGCCTGCGCCAAACCGTCCGGACTTGGCTGCACCGCGTAAGAGAGCCGAAGGCCAAATTGGTGACCGTCGCCAAGCAAGTCTTCAAAGCGCGGCGTATCCTGCGGCGTAGAAATAATCAAAATGTCCCGGATGCCGGCGCTCATCAAAACGGACATCGGGTAGTAAATCATCGGCTTGTCGTATATCGGAAGTAATTGCTTTGAAGTCACTTTGGTAAGCGGGTAAAGGCGCGTGCCGGAACCGCCTGCTAAAATAATCCCTTTCATGTTTTACATAGCTCCTTTTCTTGTAAATACAGCAAAAAACGTCTTCATTAATATTTTAATATCCAGTCCCAGACTCCACTCGGATATGTACTTTGTGTCCAAACGAACAACTTCTTCAAAGTCGGTAATCTGGCTTCGCCCGCTGACTTGCCACATTCCGGTAAGCCCCGGTTTTGTAGAAAGCCTTCTGCGGTGGTGCTCGTCGTACTTTTGCCACTCGTCAAGTGTCGGCGGACGCGTGCCAACTAAGCTCATATCGCCTTTTAAGACGTTAAAAAATTGCGGAAATTCGTCTAAGCTCCAGTCTCGAATAAAGTTGCCAAGTCCTTTTTTAATGCTTCCGTCTTCGCGGCGCTTACAGCCGATAATGCGCGGGTCGTACTCGAGTTTAAACATAAAGCCGTCTTTGTTCTTGTTTTGCGCCATCAGCTCTGCTTTTCGCTCTTCTGCGTCCATATACATGCTGCGGAACTTATAAATCTTAAAGATTTTTCCGTTTTTTCCAACCCGCTGCTGCGAAAAGAAAATCGGCCCCGGCGACTTTAGCTTAATCAAAGGCCCAAGGATAATTGTAAGAATAAGCGTAATCAAGCAGCCGACAAGCCCGCCGCAAATATCCATCAGCTTTTTAAACACAAGCTGGCGGGGCGTAGCTGCGTTAATCGCCGAAGTAACAACCGTATAATTTCCCAGGTTTTCAACAAACTGCTTCGTGCCTGCAAGCTGAAAATTCAGCAAAAGCTTCGTATGCGTTACAACGCCCATATCCTGAAAGCGAAGAAGAAGCTTCTCAAGCGCCGGGTCTCCGGGCGTCAAATCCAAAAACACTTCGTCCACCCAGTTCTTCTTTACGTAAGCGATTACGCTGTCTTTGTCTGCAACAACCGGGATGTCGTCAATTTTTCTTCCAACCCAGTCCTGGTCGATAATCGCGATTCCGCTAATCGCAAAGCCTTCGTAATTATGGTCTCTTAAGTTGTCAACGACTTCGTTAATTTGCTCTGCTCTTGTTACAATCACAAGCGAGCGCTGCGGCCAAAAGTGCAAATGGCGGCACAAAAGCCGCTTCCAGCCGCTTCGAACAAGAAACGTAAAAACAATATACAAAAACGCGGTCAAAAATAACACTGTCCGTGAAAACATGCCGGCGTCTCTTGTCATAAACAAAAAGACGATCCCCGACATAAACAGAAGCAGCGCATGCTTGACCGTAATGACAAATTCCTTATATATTCCGCGCTTGAGCACGTTTTTCATGGTAGCGTAAAGCACAATAACTGCAAAATTTGCAATCGTAAGAAACACGGACATTCTAGAATAAGTTTGTTCAGTATAAGGCAGCTCTATACCATGGCGAATCCAAAACGCTACAAGAAATGCCAGATGCAAACAAATCATATCCAGCACAATAAAATCAAAGTGTTTTAAAATCCCTTGATGTCCTCGGTTGTACATATACTGCATCCCCTTTTTCACACAGATATGCGGTTTCTAAAAGCGAAGGCGGCTACTCTACCGTAACGCTTTTTGCAAGATTTCTCGGCTTATCTACATCAAGCCCTCTTGCTACGCTGACATAATATCCAATCAGTTGCAGCGGCACTACTGCAAGACTCGCCATAAAATGCTCGTCGGTCTGCGGGATATAAACGGTAAAGTCCGCTGTATCCTCGATTGTGTAGTTGCCGTAAGTTGTAACACCCATCACATACGCACCGCGGCTTTTTACTTCCGCCATGTTGCTAATCATCTTTTCGTATAACGCCTGCTGCGTTAAAATGCTGATGAC
This sequence comes from uncultured Lachnospiraceae bacterium, assembly GCA_944384025.1. Classification (GTDB taxonomy): domain Bacteria; phylum Bacillota; class Clostridia; order Lachnospirales; family Lachnospiraceae; genus ISDg. Next base: position 255,331 of record CALWRS010000002.1, read on the forward strand.
AAGCGTCCCTTCCTCAATCAGGCTAATCGTCCCGTGCTTTAATTCGCCGGCCGCGTACGCCTCGGAATGGATATAACTGATTTCCTTCATTTTCAGGCTGCCTTCCATGCTGATGCCGTAGTCAATGCCCCGTCCAAGGAAAAAGACGTCTTTGGCGTTTGCCTGCTTGGCTGCAAACCACTGCAGCTGCTCTTTATCCGCAAGGATTTTCTCGATTTTTTCCGGCAGCGAGCGAAGTTCCCACAAAAGACTGCCAAAAACTTCTTCGGAAATTGTTCCGCGCACTCTTCCAAACTCCAGCGCCAAAACGTAAGAGGCCATCAGCTGCGCGCTGTAAGCTTTTGTCGTCGCAACAGCAATCTCCGGCCCCGCAAGCGTGTAAAATACGTGGTCGGCTTCTCTTGCAATAGAGCTTCCTACAACGTTTACAATAGCAAGTGTCAAAACGCCTTGCTTCTTTGCTTCGCGAAGCGCCGCCAAGCTGTCCGCAGTTTCACCGGACTGGCTTACAATAACGACAAGGCTGTTTTTGGAAAACAGCGGTCTTCGATACCGAAATTCCGAAGCGAGCTCTACGCGCACCGGAATCCGTACTAAGTCTTCAAACACATACTGCGCTACGACGCCCACGTGATACGCGGAGCCGCACGCGACAATAAGAATCTGGTCAAACGAGCGGATGCGTTCTTCACTAAGCGCAAGCGCGCTCACGTCAAGCGTATCTTCCCGAAGGACCGAAAAGAGCGTGTCGCGGATCGCTCTTGGCTGCTCAAAGATCTCTTTGATCATAAAATGCTCAAAGCCGCCTTTTTCCGCCGCTTCCGCGTCCCAGTGAATTTCAGTCGGCTCTTTTTCTACAACGTCGCCGTCTAAGTTGTAAAACGTAATCGCGCCGTTTGCAAGCCGCGCCATTTCCAGATTGTCGATGTAATACATTTTACGCGTGTAGCGCAAAATAGCAGGTACGTCCGACGCTACGTACGCTTCTTCGTCCGCTACGCCAAGCACCATGGGGCTGTCTTTGCGCGCCGTATAAATTTCTCCGGGATAATCCAGAAACATAACAGCAAGCGCGTAAGAACCGCGCACGCGCACCATCGTCTTTGCAAGCGCGTCAATAGGGCCGACCTGGTATTTTTTATAATAATAATCAATCAAGTTGACAACGACTTCCGTGTCCGTCTTAGAGTAAAACCGGTAGCCTTTGCGCTGCAGCTTGTCGCGCAGCTCTTGATAATTTTCGATAATTCCGTTATGCACCGCAACTACGCTGCAATCCTGGCTGCTGTGCGGATGCGCGTTCGTCTCCGAAGGTTCGCCGTGCGTTGCCCAGCGCGTATGGCCAATCCCGCAAGTGCCAACAACCGCCTGCCCGCCGTTTGTCTTTTCAATCAGGAATTGCAGCCGGCCTTTTGCTTTTACGATTTCCGTTTTCTCGCTGCCGTTGCGAACGGCAATGCCCGCCGAGTCGTATCCGCGATATTCCAGCTTGGAAAGTCCGTCAAGCAAAATCGGCGCTGCCTGCTGTCTGCCGGTAAATCCAACAATTCCGCACATGGACGTTCCTCCTTCTTAAACGCTTTCATGTCCCTTTTGCTTTAGGACATTTACAATTCCTTCGGTAAGCGCACGGCACGTCTGTGCTTCCGGCGCTTCCGCCATAACGCGAATGAGCGGCTCCGTTCCGGACTCCCGCACCAAAACGCGTCCGCTTTTTCCAACTTGCGCCTGCGCGCTCCAAATGGCTTGCTGCACGTCCGGGTCGCTTAGGGCGGCAGCTTTGTCTTTTACTTTAAGATTCACAAGCTGCTGCGGATAAATCGTTACCGGCGCCGTAAGCTGCGCAAGCGTCTTTTCTTTTTGGCGCATAACGTCAAGCACTTTTAAGCACGTCAAAATTCCGTCCCCGGTCGCCGCGCAGTCTCCGAAAATAATGTGCCCGGACTGCTCTCCTCCAAGACAGCAGCCGTTCTTTCGCATGTACTCGCTGACGTATTTGTCTCCGACGGCGGTCTTCGCGTAACGAACGCCAATTTCGTCAAACGCTTTGTAAAGCCCGAAATTTGACATAACAGTCGTTACTACCGTATTCTCTCTTAGTGCGCCGCATTCCTTTAAATAACGGCCGCATACGTATAAAATATGGTCTCCGGTAACTGCCTCGCCGTGCTCGTCAACGCAAAGACAGCGGTCGGCGTCGCCGTCAAAAGCAAAGCCAACGTCCATCTGCCGCTCCAAAACGAATTTCTGAAGCGTTTTTATATGCGTTGAGCCGCACTCCCGGTTAATGTTAAAACCATCCGGCTCCCGGTTAATTGCATATGTTTTAACGCCAAGCGCGTGAAAAACTTGCTTCGCAAGCATGTAAGCGCTGCCGTTTGCGCAATCAAGCGCAATCCGAATTCCTTCCGGCGGCAAAAGCCCAAGCTCCCGCAAATATTCTACGTAGCTCTCCCGTCCTTCGGCGTACTCTGTAACGGTTCCGATTTTCCCGCGCGTAGCAAACTCCAAAGAGCTTTGCTCGCCGTCCAAATACGCTTCCAAAAGAGCAATGGTCTCTTCGTCCATTTTTTCCCCGGCGCCGTTAAAAAGCTTAATTCCGTTGTCGTAAAAAGGGTTATGACTTGCAGAAATCATAATCCCGCAGTCAAACGACTCTGCGTTAACTAAATAAGCGATGGAAGGCGTTGTCGTAACGCCTAGCAAAAATACGTCCGCGCCAGAAGCCGTCAAGCCTCCGGCTAACGCTGCTTCTAACATGTCTCCCGACCTGCGCGTATCTTTTCCAATAAGAACGCGCACCGAAGCTTTGCTTCCAAAATGCCAGCCAAGAAACCGGCCAATCGCAAACGCGTGTTCTGCAGTGAGGGTTACGTTTGCCTCGCCCCGAAAACCGTCTGTCCCGAAATACTTACCCATAAAATGTGTTCTCCACTTTGCTCTGTTCGTCCCAGAAGTATCGACTGGAATTCGCAAAAAAGAAAGGGGCTGTTTTAAACGCAGACCCCTTTCTTTTGTTCTTCACACTGTAATTTATGCTCTTGTTTATAAATTATAGACAGGGCTGTTTAACTGATACAAGTCTACCAGCCGCGTCGCATTTTGTCAATAGAAAATACTGTCATGACTTGAATAAATTATGCGCTTTTTTTGTTCAATTCTGCTAAAGCATTTTCCGGTACTGAACGTCCAAAATTCGGCGAAGTTCTCTGATTTCTTCCGGTTCGAACTTCTGGTACGCCAAATAATCGGTAAAAAACTGAGAGAGGTTCCCGTTAAAAAGCTTAGCCAAAAGCGCGTCCGTCTCAATTTGCTGCACTTCTTTTTTGGTGATGTTTGCTTTGCACAAAAAGCCCGGATCTTCTCGGACAATCGCGCCTTTATCAATGAGCCGTTTGATTACGGTATACGTCGTATTTTTTTCCCAGCCTACGTAATCTTTGATAATCTTCGCAATATCCTTCGCCGCAAGGCTCTGGTTTGACCAAAGCATCTCCATTACGTTTAATTCGCCTTCGTGTAATCTAATCTTCTCTCCCATGATATTCTGCTCGCTTGTCCTGTGTGTTTGTTTTTCTGGAAGGAAACTTCCTTTTCCATTCTACATCAATAGTGTATGCGCGTCAAGACCGAACTTTGTGGAAATCCCGGTCGGCAGCGACACATACAAAATGTCTTCGCCCGGCGAAAGCCCACACGTGTAGAGCTTTGTCTGCGGATGCTCCTTTAAAAAGGAGGCGGCGTTGCGCCGGTACCCGCCTTGCTTATTTTTGCAGTCTATGGCAATGCGTCCATCTGCGCTAAAAAAGCTGATTTGCGCGCCTCTTTTTGAACGCCAATCCTGCACGGGGATTTGGTTTCGCCAAAGCGTAGAATAAACATACTGCTGTAGAATATATTTCGGGCACGGCGTTTCCTCCAGCTGCAAAAAATGCTCGTAATCCGTGCGAAGATACCGTAAAAGCCCCGAATCCAAAAACTCGTAGCGCTCCTGCCTTCCTTCTCTTCCTACTGGAAAAATAAGCGCGTTGTTTAGCAAATACGAAAGCTCGGCAGCATATTGGCTCTTAGCTGCGCCCCTTCTAAGCGAAAGAAAGTTCGGCGGCTGCATTCGGTCTGCGGATTTTGCCAAAAGCGAAACAAGCTGCCGAAGGCGCGTTTCGCTAACGACAGAAGGAAGCGCACAATCCCAAAAAAGCTCCAAGGCAATCGCTGCGTACGCATGTTTTTGCGCCGCGTAAATAGCGCCTAAATCCCCTCGCTTTTCTAAGTACGTTTGCACAACGGCCGGATAGCCGCCCGTTAGTAAGTAGTCGTATAAGCAATCGTTAAGCTCTTCTAAAACAAGCGGCGGAATCGGCTTGTTGCTCTTTGCGTTTGCCCACAAAACGTCTAAGTACCACTCGTTTCCCATAGCAAGAAGAAAGTCGAAAAAAGAGTATGGCAAAATTGTTTCTGCCCGCATCCCGTCCGGCAGCAAAAGCGCATCCTCGCCAAAAAACCAGTCTCTTCGGCCGGCAGTCATAATAAGATAATCCGGCAGCTCTCCCAAAAGAAGCGTCTGAAGTGCCTCCCTTCCTAAGTGCTGCACGCTATCTAGCACAAACAAAACGTCCTTGTTATCTTTGATAGGCAGCGCCTTCGCCGCCTGCAAAAATCCTTCCCGCTTAATCGTTTCACAAAAAGCAGCGTCCAAAGATAAGTCCAGCAAAAAATAGCGAAGCCCGCTCTTTTTCGCAAGCTCCGTTGCAAAGAAGCTTTTCCCAACGCCAGGCGTCCCCGTAAGCAGGAGCGGCCTTTTCTTTTGAAGCTGCGAAAGCAGCTCTTCCATTTGTTGTTTTCGCATACTTCCTCCCCGTTTGCTCCTAGCTGGAGGCCGGTGATAATTTCGAAATCAGCTTTGCAAAATAATCCGGGAGCGGCGCCTGAAATTCCATATATTCGCCCGTGACCGGGTGTACAAAACCAAGCACGCCCGCGTGAAGCACCTGCCCGTTTGTCTCAAACGGCTGCTTTTCTCTGCCGTAAACTGTGTCGCCAAGCAGCGGATGCTGAAGGTACGCCATATGAACGCGTATTTGATGCGTCCTGCCGGTTTCTAAGCGGCACGAAAGAAACGTATACTTCCCGTCCTGCAAATCCGAAAGCACGTGGTAATGCGTTACTGCGCGCCTTCCCGTCCGGCTTTGCACGGACATTTTTTTTCGGTCTTTTGGATGCCGCCCGATTGGCGCGTCCACTGTTCCGTCTTCTTTTACACGCCCGAAAACGATGGCGTAATATTTTCTTGTAATGCTGTGCTCCTCCAGCTGCCGCGCTAACGACCGGTGCGCTTCGTCCGTTTTGCAAACAACCAAAAGCCCAGTTGTATCGCGGTCAATGCGATGCACAATTCCCGGCCGCGCCACTCCGTTAATTCCGGAGAGCTTGGGCGAATGGTATAGCAGCGCATTTACAAGCGTATCGCCGTTATGTCCGGGCGCAGGATGCACAACCATCCCTTTTGGCTTATTGACAACAAGAAGCGACTCGTCTTCGTAAACAATGTCCAGAGGAATGTCCGCCGGAAGGATTTCCATGTCTTTTGGTTCCGGCAAAAAAACTTCCACAACGTCTCCCGCCTCTACCGGCTGTTTTACGGAAAATACGGCCGCGCCATTTATGCGTACAGCGCCGTCTGCAATCAGCTTTTGTCCGTAGCTTCTGCTTAGCTCATCAAACGCTTCCGAAAGGAACTTGTCCAAACGAAGGCCCGACAGCTCTCGCGCAACTACACATTCCATACAAACCTCCGCTTATCTTTAAAAAGTGCAACATGGGAGGCGTATGCCTCCCATAAATTTTTCAGACAGCGTCCTGTCCGTCTTCCTTGTCTTCCGCTTTTCCTTTTGAATTTTTATTTTTCTGGAACCATTTTAGCTCCATAAAAGGGAAGAAATCCAAATCCTTCTCCTTGTAGTAGAAGCAAAACAGCACAATCAATAAAAATGCCGAAACGGTCACATAACAATCCGCCACATTAAATACCGGAAAATCAATCAGTTCAAAATAAAGGAAGTCCGTCACAAAGCGAAAATACAGCCGGTCAAACAGATTCCCTACAGCGCCGCTTGTTAAAAGCACAAGCGTAAGCTGCAAGTAGTTGTATTTCTTCTCTTTGGGGATGCGGTAAATAAACCAAATCAGCATCAGCGTAATAAAAATGGTCAAAATGGCAAGCGCCATATACTTCCCTTGCAAAATCCCCCACACAGCGCCACGGTTTTCCACGTACGTGAACGAAAAGACGCCGTCAAGAACGGATATTTTGTCGGTCTTGCTTAAAACGTGCCGCGCCCAGTATTTGGTAATCTGATCGAGAAACAGCAGGACAAAGGACAGGAGCCACAAATATCTTTTTTTAATCATGGTGTTGTTTTCTGTTCTCCGTCGCCTAAACTAAAGCTTCCGGTTAAAGGTCGGAACGCCAAAACCGTCCTGACGCATCAGCGCAAGATAATCTCCCGAAATGTCCACATCGTCCGGCGAAACAATAAAAATGTAGCCCGAAATTTGATGCAGCTTTCCGTTAATGGAATACAGGCAGCCGCAGACAAAGTCCATAACGCGCTGCGCAAGATCCATATCAAAGTTTTCTAGGTTAACGATAATCGGCTTTCCGGAAACCAAAGCGTCGCAAATGTCCTGCGAATCTTCAAAGCACGTCGGCTTCATAATGCTGACTTCCATGCCTGTGCGCGATACGGAGCGTACAGGCGCAGGGCGGCTTAAGACGCGGCTTTGCTGTGCAGGCTGGGGCGCCGGCGCAGCTGTAGCAGCCTGACTTTGCTGTGCAAAGCGAAAGCTTGTCCTTGGCTGCGGGGCAGTGGTTTCGCTTTTTTCCGTCTGCGCAGCGCTTCTTGATGCAAACGAAGCTCTTCTGGCAGGTTTTGCCTCCTCCTCTTCGTCTGCCTCCGCTTTGCGCTTCGCTCTGGAAACTTCTCTCTTTTGTGCTTTTTCTGCTCTCTTTCGTTCCTTCTCCAACTCCGCTTCGCGGTAATCGTCGTAATCGTCCATGTCGAAGTCGTCTTCGTCCGGCTGCTTTAACGCATCCAGAATGTCCTTTAAAAATGCCATGCTGCTCTCCCTTTCCTTTTTATTTTTGTTCTTTTGCCGCGTAATAGCGTTCTCCAAAGATTCCGGTTCCTACCCGCACATGCGTCGCCCCTTCTTCAATTGCAATCGGATAATCTCCGGTCATTCCCATAGACAGGATGTCCATAGGTCTATTATCCATGTTTTGGCGGTTTATGTCAACAAGCAAATTATGCATTTCCCTAAAATATTTTCTATTTTCTTCCGGAAATGCGGTATACGGCGCTACGGTCATCAATCCGCGCAGGCATACGTTCGGCAATTTGAAAATTTCTTTTGCGAGTTCCGGCACGTCCGAAGCACGAACGCCAAACTTGCTCTCTTCCTGCGCGATGTTTACTTCCAGCAAAATGTCCTGCCGTTTTCCAAGGCGGTTTGCTTCTTTGTCGATGCACCTCGCAAGCGCGAGACTGTCCACCGAGTGAATCATAACCGAAAGCTGCACCGCTTTTTTTACTTTGTTTTTCTGCAAGTGCCCAATCATGTGAAAGTGGTACGCCTGCGTCCCTAATTTTTCCGCCTTTTCGACAATTTCCTGTACTTTATTTTCTCCAAACTCTGTCACGCCCCAAGCGTGCGCTTCTTCAAGCATTTCGGCAGGCATTGTCTTGCTTACCGCTAAAAGCGTAACGCTCTCCTCCGCTCTGCCGGCCCTTTGACAGGCTCTTCGAATCTCTTCGGTTACCTTGTCCAGATTTTCACGTATCATATCCGCGTCCTTCTTTCAATAGATTGTTTGAGCTTCGTCTATCTTCGTGGCGTCAAGGGCAATATGGTCGTGTTCCGAGATGCTAAGAGGAATGCCCTCTTTAACAATACAGTACTCTTCTCCGTCGTAAAGATGCTCAATCCTTCGAAACTGCGCGTAGCCTTTGTTTACGCAATACACGCCCTCAAGCCTTCCTACAAGCGAAACCTGAAACTGTTCCTCTGTCGTCGGATTATATATAAACGTTCCGTAAGGAAGCACCGAGGTGTCAATGTAATAATACTGCTCGTCCTGATAGTAAATTTCCGTCTCCACAAGCTCATACGCAAGCTCGCCCGTCTTAGAGTCGTACACCGGAACAACAAGTCCGTATCCGTCGCTGTTTCCTCCCTGCGTAAAGTAGGACGCCGGAACCATGTAAAATTCTTTTTCTACGATTGCCGTGTTTGGAATTTTCAGCCCCGCTTCCGCTTGCATATCAAGCGTAATGTCTAAAAAGCGCTCATCTAAGTAACGAACTAAGTATTGGTTCATGTCAATCCGGGCAAAATACCCGCTTCCGATTTTCAAAAAGGTAACGTCCTGCGTGACCCAAAGCTTGTCTTTGTTAATGCAAAACCGCAGGCGCGAATAGTCGGAAATCTGCTCGTATTGCTGCTCGGAGAGCAAAATCATCAAAGTCCAGTTTTCGTTTGTAAGCAGCTTATAAACAAGGCTGCCGTTTTCCTTTAACTCTGTAGAGAACAGATTCTCTTCCTGGTAATTTTTGCGTTCAAACAGCTCCGGCGTAACGTCGCTGATGGTAAGTCCGTCTAACGTGTCCGAAAAATACGAAACAACACCGGAAGACGGTGCGCGGCAAACCGTCAGGGAAGAATCCGCTCCGGTTTGCGAAAGAATTTCGTTTAAATGTTCCAAAAGGAAGCTGTCTGAAATATTTTTAATTTTCGCGGTCAATTGCTCGCTCAGGCGATAAATTTCTGAATACTGCACGTTCCCGTAGTCGTCGTGAAACTCGCTGATAATTTGCTTAATCGCAAGCGTATCGCTGTCTGACAACGTATAAGAAGCGTCTTCTCCGGAGATCATGTCGTAAATGGAACGATTATCGTCTATCGAATAAACCGTCTCGTTTTTCTTAACCCGCGTGCCGCTCTTTTGGTAGTAATTTACGTACCCGGCGCGGTCGGTTTGCACAGTCTGCTCTTCCCGAACAATTACTGCTTCCGCTTGGTCGTTTTGCGCAAGCGACACAGCCTGAACTTCGTAAATGGAAAGATGCGTTTTTGTCAGATACTGAATCAGGTGAACCCCCAAAAACAGCAAAAAGACAAGGAAAATGACGATGCCGATATTCAGTTTTGACAACGCAAGGCTTCGCCCGCCTCTCTTTTTCTTTGCCATAGTCTCACCTGTTTTCGTATGCATTCTTTTTGATTATACTATAGATTCGTCATGCTGAAAAGGATTTCCTGATTTTTTTTCTTTTTTTTGAGTTGTTCGCATATTTTTATGCGCGCAGGAGAATCTAAAAGCAAAAGGAGGTAAACAGGTAGTTATGAAAGCTTTAGATTATTCCATGCTTGTACTTGTCATTGTCGGCGCCATTAACTGGGGGCTGATTGGCTTCTTTGGCTTTGATCTGATTCGAATTCTCTTCGGCGATATGACGCTGCTTTCCCGAATTATTTACGCGCTTGTAGGTGTTTGCGGACTGTACGCGCTTAGCTATTTCGGACGGATCGCAAACGAGGCGCAGTAGCGTTTTGCTTCGCGAAAAAAGCGTTTTCGGAAGCAAAAAAAGGGGGAGCATCCTGCGATGCTCCCTTATGTATCGCTTATAACGCTACGATCACTTTGCTTCTTGCTAATTCAGGAAGGTCTTCTGCATTCGCGGAGATGCTGATGATAATATCAACGTTAAATTTATCAGAAACGTAAGAAAGTTTCTCGATAACGCGGTCAATATCCTTGCAAGACAGACAAGCTACTTTCAAAAAGCTATCCAGATAAATCTGTTCCAAGTCGTGATCCTGTGCAATAATGCCGCAAATAAAGCCAACAAACTCGGACGTGCACTCAATCATGTAATCGGTTACGTTAATCATACGAATGTCTCTGTGCAGCTCATACATGTGTTGATTGCTTTTATCTAAATATACGATTGTTCCTCTCGTTCTTCTGACTTCGTAATTCACTTTGTCTAACAAGATTTTCGTTTTACCTTTTCCTTTTTCACCAGCAATGATCTGAACCATAACTGTGTCCTCCTTTACGGTTTATAAATAATCAGCGGGCCCCAGAGCCTTGATTCCCCTTAATTATAATACATATTCACCAAAATCACAACCAAGAATTGCAGTTTTTTTATCAATTACAGTAAATTGTCAGCAGATCCGCAATCTGATTGTAAAGTTTCTCTTCGCTTTGCGCTTTGTATACGCCGACAATGAACTCTTCTCCCTGCGCATTTTCCACAAGCATCATCAGGCAATACCCTGCAGGATTGGTCGTTCCGGTTTTAGAAGCTAAAATCGAAAATCCTTCCGGCAGCTCGTATATGTCATGCTTAAACAAATTCGTCGTCTCAAGCGTGCGGCTTTTTACAACGCCGGAAGCGTCCGTGTATTCGTAGCTTCCTTTTGTCATCTCCGACCACTTGCGGAATTCTTCGTATTTCATGCATTCCTGAAAAACGATGTACATGTCGTAAGGCGTTGTATAATGCTCTACGTCCTGCATCCCGTGCGGATTAACAAAGTTCGTCCCCGTAAGCCCGAGCTGCTTTGCTTTTTCGTTCATCTTTTGCACAAACGCTTCTTCCGAACCGGACAGATGCGTCGCTAAAGCAAGCGAAGCGTTGTTTGCGGAAACAACAAGCAAACAGCCAAGTAAGTCGGAAACCGTCAGCTGGTCTCCCTGCACAAGCTCTGCGTTTGAGCCTCTTTTAAACGCGGCAATTTCCTCGCTGATAACGACCGTCTCTTCCATGTCGCACTCTTGCATAATAATCAGCGCGGTCATCAGCTTCGTAATGCTGGCAGGGTAGCGCTTGTTAAGCATCCGGTAACCCATCACCAGCTCGTTTTTCGTGCGGTTGATAACAAAAGCGCTTCCGTCACGCTTTGTATCCTCCGCGTCGAATACGTAGTCTTCTGTCTGCATATCTTCGGTGATATCGCAAAGGTAGCCTTGAAACATAAGCGGCGCAAAGTCCGCCTGCACCAAAACGCCGACTTCCGCCTGCACTACGCTGTCGGCGGCGGCGTAATTTCCCATTAGGTCGGCGTCGCCGCTTTGGCAGCCACAAAGTGAAAAGAGCATCGCGGCAACAAGTAAAACGCTCACTCCCCGATTTTTCATGGGAATTCCTCCTGAATGTTAAAATCAAACTGCAGCGAACGGTCCTCGGCGCTCTCTTTTGTTTGCATGCCGATGTTCAGCAAAATGCCTATCGTCATCATATTGGTCATCAAAGAAGAAAGTCCGGAGCTCATAAACGGAAGTGGAATTCCGGTATTCGGAAGCAGAGACGTTACTACGCCGATATTTACAAGCGCCTGCACCATAATCAAAACCGCAATGCCTACGGCAATCAAACTGCCTAAGCGATCTCTTGCCCGTGCTGCAATCCGAAAACTGATGATTGTAAACGCCAAAAACAGACCGATAACAAGCAAACACCCGAGAAACCCGAACTCTTCCGCAACGCCCGTAAAAATAAAGTCACTTTCCACAACCGGAACGTAGTTTGTAAGGCGCGCCGTCTCATCTCCTGTAATCAATTTGCCGAACATTCCGCCGGATTCGATGGCGGCCGCCGCGTTGTTTTGCTGGTACATCAAATCCGGGTATTGTTCCGGATGCAAAATCGAGAGAATTCGCTCTTGCTGCCACGGCGTAAGAAGCTTTTGGTAATCCTGCTGAACGTACCAAAACAGTCCCAAAAAGACCGGAACGCCGATTAAGATTGTCGGGAAGACAACTTTATAACTAAGCCCCGCAACAAAAAGTACAACGACAAACGTGGAAACAAGTACGATACTCGTAGACAAATCCGGCTGGTCAAAGACAAAGAAAATCGGAATCCCGACAACGGCAAAAATAATCAAAAGCCCGCTAAGCGTATTGAGCTTTTTCTCAAGCAGGCAAAACAGCTTTGCCATAACGAGAATTAAAACGATTTTCGTAATTTCCGACGGCATAAATTCAAATCCGCTGCCGGCCTGCCCGCCACCGCCAATCTTGATCCAGCGCTGCGCATCGTAATGCTTCCAGCCGTAAATAAGCGGAAACCGGTCGTATGTGACGTACTTGCAAATCAGCATAAGCACGATGTTTAGCAAATACAGCGGTATATAAAATTTGCAGATAAAGTGATAGTCTATCAGCGAAACGACAACCATAATCGCAAGACCCGCCAAGATGCCCACCAGCTGTTTTTCAAACTGTCTCTCATCCGAGTCCTGAAGCCGCTGTATCAAAACCGCTCCAATCGCAGACAGCAAAACAACAATGCCTACGATGGAAAAGCGGTAATTGCTGATATGATATCCCTTTCTCTTAAACATAACTTTCCTCTTTCTAAGTAGTCCCAAAGAAAAACTTCCGCTTTTGCACGGTGGCGGACGGATCCTTTTCTCCCATGTAGCGGCGGCACAGCTCCGCGTAAGCGCGCGAGCACTTGCCTCGCTCCCCGATAACCGGATTGCCGCGATTTGTCGAAAGGACAACCGAGTCGCTCTCCGGAATTACGCCCAGGATGCGTTCGCCAAGCAAATCGGAAATGTCGTCCGGCGAAAGAATTTTCTGCCGCTTCATCAAATCGTTTCGCACACGGTTGACGACTAGGCGGCGCTCCCGAATTCCGTTTGCATCCAAAAGCCCAACAACGCGGTCCGCGTCCCGAATGGACGACACTTCCGGATTGACAACAACAATCGCATCGTCCGCTGCCACAAGGGAATTGCGAAACCCTTTTTCAATCCCGGCAGGACAATCCAGCAATATGTAATCAAAATCCTCCCGCAAGATCGTAATCAACTTAATAATTTGCTCTGGTTCAATAGCGTCCTTGTCGGCGCTTTGCGCTGCGGCAAGCAAGTACAAATTCGTATACCGCTTGTCCCTTACAAGCGCCTGCTTCATACGGCAGCGTCCTTGCAAAACGTCAAGGATCGTATAAATCACGCGGCTCTCAAGCCCCAAAACAATATCTAAGTTTCGAAGCCCCAGATCCATATCGATTAAAAGCGTCTGATAGCCTGCCATCGCAAGCCCCGCTCCCAGATTGGCAACAACGGTCGTTTTTCCGACGCCGCCCTTACCCGATGTTACGACAGTAACCTTATGCATGTTTCACCTCTCACTTCCGCGAACCTTTGGTTCGCAATGTATGATTTCATGTCCGATTTTCTGTCTTTGGTTTCTCCGGCGGCTGCCTTTTTCTTTTGTATTGCCTCTTAGGGCTTATGATAACTCTCTTGCCAGCTCCTCCGACCCAGCAAAAGTCGTATCCGTGACCGGTACAATCCGCAGCGCATCCGATTCTAAAAAGGCGATGCGCGCAGTGTTTTCCAGATGCGCTTTTTTCTCGTATTTTTTTTGGCGTTTTTGCTCTTTTTTGTCGATTTGCGCCGAATCAAACGTAATGTCTCCAATCGTAAGCGTTTGCGGGTTCATAACAGAGGCAAATACAAACGCTTCCTTTGCGCTGTTTGTTCCGGCATGTGCGCTGCCGTTTAGAGCGCCTAAAACAACAATGCTTCCTCCGCAGACAACCTGTGCACCGGCTTCTACGTTGCCGCAAATAACAAGCGAGCTCTCCGACGTAAGCTTCCGCCCCGCCGCCAAAACACCGCGGTAAATCTGTCCGGTTGTATTGGCCATACAGCTAATAACGCGATCCATCGAAAGCTTTAAAAGCTCGTCGTTTCTTTGGTTGTTGTCAAAAACGAGCAGTACTTCCAAATCGGTGTTCTCCGAAATAATCCGAAGCACTTCGCGCTGCTCCTCCACAGAAAGGACGCGCCCGTCAAACGTAAGCGCCATCCTTGCATCGCCCAAAAACTTGGCGGATTCCCGAAATTTAGCGCGAATCCTTTTTTTTAACTCTGAAAAAGGCAGCTCGTCGTTTAGCTGAAGGATAATTCCGTTTTTATACCCTTTAATTACAACCGATGTGTCCATTTTTCCCCTGCTCTCCTGCATTCTTTTGTAATTTTGCGCAATTAGTCGCCGACTTCGATATCCATAATGGTACCGGCAAATACGTTGCCGCTTAAGAGCGCTTCGCGGTTTTCATCTTCAAAGTAAAATCCATAAACTTCGCGGCAGACATACGCCGCATTTGCCGAAGCGTAGCCGTTTGGAATAACGACCGTTACACTAATTTCCGGGTCGCGGTACGGCGCGAACGAAATAAACAGCGCGTTATTCGGATGGTTTAAGCTTACTTGCGCCGTTCCGGTTTTTCCTGCAACGCTGACGCTTAAGTCGCCGAAAACTTTCCGAAGCGAAGAGTTCTCTGCGTTTACAACGCGGTACATGCCAAGCTTTACAGCATCCCAAGAAGACTGGGAAACGTTTGTAATTTGGTTTCGCACGGTCGCCGTATTTGCGAGCACCAACTCGCCGTTTTGCGTTACAATTCGGTCAAGAAGCGTCAGATTATAGCACGTACCCTCGTTTGTTAGCGTTGTTAAATACCGCGCAATCTGAATCGGCGCAAAGCTGTGTCCGTAGCCGATAGCGGTACGTACGGCGTCTTGGTTGGAAATCGTCGGCTGCAGCTCGGAAATTTCCACGCCGGACTTATCAGAGAAGCCAAAGTAGGACGCGTATTTTTGTATCGTGTCAATTCCTTTGGCGTCGTCGTATTCACCTCTTTCGCTCATAGACATCCGGTATCCCACTTCGTAGAAGAAGTAGTTGCAGGAATAGCGGATAGCGTCCGTAACGTTAATCGAGCCGTGCGAATACTTGCTCCAGCAGTTTGGCGACGGCACAATCGCTTCAAACGTCGTCTTGTCGTAAATGCGCTCCGTAGACGAAATAACGCCTTCCGTAAGACCGGCGATTGCCATAAGCGGCTTAAACGTAGAACCTGTTGTTGTGCGGGACGTCGTCGCGCGGTTTACCATCGGATAAGAAGCGTCCTGCATGAGCTTTTGGTAGTAATCCATATCAACGGAGTTTGTAAGGTAGTTGTTGTCGTAGCTCGGATAAGAAACAAGGCAAATAACTTCCCCGGTATCCGGATCGGTAACGCAAATCGATCCGCTGCACGGCTCCAGCGCCAGCATCGCAGGCGTAATTTCTAAAAGCTTAATCTTTCTTGTCAGGAAGTCGTATGCGGAAAGGCTGCCGTTTAAAAGCCTCGTCCGATTTTCCGTATCTTCTTCCAAAACGCCCTGCTCAAACAGCAGCAGGCACAAGTCTCTGCCTTTTAGCTGGTAGTCAAAAATAAGCGTCCGATAGATTTTGTTTTGGTACTCTTCGTCCTTTCGCAAATTCTCTACCAGATAGTCGTACAAAAACCCGTAAAGCTCCGTTGTTTCGTAATAGTCCGAGCCGATGTTTAGCTTATCAAGCGACACCCAGTTTTGCGTAATCGCGTATTGCAAAAAAGCGCTCAGGCTAAGCTCTTGGTTCACATACGCTAAGTACTGCTCGTCCGAAGTATCAATTTCTGCGTTAAGCAAAATTCCCCAGCCGTCGCTGCCAAGCTTCTGGTAGACGTACGTCAAATATTCCTGCATCGTGCTTCCCGCCGCTTCGTTGGAGACCATATTGTCTTCAGCAAGTAAAGTAAGCAGCTGATTCCAAATGCGCTCCTCTTCGCTGTTATAAAGCGCAAGCACTTGCTTTTCCAGCTCGGTAGCATCTTCGGCGGCAAAATGCGCGATATCGATTACATGGTTATCAATCAGCGCATAATACGCTTCGTAAATAGGGATCGTAATTTCCGAAGCGTCCTCGCCCTTTCCGCCGTAATCCATCGTAGGCACAAGCTTTGAAAGCAAAATCGCCGCAATGTTTCGTTCCAAAATGTGATAGCACGCCGTTTGCATTTGCGCGTCTACCGTTAAATACAGGTTGTTTCCCGAAACTGGTTCTTTTGTCACCGTTTTCGAGACGACCTGCCCTCGGTCGTTAATCCGAATCGTCGCTTCGCCGTCGATGCCGGAGAGATACGTCTCGTAAGACTTTTCAATCCCCAGCTTTCCGACAATGCTCTCTTCCGTATAATTGGGCGAGAGCTCTGAAAAATCCGCAAGCTCTTCTTCGTTAATCAGCCCGATGTAGCCGATAATATGCGCAAAGTACGTGGATTTGTCGTATACGCGCTTGGACGTTTTCGTAATTTCCAGCCCGGGCACTTTCGTTGTATTTTCGTAAAAAGAAATCCGCGCTTCTTCGCTGATGTCGCTGACAATCCGAAAAGATGTGTAACTCGGATACAAAGTAAACAGCTGGTAGCGGTACGCCATAATCTCTAGCGCGTCTGCTAGCGAATAGCTTTCGTCAATCTGAAACATGCGGGAGGACTGGTCTCCGTAGCGCATAAAAGCAAAGACTTCCTCCGCTGTAGCGGCAATCTGCTCCTCGGTCAAATCGTTCGTGCTCGCAAGACCGTACGCGTTCTTTTTAAAGCGCAGCAGCGCTGTGCCTTCTACGGTAAAGCGCAGCTCTCCGTCTTCAGAAAGCTCTAAATAAAACGGAAATTCCCGCTCGTAGTCAAATTCCCGCAGCAGTTCAATCAAGGAAAAGATCGCCGCATTTTTCTGTGCATTTGTGGAAAGCTCTGCGGAATCGTACATTTCGAGATTATACTGCAGTTCGTTGTACGCTAACAAAACGCCGTTGCAATCGTAAATTTCTCCTCTTGTCGCCGTAACCGGAACCGTGCGCGTGTAGGAAGTGGAGTCGCTCTCCACGCTCGTTACGTCGTTATCCACCATTTGCATCTGAAACAAGCGAATAACAATCAAAATGCTTACAAGCCCTAAGAGTACGCCAACTGGAAGAAGACGGTTGGACGACAGATTTCTAAGTTTATCCCAAAGCGATTCGGACATGCGCACCGCCTCCTTTCCTGCTTTTTACGGCTGCTGCGCCTGCTGTTTTTCCTGGTGCCTTACAATCAGGTATCGGTAAATCAAATCCAAAATTTTGTAAAGAACAATTCCTGCGACAACCGTATACAGTACCCGCGGGAACATAATGCGCCGCAAATAAAACAGCACGTTTAATTTTCCGCGAATTAAGAACTCAAACACGTATACGAGCGCGGAAAACGCCAATTCACTAATGGCAAGCAGCAAAAGAGGCAAAAACGTGTCGTTTACAACGTAGTACTCCTTTGCAAGGCCGTTCAAATATCCGATAAAGAGAAAAAAAAGCGCATAAACGCCCAGCACGCCGGACGATGTCACATCCAAAAGCAGTCCGCAGGCAAGTCCCGTAAACATGCCCGGCAGCCGCCCCTTCTGGTAGCCGGCCGCTACCGTAACGATCATCATCAAATCCGGCGCTATTCCCGCGATTTCCAGATAAGGAAACACTGCCGTTTGCAAAAGCAGCGCCGCTAAAATCTCAATTGCAATAATAAATGCAGTAAACATCGGTTAATTGGCTTCCTCCTCACCGGTTATCGGGGATTCCTTTAGCATCGTAATGACAAGCACTGTATTTAAGTGTTCAAAATCCACTACAGGCGTCAAATACCCTTTCCGTGACAGTCCGTCCGCCTCTACCTGAATGTTCGATATGTAGCCGATAAGAATGTCCGGAAGGTACTTTTCACTCAAACTTGACGTGTAAACTTTGTAGTTGTTTTTTACTTCCGAGTTGATGGAAATGTCGCGCACTTCAATAAACCCGGTGTCTAGAAGCTCCAGGTTGCCGCTAACGATACAATTATCGGAGGTTTTTAAAATAGACGCGCTTACATAACTGTTGTCGTCGATAATCGAGCGCACAATCGCGTAATTTTTCCCTACTTCTGTAATAATCCCTACCAGACCGTTGTCGGCAATGACATTCATATCAACCGCCATCCCCTGGTCGCTGCCTTTGTCAATCGTAAACGTCGCGTAGTAGCCGCTTGTATCTTTGGCAATAATATTCGCGCCTACGGTCGGATAATCCACATACGTTTCCGCAAGCTCCAAAAGCTGTTTGTATAACTCTAGGTCGTATAAGTCGGTTTGCAAAAGATCGTTTGCATACTCAAGCTCCGCAATTTTTTCACGAAGCGTCTCGTTTTCCGCTTTCAGCCTTTCCACGTCGTCAAATTTTCCAAAGAAGTCGTTAACGCTCTCTCCTACAACGGTGATTCCCCGCTGCATAGGCGTAATAAACGCGTTAATTCCGTTTCGAAGCGGCTCAAACACAGAGGAGAACTTGTAGGAAAGGAAAATCAGGCAAATGCACAGGCAGGAACAAAGCATAAGAATATATTTGGGTTCCACCCCGTAATTTTGACCATTTCCGCGTCTCATAAGCTTCTCCTTTCCCGTCGTTTATTTTTCGTTGTAGTAACTTTCCTTTAGAGGCTGCGCTAGGGCGTCGTACTCGGGATCTTCTAAAATATGCGTCAGTCCCTCAATAACGGTAAGCGCTCCTTTTTGGCAAATGCTAACGCGCAGTCCCGTCGTTGCTTGCACAAGCTGGTCAAGCCCCGCAATCGCTGAAGAACCGCCCGTAATCGTCATACCGTTTGCAAATACGTCGGAAGCAATTTCCGGCGGCGTGCGCTCTAAAATTGTCCGAATGTTTTCGATAATCGCGTTTAAGTTTTCCAGTACCGCCTGATTGACAAGCGCCGCCGATATCTCCCGCTCCCGTGGAAGCCCTGTCACAATATCCCTGCCGTACGCTTTGCACGTCCGCTCGGTCTCCCGGCTAAAGTCGGTGAGCGTACGCTTAACGTATTCCGCCGTTTTTTGTCCAATGACTAAGTTGTATTTTTTACGCACTGCTGCTGCGATTGCGTCGTCAAATTGATTTCCTCCGATAGGCAAAAGCTTGCCAAGCACAATCCCGCCCATCGAAAGAATGGAAATTTCGGTTGTGTCTGCGCCGATATTAACTAACAGTGCGCCCTGGCTGTTGTTTACGTCAATGCCCGCTCCAATCGCGTCGGCAATCGGCTTTTCCACAAGGCGAAGCTTTTTCGGACGCACAATGCTGCTGTCCACCAAGTCGTAAAAGGCTCTTTTTTCCACTTCGGTAATGTCGTAAGGCGTGGCAATCGTAAATTCTGCTCCGCGAAACTTCCCGTGCTGTCTCGACAAGTCAAGGAATACGCAATTTAAAAGAGAGAGCATGTGCGAAAGGCTTGCAATCGCGCCGTGCTTTAGCGGAAAATCCACGGTAATATACTCCGGCGACTTCCCGTACATTTCAAACGCTTCGTTTCCTATGGCGATCACGTTGTTTTTCCCTTTAATGGCAATCACGCTTTTCTGGTCGTAAACCAGTCCTTCGCCTTTTCGGTATATCTTCAATGAACTTGTTCCGAAATCAATTCCGAAAATTTTTGTAGACATTCTATTCCTCACTTCTGTTCCGGTTCGGCTACAAATAGCCGGCTTCCTTCATACTGCAATAGTTAGTATCTCCCAGAATGATATGATCCATAAGCGGCAGCTGCATCATTTTCCCAAGTTCGCTTAGTTTTTTCGTAACGAGAAGGTCTTGCGCACTTGGCGTAGGGTCGCCGCTTGGGTGGTTGTGCAGCAAAATCAGAGAAACTGCGTTTGCCTTAAGTCCGCGCAGGAAAATTTCCCGCGGCGAAATCAGCGACGCGGTAATTGTTCCTTTGGAAATCTCCTCTTCTTCCAGAAGACGGCACTTTGCGTCAAGCGATAAAAGCAGGACAACTTCCTGCTTTTTATGCCGGAAATCTTCGCGGTAGTGCTGGTAAATCCTTTCCGGCGTTACAAAGTCTAACGAAGCTTCCGAACGTCCCTTCCAAAGTCTGCGGGAAAGTTCGGTGATGCACATAATTTGCAGCGCTTTCACCCTTCCGATGCCGTGAAGACGCCGCAAATCTTTTAAATTTGCTTCCGCTAACCCGGCAATCGAGCCGCCAAGCTTTTTTAAAATCTGCCGGCACAGCTCCAGACACGTTTCCTCTCTTGTTCCAGTTCGTATAATGATGGAAAGCAGCTCTGCGTCCGTTAACGCGTCAAAGCCATAGGATTCGGCTTTCCGATCCGGCTGTTCCCCTTCCGGGAGCAGCTTCATAGTCTGATCCATGGTACGCCTTTCCCTCTCTCCGGAAAGCATATCACATTTTTTCTTCGTTGTATAGGGCGTCTTTCGCCTTAGGGAAGCTGTGTTACATGCTCGCGGAGCATGTATTCAAGCGCCATTAAAATCCCGACTTTTGCATGGTACCAAGTCAGGCCGCCCTGAAAATAAACCGCGTACGGCTCTTCTAACGGGCCGTCTGCGGAAAGTTCAATGGAGGAGCCCTGAAAAAAAGCGCCCGCCGCCATAATGACGTCCGAGTGATACCCTGGCATTGCCCACGGCTCCGGTACAACGTAGCTGTCTACCGGCGCGGCTGCCTGAATTCCGCGGCAAAATGCCAAGACCGCTTCCGGCTTTCCAAGCGTTACAGCCTGAATAATATCGTAGCGCTCTTTTGTTCCGTCTGGAACGACAAAAAAACCAAGCTCTTCAAAAATTCTGGCGGCAAAAATCGCTCCTTTTAAGGCGCCTGCAACAACGGTTGGCGCAAGAAACAGTCCCTGAAAAAGCGAACGGTTTACGTTAAAGGAAGCGCCTACTTCCTTTCCAAGGCCCGGAGCGCTCAGCCGGTATGCGCACTGCTCAACGTACTCTTTTTTTCCTACGATATAGCCGCCGCTTGGCGCAAGCCCTCCGCCCGGGTTTTTAATCAAGGACCCAACGCAAAGATCCGCTCCTACGTCCGTTGGCTCCATCGTTTCCACAAATTCGCCGTAGCAATTGTCTACCATGCAAATAACGTCCGGCTTAATCTGCTTAATAAACGCAATCAGCTCGCCAATCCGCGCAACCGAAAGCGTCGGGCGGGTTTGGTAGCCTTTGGAGCGCTGAATCTCCACCAGCTTTGTGCGCTCGTTAATTGCGGCGCGGATTCCCTCGTAATCAAACGCTCCGTCCGCAAGCAAATCGACCTGCCGGTACGTAACGCCGTACTCCGCAAGCGAGCCTTTTGCAGGCTGAATGCCAATCACGCCTTCTAAGGTATCGTACGGTTTCCCAACCGGAGACAAAATTTCATCTCCCGGTCTTGTATTTGCCGAAAGCGCCAGCGCCAGCGCATGTGTTCCGCACGTAATCTGCGCGCGCACAAGCGCGTCTTCCGCGTGGAAAACCGAAGCGTAAACCGACTCCAGTATTTCCCGACCCAAGTCATTATATCCGTATCCGGTCGAGGTTTCAAAGCATTGTTCGTTAACTCGGTTTTTTTGCATGGCAGAAAGCACCTTCATCTGACAGACTTCGGCAATTTCGTCAATCTTTCGAAATCTTTCGGTAAGGCCGCCAAGAATCCGATCGCCAAAATCGAACACTTCCTTTCGAATCCCCATTTGCTCATAAATCTTATGTACTTCTTCCGACATAAGCGACTCCATTTTAGACAATCCCCTTTTGTTTCAGTATTTGCAGCATTTGAGCCAAAACGTCTTCTTCCGACAAAGTGCTTCGGTCAAACCAAATTGTGTCTCTTTCCCTGCGAAACCACGTCAGCTGCCGCTTTGCAAAATGCCGCGTCTCCTGCTTGATGCGCTCCTTTGCTTCTAAAAGCGATATCTCGCCGCGAAGATACGCAAGCAGCTGTTTATAACCAAGCCCTTGCATGGCAACGTGTGCGCTGTCATAGCCAAGGCGGCACAGCTCTTCTACTTCCTCTAAAAGCCCCTGCGCAAACATCTCTTCCACGCGCTCGTCAATGCGGGCGTATAACTGCGCTCGCTCGCGCGTTAAGACAAAGTAAGCGAAATTGTATTCGCTTTGCCGCACCCGCTGCTCCTTGTTATGCTGGGAAATAGGCGTTTGATGGAAATGATAGTAACTAAGCGCCCGAATCACGCGCTTTACGTTGTTTGGATGAATGGCCTCTGCCGAAGCCGGGTCTACGGCAAGAAGCCGCGCATGAAGCGCTTCGCTGCCGATTTGCTCTGCTTCCTGCATCAGCTGCTTTGCATAACCGTCCTCCCTCTCCTCTTGAAAGGAGATTTGATAAAGGACGGACTGGATATAAAAGCCGGTTCCACCAACGAGAATCGGAATATGTCCTCTTTTGTAAATCTCTTCCATCGCTTCCGCGGCCATTTTTTGAAACTGGGCGACGCTAAACGGTTCCGTAGGCTCTAAGCAGTCAATCAGGTGGTGGCAAACGCCTTGCATTTCGTCTTTTGAAAGCTTTGCCGTTCCGATGTCCATATGCCGGTACACTTGCATGGAATCGGCACTGATAATTTCTCCTCCAACTGCCTTTGCAAGGGAAAGCGAAAGCTGCGTCTTTCCGACGGCAGTCGGCCCGGTAAGCACAATCAAAGACTTCATACGGCGCTGGCTCCATTCTATAAAATTCGTTTAAATTTCTTTTCGATTTCGTATTTGGACATTGTAATAATGACCGGGCGTCCATGCGGGCAATGGAAAGGATTTTCAAGCGTCATCAGCTCCTCCACCAAATGTCTGGCTTCGTGCTCGCTAAGCTTTGTATTTCCTTTTACAGCGGCTTTGCAAGACATAGACGCTATTTGTTCTAAAATTGCATCGGCAGGGCCGAATACCGGCGTTTCTACAAGCTGGTCAAGCAAAGAGCAAAACATCTCTTTCTCCGACAAACGGTACAAATCCGCCGGAACTGCGCTAAGCGCGTACTCATTTCCGCCAAATGGCTCCACCAAAAAGCCAAGCGCCGCAAACCGTTCCTGATACCGAACGTAAGCTTCCACCTCCCGCGGGCTAAGACTTACAATAATCGGCGGAGAAATTTGCTGCGAAAGCACTTCTTTTTTGCGGTACGCGTCAACCATCCGCTCGTATAAAATTTTCTCGTGCGCCGCATGCTGGTCAATCAAATAAAGCTGATTATCCACTTCCAAAAGCCAATAAGTATGAAACAGCTGCCCGATAATTCGGTACGTCTCCGTCTTTAAAGGAAACGTCATCTGAACCGGGCTGGCAGGCGCTGCCGCATACGAAGGCGATTCGGCCACAAAGAGCTCCTGCTGTTTTTGTACGTATTCTTCTCTTCGCTTCGTTTCAAAAATTTCCGGCGGCGGCGCCATTTCCCGAACAACCGGGATTTCGTCGGTAAGACGGACTTCCGGAACCGACATAAAAGCGCGAAGCGCCGCCGAGAGCGTATGGTAAATTTGTTCGTAGACGAACTCCTGCTGCTCAAAGCGCACTTCAAGCTTCGATGGATGCACGTTAATGTCAATGCGCTGCGGGTCAAACCGCAGCATCAAGCATGTAAACGGAAACTTGTGCTGCATAATGTGCGGCTTGTACGCTTCTTCAATCGCGCGGTTTAAGATGCGGCTTTGCACATACCTTCCGTTCACAAAGTAGTTTTCGTTCGCGCGGTTTCCTCGGGCAATCGCAGGCTTTCCGATAAAGCCTTCCACGGAAAATCCGTCGTATTTGCCTTCCACAGGAATCAAATTGGAAGCAATTTCCCGTCCGTAAACCGCGTAAATCGCGTCGTGCAAGTTTCCGTTCCCGGCCGTATAAAGAGCCGTTCTGCCCTGATTTAGAAAGCTGAAGCTGATTTCCGGGTGCGAAACCGCCAAACGATACATAAGCTCCGTAATGTATCCGCCTTCCGTTGCCGCCGAGCGCAGAAATTTCTTTCGCGCGGGCACGTTGTAAAATACGTCGCGCACAATAAGCGTCGTGCCGTTTGGACAGCCCGCTTCGCTGCAGTCTTCCTGCACGCCGCCATTTATCACATAACGCGTCCCAAGCAAATCTTCTTCGCGCTTTGTCAAAAGCTCCACACGGCTTACCGCCGCGATACTTGCAAGCGCTTCGCCGCGAAAACCTAAACTTTGTATGCATTCAAGATCTTCTTTTGCGCGGATTTTGCTCGTTGCATGGCGCAAAAACACGTTTGGCACGTCTTCCGCGGCAATGCCGCAGCCGTTGTCCGTTACCCGAAGATACCGGATGCCGCCCTCTTTCATCTCCACGGTAATCGCGGAAGCTTTAGAGTCAACAGCGTTTTCCACAAGCTCCTTTACAATGGACGACGGACGCTCTACCACTTCGCCTGCGGCAATCTGGTTGATTGTCTCCTCGTCAAGCAGTCGCACAATACCCATAATATCCCTCAATTCTCGCCTGGTCAGCCGTTTAGGTACCGTTCAAATTCCTCGGCGCTCATAAGAATCTTCCTTGGCTTTGTTCCTTCTTCCGGTCCTACAACGCCCGCTTCGCAAAGCTGATCCATAATTCTTGCGGCGCGGTTAAAGCCAATTTTGTAAAGCCGCTGCAGCATACCGATGGACGCCTTGTCTTTTTCGATAATAAAGCGCCCTGCCTCTTCGAAGTACTCGTCACGCTCCACGTTGTGCGAGGAAGCGCTGTGCTCCGATGCGGTTGTCATATGCGCCGCCAATTCTTGGTTTACGTCTCCCACGTCGTTTTGCGCTTTTAAAAAGTCTACGACAGCGCTGACTTCGGAGTCCGAAACAAACGCGCCCTGTACGCGCGAAGGCTTAGGCAGCCCGGACGGGAAAAAGAGCATATCGCCCTTGCCAAGCAGCTTCTCTGCGCCGCCTTGGTCCAGAATTGTCCGCGAATCTACCGAAGAAGATACGGCAAACGCAATGCGGGATGGGATATTTGCCTTAATCAAACCGGTAATAACGTTTACAGAAGGCCGCTGCGTTGCAATCACAAGGTGGATTCCGGCCGCGCGCGCAAGCTGCGCCAGACGGCAAATCGAATCTTCCACGTCTCCCGACGCTACCATCATCAAATCTGCAAGCTCGTCCACAATAATAACAATGTGCGGAAGCAAATCCAGCGGATTTCCTTCGGAGTCCAAAATCGGCTCCGAAGCGTTTTTAATTTTTTGGTTAAAACCGGTCATATCCCGAACGCCAAGCTCCGCAAAATACTGGTAGCGCTTCGTCATCTCCTGCACCGCCCAATTAAGCGTGCTGCTGGCGATTTTCGGGTCGGTTACAACCGGCGACCAAAGATGCGGAATGCCGTTGTAAACGCTAAGCTCTACCACCTTCGGGTCAATCATAATCAGACGGACTTCCTTTGGCGAATACTTATACAGGATACACATAATCAGCGTGTTAATGCAAACGGACTTACCGGAACCGGTTGCACCGGCAATTAAAAGGTGCGGCATTTTCGCAATGTCGGTTACGATAATACTGCCGCCGATATCCTTTCCAACGGCAAAAGCAATCTTTGCTTTGCTTTCCTGAAACTCTGCGGACTCTAAAAGCGAACGCAGCATAACGACGGAGTTTTCGCTGTTTGGAACTTCAATTCCGACCGCAGCTTTTCCCGGAATCGGCGCTTCGATTCGAATGTCGGCAGCGGCCAAATTCAGTTTGATGTCGTCCGCAAGCGAAGTAATCCTGCTGACTTTAACGCCTTGCTCCGGCTGAAGCTCGTAGCGCGTTACCGTAGGCCCGCAGCTGATATTTGTCACCGTTACGTTTACACCAAAACTGCGCAAAGTCGTCTGCAGCTTGATAGCCGTTTCTTTTAATTCTGCGTTGCTGATGCCTCTTGCCATGCCCTGCGGCCGGTTCAAAAGACGCAAGGGCGGATATACGTAAGGCTTTTCGGGAAGCGGGGCCGCTTCGGCTGCTTCTATGGCCTCCTCCGGCGAATTTAAAACCGCTTCCGCCTTCTTTTTTGCTCTGGCAGCAGGCTTGCCGTAATCTTCCGGCACAGCAGACGTTCCTTCCTCTTCGTACGATCCGTTTTTTGTTATCGTTACGCCGGGCAGCTCGCCCTCGTCGCTCTTTGTCTCGCCGAATTTTCGAAGCATTTCCGCTTCGTAATCGGTTTGCATCGGCTGCTCGTTTTGCACGTCCGGCATAGGTGCGTGCGCAGAAGCGCCCGAGAGCACTTCTATCATCTCCGGTCCCTGCGCCACCTCTTTTCCGTCTTCTCTTCCGCCGTTTTCCATCAGGCGGTCAAGAAACGTTTTTTTCTTCTTGTTTTTTTTCTTTGCGCCTTCATAAAACGAAACGTCTGGCGTGGACTCTGCAGGAACGGCGTCCACAAGCATAAGTCGGCGCTTGCGGTTTTCCTCTTGAATCTGATCAAGCGTCATACTTTGCATATCCCGCTCCGCAATCCGCCTTGCTTCCTCTTCTTCGTACTGCGCGTACTCTTCGTAAAATTCCCTGCGCTCTTTTTTCTTTCTTTTCCACGCAGCCCAAAGCGAGCGTTCCGTAATTAAAAGCATACAGACAAGAACAAGTGCAAACAAAATAACAATCGATGCAATTTTCCCAAAAAGCGCGTTCATCGGAACCGAGAGCAATGCGCCAAGAAATCCGCCGCCGACTTTTTCTTTGTATCCTGCCGTAAAAGCGCGGAAAATCGAATACTTCTGCGCGCAGCCAGAAAGGATGTGGATAAGCGCCGCAATAAAAAAGATTGCGAGCGTAAAGAACGTAGTTTTTTTTGTTGCCAGCGGATTTCCCGGATTCGAGCGCATAAACGCCACTAAGAAAAACAGGGCAATCGGGAACAGGTACGGCAAGTATCCGCCCATAAGGCCAAAGATAACCCAGTTAATCGCCGTTCCGAATTTACTGCAAAGCCCGAAATAGCTCAAGTACAAGACGATGCATACAAGGATTGTCACAATCAGGACAATCTCATCCGAAATCTCCTTGCGCCTTGCCTTCTCCTCAAGCTTCTTTCTTTCTTCCAGTTCTTCCTTTCGCAAACGGGCTTCTTTTGCCCGCGCGCTCTCTTTTTTTCGTGTTGCCGTTTTTGCGGTTCCTGTCCTACGCGAAGCGCCGATGCTTTTGCCCGCTGTCGGCTTCTTGCTTCCTTCTTTTGCCATAACTTCCTCGCATTCTATCCGTTACTTCCACGCATATTTCCCGACGAAATATACGAAAACAAGCAAACCTAAAACAATCCGGTACCAGCCAAACAGCGCAAAGCTGTGGTTACTTATGTATCGCATCAAAAGCTTAATACAGAAAAACGAAACCAAAAACGCGACTACCATCCCAGTAAGCAGCAGCGCGTATTCCCATCCGCTAAACTGAAAGCCGTATTTAAGCAGTTTCAAAAGACTTGCGCCCGCCATTGTTGGAATCGCCAAAAAAAACGTAAATTCCGCCGCCATAATCCGGCTTGCGCCAAGAATCATAGCGCCAAGGATGGTCGCGCCGGAGCGGGAAGTTCCCGGAATCACGGCAAGGCACTGAAACATGCCAATGCAAAGCGCTAGCGAATACGGTATCGTGTTCAGGTTGTCAAAACGCGGCTTCTTTTTTTTGTTCATGTGCTCTATTCCGATAAACATAATTCCGTAAAAAATTAACGCCAAAGAAATCGTCAGCGTCTCGCGGTTTCCTTCATAAAAAAACTGATCGATCTTTTCTTCCAGCAAAAGACCGACAATGCCAATCGGAACGCAGGCAACGGCGATTTTTGTCCAGAGAATAAACTTCTCTTTGTGAATGCAAACGCCGCCGCTTTCGGCACGCCGAAACGGCCAAATCTTGTTCCAAAACAGCAAAACGACGGCAAGAATCGCTCCCAGCTGAATAACGACAATAAACATATCGCCAAAATCCGGATTGTCCAAAAAGGCCTTAACCGGGAAAAATTCGTCGAACAAAAGCATATGTCCGGTACTGCTAATCGGCAGCCATTCAGTAATTCCTTCCACAATGCCAAGTAACACAATCTTAATAAATTCTAATATTTCCATTTCCCCTTCATGCTCCCTGTTTTTAAATTCCTTACTACAAACGTCACAGACTGTATCATCATATCACAATTCCCGGCAAAAAACAACCAGCGCCCCCGGCTGACATTTTCCTTACCGAAAATACATAGTTTTGCGAAATTTGCTCCATCCTAACAGCAGAAATTCACCGTCGGAAAGAGAGGAAAGAAAATTATGCCGGAAAACCCATTACATCCTTCGGAGGAAAATACAGTTACGTCCCCGTCTTCTTCTGAAGAAAACTGTCTTTGGCTGCCGGATGGCCGCAAGATGGAACTGCTTACCATTATCGGAGAAATTGAGGGGCACGACGCTTCTCCAAAAAACAGCAAAACAACCAAATACGAACAGGTGCTTCCCCGACTTGCTCATGTGGAACACCGCCTAGACATTGCCGGTCTTTTGGTTCTTTTAAATACTGCCGGCGGCGACGTAGAAGCCGGGCTTGCCATAGCGGAGATGATTGCATCTCTTAGCAAACCAGTCGTAAGTCTCGTGCTTGGCGGTTCGCATTCGATCGGCGTGCCGCTTGCTGTCTCTTCGGATTACAGCTTTATCGTGCCGACCGGCACAATGACCGTACACCCGGTTCGCACAACCGGCACAATCCTTGGCGTTTCCCAGTCGTTTGAATATCTGGAACGAATTCAAGAGCGGATTCTTACGTTTACTGCAAACCATTCGAAAATTTCCGCTAAGCACCTGCGCGAGCTTATGCTAAATACGAAGGTCTTTGCAAAAGATCTTGGGACGCTTTTAGGCGGAGCGGAGGCTGTAGCGGAAGGAATTATCGACGAGGTCGGCGGCATTTACGAAGCGCTTAAGAAGCTCCGAGAGCTGATCGAAAAAACAGATTCGCTCCCGGAGCCGCATCGTACGGATTAAAGCTCGTCTTCGTAAATTTCAAAAGACGCTTCTTCTCCTTGCTGCATATCAAGTTTGAAAAATTTCTCGCCGTACTGCACCGTTTCGTGGAAGTCTGCGTAAATTGCTTTGGCCGTAAACGCCTGCAGCTTCCCGTCCTTCCAAGAAAGCCGGAAGCGAACGCCTCCGCGGACATAAATTCCGTCGATCTTTCCGTCCGGCCACTCTTTTGGAAGCGCCGGAAGCAGCACAATCCGATTCGAATTGCTTTGCAAAAGCATCTCAGCAATAGCGGCAACGGAGCCGAAATTGCCGTCGATTTGAAACGGCGGATGATTGTCAAACAAATTCGGCAGTGTGGACTGCTTAAAAAGCTGCAGCAGGTTTTCGTAGCTTTTTTCTGCGTCCCACAGTCTTGCGTACAAATTCATGATCCATGCGCGGCTCCAGCCGGTATGCCCTCCGCCGTGCGCTAAGCGTCTGCGAAGCGTAACTGCGGCAGCAAGCGCCAGTTCCGGCGTCGCATCTACCGTAATCTGGCTGGAAGGATGCAGCGCATACAGATGCGAAATGTGGCGGTGTCCGGGATCTTTTTCTTTATAATCCTCGCGCCATTCCATAATCTGTCCGAAACTTCCGATTTTAAGCGGCGGAATTTTGGCAAGCAGCTCTCTAGTTCGAAGAATAAACGAGAAGTCGTCGTCGTCAACAAGTGCCGCCATTTCCAAAAACTGCGTAAAATGATCCCGCAAGATTTCGTTGTCCATCGTCGAACTAGCGCATACGCTTCCTTCGGTTCCGTCCGGAAGAATGTACGTGTTTTCCGGCGATACCGAAGGGCAAATCAGTACTTCGTCTTCCGTCTCTATTAAAAAATCATGGAAAAAGAGCACCGATTCCTTAACCATCGGATACATTTTTTGCAAAAATTCTAGGTCTTTCGTATACAGGTAATGCTCCCAGATGTGCGTGCAAAGCCACGGAAGGCTCATCACCCAATACGTGCCCGGAATCCAAGTATCCTGCGGCGCTGTATCGCCCCACAAATCGGTATTGTGGTGACATACCGTTCCCCTGCAGCCGTACATTTCCCGCGCGGTCTTCTTTCCGTTTTCGCACATGCGAAGCATATGCTCAAAAAGCGGCAAATGGCAGTCCGAAAGCCCAAGCATCTCCGCAAACCAGTAATTCATCTGCGTATTGATATTAACCGTAAACTTACTGCCCCACGGCGGATCAATTTCCCGGTTCCAAATCCCTTGCAAATTCGCCGGGAGGCTTCCCGGACGGCTGGACGAAATCAGCAAATACCTGCCAAAGTCGAAGTACGTTGCAACAAGCCCGTTGTCCGGCGTGTCGGAATCGATTCGCTCTAGACGCTCGTTTGTCGTCATCTCATCAAGCGCCGGGTCGTAAGAAAGCGTTAGCCTTGTCTTTCCAAACAGCGCCTGATAATCCTGCACGTGCCGGTCGTAGAGCTCAGCATACGTCATAAGGCGCACGTTGCTAAGGACGTTGCGGACATACGCAAGCGGGTCGTCCTCCCGGTAGGTTGTTGCCGCCGTAAAGAGAATGCACAGCTTTTCTACCTGCTGGCAGCGCAAATATTCTCCAATCGGCACTACGCTTCCTCCCTTGGAAAAAGCAGTTACGCCGGCGGCAAAACGGTAATCCTCTCCGACCATTTTGCCCATGCAATATACAGTCTGGTCGTCGTGAAAACTGCTGTCATAAAAGCACATTCGCGCAAAATTCAGGCTCAAATCAAACGGCTTTCCGTCCGTCGTAGTAATTTTTATAACAAGGACATTGCTGGGCGCATTTGCGAAGGTTTCCTCCACGTAAGTCGTTCCCTCGTACGTCTTTGTTACTACGTGCACGGCACGTTCCAAATCCAGCTCTCTGCGGTACGACTCGCATTCTCCTTTTATGTTCTGATAATGCAAATAGAGCTCGCCTAACGCAGAATACGGCCGCTCGCTTGCCGGCGTCCCGCTAAACGCATACAGCATAAGCTCCTGCGCCTCGGGGATTTTTCCGGCAAGAATAAGCTCCCGCACTTTTGCAAGATTAGGGGCGGCGTCCGGGTTCACGCGGTCCATCGCGTCTCCATACCAAAGAGAATCCTCGTTTAATTGCAAACGCTCCCATATAGGCGTTCCGTAAATCATGGCGCCAAGCTTCCCGTTTCCTACAGGGAGCGCCTGATTCCAGTCGTCTCCCGCGCTCCGGTCATAAACTAACTTACTCACGTCTTCCTCCCGCAGAAATTTCCGGCTGTCCCGATTCGGTCAGCCAAAAGTCAAAATGAATTTCCTTGCTGCTGCAGCGGTAAATTTCGTCCAGTTCCGGCCCGCAGCTTGCAGAACCTACGCCGGACATCATCGCGTCTATGCAAAGAACCGTCATATCCGACGGCACAAGTTCGTAATGGTGACGCTTCGTAAACAGTTCCTCCTGCGTATAATGCGAGGCGTTTACGGAAAAATCCAAATCGCTTCGCACCGTCAGCACGCGCGCGCCGTCGGAAAGGCTTGCGTACTGTACGCCGTAATGCGAGGCGTTTTCCTGCGGTCGAATATAATTCTCGTGGTTTAAACCGACCGTCATATGAAACAAGTCCATGTAAGAAGCCCTATGTTTGTCCACATAGCTCTCCCAAGGACCGTAACCGTAATAAGTAAAGTCTTCGTACTCTTTGCGAAGGAAAAAGCGCACGCCAAAGCGAGGCAAATACGACAGTTCTTCCATAATCTTTGCATCAAGAAGCATTTGCAGCTCGCCTCCGGGGTAAATCCGGTATTCCACGCGTACGGTGGCAACCGGCGGAAATGCAGGCGATAAAAGCGCCAGCTCCGCTTTAATGACAATCTCGCTGCCGGATTCGATATACTTAAACGACGACACTCTTGTGGAAAGCCGATGCAAATTCATCTTCTCCCACTGCGCGCGCACCGTATCGTTGTCGGTAGGCGCACGGAACAAATTCAGCTCGGCAGGCTTTACCAACAGCTCTTTGTGCTCGCGGACAATGGACGTTAGCATTGCCGTTTTGCGGCTGATTTGGAAGCTTCCGCGCCGCGTAGAAACGGTGACAAACTGGTCGTTTGCCTGCATGGAAAGGAAGCGGCGATGTACTTTTTCCGGACGGAACCGGCGCTTGCTCTCCACGAGATTGATCTGGTCAAAGCAAACGTACGCTTCTTCACGTCCTTCCTCTTTTTGCACCGCCAAAAACCGAACCCATACGTCTTCTCCGATAGGATTCGCAAGTTCCGGAATTTGCAGCGTCACCTGCTGTCTGGGCGGGCAGGAGAGCCAAATCTCTCCCGTTTGCTTTAATACGCCGCCATCCTTCACTTCGTATTGCAGCTTATAAATATCTTCAAAGGATGTAAAATCCATTGTATTTCTAAAGGTGTAGCTTCCCTGCACCGCGTCCTCTAAAGTAACGCGAAGCGGGCGGTAGCATTGCTTTAGTTCCCGAAGCCCTGTATGCGGCTTCCGGTTCGGATAAACCAATCCGTCGCAGCAGAAGTTTCCGTCGCTGTAAAACTCGCCGAAATCGCCGCCGTATTTGTATTTAGGTTCTTCGCCCGGCAAAGCAGTGTTGATTGCGTGGTCGCACCACTCCCAGACGCAGCCGCCCATAAAGCGTTCGTCAGAGTAAATGACCTGCCAGTAATCTTCTAGGTCGCCGGGGCCATTTCCCATAGCGTGGGAATATTCGCAAAGAAAATACGGGCGCGCGGGATTGTCCTGAAGATAGCGGTACATATCGGTAATTTTCGGATACATAACCGAGAAAACGTCCAATACGTCGTTTTCTGCGCCGTCAAGTGTGTGGTGCATCCCTTCGTAATGCAGCGGGCGAGTTACGTCCATTGCCTTAACGTGCTGCGCAAGATTTGCAAACATTTTTGACCAGCCGCTCTCGTTGCCAAGCGACCACATGACAACGCACGGGCGGTTATAATCGCGCAGTACAAGCTTTCTTTCTCTGTCAAGGATAGCGTTTTCAAACTGCGCATCTCCGACAAGATAGCTAATTCCCCGGTACCCGTCTTTCCAGAAAATCGGGTTATACGCTTCCACCGAGCCATGCGCCTCCACATCGGCTTCATCAATAACGTAAAAGCCCAGCTCGTCGCACATTTGATAAAAAATAGGTGCATCCGGGTAATGAGACGTCCGAATCGCGTTGATATGGTTGCGCTTCATCATGTGTAAATCCCGCAGCATCTGCTCGCGCGTTACCGTAGCGCCGCCTTCCGGCTCGCTCTCGTGACGGTTTACGCCTTTTAGCTTTACGGCAACGCTGTTAATTTGGAACACACCGTCCACAATCCGAACGTCACGAATTCCGATTCGCTCGCCGATAACTTCTCCGCGCGTTTCGATCTTCATCCGATACAAAACCGGCGTTTCCGCATTCCAAAGCACAGGGTTTTCCACCGTATAATCAAAGTAACCGTCCGAATCCGGTTTTCCTTCGGTAAGAAGCGCTCCCTCCGGGTCATAAAGAGAAATGCTTGCGCAAGACGTTCCAAAAATCTGCACATGGATACCTGCCTTTTGCTCCTCTAAAGA
>CALWRS010000003.1 GCA_944384025.1 uncultured Lachnospiraceae bacterium
CTTCAGAGCCAGATTTAACAACAGGTTCTGACGGAACGGTCTACGTAAGAATTCATTTTACTTACGAAGAGGGAGGCATTAAAAAAGGCGTGGTTGCGTGTATGAAAGTGGCTTAGAGGCGCGGACGAAGGAAGATGCGATAGTTCTAAACAAGAAAGAAGATACCAACAAAGCGACACTTCGAGATAAAAGCAAGAAATTATAGGGTAAAAAATGGCACGAAAAGAGCAAACTCCTTCACTTGCGGGGTGCGGGCAAGTCGGGTATAATGAAGCTGGGTTAGAACCTCACATATGCCAGCATATAACTGATACCGAGCGCGATTAGAGAAGTGAAATGCAACAAGGAAACCACTGAGGTTTCCTTGAGGTAAGCACGAGACGGGATTCGAACCCGCGACCCTCGCCTTGGCAAGGCGATACTCCACCACTGAGCCACTCGTGCATAACGTTATGCGGTTGTTCCTTGCGTCAAACGCAAGGTATACTATACACGATGCAATCCCGTTTGTCAACAGTAAATTTAAATTTTTTTGCTCAATCTGCAAAGTCGTAAAAAAAAACAGGAGGTGAACATGATAAAGAATCCTTTTTTACTGAAAAATAGGAAAAGAGAAGGTGGAGAGGCTATCTTGGTCAAAGAGGAAAGAAGTATGATTACAAAAGAAATACAATTTACAAGATATAAAAACTCAACGAATAGGGGGCGTCGATTAAAAACCATTTCCTTTTGCGCATAGCAACGGAACGTGCTATGCGCAAAAGGAAAAAAGGAAAACTATAAAAATACTGATTTAGGAGGCACCCATGAAAAAACATTTACATATACGGATATTATCAATACTTCTAAACATATGCTTACTGCTGAACATTGTATCCATTCCGGTGCTCGCAGAAGATGACAATAGTACAACCGGGCTGGAGGATCTTATAGCCGGTATTTCATCTGTCGAGGATATTTACGGAGAATTGGACAGTGACACTGTTCCTGACATAATTGGTTATGAATACGCTGTATCGAAAGCTCATGTGCAAAGATTGTACGAGGCAGAGGGCGATGACTTAGACCGTGTTGTTTTTCTTAACGCAGATGGCACGCAAACGGCATATTTCTTTGATTTTCCTGTAAAGTATATTGATGAAGAAGGGACGATTAAAGATATTACCCTTGATATTGCTAATAGTAGCACACCGGGGCAATTCGTAACAGCCGACGGATCATCAATCACCACCTTCTCTAAAAATATATCTGATGGTATAGGCTTGGCTGGTAATGATGTAGCGCTGTCCTTGGTCCCGCATATCCCTGCGAAGAAATCTGGTACAGCATTATCGAAATCCACGAAAATTACTGCTGCACCTACTGCTAAAAGAGTTGATAGTAAGACCGTTTCTTATGACTATGATAGCAAAACTACTATTGAGTACTCGCTAACATATACTGGCTTTAAGGAGGATATCGTTGTTAGCGAATACACTGGACAAACAGAATACGACTTCACTCTTTATACTAATGGGTTAGAGTTAACGGAGATTGACGGTTCGTTCTATCTTGTTGACGAAGCGGATAACATCAAAGCTACGATTGGTGACATTATCATTTTCACGGCAGATGAGAAAAACAATACGATGGGCGACTTGAATGCTCGAACGATAGTTGCAAATCAAGAATACCTACTAACTATTGTTGTTGACTCGGACTTCCTTGCATCTGAAGAAACCACATATCCGATTCGAATTGACCCTACCGTTGAGATATGTTATGATAATAACGGGACGGGCGCTATTGCAGATGTAACAATAAATAGTAACGCTGGCTCGAGCGGGACATCTGGTTCGTTGTTCATTGGATTGCGTGAATCCAATGGTATAGCTCGAACCCTGATGAAGTTTCCTGGACTTAATCTAAATTCCTTGGGAAGCAATATTATAATCACCAACGCCACAGTCGAAATCAGGGACTTGATGTGTGAAAGCACTGGTCTCACTGTTTCCTGCTATGTGTTCTCAGGGAATGTGTGGAATGAAACGACTGCGAATTGGTCTAATGTTAGCCCAAATAGTATTTCTACATTTTTGTCTTCCAATGTGATTTCCTATGCAAACGGAAAACAGCAGGATACAGCACATAGATATTCCTTTGACATTACCTTAGCTGTTGAAGGGTGGAGGAACGGAAATTACAACCAAAATAAGGGAATTATTTTTAAGGCCCCTGCTACAGTTGAAAGCGGGAGTACGTATAACTACAAAACCATTGCATCTTATAATCGTGCATCATATAAGCCGTCCTTGTCGGTAACGTATAGAACATCAAATGGCTTGATTAGCAATGACACATACTATTTAAACAATGCATATTGTGGTGATTATTTGCGATATACATCTTCGACAGCAACTGCTACGTCTGGATTGATTTCCTCTTTAGGTAATTCAATTCGCTGGGAAGTAAGAGCTGTTAATGGTGGGTACGTAATTCGATCAAAGTCAGACACAACAAAGTATCTTGGTGTTCCATCCAGTACAAGCAGCACTTCGGTATCTATTGTCACTATTACCGATTCAGTTATTCCTGCAAGATGCACTTGGAACATAAGCGTTGCTAATAATGGCGGGTGTCTTGTCAAGAACACGTATAATTCCAAGTACCTGTATTCCTATGGAAATTCTGTATATACTGCATCGTCAACAGGAACTACTGGGACATCTACTTATGATACAAGAGTTTGGCGGATAGCGAGTACAACGTATTACGGAAACACAACAAGTAATTCGCATAGGGAACTTCAAGCTGGTTTTAGTATTGGCCAAATGGTTGTGGATATTGGTGCAACAAGCACCCCGATAATCAATAAATATCCAACTAATACCCTGTGGGCAGATGCAGATGATTTTACATATTCACACTCATCTGGTACGTCTGGGAGTGTGACGTTTAACTCTCAAACAGGAAAGGCTACCGGTAAGTCGGTTGGAATATCAAAGTATACTGCGACGCATAAAGTAACAGGGCGAACCTATACTTTTACGATATATGTTGACCAATACACCTATGAATTGGTAAGCTTTTTTGGCTTTGACTCGGATACGTCCTTATTGATAAGGGATATTTATAATAAAATCGATGATAAAAACAGCTCGAAGACAGAAAAATACAGGGCTTGGATGGCTTCTCGAGCATTATCAGAGTTTTCTTACGATGGATCTACTACCTATTTCGGAATTGTCTCTATAAACAAATGGGATAATGTGGCGGGGTCAATAACATCGCCAAGTAACAGAAAGTCGTATTTTACGGACACGCTCGGGTATAGCGAGGCAGAGTATGATAAATTGAATTCGGCATTAGTGTCACAGCATTCAAACACCCAGACTATTGATTTTACTCATATGCAGTATTCATTGGCTGCGCGACTTGCCTACGAGCTTGATCAGGATGGATTTCTTTCCAATATTTACACTATTAGTGGAGACGAATATGTATCATATTTGGCAGGCTGGCTCGGAGATGCCACTATAACAAACGATGGCGCAACGTCTTTCGGCAATGATGATTACATGGCCGATCTTGATGCAGAAAACATTTTCCGCGATATAAACGCGGGAGAAGATTCGATTACAGCTATAAATGCGTATTACAAGGCGCTGGATGGTAGTAGTACTCGGGCAACAATTTTTAAAACTTACCTGAGCTATTCAACTGTTGAAAACATGGTTCTGTCGGAACTTGAAAAAACGTTGAGTCAGGTGAAGTCTGCATATCCGGACACCTACGATTTCCTTATGAGTCTTAAAGACGGCCGTGCGGAGATTGGTCACTATTAACAAGATTAAAGGAGAACAAATTAAATGAAAAAAGTAACAAATATCGTATTGATTGTACATGTAATATTTTGGATCCTCTTCCTGCTCCTTAGCATTGTGGAGAGAATTCGATTTGCACACTCCCCTGCGGAGATGGAACCACTAGATCTTTTGCTCTCAAAAGGAGCGTACAACACATTTATCGTTCTTGCGCTACTGGGAATCCTTAATGCGGGTCTGTTACTTTTTTCGGCGCGGCCAATTTTAAAAAACGTAGACGTAAAGGACAAAAGGAAAAGAAAAGTCGCCTTTTGGTTTTCGCTAACAGCTGCTATTTTATTCTATTTGTTTATTGTACTTCTTTTCGCTAACGGCTCGGATAAGCTTCTTATCCTTCCTATAGCATGGCTTATTTGTGAACTGTGCTGCGGCGTTTCGCTTGCCGTTTCGAAAAAAAAGTAGCCGATACTTACTGCGCATACTACCATTCCTGCGAAAAATTTCTTCTTTTTGTCGAAAAGTGGATTGCAAGACGGACGTATCTGTGGTAGAATGCGTATGTTAGGGCTGAGACCACACGAGTTTGTTAAAAAATAATCAAACTTACTCCCACAAGGTTTGCAGCGGTCTGTTGCCCGGAATGCCGCAGGGGATGAGCAGGTTCGCATTGCTCACCTCATTAGCAGGGCAGCAGAAAAAGAAAAATAAGAGTAAGAGAGGTAACGGTATGAAAGTTACAGTGATTGGTGCAGGAAGCGTTGGCGCTACGATCGCTTATACGCTTGCAACTACGGGTACGGCTTCGGACATCCTGTTGATCGACATTAACAAGGAAAAGGCAATGGGCGAGGCTATGGACATTATTCAGGGAGCTCCTTTCATCGCTCCGATGAACATCGAAGCAGGAGATTATCCGGATGCAGTAGGTTCGGACGTAGTCGTTATTACGTCGGGTATTCCGAGAAAAGCCGGACAGAGCCGTCTTGAGCTTGCACAGGTAAACGTTAACGTTATGAAAGACATTGCAAGCAAGATTACACCTTATGCAAAGGATGCTATCTACATTATCGTTAGCAACCCGGTTGACGTAATGACCTATGTTTTCCACAAAGTATCTGGAATTCCGGAAAACAGAATCATTGGCTCCGGCACCATTCTGGACACCAGCCGTTTGCGCGCAAAGCTGGCAGAAATCTACGATATCAGCCAGACAAACGTACACGCATATATCTACGGAGAACATGGCGACTCTTCGTTCGCAACATGGTCCGTTGCAACCATTTCCAACGTTCCGATTGATCAGGCAAAGGATAAATTGAAATTCCAAGACGGAAAGAAGTTCCCTGAGCTGAACAAGCCGGAAATCGAAGATTTTGTCAGAAAATCGGGCGGAATTGTTATCTCCAGAAAAGGAGCAACGTTCTACGCAATTGCGGTTTCCGTAAATTATATCGTACAGTGCCTGAGCAAGGCAGTTGATTCTACGATGACAGTATCTACGATGATGCACGGCGCATACGGAATCAGCGACGTATGCTTGAGCACCTTGGCAATTGTTGGCAAGAACGGCGTGGTGGGTCATATCGAATTGCCGCTCTCGGATGAAGAAGTTGCTCGCTTGAAGAA
This sequence comes from uncultured Lachnospiraceae bacterium, assembly GCA_944384025.1. GTDB lineage: Bacteria > Bacillota > Clostridia > Lachnospirales > Lachnospiraceae > ISDg. The sequence continues at coordinate 5,430 of CALWRS010000003.1, forward strand.
GAGTGCAGATAACTTGAAAGAAGTTATTAACAGTCTCGAATTCTAGAAAATGAAGATTACAGTGCTTCTCCGGATTTGGAGAAGCACTGTATTTGCTTCATGGTTTACGAAAAGCGCTAAATGCAGAACCAGAAATGGAGGTAGTTATGGAATACCGAATTGAACACGATTCGATGGGCGAAGTGAAGGTTCCCGCAGACAAATACTGGGCGGCACAGACGCAGCGGAGCCACGAAAATTTCCCGATTGGCGTTGGAATTGAGACGATGCCCCGCGAAATCACGCACGCTTTCGGCGTCCTGAAAAAAGCGGCGGCGATTGCCAACCACGCGCTGAAGCCCGAAAAAATGACGGCGGAAAAGCTTTCCGCAATCTCGCAGGCATGCGACGAAGTAATGAGCGGAAGCTTAAACGACCACTTCCCGCTTGTTGTCTGGCAGACCGGCAGCGGTACCCAGTCGAATATGAACGCAAACGAAGTAATTGCGAACCGGGGAAATGAAATTGCCGGCGCAAAACTTTTGCATCCAAACGACGACATCAATATGTCGCAGTCTTCCAACGACACGTTTCCTACGGCGATGCACATCGCGGCAGTTTTGGGAATTGAAGACAAACTGTTTCCTGCGATTGACCTGCTTGTTGGGACGTTAAAGCGGCTGGAAGAAGAAAACGAAGGCATTGTTAAGAGCGGACGTACGCATTTGCAGGATGCGACGCCGATTACGTTCTCGCAGGAAATCAGCGGCTGGCGTACGAGTCTGGAAAGAGACCGGCAAATGATTGCCCTTACGCTTCCTGTTTTAAAAGAGCTTGCGCTTGGCGGCACGGCGGTTGGAACCGGCTTAAATGCGCCGAAAGGCTTTGACAAAAAGGTTGCCGAGGCTGTTTCTGAAATTACCGGAAAAGAGTTTGTAACGGCGCCAAATAAGTTCCACGCTTTAACTTCCAAAGACGAGCTTGTGTTTGCACATGGCGCTCTAAAAGCGCTTGCAGCGGATTTGATGAAAATCGCAAACGACATTCGCTGGCTGGCAAGCGGCCCAAGAGACGGTTTGGGAGAGATCTTCATTCCGGAAAACGAACCCGGTTCTTCGATTATGCCGGGCAAGGTAAATCCGACGCAGTGCGAAGCGGTTACAATGGTTGCCGTGCAGGTTATGGGCAACGACGTGGCGGTAGGAATGGCGGCAAGTCAGGGAAATTTCGAACTGAACGTATTTATGCCGGTTTGCATTTACAACTTCCTTCAGTCGCTCCGGCTGCTTTCTGAAGCGATGGTATCCTTTAACAACAACTGTGTCGTTGGCATTCGCGCAAACAAGGAAAAGATGAAGCACAACCTTCACAATTCCCTGATGCTTGTAACGGCGCTAAATCCGTACATCGGCTACGAAAATGCGGCGAAAACGGCAAAGAAAGCCTTTAAAGACAACATCACCTTAAAGCAGGCGTGCGTCGAGTTGGGTTTTCTGACCGAAGAGCGCTTCGACGAAGTGTTCCATCCGGAGCAAATGGTTTAATCGATACTGGTCGATGGGAGATCCCCCGCCTCTATAGGCGGTGGGTATGAAACAGGCGGCTTGGATAAATATGCGTATCGAAGCCGCTGCAATAAGAGAGCGTATCGCACGCGCAGATAGGATAAAGAGATATGGTTTATAGTTATTTCCCGGGCTGTACGTTAAAAAACAAGGCGTCCGACCTTGATCTGTACGCAAGAAAGTCTGCTGAAGTTCTCGGAATCACAATGGAAGAAATCGAGGAATGGCAGTGCTGCGGCGGCGTATATCCCCTAGGGGCAAATGAGACGGCTCCGAAGCTGGCGTCCGTCCGTGCATTGGTGGCAGCAAAAGAAAAAGGACAGGATTTGCTGACTTTGTGTTCCGCATGCCATCACGTTTTAAAACGCGTAAACAACGACATGGCGGAAAACGAGAACATACGCACAAAAGCAAACAATTACATGCAGCTGGAAGTTCCGTACGCTGGAGAGACAAAAGTAGTACATTATCTGGAAATGCTTCGGGACGTTGTTGGTTTTGACCAATTAAAAGCAAAGGTTGTCAACCCGTTAAAGGGAACAAAGATTGCGGCTTATTACGGCTGCCTGCTGCTTCGCCCTTCTAAAGTGCTTGGCTTTGACAATCCGGAAAATCCGAAGATTATGGAAGATTTCATTAAAGCCATAGGCGCTGAGCCGGTGATTTACCCGTACCGCAACGAGTGCTGCGGCGGCTATATGGCAATGGAAAACAAGGAGCTGGCAAAGAAAAAGAGCAGCACAGTACTGCAAAGCGCAAAGGAAAACGGCGCGGAATGCGTTATTACCGCTTGCCCGCTTTGCATGTATAACCTGAAAGTAAACGGCGGCGTGGACGATTTGCCGGTTTACTACTTCACGGAACTGCTTGCACAAGCCCTTGGCGTCAAATAAAAGGTTTGCTCCAAAAATAAATATGTATTGCTCTGGAGGAAAATATGGAAAAAAACGAAAAGGAATTAGCACAGCTCATACAGGAGATCAGTGGTCTGAATCCAAAAAAGTGCATGAAATGCGGCAAATGTTCCGGAGCCTGTCCCGCCTTTCATGAAATGGAATATCATCCGCACCAGTTCGTGGATATGGTAGATCGCGGAGATGTAAACAGGCTCTTGGAATCGAAATCCATCTGGATGTGTCTTACTTGCTTTGCGTGTGTGGAGCGTTGCCCGCGTGACGTAAAGCCGGCCAACTTCATAGAAGCTGCAAGACTTGCGCTGATTCGTCAGCAAGGCTGCAATCACCTCAAAGACGAAGCGGTTCCGCCGCTTCTTGACGAGGAAATGCCGCAGCAGGCAATTGTCAGCGCGTATCGTAAGTTTAAGAAGTAAGGGAGGAGAAAAGACATGCAAAGAATTGGCGTATTTGTATGTTGGTGCGGAAGCAACATCGCTGCCACGGTGGACGTGCAGCAGGTTGCCGACGAACTGGCGAAAGAACCCGGCGTCGTCTATTCCACCAACTATCAGTACATGTGTTCCCAGTCCGGGCAGCAGATGATACAAGAGGCCATTAAAGAGCACCATTTGACTGGAATTGTAATTTGCTCCTGCTCGCCTCGTATGCACGAAGCAACGTTCCGTAAGACGGCGGCAGCAGCAGGCCTCAATTCCTACATGGTGGAAATTGCGAACATCCGTGAACAGTGTTCCTGGATACATAAAAACAAAGAAGAGGCAACCGAAAAGGCGATTATCCTTGGACGCGCTGCGATTGCAAAAGTGCACTTAAACGCTCCGCTAACCGCAGGAGAAAGCCCTGTTGTAAAGCGTGCGCTTGTTATTGGCGGCGGTATTGCCGGAATTCAGACGGCCCTTGATATTGCAGACGCCGGATTTGAAGTGGACATTGTAGAAAAGAAGCCGACCATCGGCGGAAAAATGGCGCAGATTGACAAGACGTTCCCGACGCTTGACTGTGCAGCTTGTATTTTAACGCCTAAGATGGTAGATGTGGCGCAAAACGAAAAGATTCACATTTATTCCTACAGCGAAGTAGAGTCGGTAAAAGGCTTTGTCGGAAACTTCACGGCAACGATAAAAAAGAAGGCGCGCTACGTTAAGGAAGACGTTTGTACAGGCTGTGGTCTGTGTACCGAAAAGTGCCCGATGAAAAAAGTGCCAAACGAGTTCAACCAGATGCTTGACAACCGTACAGCAATCTATATTCCGTTTGCGCAGGCCGTTCCAAAGGTGGCGACCATCGACCCGAATGCGTGCATGATGCTTAAAAACGGCAAGTGCGGCGTTTGCTCTAAAGTATGTACCGCAGGCGCAATCGACTATACGCAAAAGGACGAATACATCGAGCAGCAGTACGGCGCGATTGTAGTGGCAACCGGCTTTAACACAATTAAACTGGACAATTTCGATGAATTTGCATATTCGCAGAGCCCGGACGTAGTAACGAGTCTGGAGTTTGAGCGGCTTATGAATGCTGCGGGACCAACCGGCGGCACACTGCTTCGCCCTTCCGACCACACGCATCCGCATACGCTTGTCTTTGTACAGTGCGTAGGCTCTCGTGATATTTCGGGCTGTGGCAAGCCGTATTGCTCGAAAATCTGTTGTATGTATACGGCAAAACACGCAATGCTGTGCCGGGAGAAATACCCGGACACGGAAGTGTATGTATTCTATATTGACGTTCGTACACCGGGAAAGAACTTCGACGAGTTTTATCGCCGCGCGGTGGAAGAATACGGCGTTCACTACATAAAGGGAATGGTTGGAAAGGTTGCTCCAAAAGATGGCAAGTTGATGGTGCAGGCGTCCGACCTGCTTGCGAACGATCAGCTGCTGATTGAGGCGGATATGGTTGTTTTGGCAACGGCAATCGAGCCGGATGAGTCCGCAAGAAGCATTGCGACGATGCTTACGGCAAGCATGGATACGAACGACTTCTTTACGGAAGCGCATCCGAAGCTGCGTCCGGTAGAGAGCCCAACGGCCGGTATTTTCCTCTCCGGCGTTTGCCAAGGTCCGAAAGATATTCCGGAAACGGTATCGCAGGCAAGCGCGGCGGCGGCTAAAGTTATTGGACTGCTTGTGAAAGACAAGTTAACTTGCAACCCGTGCGTTGCCGAGTCCAACGAGCTGATGTGCAACGGCTGTTCCGCATGTGAAAAAGTTTGTCCGTACGGAGCGATTACCTACAGCGACAAGGAGTTCCGCACCCCGTACCGCACAACGATTATGCGTCGCGTAGCGTCCGTAAATCCGGCGGTATGTCAAGGCTGTGGCGCCTGCACCGTAGCGTGTCCTTCCGGCGCAATGGATCTGAAAGGATTCTCAACTAGACAGATTATGGCGGAGGTAGATGCAATATGCAAGTAGAAGAGACAAAAGAATTTAAGCCGACAATTGTTGCCTTTTGCTGCAACTGGTGTTCCTACGCCGGTGCGGACCTGTCCGGCACAAACCGGCTGAATTATCCTGCCAACGTAAAAATTATCCGCGTACCTTGTTCCTGCCGCGTAAATCCGATGTTTATTCTGCGGGCGTTTCAGCGTGGTGCAGACGGTGTGATTTTGTGCGGCTGCCACCCGGGCGACTGCCATTACACGACCGGAAATTACTACGCAAGAAGAAGAATGACCCTGCTGTTTAGTATGCTTGATTTCCTCGGCATTGAGAAAGAGCGTACAAGAGTCGAGTGGGTTTCCGCTGCGGAAGGTGCAAAGTTTGCCGCTACAATGAACGACTTTGTTGCGACAATCACCAAGCTTGGCGAGAACCGCAGATTGGAGGATATAAGATGCAAGAAGCAATGATAAAACGTGCAAAGGAATTGCTTGCAGAAGGAACCGTAAACCGGGTCATGGGCTGGCAGGCAGGCGAGTTTGCCTACGATATCACGCCTACGGTGTTTTCCTCCGCAGACGAGCTTGACAAGGCGTTTGTATACAACGATTTTTGCAGCGCGAACGTCTCCAAGTATATGATTAAAGAAAGCCGCAAGGAAGGAAAGATTCTTTGCTTCCTTAAGCCGTGCGATTCCTACAGCTTTAACCAGCTTTTGGCGGAGCACCGCATCTGGCGCGACAACGTCTACATCATTGGCATCCCCAGCTACGGGAAAGTAGATGTAAACAAAGTTCGTGCAAAGGGCGTGACCGGAATTACCGGTATCCACACGGATGGACCAAACGTTGTTGTAGAGACAATTTATGGTTCCGAGACGATGGTAAAGATGGACGTGATGGAGGATCGCTGCCTTTGCTGCAAGAGCAAAAAGCACATGGTTTACGACGAACTTCTTGGCGAGGAAGGCGAAGTTTTACAGAGCAACCGTTTTGAACAAGTGGAAGCGTTAGAAAATATGACGCCGGAGGAGCGGTACGAATTTTGGCGCAGCGAGCTTTCCAAGTGCATCCGCTGCAACGCCTGCCGCAACGTATGTCCGGCATGTACGTGCGAGAATTGTGTTTTCGATAATCCGGCTTCGGGCGTTGCAAACAAAGCGCCGTCCTCGGATTTCGAAGAAAACATGTTCCACATTATCCGCGCGTTCCACGTAGCGGGCCGTTGTACGGACTGCGGCGAGTGCTCCAGAGTATGTCCGCAAAATATTCCGCTTCACCTGCTGAACCGGAAGTTTATCAAAGATATTAACGAATTGTACGGCACGTATCAGGCGGGCGAGGACAAAGACGCCAGAGGGCCGCTTACAAACTTTACTGTAGACGACTGCGAACCAAGCATCGTACACCACAGAAGGGGGTAGAAAACTATGTTAAAGGTTTCCGTAGATAAGATAAACGATCTTTTCCGGGCCATTGCGGCTACCCAGAAGCTGTACCTTCCGGTGGACACGAACGCCGGAGCGCAGTATCGGGAGTGGAGCGAGGGCGTGACGATGAGTCAGGCGCTTAATACCAACCGCAGTGCAAAGGACTTTTTCTTCCCGCAGACAGAAAATCTGGCTGAGTTCAAAATGGAAGGAAAGAAAATTGAAGTAAAACCGCAGGTAAACGAGTACGAAGACTACGTTGTCTTTGGCGTTCGCGCCTGTGATGCGGCAAGCTTTGCCATTCTTGACCGCGTATTTTTAAGCGAGCCGGTGGATACGTTTTACGCACACCGCAGAGAGCATGGCACAATTATAACGCTTGCTTGCAACCGTCCGGCAGAAACTTGTTTTTGTACGACGTTTGGCGTTGACCCCGCAGTACCGGGCGGCGATGTAAGCGCATGGCAAAAAGGCGAGGAATTGTATCTGGAAGCGCAGACCGAAAAAGGCGAGAAGCTTTTGCAGGCCGTTGCCGGCGCACTTTCACAGGCAGAGTCGGAGGACATAGAACCTGTGAAGGCGGCAATTCGCGTGATGATGGAAAAGCTTCCGCTTGCTAAGCTGAGCTTAAAGGGCATTGAAGACCAGAAGATGCTGGATTTGTTCTATTCCGATAAGTGGAACGCGCTTTCGGAAAGCTGCCTTGGCTGCGGCACGTGTACGTTTGTGTGCCCTACCTGCCAATGCTACGATGTGCGAGACTTCGACACTGGAAACGGCATCCAGCGGTTCCGCTGCTGGGACTCCTGCATGTATTCAGATTTCACGAAGATGGCGCACGGCAACATACGGAATTCCCAGATGGAGCGCTTCCGTCAGAGATTTATGCATAAGCTCGTTTACTTTCCGGAAAACAACGAAGGCATTTATTCCTGCGTTGGATGTGGACGGTGCCTTGCAAAATGCCCGATTCACATGAATATCGTGAAAGTAATCAAAACCATGGGAGGAACTGAAAATGAGTGAACGAATTGATCCGTTGATTCCAATGGTCGGCGTTGTTACGGATATCCGCGTTGACACTCCGGACGTTAAGACCTTTCGTGTTGAAGCGCCGGAAGGAGGAAAAGTGTTTGAACACATTCCCGGTCAGTGCGCGATGCTTTCTGTTCCGGGCGTTGGCGAAGGAATGTTTTCCATCACCTCTTCCCCGACGCAGAAAAATTACATGGAATTCAGCATTAAAAAATGCGGCTGCGTAACCTCATGGCTGCACAGCATGGAAGTTGGTCAGATGATTACCATCCGCGGGCCTTACGGAAACGGCTTCCCGGTAGACACCGATTTCAAAGGAAAGGACATGGTGTTTATTGCCGGCGGTATCGGACTGGCTCCGTTGCACTCGGTTATCAACTATGCCCGCGATAAGCGCGACCAGTACGGAACCATCGACGTTGTATACGGTTCCAGAAGTATGGACGATTTGGTGGATTTCCCAGAAATTCAAAACGTATGGTGCAAGGAAGAAGGAATGAACGTGCACCTGACGATTGACCGCGAGCAGGAAGGCTGGGACGGCCACGTTGGCTTTGTGCCAAATTACGTAAAGGAACTTGGGTTTGATGCGAGCAAAACCTTTATTATCTGCGGACCGCCAATCATGATTAAATTCACGTTAGCGGGCCTTACGGAAATGGGAATCGCAAAGAACCAAGTTTATACCACCATGGAGTTGAAGATGAAGTGCGGCATCGGAAAGTGCGGCCGCTGCAACATTGGCGACAAATATGTGTGCAAGGATGGTCCGGTGTTCCGTTGCGACCAGATTGACGAAATGACGAATGAATACTAGGAGGTAAACATCGTGAGTGACATGTGCAACATTTTCCTCTTCGGGAAAAAATATGAGGTTCCTTCCAATCTGACGATTATGAAGGCAATGGAGTATGCGGGTTATCAGCTGGTTCGCGGCTGTGGCTGTAGAAACGGATTCTGCGGCGCGTGCGCAACCATCTACCGGATTGCCGGCGACCGCGAATTAAAGGCATGTCTGGCATGTCAGACAAAAGTAGAAGAAGGCATGTACATTGCGACGCTGCCGTTCTTCCCGCTTGTAAAACCGGTTTACGATATTGAAAAGGTATCGCCTACACAGGCGATTATGATGCAGCTTTTCCCGGAAATTTATTCCTGTATCGGCTGCAATGCATGTACGAAGAGCTGTACGCAGAGCCTGAACGTTATGCAATACATTGCATACGCGCAGCGCGGAGATTTTAAAAAGTGTGCGGAAGAGTCGTTTGACTGCGTTATGTGCGGCGTTTGCTCCTCTCGTTGTCCTGCTGGAATCAGCCATCCGCAAGTTGCAATGCTTGCGCGGCGCTTAAACGGCAAGTACCTGGAGCCTTCCTGCGAGCATTTGAATCGACGGGTTACCGAGATCAACGAAGGCACGTTTGACAAGCTGATCGAGGATTTAATGGGTAAGCCCATTGCAGAAATCAAGGAACTTTACAATAACAGAGAAATCGAAAAGTAGGAGGTGCTTACCATGTATACTGAGGAAATGCTTGACTTAATGAAGGTGGTAGAAGCCAAAAGAGAAGCAAATGCTGCTCTTGAGCCAACTCGTATGACGGCGGATGAAAAAGAGGCACTTCTGGCACAATATCACCCGGATCATAAGGTGGAAGAGTTCAGAGAACTGTTGATTGGCCCGAACAAGGGCGGAAAGGTTCCGAACGAGCTGGCAGATATGCTGGAAGCAAACAGTCGGCTCTGCGGCAAGGACATTGATTTGTCGAACCCGGATTACGAAACGGACGTATTAATTATCGGTGCGGGCGGAGCAGGGACTTCGGCGGCAATCGAAGCAGACAAAAACGGCGCTCGTGTTATGATTGTAACGAAGCTGCGTATGGGTGACGCCAACACGATGATGGCGGAAGGCGGAATTCAGGCGGCAGACAAAGAGAACGACTCTCCGGCAATCCATTACGTAGACGCGTTCGGCGGCGGACACTTTGCCGCAAAGCCGGAGCTTGTTGCAAAGCTTGTAACGAAGGCGCCGGAAGCGATTCAGTGGCTGTCGGAGCTTGGCGTTGAATTTGATAAGACCGAAGACGGCACAATGGTAACGACGCACGGCGGCGGTACAAGCCGCAAGAGAATGCATGCCTGCAAGGATTATTCTGGTGCGGAGATCATGCGTACGCTTCGCGACGAAGTGCTCAACCGTCAGATTCCGGTTGTAGACTTCACGTCCGCTATTGAAATTATTAAAGACGACAAGGGCGCTGCTGCCGGAGCCGTTTTGATGAACATGGAAACCAAGGAAATCCTTGTTGCAAAGGCAAAGACTGTAATTATTGCAACGGGCGGAGCCGGACGTGTACATTACCAAGGCTTCCCGACTTCCAACCATTACGGAGCAACAGCGGACGGTCTTGTTCTTGCATACCGTGCAGGCGCAAAACTCCGCGATGTGGATACGCTTCAGTATCACCCGACCGGAGCAGCGTTCCCGGAGCAGATTTTCGGCGCATTAGTTACCGAAAAAGTTCGCTCCCTTGGTGCAAAGCTTGTAAATATTGACGGCGAAGTTTTCATGAATCCGCTGGAGACGCGTGATGTAACCGCATCCTCCATTATTCGGGAATGCTCTACAAGAGGCAAAGGAATTCCGACGCCCGAAGGCGTTGGTATCTGGCTGGATACGCCGATGATCGAGCTCAAAAACGGCGAAGGCACGATTATGAAGCGAATTCCTGCGATGTACCGGATGTTTGCTAAGTACGGCATTGACATTCGCAAGCAGCCGATTTTGGTTTACCCGACGCTGCATTATCAAAACGGCGGCGTAGACGTTACGACAGACAGCATGAGCACCGTAGAGAACCTCTATGTTGCCGGAGAGGCTGCCGGCGGCGTACACGGACGCAACCGCTTAATGGGCAACTCCTTGCTGGACGTAATTGTATTCGGTCGTAATGCAGGACAATTTGCAAGCGAAAAGGCAAAGAGCGTAACGGTTGGTTCGCTGACACTTTCACATGTTGACGCGTTTGCAAAGGAAATGGCGGCTGCCGGAATTCAGACGGACAAAGTATCTCCGATGCTGCTTCCGGACTACGCAAGAAAAAATTAACATCAACGAAAACAAAGGAGAACGCAGGAATCTGTCGTTTGAGCGGGTTCCTGCGTTCTCCTGCGAAATGGAGAGTTCATATGGAGTATTTATCCGATATAGTATCCTCTTGGCTTGGTAACGGCGTGTTTTATATCTTCTTGATTTTGGCGCTTGGTTATCTGCTCGGGGGAATTAAAGTAAAGGGCATATCGTTAGGAGATGCTGGCGTTTTAGTTATCGCGCTGATTTTTGGCATCGTGTCCTATCAGCTTGGCGGCGATTTCACGCTGGGAGAAAAACAGATTTCCCTGTACAATCCGGAGAAGTTTGAAGGCACCTTTAAGCTTGTTTCCAGCCTTGGAACGGCGATGTTCGTAACTTCGGTAGGCTTGATCGCCGGCCCGAAATTTTTCCGAAGCTTTAATAAAAAGATGCTTGCTTATATTGTGATGGGAATTGCCATTATTGGTTCCGCATCCATAGTTACCGCTGTAGTGGTTAAAGGCTTTTCCATTGATGCTTCTACAGCTGTAGGATTGCTTACCGGCGCGCTTACGTCCACACCGGGCTTTTCCGCTGCAAAGGAAGTCGTTGGAGTAAACGAAGAAGCGGTAACGGCCGGATATGCCATTGCGTATCTTTTCGGCGTTCTTGGCGTGGTTGTGTTTGTACAAATTATGCCGAAGCTTTTGAAAGTAAACATCGAAGAAGAGCGCAAGAACTTTATTGCTGCCAGCTCCGTTGACGTAGCAGAAAGCAAAAAGGTTCGTCACAGCGTTGACGGAATGGGCCTCTTTGCGTTTACGCTAGCTGTTTCTTTTGGATACATGATTGGCTGCATTAAAATTCCGGGACTGAATTTTTCTTTTGGCGCTTCGGGCGGAACTTTGATCGCAGGATTGATTATCGGTCACTTCGGTCACGTTGGACCGCTTGACTGCCGCGTGAAAAAAGAGACGCTTAACTTTATGCGTGAGCTTGGCCTTGTGCTGTTTTTAGTTGGCGCGGGAGTTCCGGGCGGATACAGCTTCATAACGCACATTACGCTTAAGTATTTCCTTGTAGGAATCGTTATGACGCTTGTTCCGATGATCATTGGCTACTTTATTGCCAGATATGTCTTCCACCTCTCCATCTTTAACAACCTCGGTTCTATTACCGGCGGTATGACGAGTACGCCTGCACTTGGCGCTTTGATTCGCGTTGCGGGAACGGACGACGTAGCAAGCGCGTACGCGGCTACGTATCCGATGGCGCTCATACTTATAGTGCTGGCAGCAAAACTGCTCCTTTTTTTGTAAAACAGAAAAAATACAGCTTGCAAAAAGGCATGACCGTAACGCCAACACCACATAAGGAAGTAATTTGAAAGCAACATTGAAATACAACATTATGGGCGTTGCAAAGGCGAAAGACAGCGTAGAAAGCAAACCGTTTATTCCGGAGCTGATATTCCGATGATGTACCGTGAAATGTATTGGGCGTCGGAGGGGTATCTTTGGGAGATGGTTCAGCGAGGCAATATCGATATCAACCAGGTGGAAAAAGATTTCAGCAAGCTGATTTTGGAAAAGCATCTACCTTCGGAAGGAGTGACGAAATATGGAAATTATTAAAACAACAAGACTTACGAAATACTACGGCAAGTCAAGAGGTATCGAGGACCTTGATTTAACCGTGAACAGTGGTGAGTTTTTCGGCTTTATCGGCCCGAACGGTGCGGGAAAGTCCACAACGATCCGCACATTACTTGGGCTGATTGCTCCTACCTCGGGTAGCGCAACGGTATTCGGGAAGGATATTACAAAAGAAAAGGAAGCGGTTTTGCAAAATATCGGATATCTGCCCTCCGAAGGTTTATTTTACGGGGAAATGAAAGTAAAGGATGCACTAAAGCTGTCTGCCGATCTGCGAAAAAAGGATTGTACTGCCGAAGCAAAAATGCTCTGTGAACGCTTACAGCTTGAACCATCCCGAAAAATTGATGATCTCTCCTTCGGCAACAGAAAAAAGGTTGCCATTGTCTGTGCATTACAACATAATCCGGATTTGCTGGTACTCGATGAGCCCACGGGCGGACTTGATCCTCTGATGCAAAAAGAGTTTTTTGATATTCTGCGCGAAAGAAACCATGCGGGTGCGACAATTTTTCTTTCCGGTCATATTCTCTCGGAAATTCAACGCAACTGCACCCATGCGGCGATTATCCGTGACGGCAAAATCATTGCGTGCGATAGTGTAGAGGCTCTCTCAAAAACAAATGCAAAGCGTGTAACCGTTCACGGCACAGTAGACCTTACACATCTAAACGGCATTCGTGACAGAAAAGAAGCGAAAGACGCGGTCAGCTTCCTTTACAGCGGAGATATGGGCAGCTTGCTACACACCTTGTCATCCGGTCAAATAAACGACATTACGGTTAAGGAGCCTGACTTAGAAGAAATTTTCCTGCATTATTATGAAAAGGACGGGGAGACGGTATGACGCTTGTAAAACACGAACTGAGGCAAAGCAAAGTTTCCTTTTTGATATGGACGGCGTCCATCGGTTTTCTGCTGGCAGTATGCGTTTTTCTGTTTCCCGAAATGAAAGGTCAGATGGACGGTGTCAGTGATGTATTTGCCTCTATGGGTTCTTTTACAGAGGCGTTTGGGATGGATCGGCTGAACTTCGGAACGCTTACCGGCTTTTACGCCATTGAATGCGGCAATGTTTTAGGTCTTGGCGGCGCATTTTTTGCCGCTCTCTGTGCAGCAGGGATTCTCAGCAAAGAAGAAAAGGACAAAACTGCTGAATTTCTGCTGACGCATCCGGTCAGCCGTCAAAGGATTATAACGGAAAAACTGATTGCCGTTTTCATTCAAATCACGGCTATGAGTATGATCATATATGCCCTTGCCGTCGGTTCTATAGCTGCTATCGGAGAGGAAATCCCCTGGAAAGAGGTAAGTCTTTTGCATCTTTCCTTCTATCTGCTCCAGCTTGAGCTTGCAGGAATTTGCTTTGGCATTTCGGCATTCCTCAGAAAAGGCAGTACGGGCATAGGACTCGGTATCGCCGTCACGATGTATTTTTTGAACCTGATTGCAAACATTGCCGATGTCGCTGATTTTTTGAAGTACATAACACCGTTTGGATATTGCGAGGGCGCCGATATTGTGGCAAATGGGAAAATGGACGGCATAATGGTTGCCATTGGCGCAACCATAGGAATTGGCGGAATCCTGATTGCTTATCTGAAATACACGAAAAAAGATATACATTAAATGAAATACAAAATCGCTGGCGGGAAAGCTTGTGTGATGCAAAAATTGCACGTAAAGGCACATAGATAGAAGGGCAAATCGGACAACCATGCATTTTGATAAACAGCATAACATATTAGAAAAGCGGTGACGGAAATGTCGCATACCGTAGCAAGCAGGGAAATTGTATTGACAATCTCCGAAAACAGGAAAACGGTGTAACTCTTTTACAGAGTTACACCGTTTTTATATAAAACTTCCTTATCAGGCGTCAGCAAAGATACGGCCATGTCTTTTTTACGGAATCAGGAGGGAAAAACTTACTAGAATTTTACATAGGCAAGCGCGTGCAATTTACATTGCCGCATTATAATTTGATAAAAGCAGGGACATGCTAGTAAAAACGCTGCCCTTTTCGCAGAAATGGAGATGATTCGTATGAAACAAGCGGTAATAGATATCGGCTCCAACTCCATCCGTTTGACGCTTTACGAAACGGACGGAACCGAGTTTCGGATTCTTTTCCGGGAGAAAATCATGGCGGGACTTGCCGGATATGTGGAAGAAGGCGCTTTAACGGCGGATGGAATTACGTGTGCGTGCAAGGCGCTGATTGAATTTGGGCAAATACTAAGGGCGCTTAAAATAACGCGGACGGCGGTCTTTGCAACGGCATCGCTTCGCAACATTCGCAATACGAAGGAAGCGCTGGCTGTTATTGAGGCGGAGACGCACTACTCTATAGAAGTTATCGGGGGAGAAGAGGAGGCGCTTTTAGGGTATACCGGCGCTATGCGCGAGCTAAAGTTATGCGGCGGCGTGTTTTTGGATATCGGAGGTGCCAGCACAGAGCTTGTGCTTTTTGAAAACGGGGAAGTTCGAAATTCGCACAGCTTTCCGGTGGGCTCGCTGAATTTGTACCGCCGTTGCGTAAAAAAGATTTTGCCCGGTGCCGGTTCTTTGCGGCGGATAGAAAAAATGATAAAAGAAGAAATGGACGATACAAACCTTCTGCCCGCAGAGAGACACTCGCCGCTTGTATGCGTAGGAGGAACGGCGCGCGCCGTGCAAAGCATAGCGGGAAAATACTTCGGGCTTCCGGAGAATTGCCGCAGCATTACAGCCGAACAGCTCGAGGAGCTTTGCGGCGTTTTGCTCTTTGACCGGAAGCAGGCGACGGAGCTGATACTAAAAAACGAGCCGGATCGGATTCACACTTTGCTTCCCGGCTTGCTGATTTTACAGCATGTCTTTCAACACTTTGAAGCTACAGAGATGTTTGTGAGCCGCTACGGCGTTCGGGAAGGATTTTTATGTCAGAGGTTGTTAACGAAAGATACCGATACACGCAAAACCGGGAATTAAGTTGGCTTCGATTTAATCGGAGAGTTCTTGAAGAAGCGGCGGACTGCTTCGTTCCGGCGCTCGAGAGGTTAAAATTTGTCGCAATTTTTTCCGGAAACTTAGATGAGTTTTTTATGGTGCGGGCAGGCAGCTTGTTTGATATCGCGCACGTTTCTCCGGAGGAAGCGGACAATAAAACCGGGATGACAGCGATGGAGCAGCTGCGGAAAATATACCATGTTATTCCCGAGCTAATCGAAAGAAAAGAAAAGATCTATACCGCCGTTATGGAAGAGTTAAAAAAGGACGGTGTCGAAGACGTTTCGATGGACTGCCTTAGCGTGCAGGAGCGAAAGTTTATCGGAAAGTATTATAAAACGGAGATGCTGCCGGTGCTTTCTCCCATCATTATTGGGCCGCATCACCCGGTTCCTCACTTTAAGGGGAAGTGTCTGTACGCCGCCGCTTTTTTAGACGACAAAAAGGGGCGGGCTTCTTTAGGAATTGTCCCGCTTCCCGAATCCCTCCCGCCGGTCGTTTTTCTGGAAGAAAACGGAAGATACGTTCGCACGGAAGCTATTTTGGAACGGTATATGCCGGCGCTTTTTGGGACATATACCGCAAAGGAAGTTTGCGTCTTTTGCATTACGCGCAATGCAGACATCAGTTTTGACGAAGAAAAATTCGAAGACAGCGAGGAGGATTTCCGAAGAAGGCTGACGAAGCTGTTAAAAAAGCGAAACAACCTGTTTATTGTGCGCTTAGAGCTAAATAAGCATATATCGGAGCCGTTTCGAAATCGTCTTGCCGCGATAACACGCGTAGAGCCGTATCAGATTTTTGTTGATCGCTGTCCGCTCAATATGAGTTATGCGTTTTTGCTTGCTGCAAAGCTGCCGGGGCCGCTTCGCACCCGTCTTTTGTATCCTGCCCATTACGGGAGGTGGCCGGAGGATTTGAACCGGGAAGAGAGCATGATTGCGCAGATTCGCAGAAACGACAGAATGCTCTTTTATCCATACGATTCAGTAGAACCGTTTTTACGCCTTTTAAATGAGGCGGCGGAAGCGCCCGACGTATTGTCCATAAAGATTACGATTTACCGCTTGGCATCGTCTTCCAAAATTGCGCAGACGCTTTGCCGCGCGGCGGAAAACGGGAAGGAAGTTTTAGTTTTAATGGAGCTTCGCGCGCGCTTTGACGAAGCGAATAACCTTGCTTGGTCAAAGATGCTAGAAGAGTCCGGATGCCAAGTTGTGTATGGCATGGAAGGGTTTAAGTGCCATAGCAAAATTTGCTTGCTTACAACGCGCAGCAGAGGGAAAACCGGTTATATTACGCAGATTGGAACTGGGAATTATAACGAGAAGACGAATGCCATGTACACGGATCTTTGCCTTATGACGGCGGATTACGAAATCGGCGGAGATGCGGCAGCGTTCTTTCGGAACATGCTTGTTAACAATCTGGAAGGCGATTATCGGAAACTTCGTGTATCGCCGTTTGGAATTAAAGCGGAGCTTTTTAAACAAATCGACGCGCAAATAGCGCGCGGAAAAGAAGGATACATTTGTATTAAGGCAAATGCCATTACGGAAAGGGAAATCATAGACAAGCTTTGCGAGGCATCCTGCGCAGGCGTGGAGGTGCAGCTGATTATTCGGGGAATTTGCTGCATTCTGCCAGGCATCGCGGGACTTACGGAAAATATCCACATCACAAGCATTGTGGGAAGATATTTAGAGCACGCGAGAGTTTACCTTTTTGGGCGCGGCGAAGATGCGGACTTTTTTATTTCTTCCGCGGATTTGATGACAAGGAATTTGAATCGCCGCGTGGAAATCGCCGTTCCCATCCGCGATGCGTTCCTTTGTGAGAAGCTTCGGTGGCTGCTTGATTCGCAGCTGCGCGATAGCGCAAAAGCAAGCAGTTTGCTGGAAAGCGGAGCGTACCTGCGCAAACAAGACGCCGCTTCTTTTGATTCGCAGGCATTTTTTATGGATGTTTCGCCGCATGTCCTTACAAGCAAAGAAGAGCGGCCGCGGAAACGTTTTGCTAAGGCGGCTTGGCTTCTTGAAAAAATCAAAAAGCCAAGCCGTCGTTAGAGGCGTTTGAAGTGCGGGGATAGAATTTGGTTTTCCTACAAGGCGCCAATCTCTTCCTTGCTCACAACAGTGACTTTTGCTTTTTGCAATGCAGCCACGCCTGCTTCCCGGTCGCTTAGCCGGAGAATCAGCAGCGCATTTCCCGCGGAAGTGTAGTTAAAGGAATACAAGTATTCGATAGAGACGCCTGCTCTATCCAGAATCTCCAGAACGCGGTTTAATCCGCCCGGCTCGTTTTCTACACGCACGCAAGTTACTTTATTCTTCCGAGCGGAATAGCCTGCCTGCTGTAAGATCGCAAGACAGGGGTCGATGCTCTCTTCGCGAATAATAAAGCGCGCGATGCCAAAAGCGGCGGTATCGGCGATGGTCATTGCGAGAATATCCATCTGGTGCGAGCCCAAAAGGCTTGTAAGCCGGCTCAGCGACCCCTTTTCGTTTTCCAGATAAACGGAAATTTGTGAAATATACATATGCTCCTCTCTTTCTGCGGAGATATTCTTCCGCGGCTTAATGAAGATTTCGGTTATCTATGATGCGCTTTGCTTTTCCTTCGGAACGAGGCAAAGATTTTGGCGGAACAAGCTGTACTTTGGCGCTGATGCCAACGACTGACTTAATCCGGTCTGCAATTTTGCTGCGGAGCGCTTCAATTTCTCCAATCTTGTCGCTAAACATCTCTTCGGTCATTTCTACTTGTACTTCGAGTTTGTCCGTAGAATTAATCCGGTCAACAATCAGCATATAAAACGGCGCTACGCCTTCTAAGTCTACGAGGCATGCTTCAATCTGGCTTGGAAATACGTTAACGCCGCGAATGATAAGCATATCGTCCGTACGTCCCGTAATCCGGCTCATACGGATGGTGGTGCGTCCGCAGGCACACGGTTCGTCGGTCAGCGTGCAAATATCGTGCGTGCGGTAGCGAAGCATTGGCATTCCGGTTTTGGTTAGCGTTGTAAATACAAGCTCGCCGGGAGTTCCGTAGGGCAGCGGTTTTTCGGTTACCGGGTCAATGATTTCCGCAAGCACGTGGTCTTCGTTTACATGCATTCCGTGCTTTTCCAAACATTCAAACGCAACGCCTGGGCCGCCGATTTCGGTAAGTCCGTAAATATCGCATGCGTCAATGTCCAGAAGGCTTTCCAGCTTCTGGCGCATTTCTTCCGTCCAAGGCTCCGCTCCAAAGCAGCCCGATTTCAGTTTCAGCTTGTCTTTAAGTCCCATATCGTTGACCGTCTCTCCCAGATAGGTCGCATAGGAAGGGGTGCAGCAAAGCATAGTAGAACCAAGTTCGGTCATCATCATAATCTGTCGCTGGGTATTTCCCGAGGACATGGGAACAACCATAGCGCCCACGCGGTCAGCGCCCTGATGTGCGCCCAATCCTCCAGTAAACAGTCCGTAGCCATAGCACACTTGAACAATGTCGTCCGGGCCGCCGCCTGCGGCAGTAATGGCGCGCGCCACCATTTCCGTCCAAACGTCTACGTCGTTTTGCGTGTAGCCGGAGACAATCGGTTTTCCGGTAGTTCCGGAAGAACCTTGGATGCGGATAATGTCCCTTTTCGGGGCAGCAAGCAGTCCGAAAGGAAATTCGTCGCGCAGGTCGGTCTTCTCCATAAAAGGAAGTTTGTACAAGTCGTCAACGGTCTTAATATCTTCCGGTTTTACGCCGCGGGCGTCCATTCGCGCACGATAGAGCGGAACTCTTTCGTATTCCAGCTTGACGGTTTCTTGAAGCCGCTTATTTTGAAGGCTCCGCCGTGTTTCCCGGTCCATGCATTCCGCTTCGGGATTGTAGATTTTGTGTACCTTGGGTTGTTTCATTTTGTCCCTCCGATTCGAGTTGGTAATACTTTTATAATAGGGGAGAAGAGAGGAATTGTCAAATATCATTTACCGAAAGAGGAAACTTTTTGCGCCAATTTCGCACAGCATAGAGTTTGCCTTGACGACTATGCGCTTCTTTGCTAAGGTTGGTGCAGACAGGAGGGTGTTATGAGAAGACAAAGGATGCGGTCGTATCTTTTTTTAATTTGGATGCTTGCGTGGATGGCGGTAATCTTTTTGTTTTCCGCACAGCCGGGAAAAGAGTCCAGCGCTACTTCTAACAGTGTTGTGGATGGCTTGGTTGCATTGTTCGGCTTTTGGTATGATAAATTAAGCGCTGCCAATCAGCTTTGCTGGTACAAAAGACTGACGTTTCTTGTTCGCAAGGCGGCGCACATGAGCGAGTACGCGCTGTTGGCGTTTCCGACTTTTCTTTGGCTTTCCGCCTGGAAAAATTGGACGCGCGCAAAAGTTTTTGCGCTTTCTTTTTTTATATGTGCAGCATATGCGGCACTGGACGAGCTGCACCAGTGGTTTGTTCCGGGCAGGGACGCAAGGCTGCTCGATGTGCTTATTGATGTTACCGGCGCGTTAATCGCCCTTGTTTTGCTTAGTTTTCTTATGGGAAAAAGAAAAGCGCGGGACGTCGATTGTGCGAAAAATAACCAATGTGAGGGAAAATTGTAAGTCTTTTTTGGATAACATGAACATAGTGGCAAATCGCAGAGCCCGATATCCTCGGCAAATCGGCGAAAATAAAATAAGCACTTGCAAAAAAAACAATTTTTCAGTAATATCGCAGGTGTAGAGAACAAGCTTTACCAGATGTGGGAAGACTACGCGTTTTTGTTTGTTTTGAAAGTATAGGGAGGAAAATCCATGGCAAAAAAAGTAACCGATATTGCAGAATTGAAGGCGGACGCTGCGCAGACGGCAAAGGTTGTAGCAAAGAAAACCGCAAAGACGGCGGAGAAAGTTGCTGCAAAGGCAGAAAAGACCGTAGATAAGGCAGTAGAAAAAACGGAAGAGGTTGTAAAAAAGACCGCAGAAAAAGCGAGCAAAAAGCTTGCGCCGAAGGTAAAGTGCGCGGTACAGTATGCAGGAGCAGAGTACGTAGTAGAAGACGTGCTTGAGGCGGCAAAGGCAGATTATAAGGCGGCAAACAAGGCGGCTATCAAAGACATTGCGCTGTACATCAAGCCGGAAGACGGCGCTGCTTATTATGTGGTAAACGGAAAGGTTTCTGGAAAAGTTTCTCTTTAATTCGGAAACAGGGCTTGACCGCATAAAAAAAAGATAGGATAATAAAAGGCGAGGCGAGCAGCCTCGTCCTTTTTTGGTGTAGGCAGAATGTAATTTAAAACAGTATGGGAAGTGTGATTATGAAGAAAATTGACGTAGTAATTCCGGTTTACCATCCGGATGAAAAATTTGACCGGCTTGTTCGCAAGCTTTGTATGCAATCGAAGCTTCCGAGTTCGCTGATTCTTATGATAACTTACGACGGGGAAGCGAAAACGCTTGCTGCAATATGGGAACGCGCAAAAAAGGCTATGCAGGGGACAAAAGGAGCGAATACGGTTGCGATTCGGATTTTTGGCGTGAAAAGAGCAGAATTTTCTCACGGGGGGACGAGAAATCAGGGAATTGCGTACTCGGACGCGCAATATGTGCTTTGTATGACGCAGGATGCCGTGCCCGCAGACTGTTTTTTACTCGAACGTCTCTTGCTTATTTTCTCGCGCTACCCGCGCGTTAGCTCGGCATACGCAAGACAGCTTGCAGGAAGCGGCGCACCGGCGATTGTTTCTTTGACGCAGGAGTATAATTACCCGGCGCGGGAGCAAGTGAAAAATCGCTATACGTACGATAAATTTGGAATCAAAAACCTCTTTTGCTCCGATGTGTGCTGCATGTACGACCGGGAGATTTTTTTGTCACTGGGCGGCTTTTTAGAAAACGTGAACTTCAACGAAGATATGATATTTGCCCGAAAGGCCATTGACGCGGGGTATCAAGTTGTGTACGCGGCGTCAGCAAAAGTGGAGCATTGGCACGATTACACGCTTGTGCAGCAGTTTCGAAGAAATTTTGATCTTGCGGTTTCGCAGGCGGAGCATCCGGAAGTCTTTTCCGGACTTTCTTCCACAAAGGAGGGAGGGCGGATGGTCAGACGCGTGCTTGCGCAGCTGCAAAAGAAAGGAAAATGGGGCGAAATGGTTCGCTACGTTTTGCTTAGCGGAGCAAAGTATTTGGGATACCGGCTTGGACTTTGCTGGCGGATCTTGCCGGTTTCCTTCGTGAAAAAATGCAGTCTGTCGCCGGAATACTTTACAAAGCGCGGTTAATCCCCGGTAATCGAAATCCAGTCGGAAAAACCGTCGGACGTAACGATGCTTCCGTCCTCCATCACCCAGAGTGCATTTGTGGAGGGCAAGTTGGAAAGCAAGGTTTTTCCTGATTCTACAGTTAGAGAATAACAAGCCTTTGCAGTTGTCTGCGCAAGCGTTGGGGAAGAACTGAAAACAAAAACAGAAGTAAATCCCTGCTGACTTGGGTAACCGGTATTTTTATCAAAAAAAGGATGGCAGAGCATTCCGTTAATTTGCTGGTACTGCTCCAAGCAGTGCGCGGCGGCAATCGCGATATTTGAAACAGAAACGCTTGCGATTTCCCGTACGCTTTCGCCGTCGGGAACGGTGAGGGAAACGTTATGCACAAAATCCTCGTCGCCAAAGTAAAGGCTTAAGCTCCCGTAAGACAAAACACCGCTTGCAACGTCTAGTTCTTTTAATATATCCAGTGCGAGCGCGGCAGCGTATCCGTCAAAATAATCTGCGGTATTTAACTGCATTCGCTCCTGCGACAGCGTAAGTATATTTTCGCTAAGCGACAGCTTTTGATAGTCAATCAAAGAAAGAGCGGCGGAAACTTCTTCTTCGGACGGAACTTCGAGAAACTCTCCGGAAAAATCCCAAAGAGAGCGCAGCGGTTCGCTCGTTAAATCAAACGCGCCTTCGGTTCGTTCGCTGCAAAGAAGCCCCTCGGCAAGTATAGCTGCCTGCGCATCGGTAAGCGTAAAAACGGTTTGTCCGGAGTTGTTTAGGGCAAACATTGCGCTTGTTTCGTCGGAAGAATTCAGCTCGCGGCTAAGCTGTTCGTATTGCGTAAAGATTTGATTGGCTATTTGGGAAGAAATAGGGGAAGCGACCGTTAGCGATAAGCCGGTGCCGTTATAAAAAGCACTAAAAGAGGTAGCAAATTCTTCCGGTGCGTCCGAGATGGCCGCAGTGACGGACGCTTGCGGTGCGGGAGCCGGAGGAAGCTGTGTGTCGGTTACGCGCGTGCAGCCATGCACCGGGAGCAGACACAGGCATAAGATAACAAAAGAAAAAAATGCAGCATTCCGACGCATTGTGGAAACCTCCTTACCGCTTTGCAGGTATTTAGATGTAGTTTAGCACAAAACGGATGGTTTGCATACGGGAAAAGTTGGAGGGCAGAAAAAAAGCATGAAGATTATCGATATGCATTGCGATACGCTGGAGCGGCTTTGGAGCTTAGAGCGGGAAGGAAAAGCCGTGTCTTTGGAGTCGAACTCGCTTCAGGTGGATTTTCGCCGAATGAAATCCGCAGGATATGTCCTGCAAAATTTTGCAATCTGGGTAGACTGCGGCAAGTACAAACAGCCGATGGAAGCGTACCGCGAAATGGGTGCGGTTTTTCGCCGCCATATGAGCGCATGCAGCCGTCTGGCAGCTCCCGTGCGCAGTAGCCGCGAGATGGACGCCGTCTGGAAAGCAGGGCGAATTGCCGGGATGCTTACGGTAGAGGACGGAGGAATTTTAGAAGGACAGCTGGAACGCTTATATGAGCTCTGGGAAGACGGCGTCCGGATGATGACTCTCACGTGGAACTACAACAACGAGCTCGGGACGGCCGCGGCAAAAGCCGCAGAAGGCGACGCAGGCCTTACGGAGCTTGGAAAACAGTGCGTTTGTCAAATGGAGGAGCTGTCCATTCTCGTTGACGTGTCGCACCTGTCCGACCAGGGCATTCGCGACGTTTTGGACGTTTCCAAAAAGCCGTTTGTGGCAAGCCATTCCAATGCGCGCGCTCTTTGCCCCATGGCAAGAAATCTTCCGGATGAGCTTCTTCGGAAAATGGGCGAG
Source organism: uncultured Lachnospiraceae bacterium (assembly GCA_944384025.1). GTDB lineage: Bacteria > Bacillota > Clostridia > Lachnospirales > Lachnospiraceae > ISDg. Next base: position 28,532 of record CALWRS010000003.1, read on the forward strand.
CGCGGCTGCGTGGTCGGTTTAAACTTCTTTGTCCCGTTTTTGCTTCCTGCTCCGCCGTGGCTTAGGAAAAACCACGCGTCGATGGAGAAATACTGCACCAAGGAGCAGATTTTGCACGCTGCTGCTGAACACGCAAAGCATTTGCTTGATGTGTGCGGCAGCGAAGGCGTCGGGCTTGGCTCCGACCTGGACGGGATTACAAAAAATCCGGCGCTTCCGGGCTGCGAAGCTCTGCCGCTTTTGTACGATGTGCTGCGTCGGCACAAAATTGCGCCAAGCCAGATTGACCGAATTTTCTCGGGAAATGTTAAGCGGCTTTATGAGCAAATGCTTCCCTGAAAACTGTAAAACTTGACATGGGGGCGAATCTCTGCTATGATGATGTAACAATTTTGTAACATCTTGGCCGATACGAAAGAACGAGGAGTTTATGGACCAAAAAAGAGAAAGACTGCTGACAGGAATTCTTTCCGTAATCGGAATCCTTGCATGGATTTTGATTGCCGCTCAGCTTGTCGCATACATACAAAAAGGAGAACGCGCGCAGGGTGCCGTAGCAGATGCGATGGAACGGACGCCGGAGGCGAGCAGTGAAATTTTTACCGCTCCTTCGCAAACGTCTACGCCGTCGCTTTTGCCAACATCTACGCCGATGGCTGCACCGTCCTTTACGCCGACATCGGCGCCGACCGAGCCGGAAGAAGACGGCTGGGTTACAGTTGCCGCGCAGGAACTGCGCGTTCGGGCACAGGCAAATCTAGACTGCGAAGTTTACGAAGTGGCCACGCAGGGCAGACAGTTTGTCTGGGTAGAAGCGCTTTCAACAAGCGAATGGATCGCTATTCAATATACGGACGATCAAATCGCTTATGTAGCGGCGCAGCACGTTACGGTTGAAAAGAACGAACAGCGTCCGGAATCGGCAGAGCCAGAAACGTCTCCGACGCTTACACCAACCGGTACGCCGACGCCGACGCCAAAGCCAACGAGCACACCGACGCCAAAGCCAACAAGCACACCGACGCCAAAGCCAACCAGCACGCCGACGCCAAAGCCAACAGGCACACCAACGCCAAAACCGACGAGCACACCAACGCTGGAGCCGACCAGTACGCCGACGCCAAGTACCACTGTGCCAAAAGTTCCGGAAGACGCTTCCGACGAGGATTTGCTGACAGCGCTGATTTATACGGAGTCGGGAGACGACTTTGAAGAAATGAAAGGCGTTGCCTGCGTTGTTATAAACCGCATGAAGCAAACCAACGACAGTATGTACGACGTGCTATACGCTCCGGGGCAGTTCACCGTTGCCGCTAAAGGCACTTTGGCAAACGCATACGCCAGATGGGTCGGAAAGGCGTATTCCGACAGTACAGAGTGGCGCTGGGAGCGCGCAAACGAGGCAGCAAAGTACGTGCTTGCAAACGGAAGCGGCGACTTTGACTATCTGTTCTTCCGGCTGTACAAAGACGATTACGCAGACTACTACGAAAAGTACGTTGTGATTGGCTCAACGCTCTTTCATAACGGAATAAGAAAATGAATAAAAGAAATCGCCTGTGGCAACACTTTACTATAAGTGGCCGCAGGCGTTTTTTGCTTGGGAGAGGCGACTGGTGAAGTAGGAGGTCAGCATGTATAAAAAAGTCGATATTGAAGAAATTAAGGCGCGTGAAATTCTCGATTCCAGAGGAAATCCGACCGTAGAAGCGGAGGTAATTCTTTGCGACGGAACAAGCGGCATGGCAAGCGTTCCGTCGGGAGCTTCTACCGGACAATACGAGGCTATGGAGCTGCGCGACCAAGAATCCCCGCGCTATTTAGGCAAAGGCGTAAGCAATGCGGTACGTCATGCAAAGGAAGTGCTTGCCGCTCGTTTGGTAAAGAAAAATCCGCGAAATCAGGTTCTGGTAGACCGGATCATGTGCCAGGAAGACGGTACGGCAAGCAAAGCGCGCCTTGGCGCAAACGCTATTTTGAGTATTTCTCTTGCGAATGCGAAGGCAGCGGCAAAAGCCTGCCACCTGCCGCTTTATCAGTACCTTGGCGGATGCAACGCAAAAGTACTTCCGGTTCCTATGATGAATGTTATAAACGGAGGAAAGCACGCGGACAGCAGCTTGAACATTCAGGAGTTTATGCTCGTCCCTGTAGGAGCGAAAACGTTTCACGATGCGCTCGAGCAGGGGGCTGTCGTTTTTCATACGCTTGGGAAGCTGTTAAAGCAGGAAGGATATTCTACAGCAGTAGGTGACGAAGGCGGCTATGCTCCGAAGTTTTCGTCGGATGAGCAGGCGCTGGAATTTCTCGTTCGAGCTATCCGTACGGCCGGTTACGAGCCCGGAAGAGATTTTGGGATTGCGATGGATGCCGCCGCAACGGAAATGTACGAAGAAGCGGTAAAACAGGGACGAAAGGGCGAGTACCTGTTTTGGAAGTCCGGCGAATACCGGACAAGAGAAGAGATGGTCGCGTATTGGGACGGTCTGTGCGCAAAATACCCGATTCTCTCTATCGAGGACGGCTTGTCGGAGGAGGACTGGGACGGCTTTGCGCTTTTGCACCATTGCATGGGAGACCGCGTGCAGCTTGTGGGCGACGACCTGTTTGTGACGAATACGGCAAGAATCGCCATTGGGCAGGAAAAGAAATGCGCCAATGCCGTTTTGATTAAGGTGAATCAGATTGGCACTCTGACAGAGACGCTTGACGCAATTCGCATGACTATGAATTTTGGGTGGAGCGCCATCGTATCGCACCGCTCCGGAGAGACGGAGGATACGACAATTGCAGATCTTTCGGTTGCGGTAAATGCAGGACAGATCAAAACCGGTGCGCCGTCCCGAACGGATCGGACGGCGAAATACAACCGCCTTCTTCGGATTGAAGAAGAGCTGGGAGAAGCCGCCGTCTATCCGGGCTGGGACGCTTTTTCCCATTTGAATTCTCCTTGGAAGCCGGTTCGCTAAGCCTCTTTTTTCTCGCGGAAGAAAAGTTTTTCCAGTTCCACGACGACAAGAGGCACAAGCGAGAGCAAAGCCGTTGTTTTTCGTGCGCTTGCCGAAAGCGGGCTTACCGCAAATACGGCGGCAAGTACCGGAACGGAAACGATTAGGCATTGCAAAAGTACGCCTGCAAAAATCGCGGCCGTAAGGAAGGGATTTTCAAACAGACCGCTTGTAAACAACGAGCGGTCATTTTTAATATTGAGCGTATGTACGAGCTCGGAAATTCCTAAAACGAGGAAGCAGCACGTAGGTCCGTGCAGTAAAAATCCGAGAAAGGAAAGCAGCCCTATCATACAGCCTTCTAAAATCAGTCGGAAGATTCGCGCGTGCGAAAACAGGCTTGCTCCTGCGGGTTCGGGTTTACGCCGCATAATGCCGGGTTCGGGAGGCTCAAGGGCAAGCGCAATGGCGGGAAATGAATCCGTCACAAGATTAATCCACAAAAGCTGGATTGCCGCTAGGGGCGCGGGAAGCCGAAAAACAATGCAAAGCACAATCAGCAAAATTTCTCCGGCGTTGCAGGAGAGCAAAAAGTGAATGGCTTTTCGGATATTGTCGTAAATGCCGCGGCCCTCGCGGACGGCAGAGATGATTGTGGCGAAGTTATCGTCCATTAGGATCATGTCGGCGGCATTTTTGGCAACGTCCGTACCGGTAATTCCCATTGCGCAGCCAATATCGGCGCACTGAAGCGCGGGAGCATCGTTGACGCCGTCGCCGGTCATGGCGACAATCTCCCCTTGTCTTTGCAGCGCCTGCACAATCCGCACCTTGTGCTCCGGCTGAACGCGCGCATAGACGCGGCACGTCTTTACGGTGTCTTCTAAGGCCTTATCGTCCATTTGTGAGAGCATAGAGCCAGTTATTACGGGGCCGCCCTGGTCAATGCCGACTTCCTTTGCAACCGCGCCGGCGGTGTTCGGATGGTCGCCGGTAATCATAATGGTAGCGATGCCGGCTAACCGGCATTCGTTTGCCGCCATCCGGCACTCCGGACGCGGCGGATCCCAAAGCGCAATCAAGCCCTGCATATGCAAGCTGCGGCAAAGAAGCCGAAAACGGGCATCCTCGGTTCGCTCTCTCTCGATTTGTCTCCACTCGCTTTCGCTAATTTGGCGCGTGGCAACGGCAAGCACGCGCAGCGCTCTTTTTGCGTAGGCTTCGTTTTGTATTGCCCATTGCCTTGCAGGTAAACCCTGCGTCCGGCTGTTTTCGCCGCTTGCCGAATACGAGAGAAGAACGTCCGGCGCGCCTTTTGCAATAAGCAAACGCTTGCCATTTTCGTCTCTTCCGACAACAAGCATACACTTGCGGGAGGAGTGAAACGGAATTTCCAAAAGTCGCTCAAACGAAGGCTTTTTACTGCCTGTCGCATGCTCTGCCGCCGTTACCAAAGCGTTTTCCGTAGGCTCGCCGGTTGTTCCGTCGGAATTGCAGCAAAGCGCAGTAAGCCGCAAAAGAGAAGAAACGCCCGGCAACGCATCGTCTTTTGGAAGCAAGTACGAACGACCGCCGGTAAAGCAGGCGGCGGCAGTCATCCGATTCTGCGTCAGAGTACCGGTTTTGTCCGTACAGATGTAGGTAGCGGAGCCGAGCGTCTCTACGGCCGGAAGACGGCGGATGACAGCCTTTTGCTTTGCCATGCGCTCCACGCCAATCCCAAGCATAATGGTGACGACGGCGGGCAGTCCTTCCGGAATTGCCGCAACGGCAAGACTTACGGCCGTTAGAAGCATTTGTACGGCAGGTCGCCCCTGCAGTGTTCCAAGCAGGAAAATTCCGGCGCAAATCAAAAGGCAGACAAGTCCCAGCGTTTTGCTTACGGCGCTAAGACGCTTTTGTAGCGGCGTCGGCGGTGTTTCGCCGTGCATAAGGCGTTCGGCGATTTTCCCGATTTGCGTAGAAAGACCGGTTGCGGTCACAACGGCCGTGCCGTGTCCGCTTACGACAACGCAGGAAGAAAAAACGCAGTTTGCCCAGTCGGCGGGCGGCGCGTCTTTTGCCGGAACTGCGTGCGCGTTTTTCTCTGAGGGAACGGATTCACCGGTTAGCGCGGCTTCTTCTACCATAAGGTTTACGGTTTGCAAAAGCCGGGCATCGGCCGGGACAAACTGCCCGGTCTCAAGCAGGAGAATATCGCCCGGAACAAGTTCCGTACACGCTAGAAGCTTTGTCTTTGCGTCCCGCAAAACCCGCGTTTTTGGGGCGGAGAGCTTTTTTAAGGCAGCAAGCGAATGTTCGGCGCGTGACTCCTGAAAAACGCCAAGCATAGCGTTTAGAAAGATAATTGCAAGGATAATCGCAGGCTCTAGGTAGTCGGGGTGGCCTTCCAGACAGGAAACGGCAAAGCTCAGTCCTGCGGCGCCAAACAAAACAAAAATCATAGAATCCCGCAGCTGATCAAAAAAGCGAAGCAACAGCGGCCGCTTAGGCGCCTCGGGCAGAGCGTTTGGGCCATATTTTTTAAGACGCTCGGCAGCTTCTTTGCTTGTAAGACCGGAAGACGGGTCGGTTTTTAGTTCTTTTAACAGCGAAAAAACAGAAACGGAAGGATCGTTCATGGCAGACCTCCAAGCAGGGTACGGACGTCGGTTGCTTTTGTCCTCTATAACCTATGTGCGGGCGGCGAAAAAAATTCCGTTCGCCTCTTGTTTCGGGCGGGCGATAGGATTATAATATGGGAAATGTATACCAGACGGGAACGGAGGATAAGAAGTCATGGGATTTATTGAAAGTATTAAAGAAAGGGCGAAACAGAACAAGAAAAAGATTGTCCTGCCGGAATCCATGGATCGCAGAACGTGGGAAGCGGTTGAACAGATCTTAAAGGAAGGAATTGCCGACATCGTTGTGCTCGGAACGCCGGAAGAAGTTGAAAAAAACAGCCAGGGACTTGCGGTTTCGCAGGCGGAAGTGATCGATCCGCACACTGCGCCGGAGCTGGAGTCTTACGTGGAAAAGCTTGTGGAACTGCGCAAGGCAAAAGGGATGACGCCGGAAGAAGCAAAGAGATTATTAACGACAGACTATATGTACTACGCGTGCATGATGGTAAAGACCGGAGCTGCGGACGGCGTGGTTTCCGGCGCGTGCCATTCTACGGCAAATACGCTGCGTCCGTCGCTGCAAATTATTAAGACAAAGCCGGGCACAAAGCTCGTATCGGCCTTCTTTATGATGGTTGTACCGAACTGCACATACGGAGAGTCGGGAACGTTTTTGTTTGCTGATTCCGGTCTTGAGCAAAATCCGGATCCGGAAAAACTTGCCGCGATAGCGATTACTTCGGCGGAATCGTTCGAATTGCTTGTTCAAAAGCAGGCAAAAGTAGCGATGCTTTCGCACTCGACGAAAGGAAGCGCAAAGCATGCCGACGTAGATAAAGTCGTAGAAGCAACGCGCATTGCAAAAGAGCTGCGCCCGGACATTCTTTTGGACGGAGAATTGCAAACAGACGCTGCCATCGTTCCTTCGGTAGCTGCTTCTAAAGCGCCGGGAAGTCCGCTTGCCGGAGAAGCAAACGTTTTGGTATTCCCGGATTTGGACGCAGGAAATATCGGCTACAAGCTTGTGCAGCGGCTGGCAAAAGCGGAAGCCTACGGCCCTATCACGCAGGGGATTGCCGCGCCGGTAAACGATCTCTCAAGAGGCTGCTGTGCGGAAGATATTGTAGGCGTTGTCGCAATTACGGCAGTTCAGGCATCGGCCATTGAACAATAAAAGAAAACGGAGAATTTACAATGAAGGTATTGGTGATTAACTGCGGTAGCAGTTCTCTAAAGTATCAGCTGATTGACGCCGAATCGGAACAGGCGCTTGCAGTTGGCTTGTGCGAAAGAATCGGAATTGACGGTCGGCTCAACCACACGCCGGCAGGGGGAACCAAGGTCGTTTTGGAAGATCCGCTTCCAAATCACGAAGTAGCGATCAAAGGAGTTTTGGCAGCTCTGACCGATCCTTCCTACGGCGTTATTAGCTCGCTGTCGGAAATTGGCGCGGTAGGGCATCGCGTTGTGCACGGCGGAGAGAAATTCGCCTCCTCGGTACTCATTACGCCGGAAGTTATTGCTGCAATCGAAGAGTGCAGCGAATTGGCACCGCTTCACAACCCTGCGAACCTGATTGGCATTCACGCCTGCCTTTCCATTATGCCGGGCGTGCCGGAGGTCGCGGTTTTCGACACAGCGTTTCATCAAACAATGCCAAAAGAAGCGTACTTGTACGGTCTTCCTTACGAGTACTACGAAAAATATAAGGTGCGTCGGTACGGCTTCCACGGGACAAGCCACAGCTACGTTTCCAAGCACGCGATGCAGCTTGGCGGGCTGGATCCGGAAAACTCGAAAATTGTTGTCTGTCACTTGGGAAACGGCGCGTCCGTATCCGCTGTGAAAAACGGCAAATCCGTAGACACTTCCATGGGACTTACGCCTCTTGAAGGCCTGATTATGGGAACGAGAAGCGGCGACATCGACCCTGCTATTATGGAATTCGTAGCGGAAAAAGAAAATCTGTCGCTTGCTGACGTAATGAACGTTTTGAACAAAAAGTCCGGTGTATACGGCATGTCGGGCGTTTCTTCCGACTTCCGGGATTTGGACGCTGCGGCAGAGGCCGGCAATCCGCGTGCAAAAGATGCGGTAGCAACGTTTTGCTATCGCGTAGCAAAGTACGTTGGAGCGTATGCGGCGGCTATGAACGGAATCGACGCGATTGCGTTTACGGCAGGACTTGGAGAAAACGACAAGAAAGTCCGCAAACTCATCTGCGAACACTTTGGATATTTGGGCGTAGAGCTGGACGAAGAGAAAAACGCTGTCCGTGGTCGGGAGATTATTATCAGTACGCCGGAGAGCCGCGTAAAAGTTATGGTGATTCCGACAAATGAAGAGCTTGCCATTGCAAGAGAGACCGTTGCATTGACGAAAGCGTGAGCAGCGAAAAAAATTTTTTTTTCGTTGACAAATGCCGTACTTCCCCTTATAATACGGATATGCGCGTTCTGAGTAGTAAGAAAACTCGGGCGAATCTGTTCAAGGAGGTGTGAATCGTGGGAGCTATTTGTCCTAAGAACAAACATTCCAAGGCAAGAAGAGACAGCCGTCGGGCAAACTGGAAAATGTCTGCTCCGAATCTTGTAAAGTGCAGCAAATGCGGTGCGCTGATGATGCCTCACAGAGTATGCAAAGCTTGCCGTTCTTATAACAAGAAGGAAATTTTGCCAGCAGAGGAATAAAATTTACAGAAAGGCATTTCTTTCTGTCGTGAGCGTCTTCCCGAAAGGGGAGGCGCTCTTTTTCGTATCACGCATCCATTTGAGAAATAAAAGACTAGACGATTGTGGAAAATTGTGGTATTAATCAAATGAGGGGAAAAAAGAGAGGAGAAAAGGAAATGATTCGAGTAGCAAAAACAGAAAACGGACTGGTGCGGGGGCTTCCTGCGGCAGATCCACGAATTACTTCGTTTAAAGGAATTCCCTTTGCAGCGCCGCCTGTGGGTGAAAACCGGTGGAGAGCGCCGCAGCCTTGTGAAAATTGGGAAGGCATTCGGGATGCATACACGTTCGCACCCATCTCCATTCAGGACACGCCTGGGCTTGGCACCGATATTTACTGCCGCGAATGGCATGTAGACCCGGACATCCCTATGGATGAGGACTGCCTGTACTTAAACGTTTGGACGGGCGCGAAGGGGCCGGAGGAAAAACTGCCAGTAATGATTTGGTTTTTTGGCGGCGGTTTCCAGTGGGGATATCCTGCGGAAATGGAATTTGACGGCGAACGGCTGGCAAGAAGAGGGATTGTCGTAGTTTCGGTAAATTATCGGCTTGGCGCGCTTGGCTTTTTGGCACATCCGGAGCTTTCGGCCGAAAGTCCGCAGACGCCTACGAATTTTGGCTGCCTTGACCAGCAGGCCGGTTTGAAATGGGTCATCCGAAACATTGCCGCTTTTGGCGGCGATCCGGAGCAGATTACGCTTGCCGGACAGTCTGCCGGCGGCGCCAGTGTTTTGGCGCAGGTGACTTGTCCGGAAAATAAAGGGCTGTTTCAAGGGGCTATTATTTTAAGCGGTATGATTCGCAGCCCTTATGAAGTAGATAAATTTATTACGCCCAGAAGTCTTGCACAGGCAGAAGAAAAGGGCAAAAAGTTTTTTGAATTCCTAGGGGTAAAGAGCATAGACGAAGCGAGAAAACTGGATGCAAGAACGATCCGCGACCGGTACGCAGAGTATGCGCAGACGAATCCGAGAATGGGACTTTCCATTGACGGACACTTCTGTCCGGGCGACCCTATGGAGCGGTTTATGCGGGGAGAACATGCGCAAGTGCCGTTAATGTCCGGAAATACCGAAGACGAATTTCCAAGCTGTATTTACGCTTCCACACCGGAAGAATACACGGCGAAGGCAAAGGAAATTTTCGCAGAGCAGGCGGAGGAATTTTTGCGCTTTCCAGAAGCGCAGTTTAATCCGAATAAAAAAGAGCAAGCTCCTATAAGCGGGATTGCCTGTACAGTCAAGACTGCGTTTTTGCAGGAAGAAAAACAAGGGCGGGGAGGCAAACAATATTACTATTGCTTCGCGCCGGAAATTCCGGGTTGGGATCACCCGGGAACTTTCCACTCGGTAGACTTGTGGTTCTTCTTTGAGACGTTAGCAAAGTGCTGGCGGCCTTTTGTAGGAAAACATTACGACTTGGCAAGACAAATGTGCAATTACTGGGCGAACTTTGTTCGAACCGGAAATCCAAACGGAGAGGACGCGGACGGCACGCCAATGCCTCTTTGGGAGCCGTATACAGCGAAAAATCCGTGCGAGATGGTGTTCACAACAAACGGAGCCGTGCCAGGAAGAGAAAAAGAGTCTTCCTTCCGGCAGTTTTTGATGGAAGAGCTTAGAAAACGTTTAGAGATGCAGCAGGAGGATTTGGCATGAAAAAACAAGCATTTAACCCGTATCTGCCTTCGTGGGAATATATCCCGGACGGAGAGCCTTATGTTTTTGGCGATCGGGTATATGTATATGGATCGCACGATTTTTATAACGGTTACGTATTTTGCATGGGCGACTACGTTTGCTGGTCGGCGCCGGTAGACGATTTGGGCAATTGGCGCTACGAAGGCGTTATTTACGAAAAAACGCAGGATCCGCTAAACCCGGAAGGGAAAATGTGCCTCTACGCGCCAGATGTGACAGTAGGACCGGACGGAAAGTATTACCTTTACTACGTCCTAGATAAAGTTTCGGTTGTTTCCGTGGCGGTCAGCGACACACCCGCAGGGAAGTATCAGTTTTACGGATATGTGCATTATCCGGACGGGACGCTGCTTGGTAACCGCGAAGGCGACGAGCCACAGTTTGATCCGGGCGTGCTGACGGAAGGAAAAACAACGTATCTTTACACCGGCTTTTGCGGAAACGGCGACCGCTCCCGGCACGGGGCAATGGTTACCGTATTGGGAGAAGACATGCTGACTGTGCAAAGCGCGCCGCAGTTTGTCGTTCCGGGCTGCGAGTACAGCGCGGGAACAGGTTACGAAGGGCATGCGTTTTTTGAAGCGCCTTCCATTCGAAAAAAAGGAGATTTGTATTACTTTATCTATTCCTCGCAGGTAATGCACGAGCTGTGCTACGCTACGAGCAAATCGCCCACGGAAGGATTTTTATACGGCGGCGTGTTAGTCAGCAATTGCGATATGCATATAGACAGCTATAAACAAGCGGATACGCCTGCTGCGTACGGGGCGAATAACCACGGAAGCATCGTAGAAATTCAGGGACAGCCTTATATTTTTTACCATCGGCATACGAACTGCACGTGGTACAGCCGGCAGGGCTGTGCCGAGAAGCTTACGGTGCATGAAGACGGCAGCATCGAGCAGGCGATGATCACTTCCTGTGGTCTAAATGGCGGACCGCTGATGGCGGAAGGGTATTATCCGGCTTACATAGCCTGCAACTTGTTCACAGACAAGCCCAGCGTTTACGTTGGCGACGCAGAGCAGCCCAGAGTTATGCAGGATGGCAAAGACGGCGACGAATACGAAGGATACGTAGGCAATATTAAAAACACTGCCACGATTGGCTTTAAGTTCTTTCAGGGAACGCAGGCGAAGCAAATCCGTATTTGGACAAGAGGCTACGCCAAAGGATTTTTTGAAGTACGAACGTCGATTGGCGGCGAGGTTCTTGCAAGCATCCCTGTAGATTATACAAACGTATGGGAAGAATATACGGCGGACATTTCCCTGCCGGAGGGGCAGTACGCGCTCTATTTTACATTTTGCGGCGAGGGCAATCTGATGTTTAAAGGCTTTGAATTGCTTAAAGCGCAATAAGAAAAAATGCTTTGGACATATTCCCTTACGTGCTCCGGCTGCTGCGTTAGCTGCTGTATTTGCGCATAGCATACCGCTGCGTCCGGCGCAGTGCGAAAAGCGGGAACAAAAATGGGTTTGGGCTGCATGAAAAAGCAGCCCTCCTTTTTGCATCGGGCAGTTTCTTTTGTGCAGCGCACGCGCCGCGCCTTAGGAACGCTTTCCGCGAGGGAGTGGTAAATACAAATATCTTCGTCGGGAAGGTAGAAATAATCCCGGTAATTTTCGTAATAATAAAAGAGAGTTCGGCGGACGAGTGAAATGCGCAAAATTGCCTGCGTTTCTTTGGCAAACAAATGAATGGCGTCGCCGTAAGCAGAGCCTTCCAACGACTGATTTAGCGTACATGGCAGCGGCTTAAGAAGCGTTAGCGTAATTTGCAATTCGTTTTCCGTAAGCGCGCAGGTTTCGTCTGCGTATTCGCCCTGCATCAAAAGGCAGACGGCGTCTAGCGCCGCAATTTGCACAAGCCCCTGCACGTCTTCCCGGTTGTGAAGCAAAAGAAGAGACAAAAGCTCGTCTGCGCGCTCCTTATCAAAGCGGGCGCGTCCAATGTACTCCGTATAATGCGAAATAAGCTCCTTGCCGTCTAGCCGGTCCTCCCGGCATATGCCAAGCAGCGCCTCCAGCTGTTTTTGCCGACGGCTTGGAAGTGCAAACAGCTTCTTTATAGGAGAGAGAAGCCGGTAATAATCCAGCGTATCCGATGCGTCGGGAAATTCTTCGCGCCCGTAATGCCTGGCGCGCGCGTTTAAAAACGGAAGGTCAAAGACAGCGCCGTTATAATGGCAGAGCAGGCAGTCTTTTGGAAGAAACGAAAAAAAGGCGCAAAGAAGCGCATCTTCCTCCTGCGGCGTCTCGGCAAACCACTGCGTTAATTGCCACTTGCCGGTTTTGGGCAGGGGGAGAGCGCATCCAATCAGATAGACAAGTCCGGTTTTTGGAGAAAGGCTTGTCGTTTCGATATCAAAAAAGACGGGCACGCGGGAAGAATGCGAAAAAAGCGTGCCTGCATCCGGAGCCGAAAAAACGGTTTCCTGTTTGATCATAGACGTCCTCCTGCGGATACGATTTGACAGTACAAATGTAACACGGCGGGCGCTCCTTCGCAAAGGTGAATTTCCAAAAATCTGATAAACATGTCTTTGACGTTTCCGGTAAACAGTGCTATAATAAACTACCAATTACTGTGTAAAAAAGAAAAAAAGATGGAGCGATTTATGTCGGCACAGGGCAGAAAACAAAACGGCTGGATTTGGAAGGTGCGAGTCAGCGGAATTTTACGCGCCTTCATTGTTGCTGTTTTGGTTTTGCTCCAGTTTTTGTTTATCCTGTATTTGTCGGTTTGGCTGCGGGAAACGACCGTCTACTATTATACGCTCGTGACAATTGCCAGTTACTTTGTTATTATTTCCCTTGTAAACGACAGCCGAAGCGTGTCTTACAAGGTAAGCTGGATTTCGATTGTTTTGCTGCTGCCGGTGAGCGGCCACGTTATGTACGTTCTTTGGGGAAGGACATCCTCGGAAGGGAAAATCAGCGCGGAGATTCGCCGGAGGATTAGCTACGGCTACGATTTTTGCACGTACGCAGAAGAGACGATGCAGCGCTTTGAGCAGCAATACCGCAACCAAAGCAGAATCGCGAAGTATTTGCAGTCGAAGCACTTTCCGCTGTATAAAAACAACCAGCTGCGCTATTACGGCATGGGCGAAGACGCTTTTGAAGCGATTTTTGAAGACTTAAGACAGGCAAAGCGGTATATCTTTCTGAATTTTTATATTGTAGCGGAGGGGCGGCTTTGGGAACGGACGCACGAAATCCTAAAGAAAAAAGTTGCCGACGGTGTGGAAGTACGTTTTCTTTACGACGACTTTGGCTCTATGTTCAGAACGTCTAAGTATTTCCCGGATCATCTGGCGGAAGAGGGCATACAGGTTCGAATTTTTAACCCGATTCACAAATACACCTCGCAGCTTTATATGAATTACCGAAGCCACCAAAAGCTCGTTGTTATAGACGGAGAGGTTGCTTACACGGGCGGCATTAATTTAGCAGACGAGTACGCAAATCTTATTACGCGGTTTGGTACGTGGAAAGACAGTGCCGTTCGCGTGCGGGGAGAAGCGGCTTGGGGCTTTGCCGTTTGCTTTTTGCAAATGTGGGATGCATCGGAGCCAAAGGCAGCGTTTTCCAAATACGAGGCATATCGGCCGAGTGCTATTTTTGCAGAGAACGACTGCTTTTGCCAAGTATTTGCCGACGGACCGGCCATTCGGGACAATTCCGTGGAAAACGTCTACCACCAAATGGCAAATACGGCGCATAAGCTTTTGTATATCGCGACGCCGTACTTGATTATCGACGAAAAACTGCGCGATGCGCTTTGCTTTGCCGCGCGCTCGGGGATTGACGTGCGGATTATTACACCGGGCATCCCCGATAAAAAAATGGTTAAAATTCTGACAAATTATAACTACGGCAGCCTGCTGCAAAGCGGCGTACGCATTTATGAGTACACGCCCGGGTTTCTTCATTCGAAAATCATTATGAACGAAAAGAGCGCGGTTGTCGGAACGATCAATATGGATTACCGCAGCTTTTATTTGCATTACGAGGACGCTGTGATGGTAAGTGCGCCGGACTTTTTGGACGCCGTCCGCGCAGATTTTGAAGAAACTTTTGCAAAGTCTTTGGAAATTACGTACCAGCAATGGAAGAAACGTCCGCTTAGCTGGAAAATTGTGCAGCCGCTGCTTAATTTAGGAGCAACGCTTATGTAGCGGCGCTTGGCAAGCGGAAACAGGAGTGAGGATTGCTATGTTTGCATATGTACAGGGAGAGCTTGTATTTGTTGGAGAAAGTACGGCGGTTGTGGACTGCAAAGGCGTTGGCTACGAGCTTGGGATGTCGTCAACCGACCTTGCAAAGCTCCCGGCAATCGGCGATTTTGTGCGGGTTTATACGTACCTGAACGTAAACGAGAATACGGGGATTTCGTTGTTTGGATTTTTGAATCCGGACGACCTGGCCATGTTTAAGCTTTTAATTACGGTGAGCGGAATCGGCCCAAAAGGCGCGCAGTCTATTTTGTCTGTGCTTCCTGCCGACGTGCTTCGCTTTGCTATTTTGTCGGAAGATACGAAGACGATTGCGAAGGCGCCGGGAATTGGGGCAAAGACCGCAAGCAAGCTGGTGCTTGAGCTAAAAGACAAAATCAGCTTACAGGATGCATTCGAAAAACGCTTACAAAACAAAGAGTCTACTCACGTAGAACAAATAAATCAGGAAGCAAACGAAGACGCTGTTTTAGCGCTTATTGCCCTTGGATATTCCAAAACGGAGGCTACGCGCGCCGTAGCTGCCGTGCCGTTTGAAGAAGGGATGAGCGTGGACGAACTGCTGCGGCAGAGCCTGAAACATTTATCAGATGTGGGAAGACTCCCGCCTCTATAGGCGGCGAGTATAGCAAATTCGTATCAGTGGCGGGTGTCACTCCCCCATCTGATAAACGCTCCGCTTAGGATGCGCCAAGACTCGCGAGCGAGTCTTGAAAGATTGAGGAAGGAAGAGGCGGGTTATGCCTAGACGGATTATTACAACAGAGCAAATGCCTGAAGATGTGCCCCTAGAAGGTTCCCTGCGTCCCCAGACGCTTTCGGAATACATCGGGCAGGAAAAGACAAAGAAAAATCTTTCCATTTACATTGAAGCGGCCAAAAAACGAAACGAGCCGTTAGATCACGTTCTCTTTTTCGGACCGCCGGGGCTTGGAAAGACGACGCTAGCAAACATTATCGCCAGAGAAATGGGAGCGAACATCCGGATTTCTTCCGGACCGGCGATAGAAAAGCCCGGCGATATGGCAGCCATCTTAAACAACCTTCAAGAGCGCGACGTTTTGTTTATCGACGAAATTCACCGGCTGAACCGTCAGGTTGAGGAATTGCTCTACTCGGCAATGGAGGACTTTGCCATTGACATTGTAATCGGTCGGGGACCGGCGTCTAAGTCGGTGCGGTTGTCTCTGCCGCCTTTTACGCTTGTTGGCGCAACGACGCGGGCCGGAATGCTGACGGCGCCGCTTCGCGACCGTTTTGGCGTTGTGAACCGCTTGGAATTTTATACCGTAGAAGAGCTTGAACTCATTATTTTGCATTCCGCAAAAGTGCTTCAGGTGGAAATTGACGCGGACGGAGCAAAAGAGCTGGCGCGCCGTTCCCGCGGAACACCGCGGCTTGCCAACCGGCTTTTAAAACGGGTTCGGGATTTTGCGCAAATTCAGTACGACGGAAAAATTACGGGAGACGTCGCGCGGTTTGCACTGGACTTGCTGGAAGTCGATCGCAAAGGGTTAGATCACATCGACCGTGAGATTTTGATGGCAATGATAAACGTCTTTAAAGGGGGACCGGTCGGATTGGACGCTGTCGCAACAACCATCGGAGAAGATGCGGGGACCGTAGAGGAAGTGTACGAGCCATATCTGGTGCAGCATGGGCTGATTGTGCGAACGCCTAGAGGGCGCGTGGTGACGCAGGAGGCTTACCGCCATTTGGGAATTCCGTTAAAGGAAGAATAAAAACTTGGGAGGAAAAGAAAAACTTATGAACAGAAAAGTTGATGCAGAAGTAATTATTAACGGGAAACGCTACTGCCTGGCGGGATACGAAAGCGAAGAGTACCTGCAAAAAATCGCGTCTTATCTAAACAGCAAATACAGCTTAGTAAAAGAACAAAACGGCTATCGCAGCATGGATGTCGATACAAGAACGGTTTTGATGCAGATTAACATTGCGGACGATTACTTCAAACTGAAACAGCAGCTTGTGGACGTAACGGACGAGATGGAAAATAAAGACGAAGAAATTTTTACGCTTAAGCACGATATTGTTTCGCTGAGAAAAAAAGTGGACGATTTGCAAAACGACCTAGAAAAGATGAAGGCGCGAAACGTAGAGGAACAGAAAAAGGTGGTAAAGCTGGAGACCGAATTAAGTGCGTATAGGAAAAAATAAGAAAATTGAAATTCTTTCCCCCGCGGGGTCAGTTTCTTCCCTGCGGGCGGCGATTTTAGCAGGCTGCGACGCGGTGTATATCGGTGGCAGCCGTTTTGGCGCTCGGGCATATGCCGAAAACCCGTCCGAGAAGGAACTCTTAGAAGCGCTGGATTACGCGCATAGTTACGGCGTAAAAGTATATATGACGGTCAATACGCTGCTTAAACAAAAGGAGCTTTCGGAACTGATTTCTTATCTGACGCCGTATTATTTGCGCGGCATTGACGCGGTCATTGTGCAGGACTTTGGCGTGATGCAGCTGCTTGCGCAGACGTGGCCGGACTTGCCGATTCATGCGAGCACACAAATGACGATTACGAATGCAGCCGCTTGTCGACTGCTTCCCAAAAGTGTGACGCGGATTGTGCCGGCAAGAGAGATGAATTTTTCGGAACTACGCGCACTTCGGGAAAAAACACCCCTAGAACTGGAAGTGTTTTGCCACGGAGCTTTGTGCTACAGCTATTCCGGCCAATGCCTGATGTCTTCGCTGATTGGAGGAAGAAGCGGCAACCGCGGACGCTGCGCACAGCCCTGCCGAAAGCCGTACGTTTGTACGGCGCCGGGGGAAAAAGAGCAGAGCGGGTATTTCTTAAGCTTGAAGGATCAATGCATACTTTCTAAGCTTCCGGAACTTTTGGCGCTTGGGATTGACTCTTTGAAAATCGAAGGGAGAATGAAAAACGCGCTTTATACAGCAGGAGTGACGTCGATTTACCGGAAGTGGGTGAATCGTTTGGAAGCGTCTGGAGCAAAGAACTATCGCTTTGAGGAAATTGAAGAGTTAAAAGAAGATATAAAACGGCTGGCAGAGTTTTATAACCGGGGAGGCTTTACCGAAGGATATCCGTTTGAGGAGCCCGGACGCAAAATGATTTCGCTTGCGCGGCCAAATCACAGCGGCGTTCTTGTCGGAGAAGGACGGCTTCTTACAGGCAAAGGGCGCTGCAAGGTAGAGTACCACCAATCGGTTCATGCGGGAGATGTTTTGGAGCTGCGTGAGACAATCGGAACCGGGGAGCGGATTTTAGCGGAATATACGGCGGGAGCGGACGAAATGCACGCGCCAAGAATTGTGCCGCTTACCGGAAGGGGCGCTGCCGGAAACATCCTCGTTTATCGGACAAAAAACGACGCGCTGCTTGCTGAGATTGCGGAAAGCCTGCGCAAGCAAAGCCGAAAGACGCCGCTTTGCGCTAGGTTTTACGCGCGCACGGGAGAGCCGATGGAACTAAGCCTTACCGGAGAAGTATTTGTTTCGGTGAAAGGCGCGGTGGCGGAAGCTGCGCAAAAAGCGCCAGCAACGCCGCAAAGCATTCAGGCAAGCCTTCAAAAAACGGGCGATACGCCGTACCGGTTTGCATCGATTGCCGTAGAACTGGCTGACGATTGCTTCCTGCCTGTTTCGCGTCTAAACGAGCTGCGGCGGCAGGCTCTTACGCGTTATACAAAAAAGTTGCTTGCAAAGTATCACAGAAAGCCTGTTTCGGAAAAGACTGCGCCTCTTCTGGGAGAATTTGGAGAACAAGAGCAGAAAAATCCGACGGTCTCCGTTATGGTAACGACGCCAAAACAGCTCCGTGCAGTGTCGGCGTATTCGGAAATTCAACGTATTTACGTCGATATGGAGGGAGATTATAAAGGCTGCCTGCAACAAAATACAAGCCTTCGCCCGTGGCTTGCGCTTCCGCGAATTACACAGGGAAAACGTTTGGATGAATTATGGTCTACTCTTGTAGAATTATCACAAAAAAACGCATTTTCCGGGCTTTTGGTGCGCTCTTTGGACGCGCTTGCGCGGTGGAAGGAAGAAAGCCTTGGCGTACCGCTTGCGGCAGATGCGAATCTATACGCTATGAACGATTCGGCAGCTTCGTGGCTGCTTAGACAGGGAGCTTCTCTGGTGACGGCTCCTCTGGAAGAAAACTCGCGCGAAATGCGCTGGCTTAAGCATTTTCCGTTTGAAATGGTAGTGTATGGGAGAAATGTGGTTATGGTTTCCAGACAATGCGTGTGGAAAACGGCATACGGCTGCGCAAGAGGAAAAACGAGCCCCCTCCTTCTTCAGGACGAAAAAGGAGCGAAATTTCCGGTTCTAGCAGTATGCGATGCGTGCTATAACCGCATTCATAACAGTGCGACGATGTCGCTTTTGCCGTATATGGAATCCGTAGCGGCGCTTTCGCCTGCATCGCTGCGGTTGGAATTTACTTTCGAAGAGGAAAGCGAAGTTCAAAATGTGTTGGAGCATTTTTTAATGGCCGTACAAGGGAAAACCGTGGAGGAGTGCGCAGACCAAAAGGAAACAAGAGGACATTTTCGGCGCGGCGTTTTCTAGCGGCAGAGAAATTTTGTTGCATCCCTCGCGGATATAGGGTATAATGAGAAAAATGCATTGTGCGTCCAAGCGCTGTCATACAGAGCAAGGAGGAGCGCGAAGCGACACTATATTTATGACACACCGTTAGACTGGGGGTCTTGCTATGGTTGAGGCTACGAGCTGTGGTGGTGTTGTTATTTTTCGAGGAAAAATTTTATTACTGTATAAAAATTATAAGCACAAGTATGAAGGATGGGTGCTGCCAAAAGGAACCGTAGAAGAAGGCGAGGACTACAAAGAGACGGCTGCCCGGGAAGTGAAAGAAGAGACGGGAGTCGCCGCGCACATCATAAAATATATTGGCAAAAGTCAATATACCTTCAATACGCCGCAGAACACAGTAATGAAAGATGTTCACTGGTATCTGATGATGTCGGATAGCTATTATAGCAAGCCACAGCGGGAGGAATTTTTCGTTGACTCAGGTTACTATAAGTATCATGAAGCGTACCATCTACTGAAGTTTTCCAACGAGAAACAGATTTTGGAAAAAGCGTACGAAGAATACGTGGAGTTGAAAAAGAGAAATCTCTGGGGAAACCGAAAATATTTCTAAAGAGCAGAAATGGTGCTGTCATAAGCAGCGCCTTTTTTGTTTCGTGGCGTAAAAAGCAGAGAAAGGCACAGAAAAATGAAAAAGCTAGGAGATTTGCTTCGGAAATATCGGTCGATTGTTTTATATTTGGTTTTTGGCGTTGCGACGACGGTTGTTAACTGGCTCGTATACATTCCCTGCATTAAGCTGTGCGGGGAAAATCCCACAAATTTTCAGGTAACCATATGCAACGCGATTGCGTGGGTAGTGGCGGTTACGTTTGCTTACGTTACGAATAAGCGGTTCGTATTTGAGAGCAAGTGTACAAAAAAAAGCCAGCTTTTACTGGAAATCGTCTCCTTTTTCGGGGCGCGCGTATTTTCCGGAATTTTTGAAATCTTCTTACCGGGCGCCTTGATTACGATTGGTCTCTCCCAAGCAATTTTCGGCGTGGAGGGCGCAGTAGCCAAGGCGATTACAAGCGTTGTTGTAATTTTGCTGAACTACTTGCTTAGTAAACTCGTTATATTTCGAAAAAAACGCAGCGGCAAGGAAGAAGGGGAGGAGCGCTTATGAAAGCATTTGTTATTGGCTGCGGCCGGTGGGGAACGTTTATCGGCTGGTATTTGAGCCAAATCGGTCATACGGTTACCCTTTACGGAAGAAACAGCTCGGCGCACATGCAAAGACTGCTTCAAACGCGGAAAAACGAATACTTGACCTTGCCTAAAGAGCAGCGGCTCACGACGGAGCTTGCCGAAGCGGCGGATGCCGACGTGCTCTTTATTTCGATAAACGCGCAAGGGCTTCGGGGACTTTGCACGGAAATGATGCAATACAAGTTGGGAGGAAAACCGATTGTCCTTTGTATGAAAGGGTTAGAAATTGCTACCGGAAAACGTCTATCCGACGTTTGCGAGGAAGCGTTTCCTGCGCACGGAGACGTCTGCGTCTGGCTTGGGCCGGGACACGTGCAGGAATACGTAAACGGACACCCGAACTGCATGGTTATTGATGCAAACAGCCAGCAGACAAAGCAGTACCTCCTAAAGGAACTTTCCGGCGACCTTATTCGGTTTTATTATGGGACAGATCTAATTGGAAATGAAATCGGCGCGGCGACCAAAAACGTTATCGGGCTTGCCGCCGGGATGCTGGACGGTCTGGGACTGACTTCCCTTAAAGGCGCGCTCATGGCTAGAGGGACGCGCGAAGTTTCCCGCCTGATTGAAGCAAAGGGCGGAAACCCAATAAGCGCTTACGGATTGTGCCATTTGGGAGATTATGAAGCTACGGTTTTTTCCATGTTCAGCCATAACCGCAGATACGGAGAAAACTACATTTTGGGCAAATCGAACTTCGGGCTTGCAGAAGGGGTAGAGACGGTGAAGGCAATTCACCGTATTACAAAAGAATGCGAAGTAGAGATGCCTATTTGCGAAGCAGTGTATTCGGTTTTGTACGAAAACAAGAATCCGCGGGAGCAGCTAGAGCAGCTGTTTGACCGGAGCTTGAAAGCGGAATTTTAAGAAAATGTAGGCTTGTCAGACATGTGTTACACTCTCAACCATAAATTCTCTTAAGAAAGTTTGAGGAGGCTTCCATCCCAAAGGGCGTATAGGGCACCGGTTATAATCCCGTTGATTGTACACCTTAAGCTGACAGCTGAAATCCTCAAACGAGTAGAACGTGTGGGTTGCGTAATCCGGCGTAACACATCTATTGTAAATCTACAGATGTAAAATTTTCGTGAAAAGATTGACTTCTGTTGCGGGGTTGTATAATATATCGTGTATAATTGTGTAGAAAGCTCGCCAATGAAAGGGGTGGATAATATGAAAAAGAACAAACTTGTAGCCCCTGTTTTGAAGTGGGTGGGTGGCAAAAGGCAACTGTTGGAAACATTTCAACCATTGTTGCCGAGGAAAATAACGACATACTGTGAACCTTTTGTCGGTGGAGGTGCATTGCTTTTCCATCTTCAACCTAAAACAGCATACATCAATGACATAAACCCAGAGCTTATTTTGGTTTATAGTGTAATAAAAGAAAATGTCGAAGCGTTGATTGCTGAATTAGAGAAATATGAAAATACCGCCGAGTATTTCTATTCCGTTAGAGACTGGGATCGTGACAGGGTTCGTTATGATGCTCTTACTGATATTCAAAAGGCGGCCCGTGTTTTGTACCTGAATAAAACCTGCTTTAATGGGTTATATCGTGTAAACAACGCAGGCGAGTTTAATTCGCCATTCGGTAATTATCGAAATCCTAATATCGTTAATGCCCCTGTCCTGCGTGCTGTCAGTGTATATTTTAATTCCGCTGATATTCATATGACAATAAATGATTATTCAGAGGTGCTGAAATCTATTTCGAACGGCGCATTTGTGTATCTTGACCCCCCGTATGACCCGGTTTCCGAAACGGCCAGTTTCACCGGGTATTCAAAGGGTGGTTTTTCCCGTGCTGATCAAATTCGCCTGCGGGAATGTTGCGATGATTTATCCGCCCGTGGAGTTAAATTTATGCTTTCTAATTCTGCAACACAATTTATTTTAGAGCAATACGCAGCATACAATATTACTATCGTTCAGGCAAAACGTGCCGTTAATTCCGTTGCATCAAAGCGTGGTGACGTAGACGAAGTGGTGGTGCGAAATTATGAGTAAAAGTCTAAACGATAAAGCATGGGAGCAGTTGTTTGAAAAATACGATATTCTTAAGCACATTGAGAGGACAGGGCAGTTTCAAATATCCGCAAGGCAAATCAAAGAGGTGCGTGAACCTCGGCTAATGGCAAAATTTGACCATACGATAAATTTACCACAAGTCTTTTCGGCTAATGGACTTTCTATTTTACCTGTTACTCGTGGGGATTACATTATTTCTCATTTTGATGCATACCACAAATTCGAGCCAGATGACACCCCTGTAACAAGAGTTTCGATACCTGCATACATACAAAGTTTAGACAGTAGTAATGTTCCAAGCGAAGCTATTGCGCTAAACTGTGCTGTTGCTGCTGGTATTGTTGCTGATTTCTTAGCCGATGAGGAAATTGTAGCTACTGTTTCAGGCAGAATGGGTTCTGGTACCTTTGACTTTAACATCGACAACCTAAAGACAAAATCTTCCTGCACCGTTGCTGTTAATAATTCACAGATTGAAATTGATGCGGCATTTGAGGGCATTCGCGGACTCGCTCTGTTTGAAGCAAAGCGCGACTTGTCCGAAGATTTTTTAGTGCGGCAGCTATATTACCCATTTAGAGTATGGAAAAGCCGTGTAACAAAGCCTGTTAGACCGCTGTTTTTGGTGTATTCAAACGGTATTTACCGTATTTATGAATATAGATTTACAGATCCAAGTAACTATAGTTCTATTGCCCTTGTCCAACAAAGAAACTATACCGTTGAAGATACAACCATAACAGCAGGTGATATCCAGCAGGTTCTATATTCCGCTGTGCGTGAAACCGAACCGCAGTTGCCATTTCCACAGGCTGACAAATTTGAACGGATTATCAATATATGTGAACTACTAAATGACCAAGATTTAACCCCGAATGATGTGACCGAGCGTTACGCATTTGATGTACGACAGACAAACTATTATACAGATGCAGCCAGTTATTTGGGACTTATTGAAAAAAGAGAAGACAGTAGCGTAACGCTGTATAAACTATCTGACAAGGGGCGCAAAATCTTGAAAAAGGGATATAAACAAAGACAGCTGGCTTTCTGTAATTGCATTTTATCACATGGGGTATTTGCGGATACGCTTAAAAGCCATTTTGAAACTGGGGTAATGCCGCACAAAAATGAGATTATACAGATCATGAAGAAATCTAACTTATATAATATCAATAGTGACAGCACCTATGAGCGGCGTTCCTCTACTATAAAAGGGTGGGTAAACTGGATTGTTGGGCTAATTAACGAGTAACTCTACCTGAACATTTATAGCGTTCAAAGTTAACAGTGAAAAGGAGGTTAATAGCATGCCGCATGACGAATGGACCGAATGCCCCAACTGTGGAAGAACAGCGTGGGGATGTAGTGAAATTGAAGCCGAGTTTGGTTATAGATACGGTGGTACAGTGCCGCAATCGTGGTGTCGTTCCTGTAGAGCGCGAGAAAGAAGCGAAAAAACTGCGGGTATACTCAATGCCCGTGGCACGGCGAACCCAATTGCAGCTCACCGTATGATTGTCCGTGCAACGATGATTGAATAGGTAATTATCGCTCATGTTCCATTATTATTCAGTATCGCTTTGTAGATTTAAACGACAAGCAAGCGACAAGCCCCAAATTATGACGCATAGATAATCGCTAAGACAACAATATATTGCATATAACCAAGAAAAAACACGCTATATATGCACGTTGTATGTAAATATAGCGTGTTTCATTTTATGCTGTGGGGTATGCTGGTTGGGATGAGAATGCGGTCTTCTTGAGCGGTCAGCAAGAGACCGGATGGTACCGTCATAGCGGCGTAGCCAGCGGTAGATGTACGGCCGGTTCGTTTTGTACTTTCTTGCCGCCATTGTGACGCTGTGCTTCTGTGCAAATTTAATTAGGGATAGACGATACCTCATTTCCCGTGTTATACTAGTCATGCGAGAGCGGGTTCCTTTCTGTATTTTTTGGTGTGGTGACTTAAATATAACGTAGAAATCCGGTCTCGAGCTTTTTCTTGTTCGGGTGTAACACATCTATTGTAAACCTACACAAGCTTGAAAGCGGAATTTTAAGAAAAGGGGCTTGACAGAAGCAAAAACCAAACCTATACTGTAGGAAGGTCAAAGCGATGATAGAGAAGAGTACAAAAGTCCCTTGCCGAAAGAGAGAGACGCCGCGTGCTGAAAGCGTCTTCGGCGAAGCTTTTGGAAAACCGCCTCTTAGCGGCCCTAATCCGGCCCGGTGACTCCGTTATCGTCAAAGTAAGTGGGAACCGGACAGCGTCCGGCGTCCAATTGGGGTGGAACCACGGGAAAACTCGTCCCTGTTTGCTGCGCAGTGCAGCAGGCAGGGACTTTTTTGTTTCCGCAAAAGTCCTTTGATTATTTTATTCATGGAGGGTTGATTATGAAAGTAATTTTGCGAGATGGCTCCGAAAAGGAGTACGAACAGCCAATGTCGGTTATCGACATTGCGAAAGATTTAAGCGAAGGCCTGGGACGTATGGCGTGCGCAGGCGAGGTGGACGGAGAAGTGGTTGACTTGCGGACAGTGATTTCTTCGGATTGCCATTTAAACATCTTGACGTTTCAGGACGAGGCAGGAAAGGCTGCCTACCGTCATACGGCGTCGCACGTGTTAGCGGAGGCGGTAAAGCGGCTTTATCCGGAAGCCAAATGTGCCATTGGTCCGTCCATCGATACCGGATTTTATTACGACTTTGATATGCCGTCGCTTGATCGCGCCGCTCTTGACGCTATTGAAGCGGAGATGAAAAAAATCATCAAAGAAGGGAAAGAACTGGTGCGCTTTACGCTTCCGCGCGAAGAAGCAATCAAGAGGATGGAGGAGCGAGGAGAGCCTTACAAAGTGGAACTGATTCGGGATTTGCCGGAGGATGCGGAAATCTCTTTCTACGATCAGGGGGATTTTGTTGACCTTTGCGCAGGTCCGCACCTGATGAGCACAAAGGGCATTAAGGCAATTAAGCTGATTTCCTCTTCCGGCGCGTACTGGAGAGGCAACGAAAAGAACAAGATGCTCACGCGCATATACGGAACGGCTTTTACAAAAAATGCCGATTTGGAAGCCTATCTTGCGCATCTTGAAGACATTAAAAAGCGCGACCACAACAAACTGGGAAGAGAGATGGAGCTCTTTACGACCGTTGATGTAATCGGACAGGGGCTGCCGCTTCTGATGCCAAAGGGCGCGAAAATCATTCAGACGATGCAGCGCTGGATTGAAGATTTGGAAGACAACGAATGGGGCTACATTCGGACGAAGACGCCTTTGATGGCAAAAAGCGACTTGTACAAAATTTCCGGACACTGGGATCACTACAAGGACGGCATGTTTGTCATGGGCGACGAGGAAAAAGACAAGGAAGTGTTCGCATTGCGCCCGATGACCTGCCCGTTCCAGTACTATGTATACAAAGCAAGCCAGAAGTCTTACCGGGATTTGCCGCTTCGCTACGGCGAAACTTCGACGCTGTTCCGCAACGAAGACTCCGGAGAAATGCACGGTCTTACTCGTGTGCGGCAGTTTACGATTTCCGAGGGCCATTTGATAGTGCGCCCGGACCAGATGGTGGAGGAGTTTAAGAATTGCCTTGCGCTTGCGAAGTATTGCCTGACGACGCTTGGCGTAGAAGAGGACGTTACGTATCACTTGTCCAAGTGGGATCCGAACAACCGGGAGAAGTATATCGGCGAACCGGAAGTTTGGGAGCAGACCGAGCAGCATATTCGCGAGATTTTGCAGGAACTGAACATCCCGTTTACGGAGGACGTAGGAGAAGCAGCGTTTTACGGTCCTAAGGTCGATATCAACGCGAAAAACGTATACGGCAAGGAAGATACGATGATTACCATTCAGTGGGACGCTTTACTTGCGGAGCAGTTCGATATGTATTATGTGGATCAAAACGGCGATAAGGTACGGCCGTATATTATCCATAGAACAAGCATGGGCTGCTACGAAAGAACGCTGGCATGGCTGATTGAAAAGTATGCCGGTCAGTTCCCGACATGGCTTTGTCCAGAACAGGTGCGTGTTCTTCCGATATCGGAAAAATATAACGATTACGCAAAAAAGGTATTGGATGAACTTCGCAAAAATGGTATTCTGGCTTCAGTGGATGAGCGTTCGGAAAAGATTGGATACAAGATTAGAGAAACGCGTTTGCAGCGGATTCCGTATATGCTTGTAGTCGGCCAGAAGGAGGCGGAAGAAGGCGTTGTTTCCGTTAGAAGTCGTTTCCTTGGCGACGAAGGCCAAAAGTCGCTTTCCGAATTTATTGCTGCAGTTACGGAGGAAATCCGAACCAAAGCCATCCGCAAAATAGAAGTTACGGAGAATTGAAAGAAAAAAGGAGGACCCGCATACAATGGATTTTAAAGAGACGTTAGAAACCAGAAGAAGCATCCGTTCGTTTGAAGCAGATAAAAAAGTCAGCAAAGAACAGCTGGAAGAAATGCTTGCGGCGGCAGGCATGGCGCCGTCTTGGAAAAACAGCCAGACGGCTAGAACCTTCTGCGTTATTTCCGAAGAGCTGGTAGAAAAAGTAAAAAAGGAATGCCTTCCGGAGTTTAACCAGAGAAGTTCCGCCGGTGCAACCGCCCTTTTGGTGACAGCGTTTGTTCCGGGAATTTCCGGATTTGATACAAACACCGGAACGCCTGTTAACGAAGGCGGAAACGGATGGGGGTATTACGATTTGGGAATGCACGACCAGAACCTGCTTTTAGCGGCCCGCGCCATGGGACTTGGAACGCTTGTGATGGGGATTCGCGACGCAAAAAAACTGCGGGAACTCCTGCAAATTCCAGAGGAACAGGAAGTTGTTTCGGTGATCGCTGTTGGCTACCCGGCGGCGGAAGCGAAGATGCCGCCTCGCAAGCCGCTCTTAGAGGTAGTTCGTTTCTGCTAGAAGCGTGAGAGCTATCAAACACTTCTAACGCTTAAAGAAAGGAATACACATACCTATGAAAATACCTCGCTTCTCTGCAAAGAGATTTCTCATTCTTACAGCTGCAGGCTTCATCAACGCTTTTGGCGTAACCTGCTTTTTGGCACCGCTTGCATTGTATGACTCCGGAATTTCCGGAACATCCATGCTGCTTGATGTTCTTACGCCGGAAAAATTTTCACTTTCCTTTTTCCTGCTTGTTTTGAACATCCCCCTGTTTTTGTTCGGTTACAAAAAACAGGGACTGGAATTTACTGTCTATTCCGTCTACGCAGTAATTATTTATTCTCTTGGCGCGTGGCTGATTAACGACGTTCTTCCAATTTCGGTGAGTGAGTCTTCTCCCTTTGCAGGAAGCGATTTGCTTTTGTGCGCGATTTTCGGCGGTTTGATTTCCGGTATTGGCAGCGGTCTCGTTATTCGATACGGCGGCGCCATTGACGGAATGGAAGTTATGTCGGTTATTTTTGCAAGGCGGCTTGGGCTTACGGTCGGTACGTTTATGATGATTTACAACGTCTTGCTTTATCTTGCCGCTGGCGTCCTAAAGCAGACGTGGACGCTGCCGCTGTACTCGATTATCGCGTATGCCGCTGCGCTAAAGACGGTGGACTTTATTGTAGAAGGTTTGGACAAAGGAAAATCGACGATGATTGTTACGACGCGTCCTGTGGAGGTTTGTCAGGCGCTCTCCGAAGAGTTTGGCAGCGGAATTACGATGATTCCTGCAAAGGGGTATTATTCGGATTCCAGCAAGACATTGCTGTACTTTGTCATTAACCGTTTCCAGATCGGTAAAGTTTGCCGGGTAGTGAACGAAAACGATCCAGACTCGTTTATTACAATCAGCGAGGTGTCCGATACGCTTGGTACCGGGCAGAGAAAGCAAAAATAGAAAACGCGTCAAAAAAATGAGAAGAGAAAGGGAAAAGTCTGTGAATATACGAAGAGCTGAAGAAAGAGATATGGAGGACATTAACCGCCTCCTCTTGCAGGTTTGTCTTGTGCATCATAAAGGCAGACCGGACTTGTTTCGGTATGGAGCAAAAAAATATACGGATGAGGAGCTTCGAACCCTGATTCACGACGACAGCTGCCCGATTTTCGTAGCTGCAAACGAGGACGAAAACGTGATGGGCTATGCGTTTTGTCGCTTTATCGAGCATAAAAACGACAATATTTTAACGCCGATTCGAACGCTTTATATCGACGATTTGTGTGTAGACGAACAGATTCGAGGGAAACATATTGGTACTGCGCTTTACGAGGCAGTGCTTGCCTTTGCAAAAAAGAGCGGCTGCTATAACGTGACGCTGAACGTTTGGAGCTGCAATCCGCAGGCACAGCGCTTTTACGAAAAGTGCGGGCTTAAGCCGCAAAAGGTTGGCATGGAAGCAATACTACAGGGGGACGAATCGTAATGAGAGTTAAGAAAATGTATCGCACGCTGCTTTGTTTGCTGCTTTGTGCATCCGTTTTATTTGGCTGCAACAAAACGCAGGAGGAGCCGGAAGATAAAAAAGATCCGCAAACACAGACGCAGGCAACAGGCACGCCTACGCAAAAACCGCAAAACACGCCAACGCCGGAGGTTGACTTAAATACGACGGAAGCGCTAGAAGAGCAGGAAGCGTTTGATGCGTTTCTGACGCAGATTTTTCTGGATATTTTATCGACGCAAAACAGTGTTACGCTGCATTTTATGATGCAACATCCGGAGGAATACGGGCTTACGCAGGAATTTACGTTTGGCGATATAGAGATGGACGCACAGGAGTACGCGAGCCAGTGCGAGGCGTATCAAGAGGAGATGGAAAAATTCTCCTATGAACTCCTTACACAAAGCCAGAAAATAAACTACGACCGTTTGGCATACGAATTCCGCCTTGCTATAAGCGCTGCTGACTTGACGCGCTGCTACAGCTCGTTATTTTCGCAAAACGGCAACGTAATCAGCAATTCCTCTACCTATTACACGGAATACGCGATATGCGAAGAAAAAGACGCAGAGGACTTTTTGAAATTCCTAGAGATGTATCCAGAGCTTCTTAGCAAGGTGCTTTTGCAGGCGGAAAAAGACCAGGAAGAAGGTCTGCTTCCGACAAAGAGTATGCTTGAGACTACGTTAGAAACCGTGGAAGGGATGCTTTCGACTTCTGAACATCCTTTTGTAGCCGCTTATTCGGAAAACCTGTGGGAGTTAGAAGGACTGAGCGAGGAGTCGCATGACGCATATGTGGAGCGCGCACAGACGATTGTAAATGAGACGGTCGTTCCGGCGCTTCAGGATTTCGCAGAGGAAATCCGTACAGCGATTTCGCAGGAACAGTATGCAAGCCCGCAGGGCATGTGTTTTAAAGACGGCGGGAAAGAATATTACACTTATATGGCACAATCCGCGCTTGGAAGCGAAATGACCGTAGAAGAGATGCTTGCTTATTTGCAGGAAAAGGCGAAGTCGATGGTGCAGTCCTACATGATGATGTTGATGTTTGATTCGGACGTAATCGATCGTTACGAACAAGCGTCTTACCCGATGAGCGACCCGGAAGCAATTTTGAATCAATTAAAAGAAAAAATCAAAGACAGCTTCCCTGCTATTGGCGAGACAAACTTTACGGTCAGCTATTTGCCGGAAGTTTTGGAAAACGACGGCGTTATGGCGTATTATCTTATGCCGCAGATTGACAATTTCTCGCGCAAAATTATTCGCGTTAATGCAAGCGCAGTAGGAGAAGATACGATTACCTTGTATTCTACGCTTGCGCACGAAGGGTATCCGGGACATCTTTATCAGAACGAATATTTCTGCTCGACCGAAGGCTACCATGAAATTAACGCTCTTTTTACTTATCTGGGCTACGCGGAAGGCTGGGCGAGTGTCGTTGGCGCTATGGCGTACGATTGGTGCTGCGATGACAAAAACGTAGCGTCGTGCTATAGATTCGACACGGAGTTCTCTATGCTTTTGGCAGCATGGGCGGATATTGGCGTAAATTATTACGGCTGGGATACGGACGATGTTTACGAAATGCTTTCCGAAAACTATATCGACTCTTACGAAGCCGCAGAATTGTTTTACGAGATGTCTGTTTCCGACCCGTGCGTATACCTTCCTTACACACTGGGCTATTATCTGACAGAAGATACGATAGAGGAGCTCAAAGACAGCGGCATGAGTGAAATGGAGGCGTTAGAAGCGTTCCTGAACGTAGGTCCGTGTACGTTTGAAGTTTTGCATAAGCATTTGGGTCTGGAATAGACTGTTAAAATAGACAAAAACGATTGCATATTACCGGAAAATTTGTTAAAATAGCCCTATGAATTTTGTTGTTGAAACGGAATGGAGGTAATCATGCAAACCTATAAGTACGAAAAAATCCGTAATGTCGCCGTATTGGGGCATGGCGGCTGCGGAAAAACGACGCTGGTGGAAGCTATGGCATATACAACCGGCGTAACAAAGAGAATGGGACGTGTGGAAGACGGCACGACTATCAGCGACTACGACAAAGAGGAGCAAAAGCGCCAGTTTTCCATTAGCACAAGCGTTGTCCCTATTCTCTGGGAAGAAACAAAAATCAATTTCCTTGATACGCCCGGCTACTTTGATTTTGTCGGAGAAGTAGAAGAGGCAGTCAGCGCAGCAGACGCGGCGGTGATTGTTGTTTCCGCTAAAGCCGGTGTTGAGGTTGGAACCGTTAAGGCATGGGAAATGTGCGAGCGGTATCACCTCCCGCGTATATTTTTTGTAACGGATATGGACGTTGACAACGCAAGTTTTCGCGAAGTAGTGGAAGATTTGCGGGAGCGTTACGGAAACCGAATCGCGCCCTTCCACACGCCGATTCGTGAAAATGAGTCGTTCGTTGGTTTTGTTAACGTCGTAAAGATGGCAGGACGCCGTTTCAGCAACAACCTGGGCGAATACGTGGACGGCGAAATTCCGGATTATTGCATGGACTACAGTGAAAAGTATCGTGCAGAATTGATGGAATCTATTGCGGAAACGAGCGAAGAGTTGATGGAGAAATTCTTCGAAGGGGAAGAATTTACGATGGTAGAAATTGAAAATGCCATTCGCCAAAGCGTTGGTTCTGCAGACATGGTACCGGTGCTTTGCGGTTCTGGAATTCAGGCCAGAGGTGCGTTCGCGCTTTTACAGGCGATAGACAAATACTTCCCATCGCCGAACAAAGGCGTTATTACCGGCATGAACCAGAAAACCGGCGTTACGTTTTTTGCAGACTACGATGCAAACAAAGAGTTTTCCGCGCGGGTTTGGAAGACAATTGCGGATCCGTTTATGGGCAAGTTCTCATTGATTAAGATTTGCTCCGGTGTGCTTCGCTCCGACTCCGTTATCTTTAATGCAACTTCCGACACGGAAGAAAGACTCTCAAGACTTTACGTGCTTCGCGGAAGAGAACAGATTGAGGTGAAAGAGCTGTACGCAGGCGACATTGGCGCAATCGGCAAGCTTTCCGATACGCAAACCGGCGACACACTTTCCACGAAGGCGGTTCCGATTCTTTACGACCGTCCGAAGCTGTCTACACCGTATACATATCTTCGCTACGAAGCGAAAACAAAAGGCGACGAAGACAAGATTTCGCAATCCATCGCCAAGCTGATGGAAGAAGATAAGACGCTGCGTCTTGTAAACGATAAAGAAAACCGTCAAACGCTTTTGTACGGTATTGGCGAACAGCATCTGGAGATTACGTTTAGCAAGCTGACGTCTCGCTACAAAGTAGACGTGGAAACAAGTAAGCCGCGCGTTCCTTACCGCGAAACGATCCGAAAGAAAGTTCAAGTACAGGGACGTCATAAAAAGCAGTCGGGCGGCGCCGGACAGTTTGGCGACGTTACTATGGTTTTTGAACCGTCCGGAGACTTGGATACCCCTTATGTTTTCGAGGAGAAAATCTTTGGCGGTGCCGTTCCGAAAAACTTCTTCCCTGCGGTAGAAAAAGGAATCCAGGAGAGCGTCCTGCAAGGGCCTCTTGCCGGTTATCCGGTAGTCGGAATTAAGGCGACGCTTGTAGACGGCTCGTATCACCCGGTAGATTCTAACGAAATGGCGTTCAAGCTCGCATCCATTAAGGCGTTTAAAAACGGTGTTATGGACGCGACGCCGATCCTTCTGGAACCGATTGTTTCGTTGAAAGTGCTTGTTCCGGAACGCTACATGGGCGATATTCTGGGAGACCTAAGCAAGCGCAGAGGCCGCGTACTTGGAATGAACCCCGTAGCTGGCGGCAAGCAGGAAATTCTTGCAGACATTCCGCTTTCTGAGCTTTACGGATATTCTACCGACCTTCGCTCCATGACCGGAGGAATGGGCGAGTACTCGTACGAGTTTGCTCGATACGAACCGGCGCCTGCCGATGTACAGGCTAAGGTAATTGAGGAAAATGCTGGAAAAGAAAATTAAAAACATTGCCTGCCGAATTTTCGGCAGGCAGTTTTCATGTTGGACAGCGTTTATCTTTGCGATTAATAAAATTCCAGCCTTTGTTGTTGCACTCCTGCTTACCTTGTTGACAGCACAGCTGTCAGTTCCTATTCTTGTAGTCTTTGCATTTTGCGTCCTATATCAGATGGGAGATGACCACCGCCTATAGAGGCGGGGTCATCTCCCATCTGATATAGGGCGAACTATCGCCAGAAGTAAGAAAAGAAATTATCGCGTACAGAGGGTAGAATTCTTATACCTAGCGAGAAAGGCGGCAATATGGCAGTTTACGGTTATGTGCGAGTCAGCACAAAGGAGCAGAATGAGGATAGACAGGTTGTTGCATTGCACAAAGCGGGCGTACCGAAAGAAAGCATTTATCTAGACAAACAGTCCGGAAAAGATTTCGAAAGACCAAGATATATACAGATGTTGCGCAGAATGCAGCCAGATGATGTGCTTTATATTAAGAGTATAGATCGGCTGGGGCGGAACTATGAGGAAATACAGAACCAATGGCGGATTCTTACAAGAGAGAAAAAAGTAGACATTGTTGTACTGGATATGCCATTGTTAGATACCCGGCGAGGCAAAGACTTGATGGGAACGTTTCTCTCAGACATTGTGTTGCAGGTATTGTCGTTTGTTGCAGAAAATGAACGAACCACCATCCGTCAACGTCAGGCTGAGGGCATTGCAGCCGCAAAGGCTAGAGGGGTGAGATTTGGCAGACGTCCAAAGCCTCTACCCGCGAATTTTCGCCACATTTATCAACAATGGAAAGCGGGAAAAATAACCGGTCTAGCAGCGGCAAAGGCTTGTAATATGCCGATGTCTACATTTCGCTACCGTGCAGAGGTTTACGAAAAAAAATAAGTCGTTGTAAGAGAGCATTTTTGCAGAAATGTGTACTTTCTGAAAACAGGCGCAAAAAGCGTGTAATACTCGTTTCGCTTAAAGCGTCTTATATCAGATGGGAGATGACCACCGCCTCTATAGGCGGTGGGTAATAAATTTGTATCAGTGGCGGGTGTCAATCTCCCATCTGATAAATAAATATAGCGTACACCGCATCTTTTGATACAATACCGATAAGGTTTGAAAACACCAAGCAGCATAAGCCACGGCAAAAAAGGCTTGTACTGACGTATCTTACCCAGTATGTAAACCGGTTTTTTAAGTATACCATAATCGGCATAAAGAGCATTTTCTTCCTTTTCTTTTCTAAACAATTTGATCCACTTTTACACATATAGTGCGCTATTCTTTATTTTGGCTGGTAACATTTTTATATGTGTCATTTTTGAGGAATGGCTTTTCACGCCCTGTGTTCGAATGATTAAAGCTATGGGGTCGGGATGTGAGAGTCCTTGTAAATGCAAGGAACGGTATCAGTGTATAATCTGCAAGGTACTGATAAATTTTCTCGCTTTCATTTGTACCGCCATCAAGGGTCCCTTCTCGTATAAAATTGAATTTAAGAAGATTATCAATAATTTCCTTTGCGTTGTCATGGGAAATCGAAAGCTCGCGCATAAGCGTTTCTATCTTAAAGAAAAATGTGGTACTTCTTCCTGCGAGAAAATACATAGCACGCAAAGCGTTGGGCATACCGAGAAATGCGAAGAATTCCATTGCACGCTTATCATAAGCCAGCACATCATCATACCCCTTTTCAGGCTCAGGCATTACAAGCATAAACGGCAGATTTGCGTTCAGCCTGCCGAAAATAAAACCTGCGTCGCAGCAATATAATGAGTAGGAACTGTATTCCGAGGCTCTTACATTGTCGGGAATATCACCGAATTCATTACAACCACAGCAGCCCATAACAGCAGCCCGTACCAGTTGATAAGTATACTCCAAACGTTTTTTGGCACCGTCGTTATTTTGTGGCATATCATAAAGCTCAAGCATTGCACGTTCGTGAACGCTCATTTCCTTTTCGGGAGCACGACCGAAAAGCTCATCTATGGTAACGCCGAGAAAATCTGCAATCGCAGGCAGGAGCTGTGGATCAGGGTAGCTTGAAAGCTCCCATTTCGACACAGCCTGCGGAGATACTCCTGCCTTGTCTGCAAGCTGTTCCTGTGTTATACCTCTTTCCTTGCGGATACGTTTAAGACTGTTGTTAAAGTTGTTTTCCATAGCGTTTATCCCTCCGTCGTTTTATGTTGTTATCAGCATAACACAAACTACACTTGAATTCAAGGTAATCACGGCTTATAAACACAAGCACAGGTTGAAGGCTTGATTAAAATCATCTACTGGTTAAGTTGCGCATCCTCGCGAGCGAGTCTTGAAAGGCAATCTTTTACAGACCAACTTGATATCATCTTTATGGAATTTTCTTTTGCGCCTGCTCATATTTCGTAGTATAATAAGCGTGAGCGTAAGAAAACGATGCAAATGCCTATCATTGGGATACTCCCGCAGTACGATATGCAAAGAAACCGTTGGTTTTTGTGCGAACCGTACGAGCGGGCAGTTCGGGCAGCCGGAGGGATTCCGCTTGTCATAACGGTGCGGACGCAGGCGCAGCAGCGCCGAGTGCTAGAGCTGGCGGACGGGTTTTTGTTTCCGGGTGGACCGGATCCGAATCCACTTTTGTTTGGAGAAGACGTTTTGCCGGAGTGCAGAGCTATTTGTGCGAAGAGAGACCGGTTGGAGCTTTCTATGCTGAGGCTTCTTTTGGAAGGAAAAAAGCCGGTTCTTGGAATTTGTCGGGGTGTCCAGATGATGAATCTTGCCCTTGGCGGAGACCTTTATCAGGACCTGCCGGTGGGACGGTGGCAGATGCACAACCAAACGGCTGCGGACGACGAACCGACGCATACGGTAAGGGTTGTAAAAGGGAGTTTGCTGCACCAGCTTGTCGGAAGAAAGAGCGTTGCGGTGAACAGCTTTCACCATCAGGGTTTGCGGAAAATCGCAAAGGGATGTCTTGTCAGCGGCAGAACAGGCGACGGTTTGCCGGAAGCATTGGAGAAAACGGGGCATCCATTTTTTTTGGGCGTTCAGTGGCATCCTGAGCACCTAGCTGCAAGACGACCGGAGGCAGCGGCGCTGTTTCGGGGGCTCATAGAATACTGTTAAATGATGGAGTACTTATGTTTCGGAAATTTTACCCGGCAGAAATGGCGGAATCCAGCTACAGCATTGACTACGAAAGCCTGTACGCACAGGGGTACCGCGGAATTATCTATGATATAGACAATACGCTTGTAGAACACGGCGCCGACGCGAACGAAGAGGTCATTGAGCTGTTTCGTCGGCTCTGCGGCATGGGGTTTCGCATTTGCCTGCTTTCAAATAACAAGGCGCCTCGCGTAAGACGGTTTTACCACGGAGTAAAGATAAAAGGCGTAAAGCTGCATTATATTTTTGATGCGCACAAACCGGCGAAAAAAAATTATCGCAAGGCGATGCTGCTTATGCGGACGACAAAAAAGACGACGCTTTTTGTAGGCGATCAGCTTTTTACCGACGTATACGGGGCAAATCGGGTTGGAATTCGCTCGTTCCTTGTAAAGCCTATTAACAAAAAAGAGGAAATTCAGATTGTCTTTAAGCGCCGTTTGGAGCGTATTGTCTTGCACTTTTATAAAAAGGAGCGTATAGGGAGGTTGAAGCAAACAAATCTTGTACTCATTGGCTTTATGGGCTGCGGCAAATCAAGCGTAGGGCAGTATTTGGCGCAAAAATGCGGTTTTACGTTTGTAGATACGGACGCATTGATTGAGGAGCGTGCCGGATGTAAAATTCGTGAGATTTTTCAGGAAAAGGGCGAGGAATATTTTCGGGACATGGAAACCGACGTCCTTTCGGAACTTGTGCGCACGGCAAAGCGGCAGGTGATTGCAACCGGAGGAGGAATGCCGGTGCGGGAGAAAAACCAAAAGCTGCTTCGCAAGCTTGGGTTTGTTGTTTATTTAAGCGTTACGCCGGAGACGGTTTTGGAACGGCTGCAAGGAGATACGACGCGCCCGCTTTTGCAAAAAGCATCGAAAGAGGACGAGCTTCGGCGCCTGCTTACGGAGCGGAAGTTTGTCTATCAAATGACGGCGCATAAAGTGGTTGCCGTGGACGGCAAGACGATTCCGGAAATTGCGGCGGAAATTCACGACAGTATATAGGGGGAACTTGGTTTGAAAATACTGATTATGAACGGACCGAATTTAAACATGCTTGGCATTCGTGAGCCGGGAATTTACGGGACGGATACGTACGACGGGTTAGTAGACATGCTAAAAAAGAAGGCTTGCGAGCTTGGCGTAACGCTGGAATTTTTCCAAAGCAACAGTGAAGGAGCGTTGATTGACCGGCTGCATCAGGCGTATTTTGACCGGGTAGACGGCGTAGTCATCAACCCTGGCGCGTACACGCATTACAGTTATGCGCTGCACGATGCGCTTAAAATTTTAAAAGCGATCAAAATAGAAGTACATATTTCCGACATACACGCCAGAGAGGAATTTCGCCGAATTAGCGTTACCGCACCGGCATGCGACGCGCAGATAGCGGGACATGGTCTGCAGGGATATGTTATGGCAATTGAACAGATACTAGCAAAAATGAAAACGGAGGCAAATGGCAATGAAAGCGTATGAGAGAGCGCTGTCCATGATGCAGGAACTTGGGGCAGATGGTTTTTTGGTGCATAACCGTGCAAATATCCGGTATCTTTCCGGCTATAAAAATGACACGGGCTGTCTTTTGCTGACAAAGAACGCGCGATATTTGTTTACGGATTTTCGCTTCGTCTTTCAGGCAAAGCAGGAAGCGCCGGACTTTGAAGTCGTAAAAGTAGAAGGAGGCTATGCGCCGGTAATTGCAGAATATGTAAAAAAAGAGGGCGTTCAGACGTTGGCTTTTGAAATGCAGGAAATTACACACGAACACTTTCTGCTTTTTGAGAAGCATATTCCGGCGAAGCTCTTACCGGTTAAAAACGAGCTGAGCAAACTGCGTCGGATTAAAACGCCGGAGGAAATCGCCTGCTTAAGAGAAGCGGAGCGAATCGGGGACTTAGCGTTTCAGGAGATTTTGCCAAGCCTCGTTCCCGGCACGACGGAGATTGCTATTGCAGCGAAGCTGGAGTATTTCATGAAAATGAACGGAGCAGACGGAATCAGCTTCCCGGCGATTGTCGCATCCGGGATTCACTCGTCCATGCCGCATGCAATTCCTTCCGAGAAGAAGCTCGAAAAGGGCGATTTCGTTACGATGGACTTTGGCTGCACCTATCACGGGTACTGCTCCGATATGACGCGCACGGTCGTTATCGGCAAGGCTAATAAAAAGCAAAAAGAAATCTATGCCATCGTTTTGCAGGCGCAGCTTGCGACGCTTGCAAAAACAAAGGCAGGCATGACCGGAAAGGAAGCGGATGCCATAGCCAGAGACATTATTGTACAGGCGGGTTACGGTGACTGCTTCGGTCACAGTCTTGGACATAGTGTCGGGCTGGAAATTCACGAGATGCCATCTTCAAGTCCAAAAAGCGCCGATGTTTTACAGGCAGGGATGCTTATGACAGTCGAGCCGGGCATATACGTTGAGGGCTTTGGCGGCGTCCGGATAGAGGACATGGTTGTCATTACCGATGACGGATGCGAGAACTTGACGTCATCGCCCAAGGAATTGATGGAAATTTAAGGCAGAACTTCGGAAAACTTGCCGGAATGCGAAAAAAGGTGTTGAAAAAGCGATGCTTATAAGATACACTGAATTGTAGTTAAGATGAAGGAGGACCTCTGTATGGTATCAGCAGGTGATTTTAGAAACGGACTTACGCTGGAAATTGAAGGCAACGTTTATCAGGTAATAGAATTTCAGCATGTAAAGCCGGGAAAAGGCGCGGCTTTTGTAAGAACAAAGTTAAAGAATATTAAGAATGGTGGCGTGGTAGAAAAGACTTTCCGGCCAACCGAAAAATATCCGCCGGCGCACATTGAAAGAAGCGATATGCAATATCTTTACCACGACGGTGATTTGTTCCACTTTATGAACGTAGAGACGTACGATCAGACCGCGCTGAGCGCGGATCAGGTAGGAGATGCGCTGAAGTTTGTAAAAGAGAACGAAATGGTAAAAATGCTTTCCCATCAGGGAGAGGTATTTGCTATAGAGCCTCCTTTGTTTGTAGAACTTGAAATTACTTCTACAGAACCGGGCTTTAAAGGAGATACCGCTACCGGCGCTACCAAACCGGCAGTTGTAGAAACCGGCGCAACGGTTTACGTTCCGTTGTTTGTTGAACAAGGAGAGACCATCCAGATTGACACAAGAACCGGCGAGTACATGAAGCGTGTATAAAGCGTTGCCCCCAGCGTGAACCGTTGGGGGTTTTGTATTTTCTCCCTCCGGGGAGGTTGTGCGGGAGACGGAAGGGAAGGCTATGAAAAGGTGCGAATGCTCCGCCGTTGTTTTTGATATGGACGGCGTGATCTTTGACTCGGAACGGCTTGTTATGGAAAGCTGGCTGACGCTTACTGAGCGGGACGGCTATGAAGATATGAAGAGCGTGCTTTATCGCTGCCTTGGAGTCAACGCCGTGGAAACGAAGGAGATATTTTTGGAACATTACGGTCGGGAGTTCCCTTACGAAGCATACCGAAAGGAAGCGTCGAGAAGGTTTCACGAGCGCTTTGACGGCGGGCGGCTTCCTTTAAAGCCGGGAGCGCGGGAGCTGCTTGCCGCATTGCAAAAAGCCGGCGTTGGAGTGGCGCTTGCGTCCTCTACGCGGGAGGCGGTGGTGCGGCAGGAGCTTGGCGACGCGGGGCTGCTGCCGTATTTTTCGGGTCTGATTTGCGGCGACATGGTAAAGCGCAGCAAGCCCGCGCCGGACATTTATCTTGCAGCATGCGAGCTGCTGGACGTGCCGCCAAAACAGGCGGTCGCCATTGAGGATTCCTTTAATGGAATTCGCTCCGCGCACGCAGCGGGGCTGCGTCCGATTATGGTGCCGGATCTGCTGCCGCCCGACGATGAGATGCGTCGGCTTTCTTACCGGATTTTCAGGGACTTGACGGAGGTTCGGCGGTGGCTTTTGGAGGAAGATAAGAAACAGGGAGAGGAATAGCAATGCGAAGAAGCGACAGAGAAGTAACGGATTTTCAGGAACTTGTGACGATTATGGAAAAGTGCGACGTCTGCCGGGTGGCGTTTCACGACGCAGAGTACCCGTATATTGTGCCCTTAAATTTTGGACTGCGGGTGGAAGAAGACAAAATTACGCTGTTTTTTCACAGCGCACTTGAAGGAAAGAAGCTTTGCCTGCTTGAGAAAGACTGCCGCGTTGCGTTTGAGATGGATTGCGGGCACCGACTGTCGCTTTCCGAGGAAAAAGGCATGTGTACGATGGGATATGAAAGTGTAATGGGACAGGGCACGCTCTCTTTTGTTCCGGAAGAAGAAAAGTACGAGGCGCTTTGCTGTTTGATGGAGCATTACCGTCCCGAAGGTTTTTCATTTAACCGCGCGGCAATCCCCCGAACCGCGGTTTTAAAGCTTGACGTCAGCAAATTGACCGGAAAGCGGAAGGTTGTTAAGGAGGCATAGCGGCATGGAAGGCTATGGTTGCACAGCAAACAGCCCGGCACAGCGTGTTTACGAAGCCGTAAAAAAAATTCCTAAAGGCGCAGTTGCTACCTACGGGCAGGTGGCGGCGCTTGCCGGAAATAAAAACATGGCGCGGGCGGTTGGAAATATTCTCCACAAAAATCCGGATCCGGAAAATATCCCGTGCTTCCGGGTAGTAAACGCAAAAGGAGAATTGGCGGAAGCGTTTGCATTTGGAGGAAAGAGTGCGCAGGAAGCGCGGCTTTTGGCAGAGGGTGTGAAGGTTGAAAAAGGCAGAGTGGATCTTGCGGCCTATGGCGTGCTGCTGGAAAAAAATATGTTCGTTTTAAAATAGCAAATGGAGCGCAGTCCTTCGAGGATTTGCGCTCCGTTTGTATTTCCAAAGGCTAAGCTTGTTTCAGCGAACGCAAATAAACTGCTAAAAGCTCTAAAGCGGTTTCTTTTTGCTGTGCGGTACATTGTTCAAGCTCAGCAAGGAGTTCCGCCTGTTTTGCCGGAAGGCTGGGAGCTTCCTCGGTTAAAACCATGTCGGGCGTGATGTGAAGCGCGTCGCATATTTTCAATACGGTTTCGATACGCATATTAACAGTGCCGCGTTCAATATCGGCATACGTTCTGTCGGACAAGTTGGCTGCCTCTGCCAATTCGCTCTGCGTAAGTCCCGTTCGCTTTCGGATGTTAAGCAGCTTGTTCCCTATGGCTCTTAAATCAAATATAAGCATTTTAGCTCCTCCTAACAGTCTGATATAAGAATTACACTTCCGATTTTGCTTGAAAACTATTTTCAGGGAGGAAGAAAGTATAAAGAAAAAAATGACTGTCCTAATTTGCGCTGTTATGCTGTGTTTTCTGTTTGTGGCTTGCGATTTGGACGATATCGCTGAGGAGAGTAAAACGGATAACGATGTTACAAAGGCAGTTCAAAATGTAGAAGACGAAGAAAAGGGCGAAGAAGAAGAGAAGGAAGACAAAGAGGAAGACAAAGAAGAGCCAACGCCTACCGAGGAGGAAGAGCCGGAAAAAGAGCCTGAGCAGGATCTTGTGGATGGAATGCGTCCGGAATTTAAGGAAGCGGTCGATGGTTATGAAGCGTTTATGGAAGAGTATTGTGACTTTATGAAGAAGTTTAATGAATCGCCGGATGACTTAACATTGCTTGGAGAATATGCGGAATTCCTTACGCAGTACACGGAGGTTGCGGAAGATATCGAGGCACTGGGAGAGAGCGAAATGAACGATGCGGAAGCAAAGTATTACCTTGAGGCTTCTGCGAGAATAAATCAAATGCTTCTGGAAGTTGCAGAGTAATTCTTTTTTTAGGAATAGAAACGTACAATTTCCTAAATTAAATACGACGGGGGGCACACGGGGCTGCTTACTGCAAAAAAAGTAACAGCCCCGTGAATTTATCTATTGACAAAAGGAGGTTTATGGGATATCTTGCAATGGAATTGCACTTAGGAGGTTACGTATGTACTTATTGTTGCTGGCGGTCATTTACCTTGCCTTCATCAGTCTTGGACTGCCGGATTCACTGCTTGGAGCAGCCTGGCCGACGATTCGTGCAGAGTGGGACTTGCCCTTGTCTTATATGGGGATTGTCTCGATGATTATTTCGGGCGGAACGGTTTTCTCCGGCTTGCTGTCGGAACGTTTGACGAAGAAATTGGGAACGCGGACGGTTACAATTGTAAGCGTCTTTCTTACTGCCGCCGCTTTGTTTGGGTTTTCACAAAGCAGGAGCTTTCTATTTTTGTGCCTTTGGGGAATCCCTTACGGACTTGGCGCAGGGGCAATTGACGCTGCGCTGAATAACTATGTGGCGCTGCATTACACGTCGAAGCACATGAGCTGGCTTCACTGTTTCTGGGGAGTTGGCACGATTGTAAGTCCGTATATTATGAGTTATGCGCTCACGCATTCATCGTGGGCGAACGGCTACCGTACGGTTTCCTACCTGCAATTTGCGATTGCCATTGTTTTGGCCTGTACCATCCCGCTTTGGAACATTAACAAAGCAAAAACGGAGCAGGAGGCACAGAGCGCAGTTCTCGGGATACGGGGTGCGCTGAAAATTAAAGGTGTGCCGTTTATTCTTTGCGCCTTTTTCTCTTATTGCGCGGCGGAAGCAACAACGATGCTTTGGGCGAGCAGTTATCTGGAAGGGGTTCGCAGCGTTCCAAAGGAGACGGCAGCCGGATTTGCTGCCCTGTTCTTTATTGGAATTACTGTGGGAAGGTTTCTTGGCGGCTTTATATCGGAGAAGCTTGGCGACAATACGATGATTCGGCTTGGAACAGCGCTTGCGCTTGTTGGCGTTATTGGCATTGCCCTGCCTTGGGAAATAACGTCGCTTGTCGGGTTTGTCGTTATCGGTCTTGGGTGCGCGCCAGTGTATCCCAGCATTATTCACGCGACGCCTGCAAATTTCGGTGCGGAAAATTCACAGGGAATTATCGGAATTCAGATGGCAAGCGCCTATATAGGGAACACGTTTATGCCGCCGCTGTTTGGCTTGCTGGCAAACCACATTAGCCTGCAGCTTTTGCCGATCTTTTTGGCTTTCTTTTTTATTTTGCTGTTAGTTATGCTCTCGAAAGTGGAGAAGAAAAAAGGAAGACTTCCGGTATGAATTACAAAAGAACTTATCTAGCTTGTTATCTTGGATTTGTTACGCAGGCAATTTGCGCGAACTTTGCGCCGCTGCTGTTTTTGACGTTTTACAAAAGTTATCAGATTCCTTTAGGGAGGATTGCGCTGATATCTTCCGTATTCTTTTTTACCCAGCTTTTGGTAGACCTTTTCTGCGCACGTTTTGCGGATAAAATCGGGTACCGCAAATGCGTAGTCGGCTCGCAGCTGTTTTCTGCTCTGGGGCTTGTGGGGCTGGCGTTTTTGCCGGAAATCTTTCCGTCGCCGTTTGCGGCAATTATAGCGAGCACGTTTTTGTACGCGGTTGGCAGCGGCTTAACGGAAGTGCTTTGCAGCCCGATTGTTGAAGCGTGTCCTTCCGAGCATAAAGAAGCGGCGATGAGTCTTTTGCATTCCTTTTACTGCTGGGGATCTGCAGCCGTCGTATTGCTTTCTACGCTGTTCTTCTCGGTGTTTGGAACAGAGCATTGGCAGCTGCTTGCCTGCCTTTGGGCAATCGTGCCGATCGTTAATATTTATAACTTTGTTGTGTGCCCTATCGTACAGCCGGTAGAGGAGGGAGAAGGTCTTTCCATCGGAAAGCTTATGAAAATGCCGATGCTGTGGCTTGCCATTCTTTTGATGATCTGCTCGGGTGCGTCGGAGCTTTCTATGTCGCAGTGGGAATCCGCGTTTGCGGAGTCCGCGCTTGGCCTTTCTAAAGCCATGGGAGACCTTATGGGACCGTGTCTGTTTGCGGTTGCTATGGCCATTAGCCGCGCTTTGTACGGTAAGTACGGCGACCGATTGGATCTTATGAAGTTTATGCTTGGTTCCGGCTGCCTCTGTATTCTGTGTTATTTGGCGGCTTCTCTTTCGGATATTGCGGTTCTTGGCTTGGCAGGCTGCATTGTGTGCGGTTTTTCCGTAGGAATTATGTGGCCGGGTACGATAAGCATCTGTTCGGCGCGAATCCCCCGCGGCGGAACGGCAATGTTTGCGCTTTTAGCTATGGCAGGCGATTTGGGCGGAACGCTTGGTCCGGGAATGGTAGGGGCAAT
The DNA here is from genome assembly GCA_944384025.1 of uncultured Lachnospiraceae bacterium. Taxonomy (GTDB): domain Bacteria; phylum Bacillota; class Clostridia; order Lachnospirales; family Lachnospiraceae; genus ISDg. Next base: position 72,289 of record CALWRS010000003.1, read on the forward strand.
CGCGCAAAGCGCGGGAGACAATATGCAGCTTGGATTGCTTTTTGGCTGCGCTTTCCCGATTGTACTTGCCGTGGCTTTAGTAGGCCTGAAAATTCAAAGCAAATCCCGGTAAATTTTGTCCACGGCCGCCATCGGGAGTTTGTCGTTAAAAAATAATTCGGATGCTTTTTTGGCCTGCAAAACGAGCATTCGCAAACCGTTGACCGCCGGAATATTCCTTCCGGCGGCTTCTTTTAGAAGCATAGTTTCAGCTGGGTTGTAAATCAGGTCGCAGACAGCCTGCAAGTTTTGGTAGGGAAGCAGGCTTATGGGTGTAGCGTCGCATTTTGGAAACATTCCAACAGGGCTTGTATTAATTATAATTTCCGCATCACTGTGCTGTTTTTGTGCCTCCTCGTACGTCAGACAACCGGCTTCCGGCTTATATTTGACAGTCAGGATTTCTCCGGCCTTCTCATCTTCCAAAACAGCGAGCACCGCTTTTGCCGCGCCGCCGTTTCCAAGCACCAGAACCTTTTTTCCTCTCACGTCAATGTGGTTTTCGTGAAGCGTTTCCGCAAAACCGTAGTAGTCCGTATTGTATCCGGTTAGATGTCCGTCCTGGCAGACAACCGTATTCACTGCGCCAATGCGCGCAGCGGTGTCGTCTAGCTCGGATAGATAAGGAATCACTGCCTGCTTGTAGGGGATTGTTACATTAATTCCCCGAAAAGCATGTTCTTTCATAAAAGCCGGCAATTCTTCCTGCCGCAGCTCCATTAATTCATAAGGTTCTTTTCGCAGCGCTTCGTGAATGATCTTTGAGTAGCTGTGTCCAAGTTTTTCTCCAATCAGACCGTAATTCATATAGCCCTCCATTTCCAGCAATTTTTTTCTCCGACAAGCATATCCCAAAAGGCGAAAAAAAGCAATGCGTTTCCGTCATAATCAGAGGCTCGTCTCATATATTACAACAAAGCGGGGAGGTGGATTTGCCGGATGGAGGCAAAGGATTTGTTTTTGCGCGCGTTTCCTGCGCCGCTTCGCGGCCTATTGCAAACGGCGGCAGAGGATTTTGGGCTATTGCAGGAAGTTCGTCTGCGTGTGGGACAGCCGGTTTTCCTAACGTATGATAACCGCGAGTGGTATTTGGGGAAAACAGGGGGCAGGGAGCTAGAAGCAGCTAGCAGCGTGATTATGACGCCAAACTTGCTTCGGGAGATGCTCTCGTTTCTTACAAACTACTCGGTTTACGCGGCGGAAGAAGAGCTTCGGCAAGGATTTTTATCCTTGCCTGGCGGACACCGGGCAGGGATATGCGGAAAGCTGGTGATGGAGGGCGGACAAGCAAAGACAATGCGGGAAATCAATTCTATAAACCTGCGGGTCGCACATGCGCATCCCGGATGCGCAAGTAAGGTGCTGTCTAGGCTTTCGCTTTTAAAAAAAAGCGGGAATTTGCTTATTGTTTCGCCGCCGGGCTGCGGAAAGACAACGCTTTTGCGCGATTTAATTCGGCAGCTTTCCGTAGGCGGCTTTACCGTGGGCGTTGTCGATGAACGTTCGGAAATTGCCGCCTGCTATCAGGGCGTCCCCGGTCTTGACCTGGGCCCGCGCACCGATGTTTTGGACGGCACGCCAAAGGCGCTTGGAATGCGGATGCTACTGCGCGGGATGGCGCCGGATTACATTGCGGTGGATGAAATCGGCGCGGCAGAAGAAATTCAGGAGCTGTTTACCGCTCTGCATTGCGGGTGTCACTTGATTGCTACTTGTCACGCGCGAAACCGGGAGGAACTGTATTTAAAGCCGGAGCTTTCTAAATGTCTGAAGCAGCGCTGTTTTCAAGGAATTGTCTACCTTTCCCGCAGCAAGGGAGCGGGGACGATTGAGGAGGTGGAATGGAATGCTACATAGAATTTTTGGAGGACTTTTTGTTATTGCCGCCTGCGGCGGGGGCGGAATTCTTTTTGGCAGGCAAATGAAGCTGCGGCAGGAAAATCTGTTAGAAGGAAGACGGGCGGTTGAGCTTTTGCAGGCGCAAATTCGCGCACAGTCCGCAAGCCTTCCGCAGGCACTTTTAGAAACCGGAGAGCAGACAAGCGGAATCTACGGCGAGCTATTTTGCGAAATATCACAGGAGCTGCTTTTGTACCGGGGAGAACCGGTGCGCGTCTTGTGGGAAAGAGCAGCCAGAAAAAAGCTGCGCCAGCCCTTTCTAAGATCTACTGATGTAGAACAATTTGTTATGCTCGGAGAACAGCTTGGAATGACGGACCGCGCGATGCAGGAAACCATTTTAGAACGCTATTTGCGCTACACCGAGCAGGAACTTACGCTTTTGCTTGGAGAAATTCGGGAAAAGACGCGTTTGTATCGGAACTTAGGGATTTTGCTTGGAATTTTTGTGACGATTCTTTTGCTCTAGCAGGGGGATGGGATGGATATTTACCTGATCTTTAAAATAGCGGCGGTAGGAATTTTAGTCTCCGTTGTAGGGCAAATCTTAAAAGCTTCCGGAAGAGACGAACAGGCGTTTTTGGCAAGCCTTGCCGGACTTTTGCTCGTGCTAAGCTGGGTTTTGCCCTATATTGCGCAGCTCTTTCAGTTGATTGACGGATTGTTCCAATGGTAGCGGGAGGCAGGCATGGAGAAAGTAGTTGCGCTCGCGATAGCGGCGGTGATTGGGTCGCTTTTGTGCAAAAAAGAAGCGGGAGGAATCGCCCTTTTCCTCACGCTTGCGGCGGCAGTTTACGCAGCCCTTTGGGGAATCACGAGGATGCAGTATGTTCTTGCGGCGCTTTCGGGGCTGTTTTCGCAGGTCGGACTTGAGTCGGCATACTGGAAAATTTTAATGAAAATCGTGGGGATTGCCTATGTAGGCGAGTTTGGCTCGGCGCTATGCAAAGACGCGGGCTGTCATGCGCTTAGCGAGCAGATTTCCATTGCCGCTAAGTTTAGTATCCTCGCCGTTAGTTTGCCGGTGCTTTTGCAGCTCGTGGAGGTGATGGGTCGATTTGGTTAAGAGAGGATTCCTTGTCTTTATGAGCGTTCTTCTCGCCGCTTCGGTATGCGTTTGCATTGCCAAAGCGCAGGATGAGGGAATGGGGTATGTGGACGAGCTGTCCGACTATTTAAATTACGAAGAGCTCGACGCCTTTTTGCAGTCCGGCGAGAACTCCGGCGACTTGTCTTTTTCTGGCTGGGTGCAGGATATTTTGACCGGTGCGCAGGAGCTGTCCGTAGGGAATATTCTAAAACTTATGTACGACCGGATTTTGCAAAGCTTTCAAACCGATACCGGTTTTTTTGCCCGCCTGTTTTTGCTTCTTACGATGGCGACGCTTTTTTCTGTCGTCTCGTCTGCCTTTGCAAACGGACAGGTTGCGCAGACCGGCTTTCAGGCGACGTTTCTTTTACTTTATGCGCTCCTTTTGCAGTGCTACTTGCAGGCGGCGGAACTGGCGGCGGCAACGCTGCAGTTTATCCTGCAATTTATGCGAATGCTTGTGCCGGTGTATTTGATGAGCATTACATTTTGCACCGGCGTCACGACCGCTAACGGCTTTTATCAGATTTATCTGGCGCTAATTACGCTTTGTCAAAGCGTTTTAGCAGGCGTTTTTCTGCCTTTATGCAATCTGTACGTTATGTTAGGCATCAGCGGTCAGCTTCCGATAGAAAACTGTCTTTCCGGGTTTACCGGACTTGTAAAACGATGCATTCTTTGGGGAAAGCGGGCCATGCTTGCTATGGCAACTGGATTTTCGCTTATTCAAGGAGCGCTTGCTCCAGGGGTTGATCAGCTAAAGAGAAGCGCCCTGACAAAGTCCCTTTCTGCCATCCCGGGAGTTGGAACGTTGTTTTCCGGCGTGACGGAAACGGTATTTAGCGCAGGTGTTGTTTTAAAAAACGCCGTGGGGACTGCCGGTGTTCTCGTCCTTTTGTTTGCCTGCCTGCGGCCGCTTGTCCGTCTGTTTGCCTACATGTTTATGTTTCGGCTTGTGGCGGCGGCTGCGCAGCTGTTTGCCGACAAGCGCATGGTCGGGTGCGTGGAGGAAACCGCAGAAGCGATCCAATTGCTGCTTCAGCTTGTAGCAGCCTCGCTTTTATCTTTTTTGATTGTTATGATGGTGATGGCCGTCAGTACGACCGGCGGTTAACGTCTGAAAACGAATGGAGGGGAGAAATGCTTGCATCGCTGCAGCAATGGACCTATCAGATTTTATGCCTGATTATTTTCATGAATCTTTTTCTTCAGCTCGTTCACAAGGAAAGCTACGGGCGGTATTTGCGCGTAACAGCCGGCTGGCTGCTTGCGCTCTATATTTTAAACCCAATTACGCTATGGCTTACGGGAAGCGGCAGTACGGACGGATTGCCCGAACTTTCCGGAGAAATGCAGGAGTATTCAGGCGAAGCTTTTTTTGGCATGGACGAACAGATGCTGGCATATTATGAACAAGGGGTAGAGGAACAGATTCTGCGATTTATTCGGGACGAGGGGTACGAACCAAAGGGTGTTCGGGTTCGCCTCTCGTATGAGGACGAAGAGATGCGCATGGAAGGAATCTGGATTCTTCTAAGTCCGGGACAGGAGGTTGCGCCGCTAAAAGAAAGTCTTAGCAGCTATTATCATATTTCACAGGAACTACTGTATATAACCGTAGCGCAGGCGGAAACGGGGCAATAAAGGAAAATGAAGCAGATTTATGAGAAAATGAAGGAAATCGGTCTGGGAAAGCTGATTCTTTTGCTGGCGGCGGGAGTAGCGCTTTTGCTGCTTTCTTTTCCGAAAGAGAGCGCAGGCGGCAGCACGGCGATTCCAACAATTCGCTTATCCGAACAGGAATCGACAGAAAACGAATATTACGAGCAGCGCTTTCAGGAGGTGCTTGAAAATACAAAAGGGATGGGCGTTTGCAAGGTAATGCTTTCGCCGGAAAGAGACGGGATTGTCGTTGTTACCGAAGGGGCGGCCGACCCTGCCGCCGTTTCGGAAATTACTTACGCGGCGGAAGTTCTCTTTGGAATTCCGGCGCATAAAGTAAAAGTACTGCCATATAATTAAGTGAAGTTGGAAGGAGCAGGATTGTGAAAAAGATAATGAAACGGAATCAAGTGATCATCGCTGCCTTGGCGGTTATGATTGTTGTGGCGGGCTATCTGAATTTGACGCGTGAGAGTGCGCAGACAGCGGGAGCGTCTGTGACGCCTACGGGCGGAGCTGACAAAGATGCATCAAACGATATGGATAGCGAAGGAGCGGGAAATTTCGTGGACATTTCCGATGAGGATACCATTCCCGTAGGAGATGACGGCAGCATGATTCTGACGGAAAACCAAAAGGTTACGCAGGCGCCGACGCCGACTCCAAGCGGCAGCGTTCTTCAATCCGACGATACGACGCAGGCGGACGACGATACGCCCGGAAGTTCCATTTTAGCAAGTACGGAGCTCTCGCCGGATTACTTTATTTCCGCGAAACTCTCAAGAGAGCAGATCCGGTCGAAAAACAGAGAAGCTTTAATGGCAATTGTTCAGGATGAAACCATCAGCGAGGAACTAAAAGCCGATGCTATGCAAACGCTCGTAAATATGACAAAGAATGCGGAAAAAGAAGATATTTGCGAGTCTTTATTAGAAGCACGGGGGTTTGAGGAAATTGTCGTTCACATCGAAGAGGACGCGGTTAACGTAATAGTGAACGCCGCCAGCATTACACAGCAGGAAGTAGCGCAGATTGAAGATGTTATTTTAAGAGAGACGGAAGTATCCGTCAGCCAGATTTACGTCCAGCACGCCGTCACAAGCGATTAGCATTCCCTTAAAAAAGTGCTTTTATTTTCTGCCCATATTTGATATAATGACTACCAGAAGTGGACGACGGAATTGGAGGTAGTACAATGGGCAGGGAAATGGAACCGAACTACGGTGCAACTTTAAAACTGAACGGAGTAGACGGAGAAGTTAAAATTGCGGATGACGTTATTGCGGCAATCGCAGGAATGGCAGCTACGGAAATCGAGGGCGTAGCCTACATGTCCGGGAAGATAACAAGAGAGATTATCGGAAAACTGGGGATTAAAAACCTTTCCCGCGGCGTGGTGGTGCGTTTGGAAGAGGAAAAGGTACACGTTGGCCTTTCGGTTGTCATTCGGTACGGCTATAGCATACCGAAAACTTCCAGAGCTGTTCAGGAAAAAGTAAAATCCTCAATTGAGGGCATGACAGGATTGCCGGTAGAGAGCGTAAACGTGCATATTACCGGTGTGGACATTGACAAAGCGTAAAGAATGCAGGAGACAGAGAGTGGTCCTTACGCGGTCACTCTCTGCTTTTTTGCGCTACAGCCATGGAAGGGAAAAGGCAGAGGAATGCGAAAAGAAGTGAAAGAAGAAAAGGAATCGGCTGCAGATTTGTTAACAAAGGAGCTTTCGCAAAGAGCTCGGAGAGAATACGTAATGAAAGCGCTGTTTTTAGCGGAATTTCATGAAAAAGAAGAACAGGAAGCACAGGCGGAACTCTTTTTTAGAATGGAAAATCTTTCGGACGAGCTTGTGGATGCGCTGCTTTCGCGGTACCGCTGGGCGGTTTTATGCTTAAGCCGCGTGGATCTTATTTTAGCGGAGGCGATGCAGGGCTGGAGTTTAAGCCGAATCGGAAAAGCGGAGCTTGCAATTTTAAGACTTGCAGCGATCGAGATCTTTTTTGACCCGGAAATCCCTACGGCAGTTTCTATCAACGAAGCGGTAGAGCTGGCAAAACGCTACGGAGCAGAGTCTTCGGGCGGCTTTGTAAACGGAGTTTTAGGGAGAGTAGTAAGGCGGCATGATTCGGAAAGCATATAGCGTCAGTCAGGTGAACGCATACGTAAAGAGCCTGCTAGAAAGAGACGGAGTCTTGCGGGGCATTTGCATTCAGGGCGAAGTGTCAAACTGTAAGCTGCATCCATCGGGACATTTGTATTTTACGCTAAAAGACAGCGGAGGACAGATCTCCTGCGTTATGTGGGAATCGGCGCGTCTTCGCGGTTTGTCTTTTGCGCTTCGGGACGGACAGAAGGTGCAGGCGACGGGCGATTTAACCGTTTACGAGCGTGCAGGGACGTACCAGCTAAGCGCGCGGAGTATTCAGCTCTACGGCATTGGGCAGCTATACGAGCAATACGAGCTTAGAAAGCGTCAGTTGGCGCAGGAAGGGCTGTTTGCGCCGGAACATAAGCGCCCTTTGCCAAGATTTCCAAAAACGGTTGGCATCGTTACGGCAAGCAGCGGTGCGGCCCTGCAGGATATTTGTACGGTGCTGCACCGGCGAAACCCTTATGTCCAGCCGATTCTTGCGTCGGCGCAGGTGCAAGGCGACGGGGCGGCGGCATCGGTTGTGCGCGGCATAAAGCTCCTTTGCAAAGCAGGCGTTGACGTGATTATTGTCGCGCGAGGCGGCGGCTCTATTGAAGATTTGTGGGCGTTTAACGAAGAAATAGTGGCAAGAGCAGTTTTTGCCTGTCCAATACCGGTTATTTCCGGCGTGGGACACGAGACCGATACAACGATTATCGATTATGTGGCGGATCGGCGCGCACCCACGCCGTCTGCCGCAGCAGAGCTGGCAGTTTGCGAGAGCGCGGCAATCGAAGCGCAGCTTGTAGATTTTCACGCCGATCTTACCGGCGCTATGCTGGGGAGACTTGCGAAGGAGAGAAAAAATCTGGAGATGCTTTCGCGGCTGCTTTCTTTGCAAAAGCCGCAAAACCGGCTAGTGCGCCATCGGGAAGTATGGGAGCAGCAAAGTAAAGCGCTCTGCTTGGCAATGGAAAAAATTGTGAGCGAGTACCGGCACCGTTTGGCGATTTTAGGCGAAAAGCTCCACAGCCTGTCGCCTCTTAGACGGCTTGGAAAAGGGTACGGCTATTTGACAGATGAAGCCGGACAGGCTGTTGAAACGGTAGACCAGCTGGAAAAAGGAAGTCGGCTGCACATAAAGCTTTTGGATGGATCCGTTTGGGCCGTTGTAGAGGAAACGCAGAAAGGGGACGATGCGCATGAGTGAGAACGTACAGGAAGAGAAGCTGGAGGAGATAATGGAAAGCCTTCAGAAGACGATTCAGACGCTAGAAGAGGGGGAACTTCCGCTTTTGGACTCCTTTGCGCTTTATAAAGAGGGTATGCAGAAATTGGCGCGCTGCGAGAAATTGTTGGATCGCGTAGAAAAGGAATTACAAATATTGGAAGAAGGATGAGCGCAGTGATGAAAGAAAAAGAGGAATTTTCAAAGCAGCTGGCCGACCGGCAAAAGCAGGTGGAGCAGTTGATTTGCGGCTATTTGCCGCGGGAGAAGACCGCACAGAAAACATTGTTGGAAGCGATGTGCTACAGTGTAGAAAACGGAGGAAAGCGCATTCGTCCGATTTTGCTTTTGGAGTCTTATCGGATGTTTGGCGGCAGCGAGGACAGGCTTTCGGCGCTTGTAGCGCCGTTTTGCGCCGCAATCGAGATGATTCACTCTTATTCGCTCGTACACGACGACCTTCCGGCAATGGACAACGATCGTTATCGGCGCGGAAAGCTGACGACGCATGCGGCTTACGGCGAAGCGATGGGAATTCTCGCAGGCGACGGTCTTTTAAACGCGGCGTATGAAACGGCGCTGCTTGCATCGGGAGACGAAAAAGACAATACGCGTATTTTAAAGGCGCTTCGAATTTTGGCTAGAAAGGCCGGAGCGTATGGAATGGTTGGCGGCCAGACCGTTGACGTAGAGCTGACGGGAAAGCCGCTTACAGCGGAGCAGCTTTCGTTTATTTACCGGCTAAAAACGAGCGCGCTTTTGGAAGCATCTTTTATGGTTGGCGCTATTTTGGCGGGAGCGGACGATGCGGAGGTTTTGGCAATGGAGCAGGCCGCTACTGACGTAGGACTTGCTTTTCAGATTCAGGACGATATTTTGGACGAAACTGGAAACGAGCAAACGCTTGGAAAACCCGTGCACAGCGATGCAAAGAACCAAAAGACAACGTACGTTGCTTTGTTTGGGCTTACGCAGGCGCAGGAAAAAGTAAGCGAGCTTTCAAACCGCGCAAAGCAGACGCTTCAGAAGCAGAAAGGAGATTCCGCCTTTTTAAGCGAGCTAATCGACTGGTTGGTAAACCGGGAATATTAGGGCTTGGGAGAGGTGCGCAGGATACACCATGGGGAATTTACTGGATCAGATTCATCAACCGAACGACATAAAAAAAATCCCGGAAGGACAGCTGCCGCTTTTGGCAAAGGAAATTCGTCGGCTTATTCTTGCGACGACAAGCAAAAACGGAGGACATCTGGCGTCCAGTCTTGGCACTGTGGAGCTGACGATGGCGCTGCACCGCTGCATGAATTTTCCGGAGGATAAGCTGATTTGGGACGTAGGGCATCAGTCGTACACGCACAAAATTTTAACCGGAAGAAAAGAACAGTTTTCAACACTGCGCACGTACGGCGGCATCAGCGGCTTTCCAAAGCGTGCGGAGAGTTTGTGTGACGCATTTGATACCGGACACAGTTCTACTTCTGTCTCCGTAGCGGCAGGAATGGCAAAAGCGCGGGATTTGCGCGGAACAAGCGAGCGCGTTGTCGCTGTCATTGGGGACGGAGCGCTCTCCGGCGGGCTGGCGTACGAAGGGCTAAACAACATTGGACGATTCAAGTCCAACCTGATCATTATACTGAACGACAACGAGATGTCGATTTCCCAGAATGTGGGCAGCATGGCGAATTATCTGGGAAAAGTGCGCATGAGCAGCAATTACATTGACTTCAAAGGGAATCTGGAACACGTTTTAAGCCGCTCTCACTTTGGCGAGCGATTGGTGAAGGGACTAAAGAGAACAAAGGATTCCATTCGTCAGATGATTATACCGGGCGAGTTTTTTACGGAGCTTGGCATGACATATTTTGGACCGCTTGATGGACACGATATTGCGCTTATGGAACGAGCCTTTCATGTCGCGGAAAAAATACAGGGACCGGTGCTTTTGCACGTTGTAACCCAAAAAGGAAAGGGCTATCGTTATGCGGAGGCGGAACCAAGCCGCTTCCACGGCATCGACCCGTTTCAAATTTCAACCGGAGAGCAGGTAAAATGCGTGAAAAAAGAGACGTTTACCAGCTGCTTTGGGAGAGCGGTTACAGAACTTGCGAGAAAACATTCCGACGTCGTTGCCATTACTGCGGCAATGACAAGCGGAACGGGGCTGTCTCGTTTTCAGGAGGAATTCCCGGAACGCTTTTTTGACGTCGGTATTGCGGAAGAACATGCGGTAACGTTTGCGGCGGGCATGGCTGTTTCCGGACTGCGCCCGGTGGTGGCGGTGTATTCTACATTTTTGCAGCGAGCATACGACCAAATTGTTCACGACGTCGCGCTTGGAAATCTTCCGGTCATCTTTGCGATTGACCGCGCTGGAATTGTAGGAAGCGACGGGGAGACGCATCAGGGCGTTTTTGATATTGCGTATTTAAGCCACATCCCTAATCTGACGGTTATGGCGCCCGCAAACGGCGGGGAGCTTGCCGCTATGCTGCAATTCGCTTACGAGGCGGGAGGGCCGGTGGCAATTCGTTATCCGCGGGGAAGTGTTGGCTGCGAGCGCATTATGGAATGCGGCACGCAGGAAATCCGACATGGAAAAGCGGAAGTGCTGTGCAAGGAAAAAGAAATTGCGATTTTGTTTGTCGGGCCGTTTTACGAGCTGGCTCTTTCGGTGCAGGAACTTTTGCACGGGAGCGGATACGCGGCAAGTATTATCAATGCGCGCTTTGTCGCTCCTTTTGACCGCGAATGCGTGCGGGAACTTGCAAGGACACATTCCTTGCTTGTGACGATCGAAGAGGGCATTAAGCGAGGAGGTTTTGGCGAACAGGTGACGTCGTTTGTGATGGACGAACGGCTTTCTATGCGTGTCTTAAACATCGCCCTTGCGAATAAGTTTTTTGCTCAGGCGGAGCAGCAGCAGCTTCGCAAAATGTGTGGATTGACAAAAGAGGCGATTTTTGCAAAAATAGAGCGGGAGATGGAAGCTTGAAAGAACGGCTGGATGTGAAGATGGTTCGGGAGGCGATTACGCCGTCTAGAGAGCAGGCCCGTCGTTTGATTTTGGAAGGGAAAGTGCTTGTAGACGGAAAGGTCGCTGCAAAGGCAGGAATGCCTGTGGAGGACAGCGTGCAAATCCGGCTTGCCGGTGCGGTTTCTACTTATGTAGGCCGGGGCGGTGAGAAGCTTGCCGCGCTGCTTTCGCGCTACAGCATTTCCTTAGAAGGCATGACTTGTATGGACGTTGGCGCGTCCACAGGAGGCTTTACGGACTGTATGCTGCAGCACGGAGCCAAGCAGGTATATGCGGTAGACGTTGGAAGCGGGCAGCTTGCAAAGAAGCTTTTGGAGGATCAACGGGTTGTCAATGTGGAGCACACCAACGTCCGGTATCTTAAGCCGGAACATTTTGGCGTGAAAATGGACTTTGTCTCCATGGACGTCTCTTTTATTTCTGTAACAAAGCTGTTTCCTGCCGTTGCGCTGCAAATGCGCTGCGGCGCGGAGCTGGCTTGTTTGATAAAGCCGCAGTTTGAAGCGGGACGCGGCGCACTAAATAAACACGGAATTGTTTTCCGAGAAAAACCGCTTCACACGCAGGTGCTGCGGCAGACGCTCTCTAGCGCTGTCGCCTCGGGTTTTCTTTTGCTGCACCTAGACGTTTCCCCAATTCTTGGCGGGGACGGAAACATAGAATATCTGCTGCATGCCCGCTTAACGGGTGACGTTTCGGGAGCAGACTGGATACAAGAGACAGAAAGGGTCGTGGATGAAGCGTTTTTGTATCATTGCCAATCAGGCAAAGGACGAAAATAGGGAACATACCAATCGGATTATTCGGTTTTTACAGGAGCAGGAATGCGTTGTCTGCTCGGTTATTTTTCTCGAGCCAACGCATACCGGACGGGATATCAGCAGAGAAATTACGGATGACGCACAGGCGGCGATTGTGCTTGGCGGGGACGGCACTTTTCTGCACGTTGCCAAAGCGCTATGGTCTAAAAATCTTCCGGTGTTTGGCATTAACCTTGGGAATCTTGGCTTTTTGACCGTTTCAGAAATTCACACGGCGGAACCGGCGCTTACAGCGCTTATCCGCGACGATTACCGGATACAAAAGCTGCCGTTGCTTGCCGCAGGGAAGGCAGGCGAGGAGAGCTGGTATGCAATGAATGACGTTGTAATTTCCCGCAGCGGCTACTCCAGACTGCTGCATTTTCAAGTGTTTGTAGACGGAGAGCAGGTAGGAGATTATCAAAGCGACGGCGTTATTCTCTCTACGCCGACCGGCTCTACCGGTTACAGTATGAGCGCCGGCGGTCCGCTTGTTTCGCCGGATGTCGCGCTTGTATTGATTACGCCGATTTGCCCGCATTCGCTTCATGCAAGGCCTTTGGTCGTATCTTCGCAGGCAGTGATTACGGTTCGCCTGCTTGCGACGTTTCGCTCTAGGCAGGAGGAGGCGCTTGTAACAGTAGACGGAGATGAGTGCGGCACGCTCAGTACGGGAGAGGAATGCGTTGTTTGTACGTCAAACCGGCAGATTTCCGTTTTGCAGCTGCCGGAAGCGGCTTTTTGGGATCGTGTCCGGAAAAAATTGCAGCATTCGGAGCGATAAAAGGAAAAGGAGATCTCATTGAAAAACAGCAGGCACAAAAAAATTGTGGAGATTGTTTCCAGACAGGCGGTGGAGACGCAGGAGGAGCTGGCAGCGCTTTTGAAAAAGTCCGGTTTTTGCGCAACGCAGGCGACAATCTCTAGAGATATTCGAGAGCTGAAACTGATGAAAATCCCGACGGAATCCGGAAGGCAAAAGTATGCGCTCATGAGCCAGACAGAGCCTCTGGGGCAGCCGGAAAACAGGTTCGCTCATATTTTACCGGACGCGGTAGTCAGTCTTGACACCGCACAAAATCTGCTCGTCATCAAAACCAACGCAGGAATGGCCATGGCGGTTGCCGCTGCAATTGACGCAAGGATGCTGCCGGACATTGTCGGCTCTTTGGCAGGAGACGACACCGTCTTTTGCGCGGTTCGAACGGCAGAAGAAGCGGAGCATATCCGCAAACAGCTGGAAGAAGAAATTAGGAGATAAGAAAGGGGACAATATATGTCTGGACATTCAAAATTTGCCAATATTAAGCACAAGAAGGAAAAAAACGACGCAGCAAAGGGGAAAATCTTTACCCGTCTGGGGCGCGAAATTGCCGTAGCGGTTAAAGAAGGCGGTCCGGATCCGAACAACAACAGCAAGCTCAAGGACGTTGTAGCGAAGGCTAAGGCAAACAATATGCCAAACGATACGATTAACAACAGTATCAAAAAAGCGGCGGGAGATGTAAGCGCCGTAAACTACGAAAAAGTATCATACGAAGGATACGGCCCGAAAGGAACGGCCATCATCGTAGAGGCGCTGACCGACAACAAAAACCGCACGGCGGCTAATGTGCGAAACGCTTTTTCAAAAGGCGGCGGAAGCGTTGGAACGCAGGGCTGCGTATCGTTTATGTTCGATCGCAAAGGGCAGATTATTATCGACAAAGAAGAGTGCACGACCGATACGGACGATTTGATGCTGCTTGCCTTAGATGCCGGAGCAGAGGATTTTTCCGAGGAAGAAGATTCCTACGAGATTTTGACAACAGAAGATACTTTCTCGGCTGTTCGCGACGCGCTTGAGGCGCAGGGCGTGCCCATGCTTCAAGCAGAAGTAACGATGCTGCCGCAGACGTGGGTTACGCTTACCGACGAGCAGGATATCAAAATGATGAACCGCACGCTGGATTTGCTTGACGAAGACGACGACGTGCAGCAGGTATATCATAATTGGGACGAATAAACGGCGCATTCCCGGAGAGAGGGAAAGGAACGTATGTTAATTAGTCTGCATGTGAAAAATTTTGCAATTATTGACGAGGTCTGGGTCGATTTCGGCCCCGGCCTTAATGTGCTGACCGGAGAAACCGGAGCCGGGAAATCCATTTTGCTTGGTGCAGTGAATATGGCACTGGGCGGCCGCGTTGGCAAAGAAATTCTTGGAAAAGGCGCGGATTATGCGCTTGCGGAGCTTGTCTTTGATACAAAGGACGACCGATTGGAAGAGATGCTTGCCGCGCACGATTTGCCGCAGGAAGAACAGATCGTCATTTCCCGCAGAGTCATGGAAAACGGGAGAAGCGTCAGCCGCATTAACGGCGAGACGGTAAGTCAGGCGCTGCTTAAAGAGGTTGCAGCCCGTTTGATTGATTTGCATGGACAGCACGAGCACCAGTTACTGCTATATAAGGCAAAGCATTTGGAACTTCTGGATCGTTTCGCAAAAGACAGTGAGGCAGATCTTCCGGAAGCGCTGCGGGACGTTTATGTGCGCTATCGGGCGGTAGAAAAGGAGCTTTTGCAGGCGCAGGAGGATAGCGAGGGCCGCGCAAGAGAAATGGCAATGCTGGAGCACGAGGTCGAAGAAATTACGTCGGCTTCGCTTCGTTTGCAGGAAGACGAGCAGTTAGAAGAACGCTACCGGGAGCTTTGCAACGCGAACCGCATTGCAGAGGCGGCAGGACTTGCACAAGAACAGTTAGACGGCGGAAACGAAAATGCGGCGGAGTTTTTGGGACGGGCGATTCGTCACCTTGCAAAAGTTAACGCCTTGTCGGAGGAGCTTTCCGGAATTTATGAAGAACTTTCCGTAATAGAGGAGCAGGTTGGCGGGCTTGGCTACCGCTTGTCGCGCTACCTAGACGATTTAAACAATACCGAAGAAGAATTTGCTCAAACCGAGGAACGGCTAAACCGGATTAACCGGCTGAAAAGCAAGTACGGAAAAACGATTGCGGACGTTTTGGCTTACGCAGAGCAGGCAGCGCGGAAGCTGGAAAAATATCAAAATTACGACAGCTACGTAGAAGGGCTGCAAAACGAAAAGGAAAAGCTGCTTTACGAAGTAGAGGAGATTTGCACAAAGCTGTCCGCCATTCGAAAGGAAGCGGCAGGAGTTTTGGGCGAGCAAATCCGACAGGCGCTGCAAGACCTTAACTTTTTAGACGTGGCGTTTCACGTCGCAGTTGAGAGGCTGGATGCGCCGACAGAAAAAGGATGGGACGAGGCAGAGTTTTGCCTTTC
Source organism: uncultured Lachnospiraceae bacterium (assembly GCA_944384025.1). Taxonomy (GTDB): domain Bacteria; phylum Bacillota; class Clostridia; order Lachnospirales; family Lachnospiraceae; genus ISDg. The sequence goes on from CALWRS010000003.1 coordinate 87,457, forward strand.
TGCAAATCCCGGCGAGCCGATGCGTCCGTTGGCAAAAGTTGCCAGCGGCGGCGAACTATCGCGTATTATGCTGGCGTTAAAGTCAGTTTTTGCTGGAAAAGACGAGATTGAGGCGTTGATTTTTGACGAAATCGACGTAGGCGTCAGTGGAAGAACTGCGCAGAAAGTGGCGGAAAAGATGGCGCGCATTGCCTGCCGTCACCAAGTCATTTGCATTACGCATCTGCCGCAAATTGCGGCGATGGGCGACACGCATTTTTGCATTACCAAAAAAAATGTGGACGGCGCGGCGCGAACGGAAATCCATAAGTTGTCCCCGGAGGAGCAAACCGAGGAATTGGCCCGCATTCTTGGAGGCGCTAAAATAACAGAATCCGTTTTGCAAAATGCGGCGGAAATGAAGGAACTTGCAAGAGAATGCAAACAGGCGCTGCGTCAGGAAATGAAAGGGTAAGCATTTTTTGCATACAATCCGGAGAAAGACCTATACTAACGTTGTTGGTATAGGTCTTTTTGACGGAAGGGTGGAAAATGAGAAAGTATCGGTTATTTTTGTGGTTTTTGCTTTGTGTGGATATGGGGCTCATCGCCTTTTTTGGTCTGCGCGAGATTCGGGATAAAATGCCGGAGAAGCTTTGGCTGATTGCCGGAGAATCGGGGGAATATGACTTTTCGCTCCCTTTTGTTATGCAGCTTGAGTCGGACGATGTATACGCTCTAGCAAGTCAGGACCCGGCGACGCCGGCAGATGAAATTTCTATTGACTTACAGGATCCTTTTACGCTTGCTTCGGAGACTGTAGGCGAATATAAGGCGAAGCTCTCGCTGTTTGGGCTCATTCCCGTTGGCACGGTTGAGATTGGCGTAATGGAGCCTAAAACGCTGTTAGCGTGCGGAACGCCGATGGGGATTTATTTGCACACCGACGGTGTTTTGGTGCTTGGCTGCGGCAGCTTCTCGCTGTTTGAGGGCGGGACGGCGTGTCCGGCGGAAAATATTCTTCGAACCGGAGATTATATTACGCGCGTGGACGGAAAAGAAGTTTATGAAAAGGAAGATATCGTGGAGGCGGTGCAAAGAGCAGGAGAGCGGCCGGTTTCCGTTACGATTCGCAGGAAAACGTCGAGCACGGTTGTTTCCGTAACACCAAGAAAATCGGCGGACGGAACATATCTTTTGGGCGTTTGGATTCGCGACGACACCGCAGGCATTGGCACAATGACGTATGTAGATCCAGTGACCATGGAATATGGGGCGCTTGGGCACGGAATTACCGACGGAGATACCGGAAAGCTGTTTTCCATATCGGAAGGCACCGCGTACCCGGCGGAAATTCTCTCCATCATAAAAGGCAAGACCGGAGAACCGGGGGAACTTGTGGGAATGCTGCAAAGGGAAGAGTCAAATGTCCTTGGCACAATTCAAAACAATACGTCTTTTGGGATATTTGGACAGATTGAGTCTCTCTCTGACTCGTCCGACATTAAGAAGTTGCTGGAATCGGGAGAGCGGTGTTATCCCATAGGTCTGCGGCAGGAAGTAACAACTGGAGAGGCAACCATCTTGTGCGGTTTTGAAGGAGAAGTTTGTGAGTACAAGATCCGGATTGAGAAGGTTAAGCTTGGCTCAAAAGATAATAAAGGAATTTCTATACGTGTCACGGATCCAAGGCTGCTTGAAAAAACAGGAGGAATTGTTCAAGGCATGAGCGGCAGCCCCATCATTCAAAATGGCAAGATCGTGGGTGCGGTGACGCACGTGCTGGTAAACGATCCGACGCGGGGGTATGGGATCTTCATTGAGAACATGCTGGGAGCGGCGAAATGAAAAACTTGACAAGATGGTTCATCTATTGTAGAATAAAGTCACCGAAACGGTGGCTTTTTTGCGCAGCAGGAGGTTAACATGGAGAAAAGAGAAGAATTACAAGAACAGGCAGATAAGTTAAAGGGAATCAGGGCAAGTTTAGGCTTGACTAGAAAAGCGTTTTCAGAGTATATCGGTATTCCGCTTCGCAATTTGGAAGAATGGGAAGCGGGCAGAAGGAAAATGCCGGAATATTTGCTTCGAATGCTGATTTGTCATGTAAAAATAAACCAATACTTGGAGAAAAATGGGATGAAAGAGGAGATAGAAAAGAAGGTATTTGATGAACAGGAATGAAATTGTAATTTTTGAGACGGAAGACAGTCAGATAAAGTTGCCGGTGACGGTAGAGAATGATACTGTATGGCTGAATCGAAATCAGATGTCGGAATTGTTTGACAGAGATGTAAAGACCATTGGTAAACATATTAATAATGCATTGAATGAGGAATTGTCTGCTGACATTTGAACTGTCGCAAATTTTGCGACAGTTCAAATGGAGGGGGAACGCGAAGTAATAAGAAAAACTGAATACTACAGTTTAGATGTCATCATATCCGTCGGCTACCGCGTGAAATCAAAACGCGGCGTAGAGTTTCGCCGCTGGGCTAATTCTGTATTAAAACAGTACATACTAAAGGGATACGCCGTGAATGATAACCGTATCAAACAACTGGGAGAGGTGATACGGATTATGAAAAGGACAGAGAATGAACTGGATAGTAAACAAGTGCTTTCTGTAATAGAGAAATACAGCAATGCCCTGGATTTGCTGGATTCTTATGATCATCAGAACATGACCCGGCCAAAAGGGAATACAGCCATATATGTACTTTCCTATGAGGAATGTATGAAAGTAATACAGAGTATGCGCTTTGGCGACGAGTCGGAGCTGTTCGGAAAAGAGAAGGATGATTCCTTTAAGGGCAGCATTGGGAATATTTATCAGTCCTTCGGCGGTGTGGATGTTTATGAGTCGCTGGAAGAAAAAGCGGCCAACCTGTTGTATTTCGTTACCAAAAATCACAGCTTTTATGATGGGAACAAAAGGATTGCTGCAACGATGTTCTTATACTTCCTTGACAGGAATGGCGCTCTGTTTATCAGATGTGGGAAGACCCCCGCCTCTATAGGCGGTGGGTAACAAATTTGTATCAGTGGCGGGTGTCAATCCCCCCATCTGATATACGCTCCGCGAGGATGCGCAGGGATTCGGATAGGAATTATGTCGGCAAAAGCCGACCCGAATCCCGCGCCAAGACTCGCGAGCGAGTCTTGAATGGAAAAAAGAAGATAGAGGATGGGACGCTGGTTGCGCTTACCATTATGATTGCCGAATCAAGACCGGAAGAAAAAGAAATGATGATCAGTGTGATAATGAATTGTATGCAGTAAAACCAGTCATGGAAAAAGGATGGAGGAAAACAAATGAAACTTGGAATTATCAGATGTACGCAGACAGAGGACTATTGTCCTGGCACGGCAGATTTTAAGGCCATCAAAGATCACAAAGGTGTTTTTGAAGGAATAGAAGAAGAAATTGACCTTGTCGGATTTTGCAATTGTGGAGGCTGCCCGGGGAAGAAGGCAGTTTTACGAGCCAGAAAACTAGTAGAGCGGGGCGCAGATACGATCGCCTTTGCTTCCTGCGTGCAAAAGGGCACGCCTATTGGTTATCCATGCCCGTTTGCGAAAAAAATGAAAGAACTAATCGCAAAGGATTTGGGAGATAAGGTTAGACTGCTTGACTATACGCATTAACAACCAATGCGACAGAAGCCTTGCCTTACAAAACCATTACTACAGTGCCTGCCGTAATTAGCAAACAGCCAACAAAAGACTTCACGGTAAGCTCTTCGTGCAAAAAAACAAGAGCAAAGACGAGAGTAATTACTACGCTTAGTTTATCAATGGGGACTACTTTTGATACGTCCCCTATTTGCAGCGCCTTATAATAGCACAGCCACGAAGCGCCGGTTGCGAGGCCGGACAAGATCAAAAAAATCCAGCTTTTCTTGCTGATTTCCGTAATTCCGGCTTGCTGGTTTGTAAGAAAAACCATTCCCCAGGCAAGGAACACAACAACGACGGTTCGAATCGCAGTTGCAAGATTCGAACCGATGCCATTTATTCCAACTTTTGCAAATATAGAAGTAAGCGCTGCGAACACTGCAGACAGCAAGGCAAATAGAAACCACATATCGTAACCTCTTTGTTTTACTTTTTCTTGATTCTAGCACGGTCAAATCTGTTTTGCAATTCATGTGCCCAAATTCGCCAACTGCTATGAAAAGGATTCCCTGCATAGGCTGCGCGCATACGGTCCAGAAATTAAATAAGCTTCATCGATATCGCCTCTTCGCGATTAGCGGACAGAAATCGAAAATAACCTCCCTGCTTCGAATGGAAGTGTCGAAGCATCACCGACGATTTTCCAGCAAATGGAAATTATTACTTGAAAACGGAAAAATGATGTTGTATATTGAGGATGCGAATGGAAATCCTTCCTCGGAAAAACAAACGATTCGCAGAAAGGGAGAGATTTATGAGTAAAATCACCGTAGGAATTATTGACGACAATGTGAGGACCATACATTCGATGATGGAGGCACTGAAGACAGATAGCGATCTGGAGGTGGTAGGATCGGCGGAAGATGGACTAAAAGGCTTGACGCTGATTGAGGAAAAGCAGCCGGACGTTGTTTTGCTGGATTTGATTATGCCAAAATTGGACGGGCTGGGAGTGATGGAAAAACTAAAAAAGAACACGGCGCTTCCAAAGCAGCCGACCGTCATTGTTGTAAGCGCCATCAGCCAGGAACGGGTGATGGAAAATGCATTTGAGCTTGGAGCCGCCTATTACATACTAAAACCATTTGACAACGAGACGCTGTTAAGCCGCATCCGGCAAGCCAAAGGGGAATTTCGATTTGCGTTCCCGGACAACCATCGGGAGGAAGGGTATCGGCGGCCGATGGAGAGCAGAGAGCACAATCTGGAAACCGATGTGACCAACATTATCCACGAGATTGGAGTGCCTGCGCATATTAAAGGATACCAGTATCTGCGTGATGCGATTATGATGTCGGTAGACGATACAGAGATGCTAAATTCAATTACGAAACAGCTTTATCCAAGCATAGCCAAGCGGCACAAAACAACTCCCAGCCGTGTGGAACGTGCGATTCGGCACGCGATTGAGGTGGCGTGGAGCAGAGGAAAAATGGATACCATCGACGAATTGTTCGGCTATACTGTAAATGGAGGGAAGGGAAAACCGACAAATTCCGAATTTGTTGCCTTAATTGCGGACAAAATCCGGCTGGAATATAAATTTCGGATGCCAAATCGGGCCTAAATAGAAATTCCTTCTTTCCTCCTACCTGATTTTATGATATACTGACTGTGACGTTACATTATTCCGCAAACGCAGGAGGAGATCATGAAAAAGGTATTGTTTGTTGCATCAGAGTGTGTACCCTTTATCAAAACTGGCGGTCTGGCAGATGTTGTCGGTTCGCTACCAAAATATATTAATCGAGACGAGTACGATATTCGTGTAATGATTCCTAAATACATGGCTATTCCGCAGGAATATAAAAATCAGATGCAGTATCTGGCGCATTTTTATATGGAGATGTCATGGCGGAGTCAGTACGTAGGTATTTTGTCCTGCGTGCTGGACGGAATCACCTTTTACTTTATCGATAACGAATACTATTTCTCCGGAAACACTCCTTACGGAGCCATCCACGAAGACATTGAGAAATTTGCCTTTTTCTCGAAGGCATGTCTTTCCGCGCTTCCAACGATTGACTTCCGTCCGGATATTATCCATTGCCATGACTGGCAGACCGGCCTGATACCGGTGATGCTTCACGACAGTTTTCAAAACAACCAGTTTTACTGGGGTATCAAAACGATTATGACGATTCACAACCTGAAGTTTCAGGGGCGCTGGGACAAAAAGACGGTTATGGATTTGACTGGACTATCCGAGTACTATTTCACGCCCGACAAGCTGGAAGCTTACGGAGACGCAAACTACTTAAAAGGCGGCCTTGTATACGCCGACCGGATTACAACCGTAAGCAAGACTTACGCGGAGGAAATTAAAACACCGTTTTACGGCGAGGGGCTGGACGGCTTAATGAATGCCAGAAGCAATTGTCTGTCCGGTATTGTCAACGGAATTGACTACGACGAATACAATCCCGCTACGGACCCGCACATTATAAAAAATTACGACGCGATTACGTTCCGAAAGGAAAAGAGCAAAAATAAAAAGGCGCTCCAGGAAGAGCTTGGTCTTACGGTAAACGAGAAAGTATTTATGCTTGGAATCGTTTCCCGCCTGACAGACCAAAAGGGCCTTGATTTGGTAGACTACGTCATCGAAGAAATTTGCGCGCCGGACACACAGTTTGTCGTACTGGGAACCGGAGACGCAAAGTACGAAAACCTGTTCCGCCACTTCGAGTGGAAGTACAAAGACCGAGTTTCGGCAAACATCTACTATTCGAATCAGCGCTCACACCGGATCTACGCTTCGTGCGACGCTTTCCTGATGCCGTCGCTGTTTGAGCCGTGCGGCTTAAGCCAGCTTATGAGTCTTCGCTACGGAACAGTTCCGATTGTTCGGGAAACTGGAGGACTGAAAGATACAGTAGAGCCATATAATCAATACGAGTGCACCGGAACCGGATTTAGCTTCCGCAACTACAACGCACACGAGATGTTAGGAACTATTCGGTACGCAAAGGATGTATATTACAATCGTAAGCGCGAATGGAACAAGATCATTGACCGGGGCATGGCAAGAGATTTCTCATGGGTAAACTCGGCAAAACAGTACGAGGAACTTTACCGGAATATGTAACCGGAAGACAGCAAGGCTTCCCACGGCATGGACAGTGTCGTGGGATTTGCTTATGTTTTGCAATTAATAAATTTTTGAAACCTGGGGAGGACATGGATGAAATTAAGACAGATCTTGGAGCGTGTGAAATATAAGTTGGTGCAGGGAGATGTGGACGCAGAAATTTCCGGTGTGGCTTACGATTCGCGCGTTACGGCAAAGGGAAATCTCTTTGTCTGTATTCCGGGCACCGTAACGGACGGACACGATTACATTCCAATGGCAATGTCACACGGCGCAGCTGCTTTTATCGTCACCCGCGAAGTGTCCGTGCCGGAAGGAATTTGCGTCGTTTGTGTGGAAGACGCAAGAGAGGCGCTCGCCCTTTGCAGTGCAGCATGGTTTGACTACCCGGCAGAAAAACTGACGACAATTGGCATTACTGGAACAAAAGGGAAAACAACGACCGCGTATATGGTTTACCAAATGCTAAACAGCGCGGGAATCCGTACAGGGCTAATCGGAACAGTAGAGACGGTTATTGGGGAGGAGCATCTTCCCGCTTCGCACTCTACGCCGGAGTCTTACATGGTGCAGAAGTATTTTGCGCAGATGGTAGAGGCGGGCTGCAAGGCAGTCGTTATGGAAGTGTCCTCGCAGGGGCTTAAAATGAAGCGCGTTGCGGGAATTGTCTACGATATCGGCCTGTTTACGAATTTGGAGCCAGATCATATCGGCCCAAGAGAGCACGAGAGCTTCGAAGAGTACTTGCAGTGCAAAAGCCTCCTGTTTCAGCAGTGCAAGCTTGGTCTTTTGAATGCGGACGATGCGCATACCGAAGAAATCCTGCAAGGGCACACCTGTCAGGTGCAGACTTACGGAACTAAGCAAGGCTGCGATTACCGCGCCGAGCAGATAAATTTGCACAACTCCTTAGGGCAGATGGGCGTTCGCTACTGCCTAAGCGGAAAACAGAGCTTTCCGGTTGTTGTCAATATCCCTGGTGCATTTAGCGTCTACAACAGTCTCGCGGCGATTAGTATTGCTTGCGAACTGGGCATTTCGCAGCAGTGTATGTTAAACTGTCTTCGTACGATTCGGGTTCGCGGACGCGTGGAGATGGTTCCGGTTTCGGATCAATTTACGGTTATGGTTGACTATGCGCACAACGGCATGGCGCTAAGAAGTCTCTTGACAACGCTTCGTGAGTACGCTCCCAACCGGCTTGTATGCGTCTTTGGCTGCGGCGGAAACCGCTCCAGAGAGCGGCGCTTTGAAATGGGAGAGATTTCCTCGCGGCTCTCGGATTTGACGATTGCTACTTCGGATAACCCGCGCTTTGAAAACCCACAGGATATTCTGGACGATATTATTACAGGAATTCAAAAGGCTTCCGGGCAGTACGTTGCGATTATTGATCGGAGAGAAGCCATTCGCTACGCGTTAGCGAATGCGCAGCCGGGAGACTGCATTGTCGTTGCCGGAAAAGGCCATGAGGATTACCAAGAAATTAAAGGGGTAAAATACCCGATGGACGATCGGGATATGATACAAAGCGTGGCAAAGGAATTGTCGTTATGAAAAGTTTAACGGTAAGAGAAATTACAGAGCTTGCGCAAGGCAGGCTTTTGCAGGGCGATTTACAGCAGCGCATCGATGCATTTAGTTTTTCCTCAAAAGAAGGAAACGAGACGACGCTGTTTCTTCCGATCGTGGGGGAACGTGTGGACGCGCACGACTTTATTCCCGATGCGATGGCGCACGGCATGAGAGTCACTATGACGGAAAGAGAGCGCGTGGAGACCGGAGCAGAGGAAATGACCTATATTGCGGTTGATTCCACGCGAGACGCCCTGCAGCGGCTTGGGAGGGCGTGGCGGCAGCGTTACAGCAGTGTTCCCGTAGTAGGCATTACCGGAAGCGTCGGAAAGACGACGACAAAGGAGATGATTTCTGCTGCGCTGCAAACGGTTGGCGTTGTTTTAAAAACCGAAGGAAATAAAAACGGACAGTTGGGCGTGCCGCTTATGATGATGCAGCTTTGCGAGCGCCAGAAGGGCGCCGTTATTGAAATGGGCATGAGCCTTTTTGGCGAAATGGCACGGATTGCGGAAGTGGCGCAGCCAAATTATGCAGTCATTACGAATATTGGCGTATCACACATCGGAAACCTGCATTCAAAGGAGAATATCCGCAAGGAAAAGCTGTGCATTTTAAACCAGATTCAAAAGCCTGCGATTGTATTTGTAAACGGCGATGACCCGCTGCTTGCTGCGCTGTGTCCGAATTCGCCGGAATTTGCGGGCTACGACGAAATTGCGCTGTATCCGAAGACGCGGGAGCAGCTTGTAAACGTGCGGTTTCGCTCGTATGGAACGGCCGCATGGTGCGATTACCGTGCAGAGTCCATAGAAGCTACAAAAGACGGCGTCGCCTTTTTGTACTGCCACGGGGAAGTCGCAGAGCGCGTGGAATTGTCTGTTCTTGGCAGACACAACGTGCAAAACGCAGTTGCAGCCATGGCGGTTGCAGAGGCGGAAGGCATCGCCTCGTTTGTCGCAAAGCGCGGCTTAAAGGAGTATCGGCCGGTAGCAATGCGCGGAAACGTGGAGCAGCTTCCAAACGGCGTTTGGCTGATTGACGATACTTACAACGCCAGTCCGGATTCCATGAAAAGCGGCTTAGATATTCTGGATGCAGTGCAAAATTGCGGGCGAAAAATCGCGGTGCTTGCCGATATTTTAGAGCTTGGAGAGCATTCCGAGCAATGCCACAAAGCGGTCGGGGATTTTGTATGTTCTCACGCGGTTGATATCTTGTTTACGATTGGAGAAGAGGCGCGGGCAATCGCCGGCGCTGCCCGGAAAAAACAGGGGATTCAAATCCATTCTTTTTCTGACAGAGAAGAAGCGTCGGAAAGTTTACTGACACTTTTGCAGGAAGGCGACGCAGTGCTTTTAAAAGGCTCTCGGGGAATGGGGCTTGACTGGCTTGCAAAGCAGGTGAGAGAGTATGCAGTACGCGGACGTAATTCTTGACATTAGCGCGCCGTCGCTTGATAGGACGTTTCAGTACCGGATTCCGCCGGAATGGGAAAAGGAGGCGGTAATCGGGGCGCCTGTGCTTGTCCCTTTTGGACGCGGAAATACCGAAAGAAAAGGGTACATCGTAGGTCTTTGTGAGAACCCAAAACTGGAAGAAGGGCGGCTCAAATCGATTCTTGGCGTTTGCAAACGGGGGCTTGCTATCGAAGATTCTCTTGTAGAGCTCGCTTATTGGATGAAAGAGCATTACGGCGGAACGTGGAACGACGCGCTGCGCACAGTGATTCCGGTAAAGGGGTCGGTAGGGCGCAGAGAGGAAAGAGAAGTTGTTGCAAAAAAAGACGCCGCAGATCTTTTTGCTGCCGGAGAAAGCGCAGAAAAAAAGCATCACGGCGCAAAGGCCAGGCTTCTTTATCAGCTAAGCGAGCAGCCGGTTATACCATACGAAGTCGTAGCAGGGAAAATGCACTGCGCACCGGCGACTGTGCGCTCCTTAGAAAAGGCAGGGTATTTGGAAGTTCGCAAAAAAAAGAAAGAGCAAAGAGCAGGCGAAGGGCACCGGCTTTTGCTAAGCCCGGAACAAGAAGCAGCGGCAGAGAAAGTTATCGGAGCGCTTGGGAGTGCTAAGACTTTTTTGCTGTTTGGCGTTACGGGCAGCGGGAAAACCGAAGTTTATCTTCGCGTAATTTCCGAAGTGTTGGCAAGAGGCGGGCAGAGCATTGTCCTGATTCCGGAAATTGCGCTGACGTATCAGACGGTTATGCGGTTTTATCGCTGCTTTGGCGACCGTGTAGCGTTTTTGCACTCGCGAATGTCAAAAGGCGAGCGCTACGAAATCAGCGAGCGAGCAAAAAGGGGCGAAATCTCCGTAATGATCGGACCGCGCTCCGCCCTGTTTACGCCCTTTCCTAATTTGTCGCTGATTGTCGTGGATGAGGAACACGAAAGCTCTTATAAAAGCGAGAGCGCACCGCGTTATCACGCGCGGCGCACAGCAGTAAAGCGTGCAGAAATGGCAGGTGCGACCGTACTGCTTGGCTCGGCTACCCCGTCCCTAGAAAGCTACCAGCGCGCGCTTTTGGGAGAGTACGGCCTTTTGACGCTTACAAAACGCGCAAACAAAGCGACGCTTCCAAAAGCCAGCATCGTTGATATGCGTCAGGAATTTGCTGAAAAGAATCGCTCTGTTTTTAGCCGCTGCCTTCGGGAGAAGATGCAGGACAGGTTGGATAAAGGCGAGCAGATCATGCTGTTTTTAAATCGCAGAGGGTATTCCGGGTTTTTGTCTTGCAGAAGCTGCGGAGAAGCGCTTTATTGTCCGCATTGCGACGTGACGCTTACCGCGCATAAAAGCGGACGGCTGCAATGTCATTACTGCGGCTATCAAACGGACGTTCCGAAGCGCTGTCCGTCGTGCGGGTCGCCGTATTTGGCAGGTTTTGGAACGGGGACGCAGAAAATAGAAGAACTTGTAAAAACAGAATTTCCCATGGCGCGTGTACTTCGCATGGATGCGGACACTACCCGAACGAAGGACGGCTACGAGCGCATTCTAGATGCATTTGCCGACCATCGTGCGGATGTTTTGGTTGGAACGCAGATGATTGTAAAAGGACACGACTTTGGCGGTGTGACGCTTGTGGGCGTACTGGCAGCGGATTTGTCGCTGCTTGCATCAGATTTTCGGGCAGCGGAGCGGACATTTCAGCTGCTTGCACAGGCAGCGGGGAGAGCCGGCCGCGACGCTAAGCAAGGAGAGGTTGTGATTCAGACTTACCAGCCGGAGCATTACGCTATTTTGGCGGCCGCAAAGCAGGACTACCCTTTGTTTTATCAAGAGGAGATGGAGTTTCGCAACGCTATGCACTACCCTCCCGCCGGGCACATGCTTCTTGTTTTGGGGATGGCCGCAAGCGAAGCGCAGCTAATAGCGGAGATGGAAAAGCTGCAAAAGGACGCAGGGGAATACGCCGAAAAGAAAGGACAGGCATATACGTGGCTTGGACCGGTTCCGGCTAGGATGCGTAAAGCGAACGATATTTATCGAGCGGTTATTTATGTAAAGCACAAAGATTACGATGCGCTTGTCGATGTAAAAAACCGCATGGAGCAGCAGTATTTGTCCGGAGAAATCGGGCGGAACTGCCGCATACAATTTGATTTCGATCCAATAAATATGTATTAAAAAGAAAGAGGGAAAAACGATGGCAATTCGCAGAATAAGAATTCAGGGAGACAGCGTACTTACAAAGACGGCAAAGGAGATTCCGGAAGTGACCGGACGCATTCGGACGCTGGCGGAAGATATGCTTGAGACGATGTACGACGCAGAAGGCGTTGGACTTGCCGCACCGCAGGTTGGCATTTTAAAGCGAATCGTAGTGATTGACGTTTCGGAGGAGCGCAACCAGCCGGTAGTGCTTATTAACCCGGTTATTGTTGAGGCGCAGGGCGAGCAGACCGGCTACGAAGGATGCTTAAGCGTCCCCGGAAAGAGCGGTCTTGTAACGCGTCCGATGCATGTGCGCGTTAAAGCCAGAAACTTAGATTTCGAAGAAGTGGAGCTGGAAGCAGACGAGTTTTTTGCGCGCGCCGTCTGCCACGAGCTGGATCATCTGGACGGGTGCTTGTATGTGTCGAAGGTAGAGGGCGAGTTAATCGATCCTACGACGCTTGAGGAGGAATAATGGAAAAGAAAATGCGCATTGTTTACATGGGAACGCCGGAGCTTGCCGCCGTTATTTTGGAGCGGCTGCTTGCCGCCGGATACGACGTTTCCCTTGTGGTTACGCAGCCGGACCGGCCAAAGGGCAGGGGCGGAGCGCTTTCGCAGTCTCCTGTGAAAGCGCTTGCAACAAAACGGGGCGTGCCGGTTTTCCAGCCGGAAAAAGTCCGGCTGCCGGAAGCGGTTCGCGTCATTCGCAAAGCGAAGCCCGATATGATTATCGTAGCGGCATTTGGACAGATTTTGCCAAAGGAAATTCTTGCACTTCCTCGTTTTGGATGCGTCAACGTGCACGCTTCGCTGCTGCCTAAGTATCGCGGTGCGGCGCCGATTCAGTGGGCGATTTTAGACGGAGAAAAAGAGACCGGCGTCAGTATTATGGCAATGGACGAGGGGCTTGATACCGGAGCGGTTTACAGCCGGATGATTGTGCCGATTTTGGCAACGGATACAGCGGGAAGCCTGCACGATAAGCTGGCGGCAGCAGGAGCGCAGGCGCTTTTGGACGCAATCCCGAAAATTGCAGACGGTACGCTTTTGCCTGTTGCGCAAGGCGAGTCGCCAACGCCGTATGCCGCGCAGATTAAAAAAGAAATGGGCAAACTCGATTTTACAAAAAGCGCGGAGGAGCTGGAGAGGCGAATTCGTGGTCTGAACCCATGGCCGAGCGCATATACGTATTTGCACGGCAAGCAGTGCAAATTCTGGCAGGCAGAGACGGCAGAGGGAGACGGCGAGCCGGGAGTTGTTGCAGAAGTCTCGCGCGAGGCGATTTATGTACAGACCGGAAAAGGGCGGCTTGTGCTACGGGAAATTCAAATAGAAGGGAAGCCGCGGATGAAGGTTGCGGATTTCCTGCGCGGAAATCAAGTTGCAGCGGGAGAGCATTTTGGAGAATAAAAGAGGGAGATTTCTATGACAGCACGGGAATTAACGCTTGAGATGCTTATGCAAGTAAACGAAGGGGAAAAACTAAGTCATCATGTAATTCACCGAATGCTGTCGGTTCATACGGAGCTTTCGGAAGACGACCGCGCCCTTGCAACGCGTTTGTTTTACGGAACGCTTGAGCGGCAGCTGACGCTCGACTGGATTTTAGAGAGGCAGACCGGGCGGAGCATGGCAGGGCAGAAACCAAAAGTGCGCAACCTCCTTCGCATGGGCGCGTACCAGCTTTTATTTATGCAGCAAATCCCTCCTTCCGCAGCCTGCAACGAGGCGGTCAATCTCATTAAGAAAAAGGGTCCCTCAGGGCTTTCCGGACTTATAAACGGCGTCCTGCGGGCAATTGCAAGAAATGTTGAAAGCAGCGGCGGCACGCAAAACTACTTAAAGCTGTTTGCGGAAGATATGACGGAAACAGAAAAGCTGTGTTTTTTCTACTCGATGCCGGTATGGCTTGTCAGCTATTGGCGCAAGCTGTATCCCTTGGAAGTTGTGCAAAAGATGCTCGCGGCGTTTTTGGAGGAACAGCCCACAACCATTCGGCTCAATACAGCGCGCTGGACAATGGAGGAACTAAAACAAAGCCTGCAAAAGGACGGTGTCACGTGGGAAGAAGCGCGCTATGCGCAGAACGCTTTGCGGATTCGTTTTCGCGGCAGCGTGCAGAAGCTCTCGGCGTACCGCAAAGGCATGTGCAGCGTTCAGGACGAAAGCTCTATCCTTGCGGGAGAAATTCTGCCTCTAGAAAAAGACATGTTTGTGCTTGATGTGTGCGGTGCGCCCGGAGGAAAGGCGTTACACGCAGCGGAGAGGCTTATGACTCTTGGAGGAGGAACTGTGCTTGCCAGAGATATAAGCGATAAGAAAGCGGAAGGGATTTACGATCAGGGAATGCGGCTTGGACTTAAAGGTCTGTTTTGCGAGATGAGGGACGCGCGGCGGTGTGACCTGATGCTTCGGGAAGTCGCAGACATTGTTATTGCAGATTTGCCTTGCTCGGGGCTTGGCGTAATTGGAAGAAAGCCGGACATCAAGTGGAAAACAGAATTTGAAGACATTGTAGCGCTTGCAAAAATACAGCGGGAGATTCTTTTGGCAGCGGCTCCTTGCGTGAGGCCCGGCGGATATTTGTGCTACTCTACCTGTACGCTCACAAAAGAAGAAAACGCGGATAATGTTGCCCTTTTGCAGAAGCTAGGATTTTCCTTGACGCCAATCACAAATCGGCTGTCGGAAAAATTGTCGGGAGAAAAAACGGAGCAGGGCATTTTGGAGCTTGTGCCGGGAATTTACGAAACCGACGGTTTCTTCGCTGCCCTGCTGCAAAAAGAGGAAGACATAGATGAAGACTGATTTAAAGTGCCTTACGATGCAGCAGCTGCAAAATGTGCTGCAGGAAATGTCGGAAAAGCCGTTTCGCGCAAAACAAATCTATTCGTGGATGCACCAAAAGCTTGTCACTTCGTTTGAGGAGATGACGAACCTTTCAAACAGCCTGCGCAAACACCTAGGGGAACGTTTTACTTGTACTTCCTTAGAAAAGCTGGTAATGTTATCCTCTAAGGACGGCAGTACGCAAAAGTACTTATTTCGCCTTGCGGACGGAAACGTAATAGAGACGGTTTTTATGCGCTATCGGCACGGAAACTCCGTTTGCATTTCCTCACAGGTTGGGTGCCGTATGGGATGCACGTTTTGCGCATCGGCCATTGGAGGAAAAATTCGCGATTTAACGGTAGGCGAGCTGCTTGAGCAAATTTACGCAGTGACACGCGATACGGGCGAGCACGTTTCCCACGTAGTTGTTATGGGAACCGGGGAGCCGCTTGATAATTACGAAAACCTTCTTCAGTTTATTGAGATGTTAACGGATGAGAACGGGCTTCATATCAGCCAAAGAAACGTAACGGTTTCTACTTGCGGTTTACTAGAGCCGTTACGGCGTCTTGCGCAAAGAAAGCTCGCAATTACGCTGGCGCTTTCGCTTCATGCGCCAAACGACGAACTGCGCAGGCAGCTGATGCCCTCGGCACGCACATGCAGTATTGCGCAGCTGCTTGCCGTGTGCGACGAATACTTCCGGCAAACGGGCCGCCGCGTTAGCTACGAGTACAGCTTAATTAAAGGCGTGAACGACCGCCCGGAGCACGCGCATCAGCTTGTGGAACTTTTGCGCGGAAAGAACTGTCACGTCAATTTGATACCGATCAATCCGATAAAGGAGAACGATTACCACCGGTCAGATGTTACAAATGTGTTAAGTTTTCAGAAAATTCTTGAAACTGGGAAAATAAATGTTACTATAAGAAGAGAGATGGGTTCGGATATAGATGCGGCGTGCGGTCAGCTGCGGCGCAGATATATGGACAACCCGGAAAAGAGTTGACCGGAGGGAAGTGTGAAAACACATGGCGACTATGAACACTTGCGCAGTAACGGATATTGGAGCAAAGAGAACGTCAAATCAGGATTTTTATTTTTGCAGTGACAGCCCAGTTGGAATTCTTCCGAATCTTTACATTGTGGCAGATGGAATGGGAGGACACAACGCAGGGGACATCGCTTCCCGCTTTTGCGTGGAGCGGTTTACGGAGCTTGTAGAAACGAGCCGGGAGCGCACGCCGATTCAGGTAATCGAAGACGCCCTAAAGACGACAAACGAGGAGCTCATTGCCAAAGCGAACGGGCAAAGCGACTTTGAAGGAATGGGAACGACGTTTGTTATGGCTACGCTTTTAAACGACGGCTCGGCTTTAATTGCGAACATTGGGGACAGCCGCCTGTACTTGATTAACGACGAAATTCGACAAATTACGCAGGACCATTCGCTTGTGGCGGAGATGGTGCGCAGCGGGGATTTGAAAAAAGAAGAGGCGCGTTATCACCCGAATAAAAACGTTGTTTTGCGCGCGCTGAGCACGCACAACGTTGTAAGTCCGGATTTTTATCGCGTAAAAGTCCACAGCGGCGACTATTTGCTATTGTGTTCGGATGGACTTTCGGATATGATAGAGGAAGCGGAAATGCAAAAGCTGGTCAACGAATACGAAGAAGTTGAGGATATCACAAGGAAGATGGTGGCGCTTGCCAACGAAAACGGCGGCAAAGACAACATCACCTTGATATTGATACGTGTGTAACAAAATATGAATGGCGAACGTGGGATTTTGGTGACGCCAGAAAGGTTAGGTAAGGATAATGAGTATGATTAAACCCGGAATGTTTATCGGTGAGCGGTATGAGATCATCGAGAAAATTGGAACGGGCGGAATGGCGGATGTTTATCGGGCGAAGGATCAGCGCCTGAATCGTTTTGTCGCGATTAAAATTCTGAAGACGGAGTACTCCAACGACAAGAATTTCGTGACAAAATTCCGCGGAGAGGCGCAATCCTGTGCCGGGCTGACGCATCCTAATATCGTAGGCGTTTTTGACGTAGGCGACGATGGTGAACTGCATTACATCGTAATGGAACTGGTGGAAGGGATTACGCTAAAGCGCTTTATTGAGAAAAAAGGCAGACTTTCGGTAAAGGACGCCGTCGGAATTGCTATCCAGATTGCGCAGGGGTTAGATGCGGCGCATCAAAATCACGTTATTCACAGGGATATTAAACCGCAGAACATTATTATTTCCCGCGAAGGGAAAGTAAAAGTGGCGGACTTTGGAATTGCAAAGGCAGCTACCAGCAACACTATCAACCAAAACGCGATTGGTTCCGTGCACTACCTTTCGCCCGAGCAGGCAAGAGGCGGCTACAGCGACGAGAGAAGCGACATTTACTCGCTTGGCGTTACGATGTACGAAATGCTGACTGGACGCGTTCCGTTTGCCGGAGACAATTCGGTCTCCGTTGCGCTTTTACACATTCAAGGAGAAGCGACGCCGCTTCGGGAGTTGAATCCGGATATTCCGCCGAGTCTTGAAAAAATTGTGCAAAAGTGTATGCAAAAAAAGCCGGAGCGGCGCTACTTGACCGCTACGGAATTAATTCACGACTTAAAAGCTTCCATCATGAATCCGAGCGGAGACTTTGTAAAAGTTGCGCCGGCAGTCGTTACAGACTCGCCAACGCGCATGATGACGGATAAAGAGCTGGGAGTTATTAAAAGTGCGCCCAAAAGCGCTTCCTATTTTGAAGACGACGAGGAAATGGAAACTTCGCGTCATCTCTCCAGAGACGGCGAGCTGGATGAGGACGAAGAACTTGACGGCATGAGCTCTAAGACGGAGAAGCTGTATCTGGCAGGAAGCATTTTGGTTGTCGTTATTTTAGTCGGCTGCATCTTGGCGCTTGTATTGAAGTTTTTTGGCATCTTTGACGGCAATAAGGGAGATTTGACGGTGGACGCTTCGCCTACGCCCTCCCCGACGACAATTGTTTCACCTACGCCTAAAACGGATGTCATGCCGAATGTAGAGAAGAAAGATTTTGAGACCGCAAAGAGTCAGCTGGAAGCGCTTGGACTGGAACTGGATATTCGTCACGAGCCTTCCGCAGAAGGAAACAGCGATTACCCTGAAGGAATTGTCTTAGAGCAAAATCCGGCGGCAGGTGCGGTTCTTAACGTTGGCGACCGCGTCACGCTTACAGTAAATATTGGCCCCGGAACTACGTTACTGGACGAAAGCTTAATCGGCCTTACCCAAGAACAGATTGAGACCGTACTGGGAGATTACCTTGTTCTTCGCTTCCGTTACGAAGCCAGCGAGAATATTCCGGAGGAATGCGTAGTTCGAACCGATCCGGAAATTGGCACCGAGGTGCAAAACGGTTCGACAATTACGGTTTATCTGTGCTCCGGAAAGATTTATTCGGTTCCGAATGTCCTTGGAAGAAAGCAGGAAGAGGCGCAGAAGCTAATTACGGACGCAGGTCTTACGTACGTAACGGACGACGATTACAGCAGCACTGTTCCGGTAGGTTGTGTTATTAGCCAGTCGCCGTCGGAGAGCAAGCAAAACAGCGCGGTTACGGTAGAGCTTATTATCAGCTTAGGACCGGAGCCAACTCTGTCTCCAACGCCTACACCGTCCCCGACGCCGCCTCCAATTCCGGAGCCGTCTCCGACGGAGCCTGTAACCGGTGAAGCAACACCGGTGCCGCAGCCGGTAGAACCTTCGGCGACGCCGGCACCGGCAACCGAAGGATAAAAATGGAACGTATTGTATGAAACAGACAACCGGAAAGATCACAAAAGGGGTCGGCGGATTGTATCAGGTTTTTGTCGAAGGAGCAGGGAATGTTCCCTGCTCGGCAAAGGGCATCCTTAGATATTATCGCGTCCGCCCCCTTATTGGCGATAATGTGACGCTGGAAATGCCAAAAGGCGACGAAAAAGGAAGACTGCTTTCTATTTTGCCAAGAAACAACGAGCTTGTGCGTCCGGCAGTCGCAAACGTTGATCAGGCAATGGTCGTTTTCGCGGCGCGCGAACCGCAGCCGCGTTGGAACTTGCTGGATCGGTTTCTTGTCCAGATGCAAATGCGCGGCATCCCTGTTGTGATTTGCATTAACAAGATGGACCGCATCACCGAAGAAGAGCAGCAAAACATCCGCCGCATTTACGAAAAGAGCGGACATTTGCTTTTGTTTGCCCAGGCGCCTGCAGGCGTTGGTATAAAAGAAGTCAGAGACTGCCTGCGAGGAAAGACGACGGTGCTTGCCGGACCGTCTGGAGTCGGAAAATCTACGCTTTTAAATGCGCTTTTGCCGGAGGCGGAAGCGCAGACCGGAAGTATTAGCGAAAAAATCCAACGCGGTCGTCATACGACGCGGCACTCGGAGCTGTTTTGCATCGAAGAGCAGACGTATTTGTGCGATACGCCGGGCTTTAGCTCCCTTTATTTGCCGCAAATGCAGCCGGAGGAACTCGCAGAGTATTACAGCGAGTTTGCCGCATATGCGCTGCATTGCCGCTTTTTAGGATGCAGACATTGCAAAGAGCCGGAGTGCGCCGTAAAAGAGGCGGCGGACAAAGGAGAAATCGCAAAGGAACGATACGAAAATTATCTGCTTTTGTATAAAGAACTGCTGGAACAAAAACGATATGGTTAGCTGGTTTTGCAAAACGCGGAAAGGATACCATGGAAGAGAAGAGAAAAAACAGACTGTCCCCCTCGATTTTGGCAGCGGATTTTAACCGCTTAGGGGAAAATATCCGCGAGGTAGAAACATCCGGCGCGGATTTTCTTCATGTTGACGTTATGGACGGAGATTTTGTGCCAAGCATCTCCTTTGGAATGCCGGTTATCCGCTCGATCCGCCGAGAATCCGGCATGTTTTTTGACGTGCATTTGATGGTGCGGGAGCCCATCCGCTATTTAAAAGAAATCGCTGCGTGCGGCGCAGATTTAATTACCGTGCACTTAGAAGCGTGCGAGGATGTAGCGGAAACGCTTCGGGAAATCCGCCGCCTTGGCTGTCAGGCAGGCTTAAGCATTAAGCCTGCGACGCCAGTCTTAGCGGTGCGGGAGTATTTGCCTCTTTTCGATTTGCTTCTTATTATGTCGGTTGAACCCGGCTTTGGCGGGCAGAAGCTGCTGCCGGAGAGCTACGAGCGGCTTCGCGAGGCGCGGGAGCTTTTGTTACATAGCGGAAGGGAAATCCTCCTGGAAGTAGACGGCGGCATTACAAAAGAAAACGTCTCGTCCATCCTAGAGGCCGGTGCGGATGTGATTGTCGCGGGAAGCGCGGTATTCCGTGGAAATATTAGCGAAAATGTGCGAGATTTTCGCAGGCTGCTGGAGGGGAATTAAGGATTAATCTTCACCTTGAGAGAAAGAGCGCATTGTGCTATACTCAAAATGTTGTGGCGCGTTTTTCTCCCGTACTGTAGCTAAATCTCGGAGCCACTTGAAATACAGAAAAATCAAAGGAGATGTGATTATATATGAAACTTGGCATTGTCGGACTCCCAAACGTAGGGAAGAGCACCTTGTTTAATTCCCTGACGAAGGCGGGAGCGGAATCGGCGAATTACCCTTTTTGTACCATTGACCCAAACGTAGGAATTGTTGCGGTACCGGATGAACGGCTGCAGGTTTTGGGGAAGATGTATGACTCTGCGAAAGTAACGCCGGCGGTTATTGAGTTTGTTGATATTGCGGGGCTTGTAAAGGGCGCGTCAAAGGGAGAAGGGCTTGGCAACCAGTTTCTTTCGCACATTCGGGAAACCGATGCGATTGTGCATGTGGTACGCTGCTTTGAAGATGATAATATCATTCACGTTGACGGCTCCGTAGACCCGGTTCGGGATATGGAAACGATTAACCTAGAGTTGATTTTTTCCGATTTGGAAATGCTAGAAAGACGCATTGCGCGCGTTGCAAAGGGTGCGCGAAACGACAAAGCACAGGCAAAGGAACTGGCAATGCTGGAGCGATTGAAGGCGCTTTTAGAAGACGGGCAGAAAGCTAGCGCTTACGAGACCGAAGACGAGGACGAGCAGGCGTGGCTGCGCGGCTACGGGCTTCTTACGCAAAAGCCGGTTATTTATGCGGCAAACGTAACGGAAGATTCGCTTTCGGACGACGGCGCATCCAATCCTTATGTGCAGGAGGTTCGCAAGGCGGCTGCCGATGAAGGAGCCGAAGTCTTTGTCGTGTGCGCGCAGATTGAGCAGGAAATGGCCGATCTTTCCGACGAAGAAAAGAAAGAATTTCTTGAAGAGCTTGGCATTCAGGAGTCTGGTCTGGAAAAACTGATTTCGGCAAGCTACCACTTGCTTGGACTTATCAGCTATTTAACTGCCGGACCGACGGAGTCAAGAGCGTGGACGATTACGCGCGGCACAAAGGCGCCGCAGGCAGCGGGAAAAATTCACAGCGACTTTGAACGCGGCTTTATACGTGCGGAAGTTGTAAGCTACGAAGCGCTCGTTGCAAATGGAAGCTATAACGCCGCAAAGGAAAAAGGCCTAGTGCGCTCGGAAGGAAAGGAATATGTCGTGCAGGACGGAGACGTGGTTCTGTTCCGTTTTAACGTATAAGGGAGGAAATTATGGCAGGCCATCTTTTGTTCTTTTTGGAAGGGACGGACATTCATTTTCCGAATATCGGAATTCACCTTCACAACATTGGCAGCAAAATTACGATTTTTGGCATCGATATCGCCTTTTATGGCATTGTAATTGCAATCGCTATGCTGGTTGGGTACGGCGTGACGGAATGGACCGCAAGGCGCACGGGACAAAACCCCGAATATTATCTGGATTTTGTAGTTTGGGCGATTGTAATTTCGGTCATCTGTGCGCGGGCCTACTACGTAATCTTTAACTGGGACGCTTATTCGGACAATCCGCTTTCCGTTTTTAACCTCCGGTCGGGAGGGCTGGCTATTTACGGCGGCGTGATTGGCGGAATTGCCACAGCGTTTGTCTATACGCGGATTAAGAAGCTTTCGTGGGGATTGTTTTTTGATACCTGTATTGTAGGGCTTTTGACCGGACAGATTATCGGACGCTGGGGAAACTTTTTTAACCGCGAAGCTTTCGGAACGTATACGGACGGACTGTTTGCCATGCAGGTGGACGTAACGGAAGTGCACAGTTACTTTAATCCGGCAACGTCGCAAAGCATTGTAGAAAATGCGTACGCAGGAAAGGAAAACATCATACAAAACATCCTTGAAATCCGCAATAACGCAGTTGTTCTTGACGGCGCAACGTACATTCAGGTACATCCGACCTTCTTGTATGAATCGGTGTGCAATTTTGTCCTTTTGATTGCCCTGCTTATTTACACAAAGCACAAGAAGTTTGACGGGGAAATTTTCCTTTTGTACCTGTTTGGCTACGGCATCATCCGCTTCTTTGTAGAAGGGCTTAGAACAGACCAGCTTTTGCTGTTTCACACAGCCATCCCCGTATCGCAGCTGCTAAGCGCGGTGCTGGTTGTCTTCTCTATGGCGCTTTATATGTATCTTTGGTTCGTAAAAAAGAAGAGAGTCGCGGCAAAATCCGAAGAAAATTAAAAACTTCATAAGAAAAAGAGAGCGTTTCCGATCACAGGGAAGCGCTTTTTTTGCGCCGGAAACTCCATTTCTATGAAACAAAAAAGTTCCGAAACCTTATTTTCCCTATTGCATTTTCTGTGAACTGCGTGTAAAATACGGCTTAAGTGGTGGAAAGTGGTGTAAAGTGTAGCTGAATGGAGTAAAGTGGAGGAAACCGGAGATGTTTGCGGGGAAATTCAACCACAGCATAGACAACAAAGGACGTATTATCGTACCTTCAAAGTTTCGAGAAGCTTTGGGGGATACTTTTGTTGTTACGCGCGGCGTGGACGATTGCCTGAACATGTACTCCAACGAGGAGTGGGAAAAATTCCTAAATTCCTTAACTGCTCTGCCCAGCAACAAAGAAGGAAGACAGTTAATCCGCCACTTTATGGCCGGTGCAGCCGAGTGCGAAATCGACAAGCAGGGGCGTGTTTTAATTCCTGCGGATCTCCGCGCAAAGGCTGGTCTGGAAAAAGACGTGATATTCGTCGGTGTTTTGAACAAAATTGAAATCTGGAGCAAAGAGCACTGGGAGGAGAACGACAATTCCGACGCCGTGGAAGATATGGCCGAACACCTTGCAGAGTATGGAGTGAAATTTTAGACACGGGGAGAGAGCCATGGAAGAGAGGGCGGCGTTTGGACATGTGTCCGTTTTACTGGAGGAGACAATCAAAGGTCTGGCGGTTAGACCGGACGGGATTTATGTGGACGGGACGCTTGGCGGCGCCGGACATGCCAGCGTTGTCGCAGCCGCGCTTACAACTGGGAAATTAATCGGGCTTGACCAGGACGCGGACGCTATTAAAGCGGCAACAAAGCGGCTTAAGCCGTGGGAAGAGCGCGTAATTATTCGCCGCAGCAACTACGAACATATGGTTTCGATTGTGCGAAGCCTTGGGATAGAAAAAGTAAACGGAATTATGCTGGATTTGGGCGTTTCGTCCTATCAGCTGGACACGCCGGAGCGCGGGTTTCGTTACCAGACGGACGTGCCTTTGGACATGCGTATGGACGATCGGATGGAGCGCACGGCGAAAGACATAGTCAACGAATATACAGAAGGGGAGATCTACCGTGTTTTGCGGGATTACGGGGAGGAACCTTTTGCAAAAAACATAGCAAAGCACATTGTCCGAGAAAGAGCGCATGCGCCGATTGCCACAAGCGGACAGCTTGTAGAAATTATTTGCGCGGCAATTCCGGCAAAACTTCGATTTGCAGGCGGACATCCGGCAAAGAGAACGTTTCAGGCGATTCGGATTGAACTAAATAGGGAGCTTTCGGTGTTGGAAGCGTCGATTGACGGCATGATCGACCTTTTGGACGCTGGAGGCAGATTTTGCGTTATTACGTTTCATTCCCTGGAAGACCGGATTGTAAAGACCGCATTTCGTCGGGCGGAGCATCCTTGTACGTGTCCGCCGGAGTTTCCGGTTTGTGTATGCGGGAAAAAGCCAAAAGGCAAAGTAATTACAAGAAAGCCGATTTTACCGTCGGAGAAGGAACAGGAAGAAAATCCTCGCGCAAAGAGCGCGAAGCTTCGAATTTTTGAGAAGGAATGAAGAGGGGGGATGGCAGATGGCAGCTAGGAGAAACGCAGCAGAAGAAGAACGAAGACTTCGGGGGACGTACATTTCCGGCAACGTTGTGCCAAAGCCGGTCTACGAACCGGAGCGAAAGCCGCAGCAAATTCCGCTAAGGCGTCCAAAGCAAAGAAGCGAAGAGCAGCCAAAGCCGCTGTTTTCTTTTCGCAGAGGAATTGATTTTTTGGCAATGGCAACGCTTTTGGCGGCGTTTGGAATTACGCTGCTTGTTGTAATTCAGTACTTGAGAGTATCGGCGAAAATTATTGAACTGGACAAGTCGATCACCAATTTGACGGCGGAGTACGAAGCGCTGCACGACGCAAACCAGAACCGGCTTGCAGACATTGCCAGCGAAGTAGACTTGAATGAAGTGTACGAAATTGCAGTAGGAAAGCTGGGAATGGTTTATCCAAAGGATAATCAAATTATTACCTACGATTACGAGGGAGAGGGTTACGTTCGGCAATACTCCGCAATTCCGGCGGCATCGAAAGAAACCCAGACCCTTCTTGAACAAGTTTTGAATCAATTGTTTCGGAAATAACAGGGGTTGACGGACACCATGGCGGTTAGAAGACAGAAAAAAAAGAGCAGAAAACAGCTTACCAGAAAAATGCAGAAAAACTTCCTGCTCGTTTTTATGGTAGTCGTAGTGCTTTTTATGTGTCTGTTTGTCCGCATGGCGTATATTCGCGTAGTAAAAGGAACGCAGTACAGTAACGCAGTGTTAAGTCACCAAAGCTATGTCAATACGGCAATTCCTTATAAGCGCGGAACAATTACGGATAGAAACGGCGTCGTGCTTGCGACGAGCACGCCGGTTTACAACGTCATCTTTGACCCTTCTGTTGTGCTAAGCGACGAAAAGTTTAAGGAGCCGACGTTAGACGCGCTTGTAGAAGCGTTTTCGCTTGACCGGACGGAGTTGGAGCGCATCCTTACGGAGTACCCGGAGAGCGCGTATTACGTACTGCTTAAAGACCAGCCTTATGAGCGGATTGAAGCGTACGAAGCGCTGCGTAAAGCAAACCATAAGGTAATTAAAGGCGTTTGGTTTGAGACAGAGTATGTGCGCGAATACCCGTACGGCTCTTCGGCGTCGCACGTGATTGGCTATACGAACAAGGGCGACGTTGGAACGTATGGAATCGAGCAATACTACAACCTGTATTTAAACGGCAAAAACGGAAGAGAGGCCGGTTATTACGACGCGGAGCTCAATCTTGTAAAAAAAGTCTGGGAGGCGGAGGACGGCGATACGATTGTATCGACGATCGACATCTACCTGCAGAACATTGTCGAAGAAAAAATAGAGGAATTTTTGCAGGAATACTCCTGCGAAAACATTGGCGTTGTGATGATGGATCCGGACACCGGAGAAATATACGCCATGGCTTCCAACAGGGGCTTTGACCTAAACGACCCGCGAAATCTGGACACTTACTATACGGCAGAAGAACAAGCGGCGATGACGGACGAAGAGCAGCTTGCCGCCTTAAATGCAATGTGGCGGAATTTTTGCGTTAACGACACTTACGAGCCGGGATCGACGTTTAAGCTTTTAACTGTTTCCGCCGGGCTTGAGGAAAATCTGATTTCTTCCTCGACGAGCTTGTACTGCGAAGGCGCAAGAACGCTTGGACGCTGGACGATTCACTGCAACCGCAAAACCGGACACGGCAGCTTGTCGTTGACGGAAGCGCTTATGTTTTCCTGCAATATGGCGATGATGGACATCGTGCAAAAAGAAGGACGGTCGCTGTTTCGCTATTACCAAGAGCATTTCGGGCTGGGAAGCAAAACCGGGATTGACCTTCCGGGAGAAGCAGCCGGTATTTTGATTGACGAAGAGCTTTTAAACGAGACCGAGCTTGCAACAAGCAGTTTCGGACAGGGCTTTAACGTAACGATGGTGCAAATGCTTTCGGCGTACTGCTCCCTAGTAAACGGTGGGTACTATTATCAGCCGCACGTTGTAAAGGAAATTGTCGATACGAACGGAGCGACGGTGTTAGAAAACAAAAATTCATTGCTGCACTGCACCGTAAGCAATTCCACAAGCGAGTTTATCCGGCAGGCTGCGTATTTGACGGTAGAGTCGGGAACCGCTACGCCGGCGCAGGTGGAAGGCTATTTGATTGGCGGAAAAACAGGAACCGCGCAGAAAGGAAACCGAGAAGAAGGAAAGTATGTCGTTTCCTTTATTGGCGGCGCACCGGCGGACGATCCGGAAATTTGCATCTACGTCGTCATTGACGAAATTCACGACGAAACGTTATACAACAGCAGTAAGCCTGCAACGCAGCTAACAAGCAATATTTTAGCGCAGGCGCTTCCTTATTTGGGGATCTACCCGGACGGCGATATCGACTACGGCGTAGAATATACCGGAGAGCAGGAAGCCGGGGATGAAGTCATCGACGGCTTATTGGAAGAGGGCGGCGAAGCCGAAGTTTCTCCGACTCCGATTCCGGAATGAATTCTAGATTTGCGGCGGATTCATAAAATGTTAAGAACACGCTGCGGAGAATTCAGCCATGCTCCCAATGAAGCCATACATGAAGAGGAACTGGTTGCTCGCTACTTTGGCTATTTTTCTTGCAATTACCGGACTTACGGTGCGTTTAGGCTATTTGATGCTGCATAAATCGGAGACTTACGCCGAAATGGCGGAGGACGTTTGGCAGCGTGAACGCTCCATTAAAGCGGCGCGCGGGCAGATTTTTGACCGCAACGGCGTTGTGCTTGCAACGAACGAGTCGGTGTGTACCGTATCGGTTATTCACAACCAGATTACCGATCCGGAAACCGTCATCAAGGTGCTTTCCGAAACGCTGCACTTAACCGAAGAAGCCGTGCGAAAGCGCGTTGAAAAGTACTCTTCGATTGAGCGAATTAAAGCAAACGTAGACAAAGAGACAGGCGATTACTTAAAGAGCCTAAAGCTGGACGGCGTTGTTGTAGACGAGGATTACCGCAGAATTTATCCGGTTGGGACAATCGCGTCGCGCGTTATTGGCTTTACCGGAGCGGACAATCAGGGGATTTTGGGATTAGAAGTCGCTTACGAAGAAGTACTTGGCGGGGAAAACGGAACTATCCTGACGACAACGACGGCGCACGGGCTTGTAATTGACGGCGCATCGGAAGCGCGCGTTGAGCCGGTTGCCGGTCTTGATTTATATACGAGCCTGGATTATAACATACAGCTATATTGTCAGCAGGCGGCTAAGAGCTGCCTTTTGGCGACGCAGGCAAAGACGGTCAGTATTGTCGTGATGGATCCGAACAACGGAGAAATTCTTGCGATGACGACGCTTCCGGAATTTGACGCAAACGCGCCGTACGAAC
This sequence comes from uncultured Lachnospiraceae bacterium, assembly GCA_944384025.1. Classification (GTDB taxonomy): domain Bacteria; phylum Bacillota; class Clostridia; order Lachnospirales; family Lachnospiraceae; genus ISDg. The sequence goes on from CALWRS010000003.1 coordinate 114,836, forward strand.
CGGTGGAGAGCCTGCTCTTTACGCTGGATGAACAAGGCGTTCGCCACCCTTATGCGTGGGAATCGCTCTCTTCGGAAGAAAAAACGGAATTTCTTAACGCTATGTGGAGAAATCCGCTGATTTCGGACACGTACGAACCCGGCTCTACTTTTAAGATTGTTACGTCGGCGGCAGCGTTTGAAGCGGGCGTTTTGCAAGTGTCGGATCGGTTTTATTGCCCCGGCTACTACGTTGTGGAAGACCGAATTATTCATTGCCATAAGCGCACCGGACACGGAAGCGAGGACTTTAGGGACGGCATTATGAATTCCTGCAATCCGGTGTTTATGCAAATTGCGCAGCGCACAGGAGCAGAGCAGACGTACGTTACTTACGAGCGCTTGGGGCTGTTTGAAAAGACGGGCATCGACTTGCCGGGAGAAGCCAATTCCATTATGCATAAACTGGATAAAATTGGCGCAGTGGAGCTTGCGACCATGTCGTTTGGACAGTCGTTTCAGATTACGCCGCTGCAGCTTCTTACAGCGGCAAGCTGTGTGGTAAACGGAGGAACGCGAGTTACGCCGCACCTTGGCGTATCGGTTATGAATCCGGAAACCGGAGAAATAAAAGAGCTTGCGTATCCTACGCAGGAGGGCCTAGTTTTGCAGGAAACTACGGAGCTGATGCGAAGCCTTCTGCACGACGTTGTCGCGCAGGGGACAGGGAAGAAAGCGTATCTGGCGGGATATACGATTGCAGGAAAAACGGCGACAAGCCAGAAACTGCCGCGAAGCTCACATAAATACATTGCCTCTTTTTTAGGATTTGTGCCGGCGGAGGACCCGCAGGTTATGGCGCTTATTTTAATTGACGAGCCGGTTGGGATATATTACGGAGGGACGATTGCGGCGCCGGTTATCTCCGAAGTATTTGCAAATATTCTTCCGTATCTGGAAATTCCGAAGACCGAAGAGGCAAACGAGCAGTAAACAAACGGAGGTTCTTATGAACTGGGAACAGAAACACATTTTGGTAATTGGAGCTGGAAAGAGCGGGATTGCCGCGTGTCGGCTTTTGGCAAAAGAGCCGGTCTTTGTTGTATTATACGACAGCAACAAAAGCCTTGACCGGGAAGAAGTACAAAAGAAGCTTGGCGACGAATTTCGCGGAGAGCTTGTTTTTGGAGAAATGACAGAGGAGCTGCTTTCGTGGACGGAGCTGCTTATTTTAAGCCCCGGCGTTCCTACCGACCTCCCGTTTGTGGAAGCGTTAAAAAGGAGGGGCGTTTCGGTTTGGGGCGAAGTGGAGCTTGCGTATCGCTTTGCAAAAGGGAAGCTGATTGCCGTTACCGGAACAAACGGAAAGACAACGACAACGGCGTTAATTGGAGAAATTTTGCGCACGCATTTTTCGGAAGTTTATGTTGTTGGAAATATCGGAACGCCGTATACGGAAATGGTTTCAAAGATGAGCGAGCAAAGCGTGACGGCAGCGGAGATGAGCAGCTTTCAGCTGGAGTCCATCGAACAGTTTCATCCGTGCGTCAGCTTGATTTTGAATATAACGCCGGATCATCTGGACCGGCACCACACAATGGAGGCTTATGTTGGCGCAAAGCTGAATATTTGCCGCAACCAAACGACAGAAGAAGTTTGTATTTTGAATCATGAAGACGCACGCCTTCTGGAAGCGGCGCAGACGCTTGGCACGAAAATTTTGTGGTTTTCAAGCGCTGAAAGGTTGGAAGAAGGGCTGTTTTTAGAGCAAGAGGAAATTATCTACCGAAAAGACGGGAAGGATACGCCGATTATCCACGTGAACGAATTAAACATCATCGGGAAGCATAATTATGAAAATGCCATGGCGGCAATTGGCGCGGGAATTTCCATGAACATACCACTTGACAAAATCCGCATGGCGCTTCGCGCTTTTGTCGCTGTGGAGCATCGGATTGAGTATACGGCGACAAAAAACGGCGTCCGCTACTACAACGATTCGAAAGGAACGAACCCGGACGCGTCGATTCAGGCCGTGCGCGCAATGAGCGTTCCAACTATTTTGATTGGCGGCGGCTACGACAAGGGTTCTACGTATGAAGAATGGATTGCAAGCTTTGACGGCAAGATTCGCTGGCTTGTTTTGCTTGGACAAACGGCGGACAAAATAGAAGCGACCGCAAGAAAAATGGGCTTTACGGCGATTGCCCGCGTCTCCTCCATGGAAGAGGCGGTAGCATTTTCCTACGAGCACGCAAGACCGGGCGAAGCGGTGCTTTTGTCTCCATGCTGCGCCAGCTGGGGCATGTTTAAAAACTACGAAGAAAGAGGAACTATTTTCAAGGAACTGGTTCGGAAACTACCGGAATAAAGCAGGGGGAGGGATCGCGTATGACGTCGCTAACACGCGAAGATATGGAACGCAGTGTTTCCATTAAGCCAAAACAGTACTATGATTATACGCTGCTTTTCCTGATTGTTTTTCTGGTTGGCTTCGGCATTGTAATGATTAGCAGCATCAGCGCCTACAACGCGACAAAGTACTACGACGACGCCTTTTTGTTCGTAAAAGGTCAGCTGCGATACGCGGTAATCGGAATTGCCGGTATGGTTGGGGTTTCCATGTGCGATTATCACTGGGTGACAAAGCGCATTTTTGGGCTGCCGGCGATTGTATGGGGATATTTTGCCTGCGTTGTGCTTCAGGTTGTGGTTTTGTTTATTGGGCATTCTTCCAACGGCTCTTCGCGCTGGATTGATATTGGCCCTATTCGTTTCCAGCCTTCGGAGCTTACGAAAATTGCCGTAATTTTGTTGGCGGCGTACATTGTGCAAAAAGCGCCGAAGATTCTCGACCATTTTCTTGGCTTTGTCTTTGTTATGTTTATATTCCTGCCCGCGATTGGGCTGGTTGTTGTAGAGAACTTGAGTACGGCCATTATTATAGTTGGCATCGTATTCGTTATATGCTTTATTACAAGCCGGAAAAAGATATATTACTTTGTCAGCCTTGGTATTTTGGCGGCGGCAGGCGTGGTGCTGATTATGAAAGTATCGTACCGCGCGGAGCGAATCGACAATTGGCTGCACGTAGAGACGGCAAGCGGCGCGTACCAGATTCTTCAGGGTCTGTACGCGATTGCCTCGGGCGGATGGTTTGGCAAAGGGCTTGGAAACAGCATTCAGAAACTTGGCTACATTCCGGAAGTACATACGGATATGATTTTTTCCTGCATCTGCGAAGAATTGGGGATTTTCGGAGCGGTTTGCCTGCTGGCGCTTTACGCAGTTTTGCTTTGGCGCATTTTCCTGATTGGGCTTCACGCGCCGGATTTGTTCGGCAGTCTCATTGTTTGCGGCGTGTTCGTGCAGATTGCGCTGCAAGTGCTTATTAACGTTGCCGTAGTAACGAACTCGATTCCCGCAACCGGAATTCCGCTTCCTTTTGTCAGCTATGGCGGCAGTTCCCTTATTTTTACTTTGCTGGAAATGGGAATGGTTTTAAGCGTAGCGAAACGAATCCAATACCAAAACTCTTAAGGCCATGCACCGACGTGGGCGGCAGAGAATAAGATAGTATGAATGCTGCCTAGGAGTCGGCTTGTGGAACGTATGGTTATTGGAGGAAGACAGCGCGTATCGGGAGAGCTTCATGTACAGGGGTCGAAAAATCTGGCGCTGCCCGTGCTTTGCGCGTGTCTTTTAATTCCGGAACCTGTAGTGCTTACGCATTGCCCTTTGTTATCCGACGTAGAAGAAACGCTTGCTATGCTGCAAACGCTTGGCGTTTTTGTAAAGCGCGAAGGGCATACCGTATTTTGCGACGCCAAGGACGCGGCGCCGGCGAAGCTCTCAAAAGAAGTGACGCAGGGCAATCGAATGTCGATTCTTCTTTTAGGAGCGATGCTTTCTAGGTTTGGCTGCGGAGAAATTTCCTATCCCGGCGGATGCCGGATTGGAAAGCGGCCGCTTGATTTGCACGAGCAGGTGTTTTCCCGGTTTGGAGCAGAGCTTATCGCGCTTAATGACGAAATGTGGGCTTGCAGAAAACGCCGGAGCGCGGCAAGGATTTCGCTGCCTTATCCAAGCGTTGGCGCAACGCAGAACGCAATCTTATGCGCCTGCTTATCAGAAGGCGTCAGCGAAATTTCCGGCGCTGCAAAGGAACCGGAAGTCGCAGGACTTTGCCGGTTTTTAATCGGAGCCGGTGCAAAGATTCGGGGCGTTGGCACGTCAAAGCTTTTAATAGAAGGCGTTAAAGGGCTTAGAGGGACGCGCTTTGCAATCGAAGGAGACCGGATTGTCGCGGGGACTTACCTGACGGCGGCTGCTATGAGCGGCGGCGAATGCCTGCTTCACGGTGTTTCGCCAAACCGGCTTGGCAGCTATTTGGAATTTCTTAGGCGGCTTGGCTGTGAAGTTTCGGCGAAGGATGAAAGTATTCGTCTTCGGGCGCCGGAGAGACTGACTTCCGGACTTAGTGTAAAGACAGAGCCGTACCCCGGTTTTCCGACAGACTTGCAGCCGATGGCAGTCGGCGCGCTGTGTGTAGCGCGCGGCGACGCGAACGTAGAGGAGACCATCTTCGAAGAGCGTTTTGCGGCGGCAAGGGAAATGCAGAAATTCGGAGCAAGGCTTTGCATTGCGCCGCCGAATGTATCGATTCACGGCGTAGAAAAGCATTTTGGGGCACGTGTGCAGGGACGCGACCTAAGAGGAAGCGCGGCGCTTCTTTTGATGGCGCTTTGCGCGCAAGGAGAAAGTATTTTGGAAGGCGTGGAATATCTGAACAGGGGATACGAGGATATTGTACGGGATATGGCGCTGCTTGGCTGCGCGGACATTCGAAAGGAAGAGAAGAAATGGGGATCATACGAATAAAAAAGAAAGTGCCTCCGGCGCGCATTATTCTGCTTTCCTTCGCGGCAATTTTACTCGTTGCCGGTCTTTTGGGTATGTGGTTTGAGAAGAAGTATCGCATTAACGTAGAGCAGGACGTTAAGGTTGTGTTTATCGGCGAGGACATCCGCTATACGGAGGAGGAAATCCGTGCGCTTGTGTTTGACGCACCGTACAAGGAGTATTCTGTTCTACTGAAATGGTATTATCGTTCGCATGAAGTAGTACCGCCGTTATACTTGGAAAAGGTAACCGTAGAGGTGGAAGATGGCGGAACGGTAGTGATTAAAGCATACGAAAAAAATCCGATTGGCGCTTTGTGGGAGATGGGGAACTATCTGTATTTCGACAGCGATGGAATTATTGTTTCTACAAGAAAAGAAAACGTGGAAGGCCTGCCGGTTATTAAGGGCCTTAGTTACGAAAGCGTAACGCTTGGGAAAGCGTTTGAAACGCAGAACCCGGCGCTCTTTCACGTAATTTTAAATCTCGTACGACAGTTGGAGAAGCAGGGCGTTAGCGCCGATACAATTTTGTTTGGCAATTCCGAATCCGTGACGCTTTACTGCGACGGAAATGTTATCGAGCTTGGAATCCGCGATGTGTACGACGTGCAGATTCAGGTTTTGCGCAGTATGCTTGAAGAAATAAAAACAGCGGAGACGCGTTACCACATCCATATGGAAGACGTGTACGAGGGGAACGAAAGCATTGTTGCGACCGTTCGGAGCGATGGATAGACTACATGAGTAGAATAAAATTTTCCATTTCATGGAAAATGTCGTGTAAAATCTTGGAAAAAGCCACTGAATTTGGAAAAGATTGTAAATTTCGAAAAATTTTTTCCGGAATTGCCGCATTTTTCCCTTGATTATTTTAGCTTTGGATACTAATATAGGTATTAGTGAGTAGCACGCTGTAGAATAAGGAGGAAGGACACTTGCTGGAAATCAGAGTAGATGAAAATGAGGCTGCTGCAAAGATTATTGTAATTGGCGTAGGCGGCGCGGGGAATAATGCGGTGAACCGCATGATAGAAGAAGGAATTATCGGCGTCGATTTTGTCTGCGTAAATACGGACAAGCAGCACTTGAAAAACTGTAAGGCGCCGCGCTGCGTTCAGATTGGCGAGAAGCTGACGAAGGGACTTGGCGCGGGAGCGCAGCCGGAAGTTGGTGAAAAGGCGGCGGAAGAGAGCAAAGAAGAGCTCGCAGAAATTATGAAAGGCTCGGACATGGTATTTGTTACCTGCGGTATGGGCGGCGGAACTGGTACGGGCGCGGCTCCGGTTGTGGCGCAGATTGCAAAAGACCTTGGCATCTTGACCGTAGGTATTGTTACGAAGCCGTTCCGCTTTGAAGCAAAGAAGAGAATGACAAACGCACTTGCGGGAATCGAGCGGCTGCGTCAGTCGGTAGACACTTTAATTGTAATTCCGAACGACCGTCTTTTGGAGATTGTTGACCGCCGGACTTCCATGCCGGAAGCGCTAAAAAAGGCGGACGAAGTTTTGCAGCAGGGCGTTCAGGGCATTACCGATTTGATTAACGAATCCGCTCTCATTAACTTAGACTTTGCAGACGTTCAAACCGTTATGAAGGACAAGGGCGTCGCACATATTGGTATTGGTTACGGCTCCGGCGACGACAAGTGTATGGAAGCTGTAAAACAGGCTACTACGTCTCCGCTTCTTGAGACGAACATTGAAGGCGCAAGCAACGTAATTCTTCATATTGCGGGTGCGGTAAGCCTGATTGAAGTAAACGAAGCAGCTACTTACGTACAGGAGCTTGCCGGAGACGAAGCAAACATTATCTTTGGCGCAATGTACGACGAAACAATTCCCGACCAGTGCCGGATTACCGTTATTGCTACCGGACTGGAGGAGTCCAGTACGATGAGCAGTTCTCTTGCAAGTGCAAGACCAAACATCTCCGGCTACGGTTATGCAGGAAAGTCCCAGACTTCGGCGTCAAAGCCGTCGTCCGGTTCGGCAGGCGGCTACCGTCCGCCGTCGTTTTTGGATCGGAACCAAAGCGTAGCAAAGCCCGCGGCTTCCACGACGAACACATCGTCTGCTTCCCGCCCGTCTTCTTACGCGGCGTCAGAGACAGCAGCGACGACAGCGCCGGCTTCAAGCGCAGCGCCAAGCTACAGCAAGCCTTCGGGAAGCGAAGGCGGAAGCGGAATTAAGATTCCGGATTTTTTGCAGAAGAATAGGAAGTAAAAAAGTGAATGTAACAGGTGCTGAAAGGAAACAGCACCTGTTGTCATTTTCAACAAAAAAAACGGATGGTTTTGTGTAATGTGTACATGGAACAAAGAGGACTCTGTGTGATATACTTGGTTCAAATTTATTTCTAGGGAGGAGAAATTTTATTATGTCAAGAAAGTTTCTGGTTCTGATGCTTGCTCTTGTTATGGTGCTCTCCAGCATTGGTGTAGCAGCTGCCTTTGAGCCTGTTGAGGATACGACTGACGACAACTATGCGGCACAGCAGATCGCAGAGGGAGACATTTTTGCAGACTACAGCTCCGTTGACAGCATTACGATTACCTTTGAGCTTTCCCAAAGCAACTACGGTTGGGAAAATGGCGCTGTTATCCTAAACGGTGCCTTGGGTTGGTTGCAGATTAACTGGGACGGTGGTTCAAATCAGCAGGATATCTCAGCAACAAAGGACGAGAGAACAGGTGTCTACACGCTTGTAATTCCGGCAGACGCTACCTTCAAAAACGATGTAGATTCGTACACGATGAGCGAAATTATTGATGCTTATCTTGCGGGTGGCGAGTGGCTGCAGGTATCTTACGCAATCTTTTATGTTGCTGATGATGTAGTTGCTACTGCGACTGTAACAAACCTCACTGTTCAGGGCACGCTAAAGCAGACGGAGACAACGCCTGCACCTACAGAAGAAGCAACACCTACCCCTACGGAAGAGGCAACACCTACCCCTACGGAAGAGGCAACACCTACCCCTACGGAAGAAGCAACACCTACCCCTACGGAAGAAGCAACACCTACCCCTACGGAAGAAGCAACACCTACCCCTACGGTAGAAGCAACACCTACTCCGGGAACGGAAGATAATCCGCAGACCGGTGATTCGATGGGACTTTACCTGCTTCTTGCAGTAGCTGCAGTAGCGCTTTGCGGTATCGTAGTTGCTAAGAAGGCTCGCGCATAATTTTAAACGCAATTAAGCATGGAAAAAAACCTGTTGCAGGGGAAAAATCCTCTGCAGCAGGTTTTTCTCTTTGCTGTCTTTGTTTCGACAGACTTTTTATTGCGCTTCCGTTATGCTGTATTTGTGTGTAAGCATTGAAAGAGCGGGGGTGCTTTTGTGACTGTATATCTGGACGTCCTATTTCTTTCTCTTTTCCTGTGTACTTTCTGGATAACTCGCTTTACTGTCCTTTGTTTAAGAATTTCTGTGACGTGGAAAAAGCAGGCAGCTATTTCGTGTCTTCTTGCGTTTTCGCAATGCCTTCTGCTCTCTTTCGGGCTTCTTAGCGGCTTCTTTGGGCGGCTGTTGTGGGACGCCCTCGTCTTCCTGTTAACAATCGGTCTGCTTTCGGTTCTGCTTGCGCGCAGAATCCCAAAAAAGAAATGGAGCGTTGCGCTTGCCGTATTCTCTTCATCGGTGCTTTATGGCTGCGTCATGCAAGGGACAAGCCTTTTGCTTGGCGTTTCGCTAGAGAAGCTCTCGACGATAAATTTCTGGCTTCTTTTGAATGCAGTTGGCTTAGCAGGATTTTTCTTGCTGCGCCTGTTTTGCGCTTATATTTGGAGGCAGAAGCTTTCCTACGGAGTCATTCTTATGCTTCAAGAGAAGCACTACTTCTTTCGCGGCTACTGCGATACCGGAAATTTTCTCAAAGATGAGAGGCGCCAAGGCGTCTTCGTTTTAGAAAAGGGACGCTTTGAGCAAATGAAAGCGTGGAATCCGGCTTGCTCCGGAAGCATTGTCTTTACAAGCGCGTCCGGGAAGCAGGAACGGTTAGAAACAATTGAAGTAGAGCGAGTGCGTCTGACGGCTTCATCGGGAAGCGTGCTTGAGCTTACGCATGTGACCGTTGCAAAGGGCGGTGTGTTTTTCCGGCAGCCGTACGACATTTTGCTTCCTTCGGATATTGTTTGGAAATCGTGAAATTTAAAATTGCTTCCTTCGTTTGACATTCTTTTCGGAAACCTGATGGTAAACTAAAGTAAAAGAGCGTAAAAGCAGGGGGCGAAGAACCAGTGAGCCTATGGGAATGTTTGCTTACTTTTGGAGAAATTTTCCGGGAGAACGTAGGAAAAAATGCACAGGGCAGAAGCGGTTTGTATTATATTGGAGGGTCGGAAATTTTGCCGCCGCCCCTCTCTGCGGAAGAGGAAACTTGTCTGATTCAGCGCATGGACGAAGGCGACCGTGTGTCTGCGCGCAATCAGCTTGTGGAGCACAATCTTCGGCTGGTCGTCTATATCGCGAAGAAATTTGACAATACGGGAGTAGGCGTTGAGGACTTAATTTCCATTGGCACAATTGGCCTTATGAAGGCGATCAACACGTATAAATCCGACAAGAAAATCAAGCTTGCGACGTATGCGTCGCGCTGCATCGAAAACGAAATTCTTATGTATTTGCGGCGCTTCAGCCGCCTGCGCTCGGAGGTTTCTATTGACGAGCCGCTCAATATCGACTGGGACGGAAACGAGCTTTTGCTATCGGACGTTTTAGGAACAGAAGAGGACGGGATTTTGCGCCCTATGGAGGAAGCGGTTGACTTAATGCTTTTGCGAAAAGCCATGAAAAAGCTTTCGCCAAGGGAGCGGCTGATTATTGACTTGCGCTACGGTATGAGCGACGGGGAAGGGAAGGAAAAGACGCAAAAGGAAGTGGCGGATATGCTTGGCATTTCGCAGTCGTACATATCCAGACTGGAGAAGAAAATAATCCGCCGCCTGAAAAAGGAGATGCTTCGGCTGGAGTGATTCTAAAGAGAATCATACGAAAAAAATGCCAAAAAAAATTCCCGAGAATTAGAGAAAATGACAGTGGAAAAAATGTTACAGAAATGTTAAGATTACGCCGTGGTGAATTCACAGAAAATTTCATGGAGGTAAGTGAAATGAAAAAGTTACTTGCAACAGTATTGGCGCTTTCCTGCGCTATGGCAATGCTTGTTTGCACCGCAGCAGCAACGGACGTTAATACCTCGATCGAAGGCGAATACGTTACTTCCGGTGCGGACGGATTTTCTTACGATTTTTCCTACATCGGAAAGACTCCGTCTGAAATGGCAAAGATTACGGTAACCTTTACCGTTGGCGACGAAAGCTTGGGCTTTGGCGGAGCAATTGTTCTTAACACATGGGTAGATGGCTTCGGCTGGGCTTCCACAGAGTGGGGCAACGACGGTGCGGGTAAGACCATTACCGCTGTATCGACCGGAAATGCAGGAGAGTATTCGATCTCTCTTGATACGACGGGTGCTTTCCATGGAACCGGCGAAGCAGAAGAAGGCGTTTACAACAAGATCGTTGTTCAGCAGTACTGGGGAGATCCCATCACTGTAACGAAGGTAGAAGCGTATGATGCAAGCGGTGCTTTGTACTACAGTCTTCCGGCTACAGCGGAAACTCCTTCTACGGAAACTCCTTCCACGGAAACTCCTTCCACGGAAACTCCTTCCACGGAAGATACACCGCAGACTGGCGACGCTATGAGCATCGTTATGATTGCTGGTGTTGCTGCAGTAGCTCTTTGCGGCGTAGTTGTTTGCGCTAAGAAGAAAAACGCATAATTCCTTTTTTGAAGGGAAAACGGGAGACATTGTCTCCCGTTTTTTGTGTTTTTTTCCAGTATAATTCCGGTAGCAATCGAGAATCCTTTAGGTAGCAAAAGTTACCCGGAGGATTCTTTTTATGGCTGGCTACAAAGTAGAAATATGCGGGGTCAACACGGCAAAGCTTCCGCTTTTGACGGAAGAGGAAAAGAAGATTCTGTTCGAGAGGATTAAAAAAGGGGATCGCGAAGCGCGGGAAATCTACATCAAAGGAAACCTCCGGCTTGTGTTAAGCATTATACAACGTTTTGCCTCAAGCAACGAAAACGCGGACGATTTGTTTCAAATTGGGTGCATTGGCCTGATGAAGGCAATCGACAATTTTGATACAACACAGATGGTAAAGTTTTCGACGTACGCTGTGCCGATGATTATCGGCGAGATACGCAGATATCTCCGGGACAACAATACGATTCGCGTCTCGCGCTCCTTGCGAGATATTGCCTACAAGGCTGTTTCTGCAAGGGAAAGCTTGCGAAGAGAAAACGACCGCGAGCCGACAATGGAGGAGGTTGCAAAGGCTATTTCGCTTCCGGTAGAAGACGTTGTAAATGCGTTTGACGCAATCCAGACGCCGGTTTCGTTGTTTGAGCCGGTGTTCTCTGACAACGGCGACGCTTTGTATATTATGGATCAAGTTTCCGACCGGAAAAATTTAGAGGAAAACTGGGTGGAGGAAATTTCTCTAAAAGAGGCAATTCGCCGCCTTCCGGAGCGGGAGCACCGGATTATTCAGATGCGCTTTTACCAGGGGAAGACGCAAATGGAGGTCGCCGAGGAAATTCACATTTCGCAGGCGCAGGTTTCGCGGCTGGAAAAATCCGCCATTCAAAGTATGCGCACCTACTTGTCGGATGCGCAGCCGCAAGGGAAGCGAGGGCATGCATAAGCTTTGTTTTTTTGCGGGAAGGAAAGCGGACGCAGAAGGAAGAACTTCTACGTCCTTTTTTGTTGCTTTTCTTTTGGCAACGGTCTTGTTTTTTGACATGGAATCAGGTAATATAGATACTGCACGCAAAGCGTTTAAAGACGCACAAGCGATTAGAAAAGAAAGGCAGTGACCGACCATGATAATTGATGGAAAAAAGATTAGTGCAGAAATAAAAAACGAGTTAAAAGAAGAGGTTGCGGCTTTAAAGGAAAAAGGCGTTCGGATTTGTCTGGCCGTTATTCAAGTAGGAGAGGATAAAGCGTCGAGCGTATATGTAGCGAACAAGAAAAAAGCTTGCGCTTACATTGGAATTGACTCGCTTTCTTACGAGCTTCCAACGAGCACTACGCAGGAGGAGCTGCTTTCGCTTATTAGCGAGTTAAATGCCCGGGCGGACGTAAACGGAATTCTTGTGCAGCTGCCGCTTCCGAAGTCGATTGACGAAGACGCGGTTATTCGCGCCATTGCTCCCGAAAAGGACGTGGACGGCTTTCACCCTGTAAACGTTGGCCGGTTAAATATCGGGCAGGACGGCTACGTGTCCTGTACGCCCGCCGGTGTTATTCAGCTGTTAAAGCGCTCCGGCATTGAAATTGAAGGGAAGGAATGCGTTGTCGTAGGCAGAAGCAACATTGTCGGCAAGCCCATGGCCGCGCTTCTTCTGCGCGAAAATGCAACGGTAACGGTTTGCCACTCCCGGACGAAGCGCCTTGCGGAAGTTACAAAGCGCGCGGATATTTTAGTCGTGGCCATCGGAAAGCCGCTGTTTATTACAAAAGAGTATGTAAAGGAAGGCGCTGTAGTTATTGACGTAGGCATCCACCGCGACGAAAACAACCGCCTTTGCGGCGACGTAGATTACGAGCAGGTAGCGCCCGTTGCTTCGGCGATTACGCCTGTTCCGGGCGGCGTTGGCCCGATGACGATTGCCATGCTGATGGAAAACTGCGTAAAGAGCGGCCGCTTGTGAAAAGGAGGGGCCTTTGAAAGTCTGTCTGATTTCTTTGGGATGTGATAAAAATCTGGTGGACAGCGAGTATATGCTTGGGCTTTTGCAAAAAGGCGGGCACACCTTTACCGACGTTTTGGAGGAAGCGGAGGCAATTGTAATTAATACCTGCTGTTTTATTGGCGACGCTAAAGAAGAGAGCATCCGGACGATTTTAGAAATGGCGCAGTACAAAAAGACCGGCTCGCTTAAAAGGCTGATTGTTGCCGGCTGCCTTTCACAGCGCTATGAAAAAGAGATTCGCGGGCAGCTCCCGGAAGTAGACGCTGTTTTGGGCACTGCGTCTTTTGAAGACATTTTGCCTGCGCTTTTGGCGCCAAGCGGATACGTTTCCATGCGGGAGTTAAGCTATTTGCCGCTGCCGGAGTGCAGGCGGGTTCCTTCCGCAGAAAATTACGTCTCTTATTTGAAAATAGCCGAAGGGTGCGATAAGCGCTGCACATATTGCGTGATTCCGCGTGTGCGCGGGAATTACCGCTCTGTGCCGATGGAGCGGCTTTTAGAAGAAGCAAAGGAGCTTGCGCGGCAGGGCACGAAGGAATTGATTGTGATTGCGCAGGAGACAACGCTTTACGGCGTAGATATTTACGGGAAAAAGATGCTTCCAAAGCTTTTGCAGGAGCTTTGCAAAATTGAGGAGCTTTCTTGGATTCGGCTGATGTATTGCTACCCGGAAGAAATTACGGAGGAGCTGATTGCCGTTTTGCAAAAAGAGCCGAAAGTGTGCAAGTATTTGGATTTGCCAATCCAACACGCAAGCGACGCAATCCTCCGCGCTATGGGGCGAAGGACGACAAAGGCGGAGATTTCCGCGCGGATTACACGTTTGCGAAAGGCCGTTCCCGGAATTGCTTTGCGCACGTCGCTGGTTGTAGGATTTCCGGGGGAAACCGAAGAAGATTTGGAAATTTTACTCTCTGCGCTAAAGGAGTGGCGGCTTGAGCGCGTTGGCGTTTTCCCGTACTCAAAAGAAGAGGGAACGCCCGCAGCGAAAATGAAGCCGCAGCTTACAAAGCGCATAAAGGAGCAGCGCAGAAAACAAGTGATGCTGCTTCAGCAAGAAATTAGCGCTGCGTTTGGAGCGTCCCTTGTAGGGAGCGTGCAGCAGGTGCTTGTGGAAGGCTATTTGCCTGCGGAAGAAGTTTATGTCGGACGTACGTACCGGGATGCGCCCGGCGTGGACGGAAACGTTTTCTTTCCTTCGGACTGCTCTTTTTTGTCCGGAGATATTGTGCCGGTTTACATAACGGAAGCGAACGAATACGATTTGATAGGGGAGGTTGCCGCAAATGAATTTACCGAATAAAATCACGATGTTTCGGGTCTTTTTGATTCCGGTTTTTGTTATTCTGCTTATGCTAGATGAAATTCCTTACTACAATTTTATCGCGCTTGCAGTTTTTTCCGTTGCTTGCTTTTCCGACTTTCTGGACGGATATCTTGCCAGAAAGTACCACTTGATAACGACATTCGGGAAGTTTATGGATCCTTTAGCAGATAAAATCCTTGTATGCACGGCGATGATTCTTCTTATCGGGCTTCAGAAAATTCCTGCGGTTGTTGTCGCGGTCATTATGGCGCGGGAGTTTATTATCAGCGGCTTTCGTTTGATTGCTTCGGACAAGGGCATTGTTATTGCCGCAGGGTATCTGGGCAAGTTTAAAACGGCGGCGCAGATGTTTATGTGTATTTTCCTGCTGTTTACGGCGGACGATTCCTACAACAAGTATCTGTTTTTCCGGATTATCGATGTTGCGGGCGCAGTCTTTATGTGGCTTGCGCTGATTCTTACAGTAGTGTCTTTGGTGGACTACATGTGGAGAAACCGAAGCGTATTAAGCGATTGAAAAATTTATGAAAAACATTGTTGTGATTGGCGGCGGGGCTGCCGGGATGATGACGGCGGCAATGGCGGCCGGTGAGCACCAGCGTGTTTGGCTGCTTGAAAAAAATGAAAAGCTCGGGAAAAAACTGTATATTACCGGAAAGGGACGCTGTAATTTAACGAACGCATGCGACATGCAGGAGCTTCTTGCCCATGTAATGACAAACGGGCGTTTCTTATACAGCGCCTTTAGCGGCTTTAGCAACTGGGATACGATTGCTTTTTTCGAAGAGCTTGGCATGAAAACGAAAATCGAGCGGGGGAATCGTGTCTTTCCAGAGTCGGACCACGCGTACGACGTAACGGACGCGCTAAGCCGCGAGCTGCGAAGGAAAAAAGTTTCGGTTCGTCTTAAGTGCGAAGTGCGCTCTGTTTTGACAAATCAAAACGCGCAGGTTTGCGGCGTGAAGCTTGCAAACGGCGAATGCATTCCGGCGGACGCGGTTGTTGTGGCGACGGGAGGTCTTTCTTATCCTTCCACCGGCGCAACGGGCGACGGCTATCGTTTTGCAAAGGAGACGGGACACGAAGTAACTAGGTGCGTTCCGTCTTTGGTTTCTTTAACGGTGCGGGAAGATTGGTGCCGGGAGCTGAGCGGGCTTTCGCTCAAAAACGTTGCCGTTTGCTTTGAAGACAAAAATGGCAAAGAGCTGTTTAGCGGCTTTGGCGAGATGCTTTTTACGCACAGAGGCGTTAGCGGGCCGGTTATTTTAACGGCTTCCGCACAGGCATCTACGGCGCTTTGCCAATCGGTTTTGTATCTGGATTTAAAACCGGCGCTTTCCATAGAACAGTTGGAGCGGCGGCTGCAGCGCGAGTGCGAGGCGGCGGGCGGCAGACAGCTTCGCGCTATCTTATCGGCCCTGATGCCGGCGTCTCTTGCCGGAGCGCTTTGTGCGATTTCACCGGTAAGCGCGAAACGAATCGGAGCGCAGATTACGCGGGAAGAAAGAGCCCGTTTGGCGCAGTTTATCAAGCGGATTCCGCTTTCCATCGCAGAGCTTGGCGGCTTTACGGAAGCTGTAGTTACAAAGGGCGGCGTTGCGGTTTCGCAGATTACGCCCGCAACTATGGAATCCCGCTTAATAAAAGGGCTTTTTTTTGTAGGAGAAGTGCTGGATTTAGACGCCTTAACCGGCGGCTTTAATTTGCAAATTGCGTGGTCAACGGCGGCCGCCTGCGCGCGGGCATTGTCCGGAGGCGGCGAAAGAAAGGATAGGAAAAATGCGAAAGCAAATAGCGATTGACGGCCCGGCAGGTGCAGGGAAAAGCACGGTAGCCAGAGCGGTAGCACAAAAGCTGGGATACGTCTATATTGACACAGGTGCGATGTACCGCGCAATGGCGCTGTACTTTCTAAGAAAAGGAATTGACACGCAGGATTGTGCGGCAATAGAAGCGGTCTGCGACGGCGCGGATATTACCATTTCCCACGAAGACGGGGAGCAGCAGGTGTTTCTAAACGGAGAAAACGTCAGCAAAAGTATTCGTACGCAGGAAGTAAGCCAAGCGGCAAGCGTTGTGTCCGCAGTGCCAAAAGTGCGCGAGAGAATGCTTGTATTGCAGCGGCGTCTTGCGCAGACAAAAGACGTTGTGATGGACGGAAGGGACATCGGCACGTGCGTTTTGCCGGATGCGCCCTGCAAAATCTTTTTAACCGCCCGCGTGTCGGAGCGGGCAAGGCGGCGGTTTGAGGAATACGCTGCAAAAGGCGAAGCGGCGGACTTAGCGACCATCGAGCGAGAAATTGCGGAGCGCGACGAAAGAGACCGGACGCGCAAAATTTCTCCGCTTCGGCAGGCGCAAGACGCCGTCTGTGTGGATACTTCGGATATGACGATTGCGCAGGTAATCGAGCGCGTGCTTGCAATTGCCGGGGGAAGCGCATGGAAATAAAAGTTGCGAAAACAGCCGGATTTTGCTTTGGCGTAAAACGAGCGGTTGACACGGTGACGCAGCTTGCAGGCCAAGCCGGGAAACCGGTTTATACGTACGGTCCCATTATCCATAACGAAGACGTTGTGAATTCTTTGGCAAGACAAGGCGTTCGTATTTTGCATACGCTTGACGAAGCGCTTGCCCTGCCGGAAGGGACGATTGTAATTCGCTCGCACGGCGTCAGCGAAGAGACGTATAGGCGGATGCTTGCGCATAGCAAGGAGACGAACGGAGCGGTTACAATCGTAGACGCTACGTGTCCGTTTGTGAAAAAAATTCACGGGATTGTGCAGCGCGAGAGCGAGGCGGGGAAGCATATTTTAATTTGCGGAGACGCGGCGCACCCGGAAGTGCGGGGCATTGTCGGCTGGTGCAAAGCAAGGGCGACCGTAATCGATTCCCCAGAGGAGGCAAAAGACTTTGCGAAGGAATGCTGCGAACCGTTTTGCATGGTAGCGCAAACGACATATAACTACAAGAAATTTAACGATATGGTTGAAATCCTTGCGGATTTGCGGTATCATAGGGGCGGTAGTGTGGTTAATACTATCTGCAATGCCACGGAGGAAAGACAGGCAGAGGCACAGGAACTGGCGCGAAACTGCGACGCTATGGTTGTCATCGGCGGGCGGAACAGTTCCAACACCAGAAAGTTATTTGAGCTATCCAGGCAGATCTGTAAAAATACTTTCTACATTCAGGCAGCGGATAATTTAGAGCTTGATGTTTTTCATTCTTTTCGTAGCGTAGGTATTACAGCAGGGGCTTCCACCCCAAGAAATATTATTGAGGAGGTTCATAAAAGCATGTCAGACATGAGTTTTGAACAATTATTGGAAGAGTCATTAAAGACAATACACAACGGAGAGGTAGTCAGCGGTACAGTTATTCGTGTCAAAGAAGATGAGATCGTATTGAACATTGGATATAAAGCAGACGGTGTAATTACCCGCAGCGAATACACGAACAAGCCGAACGCAGACCTTCGAGAAATGGTACAGGAAGGCAGCACACTGGAGGCAAAGGTGATTAAAGTGAACGACGGAGACGGACAGGTACTTTTAAGCTGCAGAAAGCTGATGGGAGAGCGCGTCAGCCAGATTCTAATGGACGCGTACGAAAACAAGACGGTTTTAAAAGGAACGGTTGCCAGCGTAGAAGCGCAGGGCTTGATTGTAGTTCTGGATGAGACCCGCATCTTTATTCCTGCCAGCATGGTATCGGATACTTACGAAAAGGATTTGACTAAGTATCAGGGTCAGGAAATTGAGTTCCTGCTTGTAGAATACGACGTAAAATCCAGAAAGAAGAGAATTATCGGAGACCGCAAGCAGCTTCTGATTGCGCAGAAGAAGGAAAAGATGGAAGCGCTGCTTTCTCGTATCCAGGTTGGCGACGTCATTGACGGCGTAGTAAAGAACGTAACGGATTTCGGTGTATTTATTGACATCGGCGGCGTAGACGGACTGCTTCACATTTCGGAAATGAGCTGGGGACGTATTGAAAACCCGAAGAAAGTATTCAAGCCCGGCGACGAAGTAACCGTATTTATTAAAGACATTAAAGGCGAGAAGATCGCTCTTAGCATGAAGTTTGCAGACCAGAACCCTTGGGCGAACGCACAGGAGCGTTACGCTGTTGGAACGGTAGTAACGGGAACGGTTGCAAGAATGACAAGCTTTGGCGCGTTTGTAGAGCTTGCTCCGGGCGTGGATGCGCTCTTGCACGTTTCTCAAATTTCCCACGAGCGCGTGGAAAAGCCCGCAGATGTTTTGCAAATCGGGCAGGAAATTGAAGCCGTTATTGTCGATTTCAAGCCGGAGGAAAAGAAAATCAGTCTGAGCATGAAAGCGCTTGAAAACGCTTCGGAACAGGAAGAACCGGCTGAGGACGAAGAAGCTTGAGAGATACCGGGAGGATTCTTTTTGGAAAAATCCTGAGAAGGAAAAAGCACAATGGGAACGTCGGAAGCCCATTGTGTTTTTTCATCTAAAAAAACAACAGGAAGTTGCGGAGGTTATTATGGGAAAAGAAATTCGTGTTGCAGTGGACGCTATGGGGGGAGACAACGCGCCTAAGGAAACGGTCAAGGGCGCGGTGGAGGCAGTTGTAGAGTCGCCGGACATTTTTGTATACCTTGTCGGGAAAGAAGAAGTGCTGCAAAAAGAGCTTGCCGAATATACTTATCCGAAGGAGCGGCTGGAAGTCGTAAACGCGACGGAGGAAATTAGCTGCGACGAAGCGCCGGTAACTGCCATAAAGCGCAAAAAAGACTCTTCGATTGTTGTAGCGCTAGAGCTTGTAAAGCAAAGGAAGGCGGACGCTTTTGTTTCTGCTGGAAGCACGGGAGCCGTGCTTGTAGGAGGTCTTACGATTGTAAAGCGCATTCCGGGTGTGGAGCGGACGCCGCTTGCGCCGCTCATTCCAACCGAGCACGGTGTTTCTTTGCTGATTGACTGCGGAGCAAACGTAGACGCAAAACCTTCCTGGCTTGTGCAGTTTGCAAAAATGGGTTCCATTTACATGAAGCATGTCGTTGGCGTGGAAAATCCCCGGGTGGCTTTGGTAAATGTCGGTTTAGAGGAAGAAAAAGGAAATCAGCTGATTAAAGCGACGTATCCGCTTTTAAAAGAGTGCGGGGACATTAACTTTACCGGCTTTATTGAAGCGCGCGAAATTCCGCACGGCGCGGCGGACGTTATTGTGTGCGACGCATTTGTAGGAAACGTAATTTTAAAGCTTTACGAAGGGCTTGCGGCGACGCTTGTGTCAAAAATCAAAGAGGGGCTAAAGAGTACGCCCGTTAGCACGATTGGCGCGGCGCTTGCAAAGCCGGCCTTGAAAAAAACGCTGAAGTCCTTTGATACTGCGGAATACGGCGGAGCGCCGATGCTTGGCCTAAACGGGCTTGTTGTAAAGACGCACGGAAGCGCAAAGAGCGTGGAAGTGAAAAACTCCATCAAGCAATGCGCTACTTTTATTGCGCAGGAAATTGAGAAAAAAATCCGGGAAAATCTGACTCCGGAAGAAAATACATCGGTATAACGGAAAACGTAAAAAAGTCTGGCAGGGAGGAAGAAGATGATCTTCGAACAGCTTCGCCATCTGATAGCGGACGCGCTGCAAATGGCTCCGGAAGACATTGCTGAGAACATGTCGTTTCGGGACGATTTGGGAGCGGATTCGCTGGAAGTTTATCAGATTGTAATGGCTGCGGAACAGGCGTTTGACGTCGAACTGGAAAATAAGATGTCGGACGCATTGGTGCAAACGGTCGGCGAACTGAGGGAGCGGATTGCCGCCGCAAGAAATACATAAGTCGAAATCATCGGAGAACATTATGAATTACGAGGAAAACAGACGGCTTTCGGATTTGGAGGCGAAAATCGGCTACACGTTTCGGGAGCGTTCGCTGCTGCGGCTTGCGGTTACGCATAGCTCTTATGCGCACGAACACAGTCGTTTGTCGGGCGAAGCAAAGCATAACGAGCGGCTGGAGTTTCTTGGAGACGCTGTTTTGGAGCTTATTGCAAGCGAGTATATCTTTTTCCACCACAAAGAAATGCCGGAAGGGAAAATGACCAAGCTGCGGGCCAGCATGGTCTGTGAGCCGTCTTTAGCGATATGCGCCAGAGACGTGTCCCTCGGAGATTTTTTGCTGCTTGGCAGAGGAGAGGATTTGACCGGCGGCAGAAGCCGTGATTCCGTCCTTTCCGACGCGTTTGAAGCAGTTATTGGCGCGATTTATTTAGACGGAGGATACGAGGCCGCCGCCGCGTTTGTCCGCCGGTGGGTAATGCAAAATCTGGAGCAGGAGCAGCTGTTTCGGGATTATAAGACGACGCTGCAGGAGATTGTGCAAAAGCGCTACCAGCATTCGCCGGAGTACGTGCTTGTGGAAGAAAGCGGTCCGTCGCACCGGAAAAAATTTGTAGTTCAGGTAAAGGCGGGAGAACGCGTGCTTGCTTCCGGAACGGCTGTCTCAAAAAAAGCGGCGGAACAAGACGCGGCGCTAAAAGCGATTCACCGTTTGCAAGGAAAGGGGACGTCGGATGTTTTTAAAGAGCATTGAAGTACACGGATTCAAAGCATTTGCAAACAAGATCCGTTTTGAATTCGACAAAGGAATTACCGGCATTGTCGGCCCAAACGGAAGCGGAAAGAGCAATGTAGCGGACGCCGTGCGCTGGGTTTTGGGAGAACAAAGCCCAAAACAGCTTCGCGGAAGCAGTATGCAAGACGTTATCTTTTCCGGAACGGAAACGCGAAAGCCGATGGGCTTTGCTTACGTTACGCTGACGCTTGATAATACCGACCATTGGCTCCCGATTGAATTCGAAGAAGTGACCGTTGGGCGAAGGGTGTATCGTTCCGGCGAGAGCGAGTATTTAATTAACGGCGCGGTGTGCCGTTTGCGCGACGTTCAGGAGCTGTTTTTTGACACTGGCGTCGGAAAAGAAGGCTATTCCATTATTGGACAAGGGCAGATTGACAAAGTTCTAAGCGGCAAGCCGGAAGAACGGCGGGAAATTTTTGACGAGGCTGCCGGAATTACCAAATACAAAAAAAGAAAGACGATGGCGGAGCGCGATTTGGAGGCGGAGCGCACAAATCTTACGCGTGTTTCCGACATTATCGCCGAGATTGCAAATCAGCTTGGGCCGCTGGAAAAGCAGGACGAAAAAGCGAGAATTTATTTAAAATACAAAGAAGAGCTTAAGCATCTGGAAGTCAACCAGTTTTTGCTGGAATACGAGCGCAGCGCGGCATTAAAAAAAGAACTGGAAGAGAAATACCAAATCGCCTCCGGAGATCTTTCAAAGGCGCGGCAGGATTTTGAGCAGGCAAAAGAAGAATACGACCGATTGCTTGACCGGCTTGAGCGGCATCAAGCCAGCTTGCAGGACGCGCGGGAGAGGCGCGCGGAGGCTATGCTGGAAGCGGAAAAGGCAAGCGGTGAAATGAATGTGCTTTACGAGCAAATCAGCGCCCTGAAAGACCGAAGAGAGAGCGCTTCTGCTCGGCTAAACACCTTGTCGGAGACGCTTGCGGCGCGGCAGGAGTCCCTTTTGGAATCCAACCGCCAGCAAGAGGAATACAAGCGCCAGATGGACGAGCTGTTTGTGGCGCAGCAAAACGCAGAAAGGGCGCTTGGGGAAATGAAAACCGGCATCCACGCGCTTTTGCAGCAGGAAAAAGAATGCGGGGAATTGCGCATTCAGACGTTAAACAGCAGTGCAGAGCTTAAAGCAGAGCTGCTTCGCTGCAATACGCTTTTGGAGCAGCAAGCAATTGCGCGGGCAGAAGCGAACGCCCGTCTTTTGCGCTGCAAAACGGAAGCTGACCGGGCGGATAGCGCGGTGCAGGCTGCAAAGCAGGCGCTTAAAGACGCGGCCGATGCCGTGTGTGCGGCGGCCGATGCCCTGCAGGAAATGGAAGAAAAAACAAAGCGCCTTTCGGAGCAGCTAAAGCAGGAAGAAGCGAAGCGGGCAGCGCTGCAGGAAGAGATTGTTCGCGATACGTCGCGGCTTGAGGCGCTGCAAAACCTGCTGGAGCGATACGACGGTTTTGGAAACGCAGTTCGCAAGTGTATGGAGCAAAAAAAGAACTTCCCGGGAATTCACGGCGTTGTCGCTGAGCTGATTGCCGTAGAACCGCTTTATGAAACTGCGATTGAGACGGCGCTTGGCGGCAATTTGCAAAATATTATTACCGATACGACCGAGACGGCAAAGCTTTTAATTTCTTTCTTGAAAGACAATCGCCTTGGCCGCGCTACGTTTCTTCCGCTCTCCGGCATTCGGGCAAAAAAAGAAGAATTTTCTGCGGAAATTCTTTCCGGCGCAGGCGTCATTGGCACGGCAAACAGCCTTATAAAAAGCGATTCCATATACGAGGAAGCGTTCCGGTATTTGCTTGGCCGCTTTTTGGTGGTCGATACGATTGACCACGCAATAGCCTTAGAAAAGAAGCATCAGCACTCCCTTCGGATTGTGACGCTTGACGGAGAGCTGTTCCAGCCGGGCGGTTCGATTTCCGGCGGCGCGTACAAAAACAACAGCAACCTGCTTGGCCGCAGAAGAGAAATGGAGAAGCTTGAGGAATCGCTTAGACAAAAGCGAAGCCGCCTAGAGCCGCTTGCGGCAAATACCGAGAAGCTGCACGATAAGCGCAGGCAGCTGCGGGAGCTTCAGGAAGAAAAAAAGACTGCCCTGCAGGAGCTGTACGTTCGGCAAAATACGGCAAAACTGGAATTAAACCATGTGCAGCAGGAAACGCAGGAACTGCTTGGAAGCCGCAACGCTATCCGAGAGGAGCTGCGGCAGCTTGAGCAGCAGATTGCGCAAGGCAAGCAGGAAGCCGGCGCTTTAGAAAAGCGCATTCAGGAAACCGAAGAGGTTACTCTTTTGCACGAGCAAACGGCTGCTAAAGTGCAGCAGGAGTTAAGTGCGGCGCGCGAAGAAGAAGATAGGCAAAGCGCGGAAGCGGTGCGCGTACTGACGGAATATTCCGGCTTACAGCAAAACGTGCAATACCGCAAGGAAGAAATCAACCGTTTGACACTGGAAATCCACGAATTGCAAAGAGAGCACGACGCGGTTTTGGCGGCGGCGGAAAAGGACAATGCGGAAGTTTTGCAGCGCAGCGAGCGGATTGACGCGCTTTTGGCGGAAAAAGAGCGCTGGCAGGCGGCGATTGTTGAGCTAGACGGAAGGATTGAAGAAACCGGACGCCTTGCAGACGAAATTACAAAGCAAAACAAAAGCTTTTTTGAAAAGCGCGAGCGTCTATCAAACCAGATTTCCCAGCTTGACCGGGAGGCTTTCCGACTGCAAAGCCAGCAGGAAAAGCTCGAAGAGCAGCTGGCGGATCAGACCCGCTATATGTGGGAAGAATACGAAATCACATACGCGCTGGCAACGGAAGACCGGGATGAAGAAATCACGAATCCCGCCCTTACGCGAAAGCAAATTTACGAGTTAAAAGGAAAAATCCGAGGCCTTGGCGACGTAAACGTAAACGCAATCGAAGAATACCGCGCCGCAAAAGAGCGCTACGAATTCCTTTGCGGACAAAAGGACGATATTAAGGCGGCGGAAGAGTCGTTAGTCGGAATTATAAACGACCTTGAAGTGCAAATGCGGCGGCAGTTTACCGAAACCTTTGCGCAAGTGCAGCAGCGGTTTGACAAAGTTTTCCGCGAGCTGTTTGGCGGCGGAAGAGGAACGCTGGAGCTTCAGGAATGCGACGACGTACTGGAGGCCGGAATTTTAATCATTGCGCAGCCTCCGGGAAAGAAATTGCAAAACATGATGCAGCTTTCGGGCGGAGAAAAGGCGCTTACCGCAATTTCTTTGCTGTTTGCCATCTTGGATTTAAAGCCTTCTCCTTTTTGCCTGCTGGACGAGATTGAGGCGGCTTTGGACGATTCGAACGTTACGAGGTTTGCACAATATTTGCACAAACTGACCAAGGAGACGCAGTTTATTGTCATTACGCACCGGCGCGGAACAATGGCGGCCGCCGACGCCCTGTACGGAATTACGATGCAGGAAAAAGGTGTTTCGACGCTTGTTTCGGTCAGCCTGATCGAAAAAGATTTGGACAAATAATGCGAGGTGAATCGATGAGTGAGAAGAAAGGCTTCTTTGCCCGCCTGCGGGTCGGCATGAGCAAAACAAGAAACAGCCTAGCAAGCGGGCTGGACGCTTTGTTTCACGGCTTTTCCAAAATTGACGAAGAGTTTTACGAGGAACTGGAAGAGCTTTTGATTATGGCCGATATTGGCGTAACGGTGACGCAGGACATTTTGGAGGATCTTCGGGAAAAAGTGAAGGAGCGGCACGTAAAGGAGCCGGAAGAGTGCAGGCAGCTCCTTATGGAAGCTATCAAGGAGCAAATGCTGACGCCGGAAGATGCGTATCGGTTTACGCAGGAACGCTCGGTTGTTCTTGTTGTGGGCGTAAACGGCGTCGGGAAAACGACGACAATCGGAAAGCTTGCCGGTCTTTTTCGAAACTCCGGCAAAAAGGTGCTTTTGGCGGCGGCAGATACGTTTCGCGCTGCCGCGGCTGAGCAGTTAACGGAGTGGTCAAACCGCGCAGGCGTGGACATTATTTCCGCAAAGGAAGGCGCAGACCCTGCTGCAGTCGTATACGACGCCCTGCAGGCTGCAAAGGCAAGAAATACGGACATTTTGCTTTGCGATACGGCCGGCCGCTTGCACAACAAAAAGAACTTAATGGAAGAGCTTGGAAAAATCAGCCGCGTCATCGACCGCGAGTACCCGGAAGCTTACCGGGAGACGCTTGTCGTTTTGGATGGGACAACCGGACAAAACGCGCTTATTCAGGCAAAGCAGTTTCATGAGATTGCAAACGTCACCGGTATCGTTATTACAAAGCTGGACGGAACGGCCAAGGGCGGTATTGCGATAGCAATCCAGCGTGAGCTTGGAATTCCGGTGAAGTATATTTGCGTCGGCGAAGGAATTGAAGACTTGCAGCGCTTTGATGCGGACGCCTTTGTGGAGGCGCTTTTTTCCAGAGAAGAAGCATGAAAATTACGGTCCCGGCAAAGTGCATAAAGGCGTGCAAGTTAACAGGGAAAAAGCCTTGGCAATATGTCGAAAAGTTTTCCTGAAAATTTGCGCTTCTGCCTATTGTAGCGCGAGGCGGGAACCAATATAATAAAAAAAACAAACGGAAAGGAAAAGGGGAAAATGGCCTCAGAGGATAAGAAAAAAGCGCTTGAGTCGGCGCTGGCGCAAATTGAAAAATCGTACGGAAAAGGTTCCGTAATGAAACTTGGAGAAAGCGGCGCGCACATGCAGGTGGAATCCGTTCCCAGCGGCTCGCTGAGTCTGGATATTGCCCTTGGAATCGGCGGATTTCCCAGAGGCCGTGTCGTAGAAATATACGGTCCGGAGTCCAGCGGTAAGACGACGGTTGCTTTGCACGCGGTTGCCGAAGTGCAAAAGCGGGGCGGGATTGCCGGGTTTATTGACGCGGAGCACGCACTGGATCCCGTTTATGCGCGCAGCATCGGCGTAGATATTGATAATCTTTACATTTCACAGCCGGATAACGGAGAGCAGGCGCTGGAAATTACGGAAACGCTCGTTCGCTCCGGCGCAGTGGATATCGTAATTGTAGACTCGGTTGCGGCGCTTGTGCCAAAAGCGGAAATTGACGGAGAAATGGGAGACTCGCACGTGGGTCTTCACGCCAGATTGATGTCGCAGGCGCTTCGGAAGCTGACCGGAATTATAAGCCGCTCCAACTGTATTGTTATTTTTATTAACCAGCTTCGCGAAAAAGTAGGCGTTATGTTTGGAAATCCGGAAACGACTACCGGCGGACGCGCCCTAAAGTTTTACGCTTCCGTGCGGCTTGACGTGCGCAGAATCGACGCGCTTAAAGTAGGTGGAGAAACGATTGGAAACCGCACCAGAGTCCGCGTTGTGAAAAACAAAGTTGCGCCGCCGTTTAAAGAAGCCGAGTTTGACATTATGTTCGGAAAAGGGATTTCGCGCACCGGCGACTTGCTTGACTTGGCGGTAGAGTGCGAGATGATTAACAAAAGCGGCGCGTGGTTTGCGTACGAAGGAGAGAAAATCGGACAAGGCCGCGAAAACGCAAAGAAATATTTGCAGGAGCGTCCGGAGCTTATGGAGGAAATCGAGCAAAAAATCCGCGATTACTACAACTTAGACGGCGCGCCGGAGGACGCAACAGAGTAATATGAAAATTACAGCGCTTGTACCAGAAGGGAAAACGAAGGACAGAATTTATCTGGACGAGAAGTATGCCGGTATTTTGTCCCGCCGGGACATTGCCGCCGCCGGACTTTTTGAAGGAGGCGAGCTAACGAAGGAAGCCTGGGCAAAAATAGAAGAAGAGTTTCTTTTGCCGGCAGGAAGAAAAAAGGCGCTGGATTTGCTTTTGGCGCGGGAGAGAACTAGGAGGGAGCTTGAGGAGCGATTACTGCTTGCAGGCTACACGCAGGAGCAGACAGTGCGCATTTTGCAATACGTAGATCAGTTTCCTTATCTGGACGACGTCCGCTACGCCCTGCACTATTTTTGCGCCGCAGGGAAGCGAAAAAGCTTTCGGCAGATGCAATACGAACTCCGGGGAAAGGGAGTTTTAGAGGAAGATATTTCCGAGGCGTACCGGCAGTTTCTTTTGCAAATGCAGGAAGAGACGAGTTGCAATGGACAGGAAAGCTTTGCGGAGCGAGGCGACGCGGAAAAGGCAGCGATTCGCGCTTTTGTACAAAAGCGGCTTCGCGGGAGAGCCTTGGAAGAAAACGAACGGGAACGCTTGTATGCTTCTTTGATGCGAAAAGGATTTTGCAGCGAGGATATAAGGGCGGTTTTACGGGAATATTAAAAAGAACGGTCTTGCATTTATGTGAGACCGTTCTTTTCTGGAACAGTCTTCCAATTTATTACTTCACTTACCTTTTGAAAAACGGCTTGCATTTCCCACAACACGAGGATATAATGGTAATTGGTGTAAATTGGACACTTTTGTTAGCCGAAACGCCTCAAGAATGCGTTTCGAAATCGATGATAAAAAAACGGAGGGCTGAACATGAGTAGTACAGCAAAATTGTCAGCAAAGGATCGTATTTATACTTTGCTTGACAACAACAGTTTTGTTGAGATTGGCGCGCTTGTGACAAAGCGAAGCACGGATTTCAATTTGCAGCAGACAAAAGCTCCGGGAGACGGTGTGGTGACGGGATACGGCGTGATCGACGGCAGCCTTGTGTACGTTTATTCACAGGACGCGGCTTCCCTTCACGGAACCATGGGAGAAATGCACGCAAAGAAAATTGTTAACCTCTACCGCCTTGCCATGAAGACCGGTGCGCCTGTAATCGGCCTTGTGGACTGCGCGGGGCTTCGTCTGCAGGAAGCGACGGACGCGCTTGCCGCATTTGGACAAGTATACCAGTGCCAGGCGATGGCGTCGGGCGTTATTCCGCAGATTACTGCTGTTCTTGGCGGCTGCGGCGGCGGTATGGCCGTACTTGCTTGCATGAGCGATTTCGTATTTATGGAAGAAAATCAGGGAAAGCTGTTTGTGAATTCGCCTAACGCAATCGAAGGAAATTATGTAAATAAATGCGATACTGCATCGGCTTCGTATATGGCGGAAGGCGGCAGTGTTGATTTTGTATACCCGGACGAGGTTTCTTTGCTAAACGGAATTCGCCAGCTTGTAACGGTAATTCCGGCAAACAACGAATCCGAAGTGCTGCAGGAAGAATGCACGGACGACTTAAACCGTGCCCTGCCTGCATTTGCAGAGGAGCTTTCGGATTGCACGCAGGCCATTCGCGACCTGTCCGACAACGGATTTTTCCTAGAAACGAAAGCTTCTTATGCGAAAGAAATGACGACCGGCTTTATAAAATTAAATGGAGCGACGGTCGGCGTAGTTGCAAACCGGGAGCTGGATGCGAGCACGGAAAAGAAGCAGAAATTCGACCCGGTATTAACAACGCGGGGATGCTATAAGGCAGAAAAGCTGGTGAAGTTCTGCGACGCTTTTGGAATTCCGGTTTTAACACTAACAAATGTAACCGGCTTTTGCGCAGCAAAAAGCGAGGCAAAAGGAATTGCAACGGCAGTGGCAAAGCTGACGTACGCTTTTGCAAACGCTACGGTGCCAAAGGTAAACCTTGTAACGAAGAAGGCGTATGGCAGCGCGTACGTAGCGATGAATTCCAAGTCCATTGGCGCAGATATGGAATATGCGCTTTCGGATGCGGAAATCGGAACGATGGATGCAAATCTGGCAGCGCAGATTATTTCGGCAGGCGATTCTTCCGAAGTTGCCGAAACAGCGAAGGAATACAAGGAGCTTTGCCTGAATGCAGCAAGCGCGGCAAAACGAGGCTACGTAGACGCCGTGTTCTCGCCAGAACAGGCGCGTGCACAGCTTGTATACGCCTTTGAAATGCTCTGCTCGAAAAAGGAAAGCCGCCCCGGCAAAAAACACGGCACGGTTTAGTGAGGTGGAGATATGAACCTATTTTTTGCAATATCAAAAGAAACGCTGCTTCGCGCCGGACAAAACTCGATTCTTGGCATCGTTATCGTCTTTGCGGTTCTTTTGCTTATCTGCTTCCTGATTGGCATATTGCGGTATTTTGGAAGTGCTCCGCAAAAGGAAGAAGTGCAGGAACAAGCCGTAGAACAGACGCAGACGCAGGTGCAGACCGTTTCGCAGGAGACGGACGATTTGGAATTGATTGCAGTTATTACCGCTGCAATTCATGCATACGAGCAGGAGCAGGGAGTGGAAATCCCTGTGGATGCGCTGATTGTGCGTTCTATTAAGAAGATAAATAAAACAAGATGGCAAAAGGCCTGAATGCAAGGAGGAAAACCATGAAAACTTATACCATTACCGTGAACGGAAACGTTTATGAAGTTTGTGTTGAAGAGGGCGCGGGCGCGGTAGAAGCTCCTGCTGTTGCAGTAGCGCCGCAGGCTGCACCGAAAGCGGCTCCGAAGCCAGCAGCGCAGGCTGCGCCAAAAGCAGCTCCGAAGCCGGCAGCTTCCGGTGCGCAGGGTGACGTAAAAGTAACCGCTCCTATGCCTGGAAAGATTTTGAAGGTAGTCGCTTCAGCCGGCGCTTCCGTAAAGAAAGGCGACGTCCTTGTTGTTCTTGAAGCTATGAAAATGGAAAACGACATTGTTGCTCCGCAGGATGGAACTGTTGTCAGCGTCAATGTTTCGGCAGGACAGAACGTAGAGCCGGGAGAAGTATTGGCAACTATGTAACCGGCGTCCGGCCGATACGAGAAAACAGGAGGGAAACACAAAATGAGCTATATTACCGACACCTTGGCATACCTTTTGAAAAGTACCGCATTTGCAACCCTGACATGGGGCAATTTACTGATGATATGCGTTGCACTGTTTTTTCTGTACCTTGCCGTTACAAAAGATTACGAGCCACTTCTGTTGGTTCCCATTTCCTTTGGAATGCTGCTTGTTAACTTATACCCCAGTATTATGGCGGAACCGATTGCGTCTGTAGAAACGTACTACGACACACAGGGCGAGAAGATTTTCACCATGAACGACGGCGTAATTTCCTTTGACAAATATTCTAATAGCAAACTGTCAGTTAGCTATACAAATAAAACTACCGGAAATCCGGTAGAGGGCATGCCGTCAGATCCGGAAGAAGCGTACAAGACGCTTACGGAAAAGTACTACATGGACGAAGTTCATATATCGTACAGTCTAAAAGAAGCTACGACAGCTACAGAAGTCGTAAGCTACGACATGTTTGAAGGAGAAGCTTACAACTTTGAAGTCAAGGATTTTGGCAGAAGAGAAGAGACGTCGCAGGCAGGCGGAATTCTGTATTACTTCTTCCAGTTAGACGAATGGGCAATCCTCCCGTGCCTGATTTTTATGGGCGTAGGAGCGATGACCGATTTCGGCCCGCTCATTGCAAATCCGAAAAGCTTTTTGCTTGGCGCCGCTGCGCAGCTTGGAATTTTTGCCGCATATTTTGCAGCAATCTTCCTTGGGTTTGGTGACAAGGCAGCCGCCGCGATTTCCATTATCGGCGGCGCGGACGGCCCGACCTCCATTTTCCTGGCAGGAAAGCTTGGGCAGACGGAGTATATGGGACCGATCGCGGTTGCGGCATATTCTTACATGTCGCTTGTTCCAATTATTCAGCCGCCGATTATGCGACTTTTGACAACAAAAGAAGAGCGTGCGATTAAAATGACGCAGCTGCGGCCGGTTTCCAAGAGAGAGAAGATTCTTTTCCCTATTCTTGTAACCGTTGTAGTTGTTGCAATTTTGCCGGATACAGCTCCGCTTATCGGCTGTTTGATGCTTGGCAACTTGTTCCGGGAGTCGGGCGTTGTTCGCCAGCTTCAGGAAACAGCGTCGAACGCATTGATGTACAGCGTCGTTATTTTGCTTGGAACGTCGGTTGGCGCAACAACGAGCGCAGAAGCCTTTTTAAAGGTTGATACGCTGAAAATTGTTGCCCTTGGTCTGATTGCCTTCGCAATTGGAACGGCGGGCGGCGTGCTTTTAGGAAAGGTTATGTGCAAGCTGACCGGCGGAAAGATTAATCCGCTGATTGGTTCGGCAGGCGTTTCGGCAGTGCCAATGGCGGCCCGCGTATCGCAGAAAGTTGGAGCGGAAGAAGATCCAACCAACTTCCTTTTGATGCATGCAATGGGGCCAAACGTGGCAGGCGTAATCGGAACTGCGGTTGTAGCCGGTGTGTTTATGGCTGTTTTCGGTGTATAAAGATTAAAGCAAGAGAAAAAATTGGGCTTTGCGTTATAAGCGCCGCTTAACGCAAACCGTTACGAAAAAAGTGGCGCAGAAATGAGGATGAAAAATGGCAGATCAGGTAAAACGACCGGTAAAGATTACGGAAACCATTTTGCGAGATGCGCACCAGTCGCTGATTGCGACCAGAATGCCTACCGAGCTTATGCTTCCGATTGTTGAGAAAATGGATCAGGTAGGATACCATTCCGTAGAGTGCTGGGGAGGGGCGACGTTTGACGCCTGCCTGCGCTTCTTAAAGGAAGACCCGTGGGAGCGCCTGCGAAAGCTTCGGGACGGATTTAAAAACTCCAAGCTGCAGATGCTGTTTCGCGGCCAGAACATTCTGGGATACAACCACTACGCAGACGACGTAGTCGAATACTTTGTTCAGAAGTCGGTGGCAAACGGAATCGACATTATCCGTATTTTCGACTGCTTGAACGATTTGCGAAATCTGGAAACGGCAGTTAAAGCCACAAAGAAAGAAAAAGGACATGCGCAAATTGCGCTGTCGTATACGCTTGGCGACGCGTACACGCTGGAATACTGGGAGCAGACCGCAAGACAGATTGAAGAAATGGGCGCGGACTCCATTTGCATTAAAGACATGGCGGGCCTTTTGGTGCCGTACGAAGCATCAAAGCTTGTAAGCGCCTTAAAGGCGGGCTCGAATTTGCCAATTCAGCTGCATACGCATTATACTTCCGGCGTTGCATCCATGACTTACTTAAAGGCAGTAGAGGCAGGCTGCGATATTATCGACTGCGCAATGTCTCCGCTTGCGCTTGGTACCAGCCAGCCTGCAACGGAAGTTATGGTGGAAACGTTCCGCGGAACGCCGTTTGATTCCGGACTGGATCAAAACCTGTTGGCAGAAATTGCAGATTATTTCCGCCCTTACCGCGAAGAGTGCTTAGCGAGCGGACTTTTAAATCCGAAGGTGCTTGGCGTAAACATTAAGACGCTTATGTATCAAGTACCGGGCGGAATGCTCAGCAACCTTGTTTCGCAGCTTAAGGAAGCTCGTGCGGAGGACAAGTACGAAGCGGTTTTGGAGGAAGTTCCAAGAGTTCGCAAGGACTTCGGCGAGCCGCCGCTTGTTACGCCTTCTTCGCAAATTGTCGGAACGCAGGCAGTTTTAAACGTGCTTCAGGGTGAGCGCTACAAGCTGGTAACAAAGGAATCGAAGAAGATTCTCTCCGGAGAGTTCGGCCAGACTATTAAGCCGTTTAATAAAGAAGTACAGAAAAAGTGCATTGGCGATACGGAACCGATTACGTGCAGACCGGCGGATTTAATCCCGCCGCAGCTGGATAAGTTCCGGGAGGAATGCAAAGAATGGATTCAGCAGGACGAAGACGTTTTGTCTTACGCGCTGTTCCCGCAGGTAGCAATGGATTTCTTCCGATACCGTCAGGCGCAGCAGACGAAAGTCGATGTGACTGCTGCTGAAGCAGAAACAAAATCGTATCCCGTATAATACGATAATCTTTGAGCGCCGCAAAACAGAGCAGGACATTTGTCTGTTTTGCGGCGTTTGTTTTGGAATGGGAAAGGCATGAAGGCTTTTTTTTGGGAATTTATAATTTTTTGAGCCGGTTTTTTCGGGGATTTCATACCGGTTACGTCTGGGCAAAAAAATACAAATCGCTCTATTTGCTGTTAGGACTTCTTGCACCTGCAAAAAAGTATCCGGAAACAAAAAATCGCCATCGCTATGGAATTGTCGTTTGTGCGCGAAACGAGGAAAAGGTAATTGGAAACTTGATTGATTCCATACATAAGCAAAGCTATCTGGCGGAATATATGGAAATCTTTGTAGTGGCGGACAATTGCAGCGACGCTACGGCGGATATTTGCCGGGCGAAAGGCTGCACGGTATACGAGCGAAACGACCCGGCTCATGCGCGAAAAGGCTACGCGATGCGGTTTCTTTTTGAGCAGATTCGTCGCGATCGTGGGCTTGACAGCTTTGACGGATACGTGGTTTTTGACGCGGACAACTTGCTTCATCCCAACTTTATGACGGAGCTGAATAAAGCTTTTGACACCGGAGCCGGTGTTGTAGTCGGCTACCGCAATACGAAAAACTTTGATACGAACTTTATTTCCGCCGGTTACGCAATACATTTTATGGCCAGCGTTGTAACGTATCACCGGCCCCGCGTTTGGCTAAAAAGCAGTACGCACATTGCGGGAACCGGTTACGTTATTGCTTCCCGCTTGTTAAAAGATGGCTGGAAGTATACGTGCCTGACGGAAGATACGCAGTTTACGATGAATACTGTTGCGGCGGGAGAGTACATTGCCTTTTGTGAGGAAGCGGAATTTTTTGACGAGCAGCCCTATGAACTGCGCGTTATGGCGCGTCAGAGAATTCGGTGGATCAAAGGACGAATGTATTCCTTCTTTTCGACTTGCCTAAATTTAATACGGGGGATTTTTACAAAAGGCTGGCGCGGATTTGCCTGCTACGATATGTTTTGCTACGGATTTCCGACGAGTACCTATTACGGATTCCGAAGGCTTTTGATTCCGCCGCTAAAATACATTCTCTCCGGTTTGTGGGCGTTTGCCGTTGGCAATCTTGCTATATCGCAGGTGGATCCGGCGCGTTCGATAAAAATGTGGTTTTCAATTGTCGGTTCTTTTCTGGCAGTTGCCGCTCTGTTTACAAGAGCACAGTGGAAGCCGATTAAGCACGATGCGGCAATCTCCATTGACGAGTTAGGTCTTGGCGGTTCGTCGTCGGAACGTTTGCAGCAGCAAAAATAAGGCGCCGTAGCCGACGCAAAACGCAGCCAACAGGAAAAATTGTTTTCCGCTTCGCTCGTAAAAGAGACGACGAAGCGGAAAGAAAAGCGGCAGCAGCAAAAGCGTTGCAGAAGCGGGCCGCAAAAGAGAACCACGAAGGTCAAACCGAAGAAAACCAGTCTGCCCAAGGGTGTGAAGGTCTAAAATCAGCAGCACAAGCGTGCCGATTAAAGAGGCAAGCAAGTAGCCCAAAAGGCGTAAGCGCGGAATGAAAAGCAGCTGCAAAAGCAGCCGAAGAACGCAGCTGATGACCGAATTGCGAAACGTAAGGTTGGTCTTAGACAATCCGTTTCCAATACTTGCCACCGTCTGCGAAGCGTAAAGAAACGGGCATTGCAAGGCGAACAGAGACAAATAAGCGCCCGCGCGGGAATTATCAAATACAAGAAGGCAAAGCGGCTCGCCGAATAAAAAGAACAAGCCGGTTACAAGAAATCCAAGCAAAAACGTGTACCGCAAGGCAGTGCGGATTGTTATTTGCAATAGCGTGCGGTTTCCGGCGGCGTGCGCTTCGGATACGGTTGGAAGCAAGAGAATGGAGAGCGCGCTTGTAATGGCCGTTGGGAAAAATAAAAACGGCATGACCATTCCGCTTATTACGCCAAGTTCGCCTAGAGCGGAGCCGGAATCCATTCCGGAACGACGAAGCAAAGCCGGAATCAGAATGGTTTCGTAGCTATGCAAAAGGCTGAGCACCAGATGGTTTGCCGTTAGCGGAAGCGCGATGGAAAGAATGGACGGAAGCCCTCGTCCACTGCTTCCGGCTCCTTTTAAAATAGCGGCGGGAGACGGCAGCTTTGTTTCCTTTGCTTCCGTAACGAGGAGGCAAAGAAGGCTGACGAGAGCGGAGGCAATTTCTCCGGCAACTACACCGGCGGCTGCCAGCTCGCACGTTACTTCGTGCGGTGCGCCTGGAAAAGAATAAAGAGCCAGAGAACTGCCAAGCAAGACAAAAACAATACGAACCGTTTGCTCAAGCAGCTGCGTTCCGGCGGGTACCCCGGAACGTTTTTTTCCGTAGAAATATCCGTTCAGGCAGGCAGTTACGCCGCAAAACGGAAACATAACGGCCAGTATTTTTAAGGAAGCGGCGGTTTGCGGAGCTTCCAGTATATGAAAGGCAATTTGTTCTGCGAAGAAAAAGACAAGAAGCGCCAGCCCTCCCGCGAGTAAAATACATAAAAGAAGCCCTGTAAATAGAATGCGCCGCGAAAGCCGGACTTTATTTTGCGTACGCTCTGCGCCAGCTTCAGCGACCAGCTTGCTGATTGCCGTTTGGATGCCGGATGCGTAGAGTGTAAAGCAGATGCCGGATATCGGGAAAATCAGCTGGTAAAGTCCCATGCGTTCTTCGGACATGGCGCTTGCCAAGTAGATTTTGTAAAAAAAACCCATCAGACGGGAGATGAGTCCTGCGGCGGTTAGGATGATCGTTCCTTGAAGCAATTTGTTTTTCATAGAAGCGTATCCTCTCCGCCATAGCCTTTTTCCAGTTTATGGGAGATTTGAAAAAATATACCGGAAATTTTTTGGAGGAAAAAAAGGAAAAGCGATTTTTTTGTTGAATAATAATACAGGGAATTTTCGGAGGTGGGCATGACAAACATTAGAGAAATGCTTGAACAAAGGGAGCGGCAAATGCTTTCCCCATATGCAGCTTTTTCCGACGCCAGCAAAGGACGCAAAAAAGAAGAAGCCGCGTGCGACATTCGCCCTGTTTTTCAAAGGGATCGCGACCGGATCATTCACTCGAAGTCTTTTCGGCGGCTGAAAGATAAAACGCAAGTGTTTTTGACGCCAGAGGGCGATCACTATCGTACCCGCATGACGCATACGCTGGAAGTCTCGCAGATTGCGCGTTCGATTTCCCGGGCGCTTATGCTAAACGAAGACCTTACGGAAGCAATTGCTCTTGGACATGACCTTGGGCACACGCCGTTTGGACATGCCGGAGAGCGCGCGTTAAACCGAGTTTGTCCGGAAGGCTTCCGGCACCAGGAGCAGAGCGTGCGTGTTACGGAGCTTCACGAAAAGGAAGGCCGTGGGCTGAATTTGACACTCGAAGTGCTAGACGGCATAAAAAACCATCAAACGGCCGGCCGTCCGGCAACGTTAGAAGGAGCGGTTGTCCGCTTAGCGGATAAAATCGCTTACGTCAATCACGACATCGACGACGCGATTCGCGGTCGGATTATTTGCGAAGAAGATCTCCCCGGAGAATTAACGGAGGTTCTTGGGCACAGCCTGAAGGAGCGGCTGAATACGCTTGTGCACGACATTGTAACAAACAGCTACGGAAAGTCGGAGATTATCATGTCGCAGCCTGTAGAGAGCGCGATGTTTGCTTTGCGAAAGTACATGTTCGCAAGCGTATACACGAACCCGGTTGCAAAAGGGCAGGAGAGCAAGGCGGAACAGATGATAGAGATGCTCTACGCGTACTACCGGACGCATCTGGATTTTTTGCCGGAAGAGTATCTTCGCTTAGCAGAACAAAGAGGGGAATCGGCGGATCGCATTGTAGCCGACTACATTGCGGGGATGACGGACAAGTATGCCGTCAGTCGCTTTAGCGATATTATGATTCCAAAAGCTTGGGGTGTTTACTAATGTATTACTCTGACCAGATTATTGACGAGGTGCGCAGCCGAAACGATATCGTGGATGTTGTGGGGTCGTACGTAAAATTAAAAAGGAGCGGGAGCGGTTATCAGGGCTTATGCCCTTTTCACAGCGAGAAAACTCCTTCGTTTCACGTAAATCCTTCGCGCCAGACGTATAAGTGCTTTGGCTGCGGAAAAGGCGGGAACGTCTTTACCTTTTTGATGGAATACGAAAATTTCTCGTTTCCCGAAGCCTTGCGCTATCTCGCGGAGAGAAGCGGCGTAGAGCTTCCGAAAGAAGACGTTTCCAAACAGCAGCAAAAGCGCGCCGAGGAGCGCAGCCGCCTTCAGGCCGTATATAAAGAAGCGGCTACGTATTACTACCAAAGACTTCGCTCCCCGGCAGGGCAGAACGCATACCGGTATTTGCTTGAGCGCGGTCTTAGCGAAGAGACAATTATAAGATTCGGATTGGGCTACAGCGACAGCAAGCTGTATCCGCTTTTGAAAAAAGAAGGGTATTCCGACGAGTTTTTAAGCAAAAGCGGACTGTTTACGTATACGGAAGAGCGCGGCGTAAGAGACAAGTTCTGGAACCGGGTCATGTTTCCTATTATGGATGCAAACAGCAAGGTCATTGCATTTGGCGGTCGGGTTATGGGCGACGGAATGCCCAAGTACTTAAATTCTCCTGAAACAGAGATTTTTGAAAAGAGCCGCCACCTATACGGCTTGCATGTGGCGCGCAGGACAAAACGTCCGTATATGCTTCTTTGTGAAGGATATATGGATACAATTGCGCTGCACCAAGCGGGATTTGACAACGCTGTGGCGTCGCTTGGCACCGCGCTGACCGGACTGCAGGCAAATCTTTTGCGCCGTTATACGAAGGAAGTAGCGATTACGTACGACAGCGACGGAGCCGGGCAGAAGGCGGCGCTTCGCGCAATTCCTATTTTGCGGGAAGCGGGAATTAAAACGCGCGTTGTAAATTTGCGTCCGTATAAAGACCCCGACGAGTTTGTGAAGGCACTTGGCGCTAGGGCATACGAAGAGCGCGTAGAGCAGGCGGAGAGCAGCTTCTTTTTTGAGCTTCGAGTTTTGTCGGAAGAGTTTGACAGAAACGACCCGGAAGATAAGATGCGTTTTTACCAAGAAGCGGCAAAAAAAATGCTTTTGTTTCCGGACGAGCTGGAGCGCAACACATATATACAGGCATTTTGCAAAGAATATTATGTTCCGGTTGACGAATTTCGTAAGCTGGTTAATCGGCTGGGCAGTCAGTCGTCGTTTCAGAAAAACTACGAAGAAGTTCGTGCAAAAGACCGCAAGGAGTTCTCACAGCGAAGCAAGCCGGAGAACGGTCTTCGAACCGCGCAGAAGCTTTTGCTTACGTGGTGCGTGGAGCAGCCGGAATATTTCTCATTGCTTGATGGCATATTAGCGCCGGAGGATTTTGAAGAAGGTATTTTTCAAAGCGTAGCGGAAAAATGCTTTTTACAATACCAGGAAGCGGGACGGGTAGACCCTGCGCAGTTAATCAGCCGATTTGAAACAAAAGAAGAACAGACGTTAGCGGCGGATATTTGTTCCGCGCGTCTTTACGACGAGTTAAAGCCGGAGGAGCGCCGGAAAGCCTTTGCCGATACGGTAATTCGCATTAAAAGCCGCAGCCTGGAGCTTGCGGGCGCTAAGGCGGTGCAGGAAAACGATGCAAACCGGCTGCTCACCTTGATGAAGGAAAAAAAGGAACTTTCGGCGCTTCACAAACGCCTGTTAGGATAAGCAACACAGAAAAAAGAAGCCCGGTCGTTCCGGGGGACGGAGGTTTCCAATGGAAGAGGAAAAACAGGAAGAAAAGAAAATCGAATCGGAACAGGAGACCAAAGCGGATAGTTTTTACCGCTTTCAGGAAAAACTGGGGCAATTGCAGGAATTTGCAAAATCCAAGAAGAACGTGCTGGAATACCAGGAGATTATTGACTTCTTTGAAGGGATTCCTTTGACGCCGGAAAGCCTTGAAAAAGTCTACGACTACTTAGAGAGAAATAACGTAGACGTTTTGCGCAAAGACAGCGTTGACGAAATTGAGGAGATTCCGGTGACCGTGGAAGAAGAGCCGGAGCTTGAGACGATAGACTTGTCGGTTCCCGACGGTGTCAGCTTAGAAGATCCGGTTCGCATGTATCTAAAGGAAATCGGCAAGGTGCCGCTTTTAACGGCGGAAGAAGAAGTTGCCTTATCCGAGCGGATGGAGCAAGGCGACGAAAGCGCCAGAAAGCGCCTTGCGGAAGCAAATTTGCGGCTTGTAGTCAGCATTGCCAAGCGTTATATGGGGCGCGGAATGCAGTTTCTGGACTTAATTCAGGAAGGAAACTTAGGACTGATTAAAGCAGTTGAGAAGTTCGACTACAAAAAAGGCTATAAATTTTCCACCTACGCAACTTGGTGGATTCGGCAGGCAATCACGCGGGCGATCGCCGACCAAGCCAGAACGATCCGTATCCCCGTGCATATGGTAGAGACGATTAACCGTTTAATCCGCGTACAGCGCCAGCTCTTGCAGGAGCTTGGCAGAGAGCCAAGCATGGAAGAGATTGCAAAGGCAATGCGGCTTCCGGTGGAGCGCGTTTTGGAAATTCAGAAAATATCGCAGGAACCAGTTTCTTTGGAGACGCCTATTGGCGAAGAAGAGGACAGCCATTTGGGAGACTTTCTTCCGGATGAGAACATGCCGATGCCGGTTGATGCTGCGTCTTTTTCGATGCTGCGGGAACAGCTCTACGACGTTTTAGGAACGCTAACGGACCGAGAGCAAAAGGTGCTGCGACTTCGCTTTGGGCTGGATGACGGAAGGCAGCGTACTCTTGAGGAGGTTGGGCGCGAATTTGACGTTACCAGAGAGCGAATCCGGCAGATTGAAGCGAAGGCACTGCGAAAGCTTCGGCATCCGTCAAGAAGCCGGAAGCTGCGCGATTATCTGGAATAAGGCGCTAATTAAAGGTTATGCATTTATCAGAACGATTAAAAATGGTTGCGGGGCTTGTTGCGCCCTGTAAGACGCTGGCGGACGTTGGCTGCGACCACGGCTACTTGTCAATCTGGCTTTTGCGGCAAGGCGTATGCAGCAGGGCGATTGCGATGGATTTGCGGGAAGGACCGCTTTTCCATGCGAAGGAGAACCGGCGTTTTTTCCACATGGAAAACCGGATGGAGCTTCGGCGCTCGGACGGGCTTGCCATGCTAAAAGAAGGCGAAGCGGACGCAATTGTGCTAGCTGGTATGGGAGGCGCGCTGATGCAAACGCTTTTAGAGCGGGACATGCTTTGTGCAAAAGGCGCTTCTCAGCTTATTTTGCAGCCGCAGTCGGAAATTCCGGAAGTGCGAAAATTTCTCCATAGAGCGGGTTTTCGGATTCGCGCGGAGCAGATGTGCTTTGAAGCCGGAAAATATTATACGGCCATGCGCGCAGAGCCGGGGACGGAACCGGCGTATACGCAGGAAGAGTATTTGGCAGGAAAACGGCTGATAGAGGTCTCGCACCCGGTGGCAGCGGCATATATTGCACTGTTGGTAGAAAAACGCCGCCGCGTGCTGGAGGGACTTTCCCTTGCCGACCCGGAAAAGGTCGTAGAAAATCTGAAAAACGCGCAGGAAGCGCTTCAGACGGCACAGCGGGCACTGGCGCAGCTTGGATAGAAGAAAGAGGAAGGTAGGATGCAGGAAGAACAAGCAATTCATGGGGAAATGGAAGGGCGCCGGATTTATGCGCGGGGGCTTACGATGCTTTTAATGGCGGCGCTAAAAAACTTATACGGATTAGAAGCGGCAAGCAGCTTTCGCGTGGAACATCGTCTTGGAGATGGGCTGTATTGTGAAAGCGGGGCAATCGAATTTAGCGACGCTGTGCGGGACGCTTTGCAGGCGGAAATGCATCGTCTTGTAGAAAAAAATTGCCCTATAGAAAAAGAAGTTATGGATGTAAAGAGCGCCGCCCGCTTGTTTGGAGAAGCGGGAATGCGCGATAAAGCGCAGGTTTTGCGTTTTCGGCGAAACTCTCGAATGACGCTGTATTGTCTTGATGGCTACCGCGATTACTTTTACGGGCCGATGCCGCCTTTTACCGGCTGCCTTTCGTGTTTTGCATTGCATCGGTATCGGGAAGGCATTCTTCTTATGCTTCCGGAAGACCTTTCTGCGATGCAGGTTGCAAAGCCGGTTTTGCGTGAGAAGCTGTATGCAACGCTTCAGGAAGCAAATCGCTGGGGACGCGCGATGGGCGTGGAAACGGTTGGAAATCTAAATAACGTAATTTCAAGCGGCGGGATTGAAAATCTGATTTTGCTGCAGGAGGCGCTGCAGGAGCGTAAAATCTCTGAATTGGCGGAGATTATCGCGAGGCGGGAAGGGTGCAAGTTTGTGATGATTGCCGGGCCGTCTTCTTCCGGAAAAACGACGTTTTCGCACCGTTTGTCCATTCAGCTTCGTTCCCTTGGACTGCGTCCGCACCCTATTGCCCTTGACAACTACTATAAAGACCGGGAGCTTGCGCCGAAAAATCCCGACGGAACGTACGATCTAGAATGCCTAGAGGCTCTTGACGTAGCGCTTTTTAACGAGCAAATGACGGCGCTTTTGCGCGGCGAAACCGTATCGATGCCAGAGTTTAATTTTAAAACCGGCAAGTCGGAGCGACGTGGGAAGATGCTGACGCTTCGAAACGATGATATTCTCGTTATTGAGGGAATTCACGGCTTAAACGACGCGCTTTCCTACTCTTTGCCAAAGGAGAGCAAGTACAAAGTTTATATTAGCGCGCTGGCGGAATTGAATCTCGATTTGCATAACCGTATTTCGACGACCGACGGCAGACTTTTGCGGCGGATTGTGCGCGACGCAAGGACACGGGGCAGCTCGGCAAGGGAAACGATTTCCATGTGGCCCTCGGTTCGCCACGGAGAAGAACACTACATCTTCCCGTTTCAGGAAGACGCAGACTATATGTTTAACTCTGCGCTTATTTACGAGTTTGCAGTTTTAAAACAATACGCAGAGCCGCTTTTGTTCGGCATTCCGGAAGACTGCGCAGAGTGGGTAGAGGCGAAGCGTCTTTTGAAGTTTTTGGACTTCTTCCTTGGAATTCCAAACGATTCGGTTCCGCGCAATTCGATCTTGCGCGAATTCATCGGAAACAGCTGTTTTACAAGCTGAAAAAGCGCTTGCTTTTTTGGGCGCGGAAATGGTAAGATAAGTCGGAGCGGCACAGATGGTCGCGCCGCGTCTGCGGTGAGGAAAGTCCGGGCTATACAGGGCAGGGTGCCGGATAACGTCCGGTGGAGGCGACTCTAAGGCTAGTGCAACAGAAAAGAAACCGCCGTCCTTTTTGGGCGGTAAGGGTGGAATGGCAGTGTAAGAGACTACCGCCTTTCTGGTAACAGGAAGGGCTGTGTAAACCCCACTCATAGCAAGACCAGACAGAAGGCGATACGGCGGCCCGTCGTGCCTTCGGGTAGGTTGCGTTTTCGGTGCGAAAGCGCCGGAAGGAGCTGCATGGTAACATGCAGTCAAGAAAGATGACCATCGAATACAGAACCCGGCTTATCGTGTGGCTCCAGAGCCTCTTTCAGGGATTTTCTTCCTGAAAGAGGCTTATTTTTTACGAATCGGCATAAAAATTGTAACAATTCTGTAACAACTCCGTAACAAACCCTACTGTCGTATTGCATAAATTTCATGGGAAAAAGCCCGGTTGTTTTTATCTATTTTGACGGAGGTGACAAAAATCCCCAAAACTTGCGCGGACAGGTTTCACGAAATTGCCGTAGGGTCATTGACACGATTTGGAAATTCAGGTAAAGTTTCCGTAACCTCTTTAGAAGAGGGTTAAAT
Organism: uncultured Lachnospiraceae bacterium; assembly: GCA_944384025.1. Classification (GTDB taxonomy): domain Bacteria; phylum Bacillota; class Clostridia; order Lachnospirales; family Lachnospiraceae; genus ISDg. Next base: position 156,949 of record CALWRS010000003.1, read on the forward strand.
ACATTTCAAGGAGAAAACATATGGATAGTAGAAAGACCTTTCTACGAAAGACAATTTGTACGCTCCTCATTCTTTCGCTGTTTGTAGCGGGATGCTTTTCCGTAAACGTTTGGAAGCGCGGCTGGAAGAAGGCGAAGGCGGCAGATTGGGATACCACGGTTCTTTTGGTTCCAAGAGCAGAACGGTCCTTAATACTGATTGAGGAAGATGGAGAAATTCGTACGGAGCTATTGTACGATTTGGTAGAAAACGAGCAAATATTCTCGGAAGATACTTTTAACAATATTCTGGAAAGCCCTGAATGGGACGATTTGGAACGTGCGCAATGGGAGCTGCTTCTTCAGCGTACAAGAATGCAGCAGCAGTTAGAAGCCATGTATGCGCAGCGCCAGGAAGCTTTGCTTTCGGAATACGGAAAATACCGAGAGGAGCTAAAAGCGGCTGAAGAAGCCTTAAGAGAGCAGGAGGCGAGAGAGCAGGCTGCGAAAGAACAGGCAGCAAAAGCGCAGGCAGCAAAAGAGCAGGCCGCAAAGGAACAGGCTGCAAAAGAAGAAGCAGCAAAAAAAGCGGTTTACTGCGTTGTCAACTATCGAGGAAGTGAAAAAATAACGATCACACAGGAAGACTATCAGTGTCTGCTGCGGATTGTGCAGGCGGAAGCCGGCGGAGAAGATACGTACGGCAGACGGTTGGTAGCAAACGTAATATTAAACCGTGTTCTAGACGACGAATTTCCAAACAGCGTTGTAGGCGTTGTGTTCCAAAAGGGTCAATTTTCACCGATTCGAAACGGAGCTTATGACCGCGCTGTAGTTTCGGAGTCTACAAAAGCTGTGGTAAATGAAGTGCTAAAAGACGGCGTAGATGAGGCAAACGGCGCGTTGTACTTCTTTGCAAGAAAGTACACCAGCGCGGAAAAAGCTGCCTGGTTTGATACAGCGCTAACAAAAGTAGCCGAGCATGGCGTACACGAGTTTTTTAAGTAGAATACGAGAAAAATGGGAAGAGGGCTTCGTCTTTTGGCAAAGCCCTCTTCCCACTTTTACTTAAGACTATCTCGGAAATCTTGCAGTTCTTCCTTTGCCTTTTCGATGTCTTTACCGTAGAGTTCACTACGAATATCCGAATACAGGCTGTAAAGATCGCTTCTTACGTCCGACCAGTCGCCGTATACTTCACTGCGGGCATCGCTCCACCAATCATATGAATCACTGCGGGCATCGCTCCAGTCGCTGTAGGGGATACTATCCTTAGCGTCATCGATAATTCCGTCATAATAGTAATCTTTTATATCCTCTTAGTTATCAGCAGCCAAATCGCGCCAACAAACGTAACGACGGCGGCAAATAGCAGGAGATAATAGCCGATACTCCAAGCGTACCTGTCATCCGAAATACAGTCTTCTTTTAAAACGAAGTTATTAAAACAAAGCAGACCAAAAATCAGCAGGTCAAAGATCATAACGCCGATGGGCTTTTTAAAGATAGCGAAGAGAGCTGTGATGGCCAAAAACCCGCAGATAATCCAAATAATGATTGACTCAACTAGACCTTCATCCTCCCCGTACGCGCCTGTTATGAGCTTATTTAATGAAATTAAAGGGAGACGCTCCAGTTCATCAGCGGTTACATCCATTGACTCAACTTCTATTCGGTGGGGATGCTCTTCAATGTAATCTTTGGTATCGCCGACTGCGGTTATGTACGGCAGGAATAGACCGATTACCATAAGCACTACGCCAGCAAGTGTCACCGCAAAGGAAGGAGCAAAGCTTCTTTTTGCGCGCTGTTTTGAATTCAATTCTGTGTTGTTCATGTCCGTGTCCTCCAAAAAGATTTTTTAATAGTGGTAGCTCGCTGCAAAAAAGTGTATCTTTACAGAAAATTATCGGTTTCCTATGTACTTGCCCGATAGCGGAAAGTCGAGTTTGTAGCAGGGAAACGGTTGCATATTTCCCGCCGATGTGTATAATGAAATGGAAAGTTTCAGAAGAAAAACAGCGGGCGAGGGAGCGCTCCGCTTTGGAGGATAATATGGATCTTATGTATAAAAGTACACGAAGTGAGGAAGGATTTGTAACTGCCTCGCAGGCAATTTTGCAAGGGTTGGCAGCGGACGGCGGTTTGTTTGTTCCAACAGAGCTGCCGAAGCTTTCCCTGCGCATGGAGCAGCTTTGCAAAATGTCGTATCAGGAGACAGCGTACGAGGTGATGCGTCTGTTTTTGACGGACTTTACGGAGGAAGAGTTAAAAAGCTGTATCCAAAACGCGTACGACAGTAAGTTTGACACCGAGGAAATTGCTCCGCTTGTTAAGGCGGGGAATGCGTATTACTTAGAATTGTTCCACGGAGCGACAATCGCCTTTAAGGATATGGCGTTAAGTATTTTGCCGCACCTTATGACGACGGCGGCAAAGAAAAACAACAGCCACGAAGAGATTGTCATTCTCACCGCTACTTCCGGAGATACCGGAAAGGCGGCGCTTGCAGGTTTTGCGGACGTTTCTGGCACGAAAATCATTGTCTTTTATCCAAAGCACGGCGTAAGTCCGATTCAGGAACGGCAGATGGTAACGCAGCGCGGAGAAAACACGTTTGTAATCGGCATCGAAGGAAATTTTGACGATGCGCAGACCGGTGTGAAAAACATGTTTGGAAATGAGGAACTGAAGGAGAGGATGCTGAAGAAAGGCTACCGTTTTTCATCGGCGAACTCCATCAACATCGGACGGCTTGTTCCGCAGGTAGTTTATTACGTTTACGCTTACGCGAAGCTGCTTGGCGAAGGGAAAATAAGCGACGGAGAGCGGATTAACGTTGCCGTTCCGACTGGGAACTTCGGGAATATTCTGGCGGCGTACTACGCGAAACATCTGGGTGTGCCTATTGGCAAGCTTTTGTGCGCTTCCAACGAAAACAAGGTGCTCTACGACTTTTTCGCGACCGGCCGGTACGATCGAAACCGCGATTTCATCCTGACGAATTCGCCCTCGATGGACATTTTGATTTCCAGCAACTTAGAACGCCTGCTTTATCATATTTCCGGCAATCGGGCTGCGGATACGCGTGCGCGGATGGAGCAATTAAAAGCCGAAGGCTGTTATGAAATTACGCAGGAGATGAGAAAGCAGCTTGCGGATTTTTACGGGGGGACGGCAGACCAAAAGCAAACCGGAGAAGCGATTGCGTCGCTTTACGAACAGACCGGATACGTGTTAGATACGCACACAGCCGTTGCGTCTTACGTATATGAGCAATATCGGCAGCAGACCGGCGATCAAACAAAGACGGTGATTGCTTCTACGGCGAGCCCGTATAAGTTTGCAAGAAGCGTAATGGAGGCAATTTGGGGCAAGCCCAGCGAACTTTCGGATATGGAATTGATTGACCGTCTTTGCGAGACGTCGCTTGTTGCCATTCCAAACGCGGTAGAAGAGCTTCGAAACGCGCCCATTCGTCACAAAAAAGTCTGTGAAACGAGTGCGATGCAAAAAGAAGTCGAGGCTATTTTGGAACTGTAAGAGTGGAGAAAAATGAATTACGACTTACTCAAAAACCGCCTGCATGAGGTCATGCAGGCGGAAATCCGTCAAAAGGAAGCTATAGGCACGCAGCTTCGCGTTTTTCATAAAAATCGGGAAGTGTTTTGGGAGTGCTTTGGAATCGATAATATAAACACAGGGCGCGAGGTTCGAAAAGACGACATCTATCGCCTGTTTTCCATGGCAAAGCCAATTACCGGCGTGGCGGTTTATACCCTTTGGGAGCAGGGCAGGCTGTCGCTTGACGATACGGTCGCTCAGTACTTACCGGGCTTTTCCTCCATGCAGGTTTATACGCCGGAAGGGGCAGTGCCTGCAAAGCGCGAAATAACGATTGCGGATTTGCTGCACATGGTCTCGGGTCTGGAGTATCCGCACCCGGGCAACCCCGTCGCCGCTATGCTGTGCGACTTTTATGGGGAGCAGGAAGCAAAATCGCCCGATCAGATGCTTTCAACTGTGGAATTTTGTAATCGGCTCGGCAGCTTTCCGCTTTTATTTCAGCCGGGCGAGCGCTGGAATTACGGAGCTTCGGCGGATGTACTTGGCGCGGTTGTGGAAGTTGTGAGCGGGAAATCGTTTCGTGCTTACTTAAAAGAGGCAGTGCTTGACCCGCTTGGTATGCAGGATACAGATTTTTACGTTCCAAAGGAGAAGCTGGAGCGCTTTGCCAGCATGTACATCCGAGACGAACACGGCATGTTTCGCCTAGAAGAGCCGACGTTTCTTACGTTAAAGCAGCGTCATATTCCGCCTGCTTTTGAATCCGGTGGAGCTGGGCTTTTATCGACGCTTTCGGATTACAGCCGCTTTGCGCTTATGCTTTTAAATAAGGGGACGCTTCCGGCAGAGTGGGGCAAAGACGGGAAGGCGGTTACGATTCTTCGCCCGCAGACCGTTGCGAAAATGACAACGCCGGGGCTTAGTAAGAGCCAGCGAAAGCAGTGCGGCTGGGAATCGATGCGCGGCTTTAGCTACGGCAATTTGATGCGGATTTTAGTTGCGCCGGACGAAGTTTCGTATCATCCGGCATTTCCAGGAGAGTTTGGATGGGACGGCTGGACCGGCAATTACGTTTGTATGGATCCGGTCAATGAAATGCTGTTTGTGTATATGGTGCAGCAGGCAAACGGCTGCCGGCCGCAAATGTACGACCGTATTAAACAGACAATTTACGCGGGACTTTCGGATGCATGCTGAAAGTCCCGCGTGCTTTTTTACTTTCGATTGGAACGCTTTCTTTGCAGCGAGTCTAAAATCTTTTTGCGGATGCGAAGGCTCTTAGGCGTAGCCTCCAAAAGCTCGTCCGTATCGATAAATTCCAGACACTGCTCCAGACTCATTACCCGCGGCGGGACTAGGCGCAGCGCTTCGTCTGCGGAGGAGGAGCGGGTGTTTGTAAGCTGTTTTCTCTTACAGACGTTTACTTCTACGTCCTCCGCTTTTGCATTTTGCCCAACGACCATGCCCGCATACACTTTCGTGCCGGGACCGATAAAGAGCGCACCGCGCTCCTGCGCGTTAAACAAGCCGTAGGTAATCGCTTCGCCGGACTCAAAAGCTATCAGGCTGCCTTGCGAGCGGTAGTTTAAATCGCCCTTATAAGGAGCGTAGCCTTGGAAAATCGTATTCATAATGCCTTCGCCTTTGGTGTCCGTTAAAAACTCTCCGCGATAACCAATCAGACCGCGCGCGGGAATTAAAAACGTAAGCCGCGTGGAGCCGGAGGCGGAAGTGCTCATGCTTTGCAGCTCGCCTTTTCTTGCCGAGAGCTTTTCAATTACGGTGCCGGCGTATGCCTCCGGAACATCTATGACGCATTCCTCCATCGGCTCTAATTTTTTTCCGTTTTCGTCGTAATGGTAAATTACTTCCGCTTTGCTTACGGCAAATTCGTAGCCTTCCCGGCGCATATTTTCAATCAATACGGAAAGATGCAGCTCGCCCCGTCCGGAAACTTTAAACGCTTCGGTAGTGTCCGTTTCTTCCACACGAAGGGATACGTCTGTGTTTAACTCGCGAAACAGCCGGTCGCGTAAATGGCGGGAAGTTACAAATTTGCCTTCCTGTCCCGCAAGCGGGCTGTCGTTTACAAGAAAGGTCATAGAGATCGTAGGCTCAGAAATTTTCTGGAACGGGATGGGGGAGGGCGCTTCGGGAGAGCAAATTGTATCGCCGATATGCAAATCGGCAATGCCCGAAATTGCTACGATGGAGCCGATTCCCGCCTCGTTTACCTCTACTTTTTTCAATCCGTCAAATTCGTAGAGCTTACTGATTTTTACTTTTTTTTGCTTGTCCGGCGCGTGATGATTTACAATGACGCAGTCTTGATTGACGCGGATTACGCCGTTATCAACTTTGCCAACGCCAATGCGCCCAACGTACTCGTTGTAGTCGATTGTACTGATAAGCACCTGCGTCCCCGCGTCCGGGTCGCCCTCGGGTGCGGGAATGTATTCGAGAATCGTCTCCAAAAGCGGCTCCATGTTTTTGGCTTCGTCGGACAATTCCACCATGGCGATTCCGCACTTTGCCGATGCGAAAACAAACGGACAATCCAGCTGTTCGTCGTCCGCATCCAAATCCATCAGCAGTTCCAAAACCTCGTCGATGACTTCTTTCGGGCGCGCCTCTGGACGGTCAATCTTGTTAATACAGCAGATGACCGGAAGATGCAGCTCCAGCGCTTTTTTTAAAACAAATTTCGTCTGCGGCATAGGGCCTTCAAAAGCGTCAACAACAAGGATTACGCCGTTTACCATTTTTAAAACACGCTCCACCTCGCCGCCAAAGTCAGCGTGTCCGGGCGTGTCGATAATATTGATTTTTGTTCCCTTGTAGAATACAGCCGTATTTTTCGAGAGAATGGTAATTCCTCTCTCCCGCTCTAAGTCGTTGCTGTCCATAACTCGTTCTTCCACAACCTGACCGGTCCGAAACACGCCGCTTTGCTTAAGCAGCTCGTCAACAAGCGTTGTCTTGCCGTGGTCAACGTGGGCAATGATTGCAATATTTCGAATATCGTTTCGTTTCATTTATCGTCTACCTTTCCGACCGTTCTCACAGCCCTGTGGCTATCTTACCCAATCGTCCATGCTTTTTCAAGAGGGACATGTCACAATCTTTGGAAAGATCGACCGTCTTTTTTTGGCGAATGCTGTCATAAAAAATGGTAAAAAAAGCCTTGAAATGGAATTTTTTACCAGTTATAATAGCCTCTGCAACGCATAAGATGTTGTGACATAAGAAGGGAGTGTAAAAAAAATGACGGATAAAGTCTTTGAGAACAATCAGGTCAGCATTGCCGGTCAGGTGACCGGCGGATTTGTATTCAGCCACGATGTATTTGGGGAAGGCTTTTACATGCTGGAAATTTCGGTGAGTCGCTTAAGCGATTCCTACGACGTGATACCGGTGATGGTATCGGAGAGGCTGATTAATGTGGAGGAGCCGATCGAAGGCCGCTTTCTGGTCGTAAACGGCCAATTCCGTTCCTATAATCGTCACGAGGAGAACAAAAACCGGCTTTTGCTTTCGGTTTTTGCCAGAGAAGTTTTTGTCTGCGACGAATTGCCCGAAGACCCGGAAATAAAACCGAACCATATTTATTTGGACGGGTATGTGTGCAAGACGCCTATTTACCGGAAAACACCGCTTGGAAGGGAAATAGCGGACTTGTTGCTTGCTGTAAATCGTCCATACGGAAAATCGGACTATATACCGTGTATTTGCTGGGGAAGAAACGCGCGTTTTGCGGAAGGCTTTACCGTGGGAGGTCATATTCAGCTTTGGGGCAGGATTCAGTCCCGTGAATACCAAAAGAAAATTTCGGAGACAGAATTTGAAAAGCGGATTGCGTACGAAGTGTCGGTTAGCAAGCTCGAATATCTGACGGAGGAATAAAGCGCCCCTCGTACAGGCGTTTCCTTTCTTGACATGCCGTTTGTAGAATGATAAAATATCCTACAAAATGAAGTGGAGATACATATCCCGCGCGGCGGGAGATGGGAGGAAATATGTCTGTTTTTACTGGTTCTGCTGTTGCTATTGTAACCCCTTTTACCGAACAGGGAGAAATTAATTATCCTGCGTTTGCAAAACTGATTGAATTTCAGATAGCAAACAAAACGGACGCAATTGTCGTTTGCGGAACAACGGGAGAAGCGTCAACGCTGACGCATGAGGAGCATCTGGACTGCATCCGCTTCTGTGTAAAACAGGTTGGCGGAAGAGTTCCCGTAATTGCCGGTACCGGCTCAAATTGCACGGAAACTGCTATTTATTTGACGCAGGAGGCTGACCGCGCCGGTGCGGACGCTATGCTTGTCGTAACGCCTTACTACAACAAGGCTACGCAAAAAGGCTTAATTGCGCACTACACGGCGATTGCCGCTTGCACGAAAAAACCTCTGATTCTTTATAACGTGCCGTCGCGCACAGGGTGCAATATAAAACCGGAGACGGCGGCTTGTTTGTTTCAAAACGTTGAGAACATCGTAGGTATAAAAGAAGCTTCCGGAGATTTGTCCGCCGCTGCCGAAATTATGGCAAGAACGAACGGCGAAATGGATTTATATTCCGGAAACGACGACCAAGTAGTTGCTATGATGGCGCTTGGCGCAAAGGGTGTTATTTCAGTGCTCTCAAATATCATTCCCGAAGAAGTACACGAAATGGCGGCCAGCTATTTAAGAGGAGATGTCGAAAAGGCAAAGAAGCTGCAGCTTGACTACTTTTTCCTTGAGAAAGCAGCATTTTGCGAAGTAAATCCGATCCCTATCAAAAAAGCAATGAACCTGATGGGTCTTGAAGCAGGAACGCTTCGCCCTCCGCTTACGGAAATGGAAGAGCAAAACGTTGCCCGGCTGCGAGCGGAAATGGAAAAAGTAAACTTACTTCGGAGGGACGCATGATTCGGATTGTTTTGCGTGGCTGCAATGGTCACATGGGAAAAGTCGTAAGCGACATTGTTGCAAACGACCAAGAGACGGAAATTGTTGCGGGGATTGATCTGACCGGGCAGCAGGGAACTTCTTACCCGGTTTACCGCGACCTTGCCTCCGTAAAAGAAGAAGCAGACGTTTTGATTGATTTTTCCGCTCCGAAGGAGCTGACGGAGCTGCTTTGCGACGCAAAGAAAAAAATGCTTCCGATGGTTCTTTGCTCTACGGGCTACACAGAGGAGCAGCTTGAGGAAATTCGCGTGGCGTCGCAGCAGCAGCCGCTTTTCCGCTCTGCGAATATGTCGCTTGGCATTAGCGTAGTGACGCGGCTTATTAAGACGGCGGCCGCAGTTTTGACACAGGAAGGGTTTGACGTGGAAATCGTGGAGCGGCATCACCGCCGGAAGTTAGACGCGCCAAGCGGAACGGCGCTTGCTCTTGCACAGTCGATACAGGAAGTGCTTAGCGAGCCTTATGACTGCGTATTTGACCGTTCGGGAAGAAGAGAGCCCAGACCGATGAAAGAAATCGGAATTTCCGCCGTTCGCGGAGGAAGCATCGTAGGCGAGCATGAAATTATCTTTGCCGGACGAGACGAAGTTATTGAAATTAAGCACAGCGCGTACTCCCGTGAGATTTTTGCTACGGGAGCCGTTGTCGCGGCAAAATATATGACGGGGAAAGGCCCGGGACTGTACAGCATGAGCGAAGTTGCGGACTTGCTGTGTAAAAAGTAAATCAGATAGGAGATGCCCCCCGCCTCTATAGGTGGGGGGGTAACAAATTTGTATCAGTGGCGGGTGTCAATCCCCCATCTGATATACGCTCCGCGAGGATGCGCAGGAATACAGACAGGAGAAAGCCGGAATACGGAAGGGAATACATGAAAGACAGTGTGATCGGGAAGCCGCTTCGCGAGGAGAAGAGGCTTCGGTATCGGGGACGGAATCATTCCGGATTAGGACAGTTATCATGGATGCTGGGAGCCATTGGCTGGGGCATCCTGTTTTTGCTTGTCTGCGAAGCAAGGAAACCGCAGGCAGATGCAGGAAGAATAGGCTCTTTGGCGATGCTTTTGTTTTTGCTTTCGCTTGGCGGAATTGCGGCGGCGGCAAAGGGGATGAAAGAGAGCAATGTCTTTTATAAGTCCGTGCTGCTTGGCGCGGTTTTAAACAGTATGCTGGCGGTAACGCTGTTTGCCCTGTACTTAATCGGGGCGGTAGGAGGAATTTCATGACGGAATACTGGGTGGAAAACGACGCGCTTAGGGAGCGCTACGAATTGATGCGCGAACGCCTGCAGGCGGTCCTTGCTGAGACGGCGCCGGAAAATATGCCGCGTGCGCAGGACATCGTCGAGTTCGGAAGGGAAACGGCGGCGTTTGGGCTGCTTCTTTGCGAAACGCTTGAGGAGTCTTTAAGCAAGGAGCTGCAAAAGCGTTCCTTGCAGGAACTTTCGGAGCGCAACCGCCTTCTCTATGAAGGCATTCAGGGATTGGCATACGAAACGTCCTTTACGAATCCGGAATATGCCGTAAGGCGCTTTGGAAAAACCATTGGAAGAGTTTGCGCGGCAGTGGCGGCGGAGCTGCGTGCAATGCTTCCTCACGCATATGCAGGGCAGCGAGTTCCGATTACGTATGCGCTGGAGTTATTTGTAGAAATTTATAACTTGCTTTTGGACGGAGCGGACGCGCAGGCGCTTCGCCGCGCACTGTTTTATTATGTCCACGATTATTGCGGAGAGTATCTGGAAATGCGCATGGTAGAGACGCGCTGTCCGGAGGCAGGATTTTATTATGACATTGTTATGAACGAATCCCTTGCGGATAATCGATATTTGTATCTGTTTGGAGAATACATTTCTTCTACGGAGCTTAAGACGGCGGAATTCCTGCGCGGGCTGCCGCAGCAGACAATCGCGCAAATGGCGGACACGTTTGTGGACGGTTATGTCCGGGGGTTTCAGACGATGCGCATGGATTTTTCAAAGAAGAAAATCGTAGAGCTTAGAACGGCGCTCGGTTTTGAGCGCGTAACGAAAGAAGCTATCCGGCGCTTTGAAGATATGGGAAAGCAGGTCGTTTTGTTTGCGCAAAGCAGGAAGATTCTTATGCGGCGCTACGGGCGGCCGGGCGGCGTTTATGGAACCGCAGCAAACAAACAGTACGATTACGATCACCGAAACGACCTTTTTCTTGTTTTAAACAAACGGCTGCTTGAAGTTTACGAGCGTATGTTAAAGAAAAGCTATGAGCGGTGCGCCGAGCAGTGCCGCGTGTATGCGGGACCGGCAGTGCAGGAGACGTTTGGACAACCCGGTTTTGAACCAAAGACCAAAGATGCGGTTATTACGGCGGACGAGCGTTTGCGAAAGCTTCTTGTGAAAAAAGCGGAGCTTTCCGGAAGAATTGCCGAGAAGTATCTCCCGTCCGACGAAATTTCCTTTACGATTATTGCCTACCCGGTGCCGGACATCGGAGAAAATTTTGCGGAAATTTTCCACGAAACCGTTTTTGTAAATACGTTAGATAACGAAACGTACCGCCAAATCCAGCAAAAGCTGATAGACGTTTTGGATCGGGGGACGGCGGTTCATATTCGGGGAGCGGGAGAAAACGAAACCGATTTGACAATCGCACTTTACGAAAAGAAAGACCCGGAAAAAGAGACGGCTTTTGAAAACTGCACGGCGGACGTTAACATTCCGCTAGGCGAAGTATTCACGTCGCCGAAGCTAAAAGGGACGAACGGGCTTTTGCATGTGCGGCAAGCTTACCTAGACGGAAACTGCTACCGCGATCTTCGCGTTCGGTTTTGCGACGGCATGATAAGCGATTATTCGTGCAATAACTTTGCTACAGAGGAAGAGAACAGGCAGTACTTCCGGGAAAACGTTATGAAAAACCGAGAAACGCTCCCGATGGGTGAGTTTGCCATTGGAACCAATACAACCGCGTACCAAATGGCGAAAAAGTTTGGAATTTGGCAAGTACTCCCTATTCTGATCGCTGAAAAAACAGGGCCGCATTTTGCAGTCGGCGATACGTGTTACTCTCACGCAGAGGACCATAAGGTCTATAATCCCGACGGGAAGGAGATTGTCGCGCGGGAGAATGAGTGCTCGCGTTTGCGCAATACGGAGCCGGAAAAGGCGTATTTTCACTGCCACACCGACATTACGCTCCCGTATGACGAGCTGGAGTCGATTACGGTGCTTTGTGCAAACGGAAGCGAGCTGCCGGTTATCGCCGGAGGAAAATTTGCGGTTCCCGGGACGGAATTGTTAAATGAACACATTAAAAATTAAAAACAGGAAGGTAAAAGCTATGGCAAAAGTAGGGATTGTAATGGGAAGCGACTCCGACCTGCCGGTTATGAAAAAGGCGGCGGAGATGCTGGAGAAATTTGGTATTGCATACGAGATGACGATTATATCGGCGCACCGGATGCCCGACGTATTCTTTTCTTACGCGTCGCAGGCAAAGGAAAAGGGCTTTGACGTTATTATTGCGGGCGCAGGCGGAGCGGCGCATCTTCCGGGAATGTGCGCAGCGATTTTCCCGTTGCCGGTTATTGGTGTTCCGATTCACACAAAAACGCTTTCCGGCGTAGATTCTTTGTACTCGATTGTACAGATGCCCTCCGGAATACCGGTGGCAACCGTTGCGATTGACGGCGCTGCAAATGCTGGAATTCTCGCTGCAAAAATGCTTGCAATCGGAAACCCCGCGCTTTTAGAGAAGATAGAAGCGTACCGGGAAGAACTGAAGGCGGGCGTTATGAAAAAGAAAGAAAAAATTGAGGACGTTGGATATCGGGCCTATATGCAGGAAGTATAATGCCGATAGAAACGAAAGGAGAAAAATATATGGATTACAAGAATGCAGGCGTGGATATTGAAGCCGGATACAAAGCGGTTGAGCTGATGAAGCAGCACGTTAAAGAGACGATGCGTCCGGAAGTGCTTGGTGGACTCGGCGGTTTTTCAGGAGCTTTTTCCTTAGACGGCTTTAAAAACATGAAGCACCCGACGTTAGTTTCCGGAACGGACGGCGTTGGCACAAAGCTTAAGCTGGCTTTTTTGCTTGATAAGCACGACACGATTGGCATCGACTGCGTGGCGATGTGCGTAAACGACATTGCGTGCGCAGGCGGCGAGCCGTTGTTTTTCCTTGACTACATCGCTTGCGGAAAGAACTATCCGGAAAAAATTGCGACCATCGTTAAGGGCGTTGCCGAGGGCTGCAAGCAGGCGGGTTGCGCGTTAATTGGCGGAGAAACAGCGGAAATGCCCGGCTTTTATCCGGAAGACGAGTACGACTTGGCGGGCTTTGCCGTTGGAATTGTCGATGCGCCGGAAATTGTGACCGGCGAGAGCGTGAAAGCCGGAGACGTTATTATCGGCATTGCTTCGTCTGGAATTCACAGCAACGGGTATTCGCTTGTCCGCAAGGTATTTGAAATGCGGGCGGATGTTTTAAACCGCTACAACGAAGCGCTTGGCGCTACGCTTGGTGAGGCGCTGCTTACGCCAACGAAAATCTACGTAAAGGCGCTAAAGGCGTTAAAGAGCGGCGGCGTTACCGTAAAGGCGTGCAGCCACATTACCGGCGGCGGTTTCTACGAAAACATCCCGCGGATGCTTCCGGAAGGAAAGATGGCGAAAATTCGCAAGGGAAGCTACGAAGTTCCGGCGATTTTCCAGATGCTTGCAAAAGAAGGAAATATCGAAGAGAAGATGATGTACAATACATACAACATGGGCATTGGCATGATGATCGCAGTTTCCCCTGAACAGGCCGACAAGGCGCTTGCGCTTCTTTTGGCAGCAGGAGAGACGGCTTATGCGGTCGGTGAAATTTGCGACGGAGAGAAAGGAATTGCTTTATGCTAAGGATTGTAGTTCTGGTCTCCGGCGGCGGAACGAACTTGCAGGCGATTATCGATAGCATTTCAAACGGCAAAATTACAAATACTAAGCTTTGCGGCGTAATCAGCAACAAAAAAGACGCTTATGCGCTCTTACGCGCCGAAAAAGCCGGTGTGCCGGGCGTAAGCGTTTCGAAAAAAGATTACGCTTCCGGCGAACAGTTCCACGAAGCTTTGCTTGCCGCAATCGATTCTTTTTCTCCGGATTTGGTTGTACTCGCCGGCTTTTTAGTAATTTTACCGAAGCAGCTTGTGGAAAAATACGAAGGAAGAATCATCAATATTCATCCGTCTTTGATTCCTTCTTTTTGCGGAGACGGGTTTTATGGGCTGCATGTGCACGAGGCGGTTTTGGCGCGCGGTGTAAAAGTGACGGGAGCGACGGTGCATTTTGTAGACAGCGGTACCGATACCGGGTCGATTTTGCTGCAAAAGGCAGTTTCGGTGCAGCCGGGTGACACGCCGGAAGTTTTGCAGCGGCGCGTAATGGAAGAAGCGGAATGGAATATTCTTCCTGCCGCCATTGACGGAATAGCAAACGGACGATTTAAAAAAGACGCAAATGGCAATTACTACATGGAGGAAAAGTAAGATGAACGTTATGATTATCGGCGGCGGCGGAAGAGAACACGCGATTGCTGTTTCAGTGGCAAAAAGCAGCCGTGTTACAAAGCTTTACTGCGCGCCTGGAAATGCGGGGATTGAAGAAGTTGCGGAATGTGTGCCGATTGGCGTAATGGAGTTTGACCGGCTTGTTGCCTTTGCGAAGGAAAAAGAAGTGGATTTGACGATTGTCGGTCCGGACGACCCGCTTGTAGGTGGTCTTGCCGACGCTTTTGAAGCGGCCGGTATCCGCGTATTCGGGCCTCGGAAAAACGCAGCCATCATCGAGGGCAGCAAAGCGTTTGCAAAAGATTTGATGAAAAAGTATGGTATCCCGACGGCAACATACGAAGTGTTTTCCGATGCCGACGCTGCAACAGAGTACTTACAGACCGCCAAATTCCCGATTGTCCTAAAAGCAGACGGCTTGGCGCTTGGAAAAGGCGTTCTGATTTGCAAAAATTTGCAGGAAGCGCTAGAAGGCGTTAAAGAGATTATGCTTGATAAGCATTTTGGCAGCGCGGGAAATCAGATGGTAATTGAAGAGTTTATGACGGGACGCGAAGTTTCGGTTTTGGCGTTTTGCGACGGCACGACAATCAAGACCATGACAAGCGCACAGGATCATAAACGTGCAAAAGACGGTGACCAGGGCTTAAATACGGGCGGTATGGGAACGTTTTCGCCAAGTCCTTTTTATACGGCAGAGATTGACGCATTTTGCCAAAAGCACATTTATCAGCCGACGATGGATGCAATGAAAGCAGAGGGACGCGATTTTGTCGGCGTGTTGTTTTGCGGCTTGATGCTGACGGCGGACGGTCCGAAAGTGCTGGAGTATAACGCGCGCTTTGGCGATCCAGAGACGCAGGTTGTGCTTCCACGCATGAAAAACGATATTATCGACGTGATGGAAGCCTGCATTGACGGACGGCTCTCGGAAATCGAGCTGAAATTTGCGGACAATGCGGCAGTTTGCGTCGTACTTGCGTCCGCAGGATACCCGGAGCATTACGAAAAAGGCTTTGTCATTACCGGACTTGAGAATTTTTCCGGAAAAGAAGGGTATGCCGTGTTCCACGCAGGAACCAAAAAAGATGCGCAGGGCGCAGTTGTGACAAACGGCGGACGCGTGCTTGGTGTAACCGCGCTTGGCGAAGATTTAAAGCAGGCGAGAAAAAACGCATATGCGGCGACCGCGTGGGTGCAGTTTGCGAATAAATACATGCGAAACGATATCGGAAAAGCGATTGACGAAGCGTAAAAAATCAAACAAATGCGCTATTTTGGGACAAATTTCCTCTTGAATTTGCACAATTCACGCAATATAATGAGACTACAGTAGAAAAAATGCGTTTTTGAGAGGAACAGTGAAAATGAAACGACACCTTGCATTTGCACTGATTGTTTGTTTTCTAGTACAATCAATGCTCTTCCTTTCCCCTTCGCTAACGCAGAGCGCGCAGGCGGCGGAACTCTCTGCTTATTGCACGGCAAATACGCTGAATGTACGCAGGGGACCGGGAACTTCTTATGCAATTCTGACTTCCGGCGGAAGTCTGGTACAGCTACATAAAAATGACAAAGTTACCGTTCTTGGCACGAGCGGCGACTGGTATCAGGTACGCCTTACATTTAAAGGCAATACGGTAACCGGTTATTGTCTAAAAACTTATATAAAAACGTCCGGAAGCGTGACTCCCACGCCTACGCCGCAGACGTCTACTTCGAGCGCCTACGTTTTGGCAACAGTGACAGCCAACTCCTTAAATGTGCGAAGCGGAGCAAGTACGTCTTATACAAAGCTTACAAACCTGAAAAAGAACACGCGGATTCAGGTATACGGCAGCAAGAAAAACAGCAGCGGCGAAGTGTGGTACCAAATGAGCGTTACCGTAAAAGGAAAGAAAATCAGCGGCTACATGCTTAGTACTTACATTAAGCTTTCTAAGCCGCTTTCTTCCATTGTGACGTCTACGCCAAGCGCAACGCCTGCGCCGGGCGGGACGCAGAGTGCAAAGCTTGGATACGTTAACGCAAATCAGCTAAATATTCGCTCCGGAGCGGGGACAAGCTATAAAAAGTATGCGACGCTTGGGAGAAATACGAACGTCACGGTTCTAGGCGAAAAGAAAGATAGCAGTGGCGATTTGTGGTATCAGGTGAAAGTGAAGTACAACGGAAGCGACCTGAACGGCTATATGCTTGCGAAGTACATTGTCATTACAGGCAATGCGTCGACGGCAACAAACACGCCAACGCCGACGCGGGCGGCAACAAACACGCCAACGCCAACGCCGACGGCAACGAACACGCCAACACCAACACCGACGGCAACGAACACGCCAACACCGACGCCGACGGCAACGAACACGCCAACACCGACGGCAACAAATACCCCGACGCCAACAGCTACAAGCACGCCAACACCGACAAGCACGCCGACACCGACGTACAGTGTTGCCGCGACGATCAACGCTTCTTCTCTTAACCTTCGAAGCGGTCCGGGAACGGAACATACAAAGCTTGTGAATCTGAAGCGGAACCATCCGGTAACCGTGACGGGAATTGGCTACGACACGCAGGACGACCTTTGGTACCGCGTGAAAACGACGGTTAACGGTGTTTCTTACGAAGGATATATGCTCGCAGTTTACGTGGCGCTTTCTGCGCCGCTTCCGGAAGACGGCGGCAGCGCGGAGGAAGAAGGCAATTTGGCGGATGCGCCGTATTTGCTCTTTGGCGTGCTAACGGGCGATTCCGTAAATATGCGTACGGGTCCTTCCACTTCTTATACGGTTTTGACGAAGCTTTCTAAGCAGCAGGCGGTGACCATTTACGGAACGGCGCTAACAGGAAGCACGGTTTGGTACCAAGTTTCCGTAGAAAAAGACGGAAAGACGCTGTATGGCTACGTGACAAGCCAATACATAGGATTAAAGCAGTGCGAATCCTTAAACGTCTGGGGCGAGTCTTTGTCTGCGCAAACTGTTTATAAAACGCCCGCAGGCAGCGCCTTTTTAGCATCGGACGGAAAGAGCGCGGCGCTTGCAAAAGGGCAGCAGGTATGCATCCTTGGCGAGAAGCTGGTGAGCAGCATAAAGTGGGTGAAGATCGCCTTTGTGCAGGGAGACGAAGTTCTTTACGGCTACGTAAAACTTTCCGGAATCGGTTTTATAAAAGAGCCGGAGACGCATCCGTTTGCTCCTTATGAGCCGGATGCGGACTTCCTTGACGCTATGCGGGCGGAAGGATTTCCGGAGAGCTATTTGCCTTATCTGCTTTCGCTTCACCAAGAGCATCCGAATTGGACGTTTTCGGCGTACCAGACCGGCCTAAGCTGGGCGGATGTAATTACAAACGAAGACGTCGTAGGTTACAATCTGATTCCAAATACCCGCGCTCTGCAATGGCTGTCTTTTGCCGCAGGAGCGTATGCGTGGGATAGGGATGCATTTGTCGTTTACGACGGAAGCTACTGGGTAACTGTATCAAATGCCGGGCTGCAATATTACATGGATCCTCGCAATTGGCTGAGCGAGCAGTACGTTTTCATGTTTGAATCGCTTGCCGCAGACGCTTCCAACCAGACGCAGGAAGGCGTGGAGAGCATCCTAAAGGGAACGCCGATGTACAAAACGAGTTTTAGCTACGTAGACGAAAACGGCAAGAAACAGAGCATTTTGTATTCGCAGGCGTTTATGAAGGCGGCGGAATACTCCGGCGTAAGCGCATACCACCTTGCTTCCCGCGTAAAGCAGGAAGTTGTTGTCAGCAGCACGAATTTTAGCCAAAGCGTTTCCGGAACTGTGGAAGGCTTTGAGGGCTTGTATAACTTTTACAACATTGGCGCATACAACAGTACGGTGAGCATGGGAGCTATTAAAAACGGTCTGAAATTTGCGAAATACGGCGGAACTTCCGCATCGCTGAATCAGTCGTCGCTCATCCCGTGGAACAACCGTTACCGCGCTCTTGTGGGCGGTGCGTACTACATTGGCTACAGCTACATCCGCCGGGGGCAGGATACGATTTACCTGCAGAAGTTTAACGTAACCGACAACAGCACCTACGGCCACCAGTATATGGCAAATGTAGAAGCGCCCAAGTCGGAGGCGTACAAAGTTTATCTTGCTTACAGTGCTATGGACGATTACGAAAATATGTCCATTCACTTTAGCATTCCGGTTTACAACGATATGCCGGAAAAAGCAGTTTCAGAGCCTGCTTTGGTGAAAAATCCGAACAATTACCTAAAGACGTTGACGGTTAAAGATTCGCTTGGCAACACGCTGACGCTTACTCCTTCCTTCCGCTACAATACGCTTAGCTACAGCGCGAAGGTAAGTTCTGGGGCAACCTCGGTTACGATAAGCGCGTCCGCAGTTGCTTCGTCGGCTGTGCTTGTTGGTGGCGCAGGCACGCACAAGCTCTCAAACGGCAGCAACGCGTTTGAGGTTCAGGTTCGGGCAGCGGATGGAACGGTACGCAGCTATAAGATCAATATAACCAAATAACTAAAAGAGGGAGCAACATCGTATGCTTCCTCTTTTTTCATGTTCGCCCGCCATGGGCGGGCGAACATGAAAGACTAGCCGCATTTGGGCTAGTCTCCATGAGCAACTACTACGCCGAGAGGCGTGTCACTTGTTAAGTTGATTGAACCGCCGCTTGCGGAACCGCATGAGCGGTGGTGTGAGAGGTCGGAAATTCCTCAATTAGAGGAATTTCCTCCTACTCGATTTGGTGTTTGCGTTGACAAATTGAGCGCGTGTTGTTATACTTGCGATATAACAAATGACTGAGCGAAGGCACGGTTGCGTACCGGTTGGAGGAAATATGTTTGTCAGAATTGATTTTGATAGCGACGAAGCGTTTTACATTCAATTGCGAAATCAGATTATTATGGGGATCGCCATGTCGGAACTTCAGCAAGGCGAAAGTCTGCCAAGCGTGCGTGATCTTGCGGACAGCATAGGAATTAACATGCATACGGTAAATAAAGCGTATGCGACTTTAAAACAGGAAGGCTACGTCCGCCTAGATCGGCGCAGAGGCGCTGTAATTGCTGTGGACGCAAACAGACTGATTGCCGAGCAGGAGCTTAAAGAGCAGCTTCGCACGGTAGTGGCGAGAGCGCTTTGTAAAGATTTGGATCCTGATGAAATACGCCAGACGCTTGACGAGGTGCTGCGGGAGTTTCGGGCAGCGCCGGAGAGTAAATAGAAATTAAAAATGAGGAACGAATATGAGGCAGCTTTTTACGGATAACGCAAAACAGGCCATCGCCTACGGCGAGAGCCTTGCAGAAAAAAAATACGAAAACTACTTTGGAACAGAGCATTTGCTGCTGGGTCTTTTGGCAACGGAAGGCGTAGCGTCGCGCGTGCTTAAAGCGAATCAAGTTCATTTTACCGAGCTTGTGGAGCTTTTGGAAACGCTGGTACTCTCCCGCGTGGAAAGGCATGAGCAAAACCTAGAAGGGAAGCTTCGGAGGACGCCCGGCGTGCTTGCCGTTTTGGAACAGTCTGTACGCATAGCGGAATCTATGAAAATGAAAGAAGCCGGGACGGAGCATCTGCTTTTAGCGCTTTTAAGGGAAAAAGACTGTGTGGCGCTTCGGATGCTAAATACTTCGCATGTGAATTTGCAGCGGCTGTATACCGACACGCTAAAAGCTATGGGCATGGATCCTGCAGAGAGAAAGCTGGAAGTAGCGAAGCTAAAGGGCAGAAAAGGAAACCGCCCTTCGGCCACGGAGCAGTATTGCAGCGACATGACGCGCAAAGCCGCGCAGGGAGAACTGGATCCGGTTGTCGGCAGAAAGGCAGAGACGGAGCGAGTTATTCAAATTCTTAGTCGCCGTACGAAAAACAATCCCTGTCTGATTGGAGAGCCCGGCGTAGGAAAAACCGCAGTGGTTGAGGGACTTGCGCAGCGCATTGCAAGCGGGCTTGTTCCGGAAGAGCTGGCGGATAAACGCATCCTTACCATGGACATGTCTTCGATGGTTGCAGGCTCCAAGTACCGGGGCGAGTTTGAAGAGCGCATGAAAGCTCTGATGATGGAAGTGAAAAACGCGGGAAATATTATCCTGTTTATCGATGAGATGCATACGATGATTGGAGCGGGAAGCGCGGAAGGTTCTTTGGACGCCGCAAATATTTTAAAGCCTGCTCTTTCACGCGGAGAAGTGCAGGTGATTGGCGCGACTACGCGCGAGGAATATCGGAAGTACGTGGAAAAAGACGCGGCGCTTGAAAGACGCTTCCAGCCGGTTCCGGTGGAAGAGCCAAGTGAAGAAGAGGCGCTGGAAATTTTGCAAGGGCTTTGCGACCGCTACGAGAAGCATCATAAAGTTGTTTATGAACCGGAAGCCCTAAAGGCGGCGGTGAAGCTCTCCAAGCGTTATATTAACGACCGGTTTTTGCCGGACAAGGCGATTGACCTGATGGACGAAGCCGCCAGCCACGTGCGGCTTGGGCAGGACACGCACATGGAAGCTTTAATGGATCTAAACAAAAAGCTCTCGAGGTTTGCAGCAAAGAAAGAGGAACTGCTGCTTGCAGGGAAGCTCTCGGAAATTGCCGCAGTGAAGCGTGCGGAGCAGAAACTGCAAGGAGAAATCGAGGAAATTACGAAAAAGCAAAGCGAAAAAGAAGTTCCTATCGTTACTTCGGCGGCAGTTGCGGAAGTAATTTCGCGCTGGTCGGGGATTCCTGTAAGAAAGTTAAACGAGTCGGAGAGCGAGCGTCTGCTTCGGATGGAAGAAGAGCTGCACCGGCGCGTGGTAGGGCAGGAGGAGGCCGTAAAAGCAATTTCCAGAGCCGTGCGCAGAAGCCGGGTTGGCCTTAAGGATCCTTCGCGTCCGATTGGTTCTTTTTTACTGCTTGGACCAACGGGCGTTGGAAAAACAGAGCTTTGCAAAGCGCTCGCGGAAGTATTGTTTGGCGACGAAAATGCAATGATTCGCATTGACATGTCCGAATATATGGAAAAGCACAGCGTATCGAAAATGATCGGTTCGCCGCCCGGCTACGTCGGCTTTGAAGACGGCGGGCAGTTAAGCGAGCGCGTACGGAAAAAACCGTATTCAGTTGTTTTGTTTGACGAGCTTGAAAAAGCGCATCCGGACGTATTTAACGTCCTGCTTCAGGTGCTTGATGACGGCAGGATTACAGATTCTAGTGGACGGCGGATTGATTTTCGAAACACGGTAATTATGATGACGTCGAATGCTGGAGCGCAGCGGATTATGTCGCCAAAGCAGCTTGGATTTGCTTCTGTGCAGGATGAACACGCAGATTATGAGCGGATGAAGGGCGGCGTTATGGAAGAAGTAAGGCGCATGTTCCGCCCCGAATTTTTAAACCGGATTGACGAGACGGTTGTGTTCCACTCCCTGACCGAAGAAGAGTGCAAGGAAATTACGGCGCTTTTGTGCGAGCAGCTGGCAAAACGGTGCAAGGAAGCAAAAGGGATCGTACTGCGGTTAGATCCAAGTATGCTTACGTATCTTGCGAAAAAAGGGCACGACCCGAAGTACGGTGCAAGACCGCTTCGAAGAGCAATCCAAAACGAATTGGAAGATTTGTTAGCAGAGCGAATGCTTCAGGGGACGATTCGGGAAAACGACACAGTAACGGTGCGTTATGAAGACGGTGTAAAATTACAAGTGCGAAAAAAACCGGCGCCAAGAAAAAAAGCCGAGACGGCAAGTGCGCCTTAAGGGGTGACTATGGCAAAAGCAAAAACGATATTCTTTTGTAAAGAGTGCGGACTGGAGTCTGGCAAATGGCTGGGACAGTGTCCGGGCTGCAAAGCTTGGGACAGCTTTGTCGAAGCCCCAAAAGAAGCGACCGGAGGACGGCGGAGCGGCGCACGCAGCTTGCAATCTAGAAAGCCGGTAACGCTAAAAGAAGTCCGGATGGAAGAAGAGGAGCGTCTTTGCACGGGAATGTCGGAGCTAGACCGCGTCCTTGGAGGCGGTATCGTTGTCGGTTCGCTAGTTTTAGTCGGAGGAGATCCGGGAATCGGCAAGTCTACGCTTCTTTTACAGATGTGCCGCTTGGTAAGCGCAGGAGGGACGTCGGTACTTTACGTCTCCGGAGAAGAGTCGCTTCGGCAGATTCGTATGCGGGCAACGCGCATTGGGGAATTTTCGGATCACCTGAAACTGCTTGCGGAAACGCGGCTTCCGGTTATTACGGATACGGTGACGGAATTAAAACCGGCAGTTGTTATTATCGACTCCATCCAAACGATGGTGGATCCGGAACTTGAGAGCGCGCCGGGAAGCGTCGGGCAGGTAAGAGAAATCACTTCTGCACTTTTGCGGCTTGCAAAAGAAGAGGAAATTTCAATTTTTATTATCGGCCACGTTACCAAAGAAGGACAAGTCGCGGGACCTAGAATGCTTGAGCATATGGTGGACACGGTTTTGTATTTTGAAGGCGAGAGCGTATCGAGCTATCGTGTGCTTCGGGCTGTGAAAAACCGGTTTGGCTCCACAAACGAAATTGGCGTCTTTGAAATGCTTTCCACGGGACTTCACGAAGTGGAAAATCCGTCCGAACATATGCTTATGGGCATGCCGGAAGGAGAACCCGGCTCGGTTGTTACTGTAACGCTTGAAGGCACCCGACCGATTTTAGTCGAAGTGCAGGCACTTATTTGCCGCACAAGTTTTCAGCTGCCAAGAAGAACAGCGGTCGGTACGGATTATAACCGGTTAAACTTGTTGATGGCGGTTATGGAACGTCGGCTTGGCGTGCAGCTTTCGGGCTGTGACGCGTATATTAACGTTGCGGGCGGTATGCGGGTGACGGAACCGGCGCTTGATTTGGGAATGGTGCTTGCAATTCTCTCCGGATATCGAAATCAGGCGCTTCCCGTTCGCAGTGTTGCTTTTGGGGAAGTGGGACTGACCGGAGAAGTTCGTTCGGTTTCGCAGTCGCGCCTGCGGGTTCGCGAGGCCGCAAAACTCGGATATACAACGTGCATTCTTCCGCAGGCGGACTTGCAAGCCGCGCAGGAAGAACTGCCGGACGGAATTACCTATATCGGAATAAAAAATTTAACGGAACTGAAGAAATTGTTTCACTAGAGAAGGTGTCCCGTTTTAAGATGGAGGAAGACACGAATGAAAAAGGCGAAGCTGCTTTTGGGATTTCTGTTTGTTTGTCTGTTTGCAGGCTGTGGAAAAGAAGAGCCCGGCACTAGTTTGCAAATGAAGGAAGTAACACTCTTTGAACATGCCGTCTCCTATTCACCGGGAGCGGATTCGCAAGCAGACGCGGAACGCGTGGTGGACGCAGAAGGGTATTACATTGTAAACGATATGGTATATGTGATGTCAGATACGCTAAATATCCGTTCCGAGCCAAGCGCCGAATCTGCGATGATCACTACCGTTACGTATGGTACGGCGCTGCAGCGAACAGGAGAAGGCGAGGATGGCTGGGATCGTATTCTTTACGACGGACAGACGGCCTACGTCAGTCAGGCATACTTGATTACCGTGCCTATTCAAGAAGAGCGGGAATTTACTTTTTCGCAGGCGATGCTCTCTATTGTGGACACCTCCCGGCAGATTTACAGTTACGATTCCATGTGCGAAGATTTGACGCAGCTTCGGGAAGCATACGGCGCACATATGCAGTTAAACGTGCTTGGAACGACCAGAGACAACCGGAATATTTTTGAAGTTGTTATTGGAAATGCCGATGCGCCGCTGCAAGTGACGATTGTTGGCACGCTGTGCGGTACAGAGTACATGACAAGCCTTGTGTGCATGAAGCAGATTGAATATTACCTTTGCTTTTACGAAACAGGCAATTACCGAGGGCTTCGCTATCAGGACTTGTTTGATCAGGTAGCCATTCGAGTTATCCCGATGCTAAATCCCGACGGCGCGACGATCAGCCAGGAATATTTAACCAAAATTGAGCACAAGGAGATTCAGGACGATTTGCGCCGCTGGTTCGAGCGCGAGCAAAGCAACGGTGGAACCAGCCTGAATCTGGACAATTACCTGATGTTCTTTAATGCAAACGGCAACGGTGTAGATATCCGCAAAAATTTTGCGTATCGCTGGGAGGATGCAGAGTCGACGGATGCGCCGGGCTCCGGCGGATATAAAGGAGATACGGCCGGAAGCGAAGCGGAGACAAAAGCGCTTCTTCACTTGCTTGCAAACGAGCCGCAGAACCTGCTTCTGGCATATCACACTTCGGGTTCGCAGATTTCTTGGAATTTTGGACAAGCCGCTGATGTGCTTGAAAAAGGCAAGCGATATGCAGAAGCTTTAGGCGCTATCATGAATTACGAATCGAATGCAAGTTCCCTTGAAAGCGCCGCCTACGGCAGCTTGTGCGGTTACGTTGCGAACGAAGAGAATGTACCGGCTTTGCAGCTGCAGCTTGGAAACGGTTCGGCACCGCTTTCGCTTAACGAATTCAACGCGATTTGGAACGCGTGCAGAGAGTCTTGGGCAGCGGTACAGCTGGAATTAATAGCGACACAGTAAGGAGCGGATTTTCCGCTCCTTTAAAAATGCCCTCCTGTAAAAACTTCCCCGTTCTGTATTGCTTTTTTTTTTTTTGATAAAATGCAAGTATACTACAGCTCTACAGAAAGGAGGGATTCCGATGATACCAGCAGCTTTCCAAGAAGCCGGAAGTAAAATTTAAAAACAGCAAACTTATGAAAAATGAAGAAAAGTGAGGGGAAAAGTATGGCTTTAATTAAGTGTCCCGAATGTGGGAAGGAATTTTCAGAATTGTCGGACAAGTGTCCCAACTGCGGAAGATCAAATCAGGTACCGACGCAAAATCCAATAGGAGTAAAAATAGAAGTAAAAAAAGGAGTATGGTCGACAGGCAGACTGGTAATAGGAATTCTTTCGATTTTGCTGTTTTTCGTCATCAGCTTTCAGTCGTGTGCGGCCGGGATTTCCAACAGTTTAGAGGATAATGGTTCCAATTCGGGAAGCCTTGGTTTTGGGCTGGCCGTATTTGTATTGATTGCCGGAATTATTGGGATTTGCGTGAGAAATTCCGGTTCTAGGGGCGGCGCAATTGCTTCGACTATTTTTTACTGGTTAGGAGCGATTTTAACAATCGGAACCGGGGATACTTATCCGGACTTGCCAATCTGGGGCGTTATTTCCTTTGTATTTGGGCTAGTATTTCTTATTGCCGGCATCAAGACGAAAAAATCATAAAAAAGAAAATCCAAACCGTTCCAAAGCGGAATACGGTTTGGATTTTTTGTGTTCGCCCGCCCATGGCGGGCGAACATGAAAGACTAGCCGCATTTGGGCTAGTCTCCATGAGCAACTACTACGCCGAGAGGCGTGTCACTTGTTAAGTTGATTGAACCGCCGCTTGCGGAACCGCATGAGCGGTGGTGTGAGAGGTCGGAAATTCCTCAATTAGAGGAATTTCCTCCTACTCGATTGGAGATAGGGGGACTCGAACCCCTGACCTATGCGTTGCGAACGCATCGCTCTCCCAACTGAGCTATATCCCCGAAAGTGGACCTGAGGGGAGTCGAACCCCTGTCCGAAAGCCCTTCCATTGCAGCATCTCCCATTACAGTTTACCTATCCGGCTGCAAGGCAGCCCGTTCCCTCCGAAAACCGCCGATAAACGGGCAGCGTTCTTTAGTAGCTTCATAATACGCCCGCGCAGGCAAAGCTTACTGCGCGTCGTTTCCTACAAAGTCGATGCCTGACTTCTAAGGTGTAGGTGCCTTAGAGCAGACAGCTGCCGTTAGGCAGCAAGTGCAAGATTATTATCTGCGTTTATATTTAGAAGTTTGGTTTTTACATGGTCCAACCCATGAATGGCTTCCGCAATTTCAAAACCCCCGTCGAAACCGGTACAAGCCCGGAAAGAAGATGGGATTTCTCCATCGGTACTTCATTATATCGAGGATAAAGCAGTGTGTCAAGAAAAAATATTCCCGATTTTTCTGCTGAAGGGGGTTGACATTTTTAAAACGCTGTAGTAGTATAACACACATAGTTTTTGAAATTGCGTTGAAGAGGAATAGTAACAGCGGAGTTTCCTACAGAAAGCTGTTGGTAGATGCGAAACAGTGGAAACAGAGTTGTGAACTCGCCTTGGAGCTGCCGGTTGAAGGCTTTGCTGTGTAGATCGTGCCGGATTCCCACCGTTAGAAGGGAAGAGCATATGGCCGTTTGGTTCCGTGCTCGGTTGAGTGCATGGAGAAATCCGTGAAGTAGAGTGGTAACGCGAGAAGAAAATCGTCTCTACCGAAACAGGTCAGTTGTTTCGGTAGTTTTTTTTTTCTTCAAAACGCGTAGTGGAATAGGGAAAATGGAGGAAAGTTATGGAGAATTTTAAAAAGTATACGCGGCAGTTTTTTGAGGCGCCCAAAACAGCTATGAAGTGGGCGCAGAAATCGTACATCGACAAGGCGCCGGTTTGGTGCAGCGTGGATTTGCGGGACGGAAACCAAGCGCTTATTATTCCTATGAGCCTGGAAGAAAAATTAGAGTTTTTTACGCATTTGGTGCGCGTTGGCTTTAAGGAAATCGAGATTGGATTTCCGGCAGCTTCGGAGACGGAGTACGAATTTTGCAGAACCCTGATTGAAAAGAACATGATTCCGGACGACGTGACGATTCAGGTTCTTACGCAGTCCAGAGAGCATATTATTGCAAAGACTTTTGAAGCGTTAAAAGGAGCGAAAAACGCAATCGTCCACCTTTATAACTCTACGTCTCTTGCGCAAAGAGAACAGGTTTTCCGGAAGAGCCGGGAGGAGATTAAGGAGATTGCCGTCTCCGGCGCAAAACTTTGTAAGCAGTACCGGGAAAAGGAGAGTGGAAATTTCCGCTTTGAGTATTCTCCGGAAAGCTTTACTGGAACGGAGCCGGAATATGCGCTGGAAGTATGCAACGCTGTGCTTGACGTCTGGGAACCCAAAGAAGGGGATCCGGTTATTATTAACCTGCCGGTAACGGTTTCGCATTCGATGCCGCATGTGTATGCAAATCAGGTAGAATACATGTGCGATAACTTAAAATACCGCGAGCACGTCGTCGTCTCGCTGCACCCGCACAACGACCGCGGATGCGCCGTGGCAGACAGCGAAATGGGACTGCTTGCCGGAGCTGACCGAATCGAAGGGACGCTGTTTGGAAACGGAGAGCGCACGGGAAATGTAGACATCGTCACGCTTGCTATGAATATGTTTTCGCAGGGCGTTGATCCGGAACTGGATTTTAGCAATCTGCCGGAGATTACCGCCGTGTATGAAAAAGTAACGCGTATGAAAGTATACGAGCGGCAGCCATACAGCGGACAGTTGGTATTTGCAGCGTTTAGCGGTTCGCATCAGGACGCAATTGCCAAGGGAATGAAATGGAGAGAAGAAAACAATACCGAGCTGTGGACGGTTCCGTATTTGCCGGTTGACCCTACCGACATTGGACGCGTATACGAAGCGGACGTGATTCGGATTAACAGCCAGTCCGGCAAGGGCGGCATTGGCTATTTGCTGGAAAAGAATTACGGCTTTAGCCTTCCGCCGAAAATGCGGGAAACCTTCGGCTATCAGGTGAAGAGCGTCTCTGACCATCTTCACAAAGAATTGATGCCGGAGGAAGTGTACGAAATCTTCCGCAAAAATTACGTAAATTTGGAAGAACCGGTTAAGGTTCCGGAAATTCATTATGTGCAATGCGACGGCATTGAAGCCAAACTTACGATGGAATATATGGGAAAGACGATTGTGGCAACCAACACCGGAAACGGGCGGCTTGACGCAATTAGCAACGCGCTCAAATCGTTCCTTCGCCTGTCGTACTCGATTGAAACTTATACGGAGCATGCATTGGAAAACGGCTCATCTTCCGACGCCGCTTCCTATGTATGCATTCTGGACAGTGAAGGGAAACGCTTCTGGGGCGTTGGCGTGGATCCCGATATTATTACTTCTTCTGCAAAGGCGCTTGTGAGCGCGATTAATAACAAACTGAAGACGGAGGAACCAAACGCATGAAAATATCAGGTGCGAGAATTATTATGGAAACGCTGATTGAGCAGGGAGTTGACGTTGTTTTTGGCTATCCCGGCGGTCAGGTTATCAATATTTTTGACGAACTGTACCGGTATCAGGACCGGATTCATCACGTCTTGACGGCGCACGAGCAGGGCGCTTCCCATGCAGCGGACGGATACGCGAGAGCTACGGGAAAGGTCGGCGTTGTTATTGCGACTTCCGGCCCCGGCGCTACCAACCTGGTTACCGGTATTGCAACGGCGCATCTGGACTCCGTACCGCTTGTAGCTATTACCGGAAACGTGCCGTGCAGCCTGATTGGTCGCGACAGCTTTCAGGAAGTGGATATTATGGGCGTGACCATGCCGATTACAAAGCATAACTTTATCGTTAAAGACGTGACGAAATTAGCCGATACGCTTCGGCTTGCGTTTCGGATTGCAAAGTCCGGACGTCCCGGACCGGTGCTTATAGATATTCCAAAGGATGTGCAGGTAAATACATGCGAATACAGCCCCGAGCCTGCGGTGCAGGCAGACGAAAAGCCGGTTGCTTCCGACGAAAAGCTGCTTGCTGTAGCAAAGCTGCTTGGGGAAGCGAAGCGCCCATACATTTACTGCGGCGGCGGTGTGTTGACCGCCAGCGCTACGCAGGAAGTGCTTAAGCTTGCACAAAAGCTCGACGCGCCGATTGGATGCAGCATGATGGGTATTTCTGCCATCCCGACGTCGCACCCGCTGTTCCTTGGAATGCAAGGAATGCACGGGCATTACGCTTCTTCCATGGCGGAGCACGAAGCGGATTTGATTTTGGCGGTTGGCGCGCGCTTTAGCGACCGTGCGACCGGAAATACGAAAAAATTTGCGCCGAATGCAAAGATTGTGCATATCGATATCGACGGCGCAGAGCTTCAGAAAAACGTTCCGGTTTACCTTGGAATCGAAGGCGATATTAAAGACGCCGTAGACAGATTGGCGGAAATGGTAAGCGAGCAAACGCTTCCGGAGTGGCAGGAGAGAATACGAGAGCTTCGCGAAATCGAAAAGACGGCGCCGCAGTCCGGAAAAACGTTGACGCCGTACCGCATCATTGATATAATGAGTGAAATTACGGACGAGGACACGATTGTGACGACCGACGTCGGACAGCACCAGATGTGGACGGCACAGCGCTATCCGTTCGAAAAACCTCGTACTTTTCTTTCCAGCGGCGGACTTGGAACGATGGGCTTTGGCATGGGCGCGGCAATCGGCGCACAGATGGCAACCGGCAGACGCGTTGTTTTAGTTACCGGAGACGGAAGCTTTGGCATGAATTTGAACGAACTGGCAACTGCGGTAACGAACCGGATTCCGATGGTGATTGTCATTATGAACAACGGCGTGCTTGGCATGGTGCGTCAGTGGCAGACGCTGTTTTTCCAGAAGCACTACTCGAACACGACGCTTGCAAGACAGACAGATTTTGTAAAGCTTGCGGAAGCGTTTGGCGCAGTAGGTATGCGCGCGGCAGATCCGAAAGCGTTTGAGGAAGCATTCCGGATGGCGTTTACGATGGACGGCCCGGTTGTAATTGACTGCTTGATTGACGAGGACGAATTTGTTCTTCCGATGCTGCCTCCGGGCGGCTCCATGGACGATGTGATTACCGAGATTAAGGAGGAATGATATCGATGGAACGACATGTAATAGCGGTTCTTGTGGCAAACGTATCCGGCGTTTTAAGCCGCGTCTCCGGAATGTTTACGCGCAGAGGATTTAACATTGACAGTTTGACGGTGGGCGAGACGGAGTCGAGCGATTTCTCAAGAATTACCGTATCTTTCCACGGCGACAGCGCAGTGCAGGAGCAGGTAGTAAAACAGCTTGCAAAGCTGCACGACGTAAAAGAGGTCGAGGTGCTTCGGCCGGAAGAGACCGTATCGCGTGAGCTTTTGCTTGTGAAAGTGAAAAACGATTCGGAAACAAGACAGGACATTTTGGCTGCGGCAAACGTCTATCGTGCGAAGATTATTGATTATTCCCTTGAGGCGCTTTGCTGCGAGATTACCGGAGAAACGTCGAAGGTAGAAGCGTTTATTGAATTGATGAAGCCCTTTGGCATTTTGGAAATGTGCCGGACTGGTCTGGTGGCTTTGGAAAGAGGCTGTAACTGCCTGAAAACAAAATAGACAGTTGCCATATATAATTTTATAAGCAAAGGAGTTATTAGCAATGGAGAACACAGCAAAAGTTTTTTATCAGGAGGACTGTGACCTTTCCCTTTTGTACGGAAAGACGATCGCAGTAATTGGTTACGGAAGTCAGGGACACGCACATGCCTTGAACGCAAAAGAATCGCTTGGCGATAAGAGCCGGGTAATTATCGGTCTTTACGAAGGCTCCCGTTCTTGGGACAAGGCAGTAAAGCAGGGCTTTGAAGTGTACACAGCAGCGGAAGCAGCAAAGCAGGCAGACATTATCATGATCCTCATCAACGATGAAAAGCAGGCTGCCATGTATAAAAAGGACATCGAGCCGAACCTGGAAGCAGGCAACATGCTTATGTTTGCGCACGGCTTTGCAATTCACTTCGGACAGATTGTTCCTCCGGCGGATGTAGACGTTACGATGATCGCACCGAAGGGACCTGGACATACGGTAAGAAGCGAGTATCAGGCAGGAAAAGGAGTTCCTTGTCTTGTTGCGGTACATCAGGATGCAACCGGAAAAGCAAAAGACTTAGCGCTTGCGTACGGTCTTGCTATTGGCGGTGCAAGAGCCGGCGTTTTGGAAACAACGTTCCGTACCGAGACGGAGACCGACCTCTTTGGTGAGCAGGCAGTGCTTTGCGGCGGTGTTTGCGCTCTTATGCAAGCAGGTTACGAAACGCTTGTGGAAGCAGGATACGATCCAAGAAACGCTTACTTTGAATGTATCCACGAAATGAAGCTGATTGTCGATTTGATTTACCAAAGCGGTTTTGCCGGAATGCGTTACTCCATCTCTAATACGGCGGAGTACGGCGACTACATTACCGGACCGAAGCTCATTACCGAAGAAACCAAGAAGACGATGAAGCAAATCCTCAAAAACATTCAGGACGGTTCCTTTGCAAAAGAATTCCTGCTCGATATGTCGGCAGCCGGCGGACAGGCACACTTCCGTGCTATGCGTAAACTGGCAGCGGAGCATCCGTCGGAAAAAGTTGGCGAAGAAATCCGGAAGCTGTACAGCTGGAATAACGAAGAGGATAAGTTTATCAACAACTAATCGCAGGATAACAAAACCTGATTGCTTTTTTGCAGTAGGGTTTGGCGGGCCGCTTTTTCGATTGTTCGGGAAAGCGGTCGCTTACTAAAAGCGAAGAAAAAAGGAGGAATGGATTTGAGCTGCAATTTTTTCTGTGAGGGCGTAGAAAAAGCGCCGCAGCGTTCGCTGTTTCGCGCGCTGGGACATACGCAGGAGGATATGCAAAGACCGTTAGTCGGCATTGTGTCTTCCTACAACGAAATTGTTCCGGGACATATGAATCTGGATAAAATCGTAGAGGCAGTAAAACTTGGCGTTGCAATGGCAGGAGGAACGCCGGTTGTTTTCCCGGCGATTGCCGTGTGCGACGGAATTGCCATGGGGCATACGGGGATGAAGTATTCCCTTGTTACGAGGGACTTGATCGCGGACTCTACGGAGTGTATGGCGCTTGCGCATCACTTTGACGCCCTGGTTATGATTCCTAACTGCGACAAAAACGTTCCGGGGCTTTTGATGGCGGCGGCACGAATTAATATCCCTACCATTTTTGTCAGCGGCGGCCCGATGCTTGCCGGACACGTAAAAGGAAAGAAGACAAGCCTTTCTAGCATGTTTGAGGCGGTAGGCGCATACTCCGCCGGAAAAATGTCGGAAGAAGACGTGGCGGAGTACGAAAATCACGCCTGCCCTACGTGCGGTTCCTGTTCGGGAATGTACACAGCAAACTCCATGAACTGCCTGACGGAAGTTCTTGGCATGGGGCTTAAAGGAAACGGTACAATTCCCGCCGTATATTCCGAGCGCATTGCGCTGGCGAAAAAAGCCGGTATGCAAGTAATGGAGCTGCTGCGAAAGAACATCCGTCCGCTTGATATTATGACGGAAAAAGCGTTCCAAAACGCGCTCGCGGCAGACATGGCGCTTGGCTGCTCCACAAACAGTATGCTGCACCTCCCGGCGATTGCCAACGAATGCGGCGTAACCATCAATCTGGACATTGCCAACGAAATCAGTGCCAGAACGCCGAATTTGTGCCATCTGGCACCGGCCGGTCACACGTACATGGAAGACTTAAACGAGGCGGGCGGCGTGTATGCCGTATTAAACGAGCTTAGCAAAAAGAACCTCATTCATACCGACTGTATGACGTGCACGGGAAAGACGGTAGGCGAAAACATTGCCGGATGCGTGAACAAAGACCCCGAAACGATTCGACCAATTGAAAGCCCGTACAGCGAAACGGGCGGTATTGCCGTTTTGAAAGGAAACTTAGCTCCGGATCGCTGCGTAGTAAAGCGAAGCGCAGTGGCTCCGGAAATGCTTGTTCACAAAGGCCCTGCAAAAGTTTTTGACAGCGAAGAAGAGGCGATTAAAGTTATTTACGAAGGCGGCGTAAAGGCGGGCGACGTTGTTGTCATTCGCTACGAGGGCCCCGCAGGAGGGCCGGGAATGCGCGAAATGCTTTCCCCGACTTCCGCAATTCAGGGCGCGGGACTTGGTTCAAGCGTTGCTCTTATTACGGACGGTCGTTTTTCCGGCGCGACGCGCGGCGCGGCAATCGGTCACGTTTCTCCGGAAGCAGTTAACGGCGGAACAATCGCTTACGTACAGGACGGCGATATAATCTCTATCGACATTCCAAACTACAGCATTACGCTGGAAGTTTCCGAAGAAGAGCTTGCGAAGAGAAAGCAGACGATGCCTATTAAGAAAAAAACCAACATCACCGGGTATCTTAAGCGTTACGCAGAAATGGTTTCTTCAGCGGATAAAGGCGCGATTATTAACAGACAAGGAAAGGAATGAGAAACATGGGAATGACAATGACGCAAAAGATTCTTGCGGCTCATGCGGGACTTGACGAAGTTTGCGCGGGGCAGCTGATCTTAGCAAATCTGGATCTGGTGCTCGGGAACGACATCACCTCCCCGGTTGCCATCCGGGAATTTAACAAGCTCGGAAAATCCCAAGTGTTTGACCGGGAAAAAGTCACGATGGTCATGGATCACTTTGCTCCTAACAAAGACATTAAAGCGGCGGAACAGTGCAAAATGTGCCGTAGTTTTTGTGACGAAAAGGAAATTACGCATTTTTACGATGTGGGCGAAATGGGCATTGAGCACGCGCTGCTTCCGGAAAAAGGACTGGTTGTTGCCGGAGACGTAGTGATTGGCGCGGACTCCCACACTTGTACGTACGGAGCCCTGGGCGCGTTTTCTACGGGCGTTGGCTCTACGGATATGGCGTGCGGCATGGCGGTAGGAAAAGCGTGGTTTAAAGTTCCTTCTGCAATTCAATTTGTCCTGAAAGGGAAATTGCAGCCATACGTTTCGGGAAAAGACGTGATTCTTCATATTATCGGGAAAATCGGCGTAGACGGAGCGCTTTACCGTTCGATGGAATTTACCGGAGAAGGGCTTGCTTCCCTGTCTATGAGCGACCGCCTTTGCATTGCCAACATGGCAATTGAAGCCGGAGCAAAGAACGGTATTTTTGAAGTCGATTCGATTACGCTTGATTACATAAAAGAGCATGGAAAGCGTGAGCCGAAAGTATTTAAGGCGGATGCGGATGCCGTTTACGACGAAGTAATAGAAATCGATTTGTCTGCACTTACGCCTACGGTTTCTTTCCCGCACCTTCCGGAAAATACGAAGACGTTTGACGAAATCGGCGAAGTAAAGATTGATCAGGCAGTAATTGGCTCCTGTACGAACGGACGTCTGGAAGATTTGATTGCGGCGGCGGAGATTTTAAAAGGACGCAAAGTTGCAAAGAACGTCCGCACAATCGTTATCCCTGCTACGCAAAAGATTTATCTGGAAGCGATGGAAATGGGGCTTTTGAAGATCTTTATCGAAAGCGGCGCAGTCGTTTCGACGCCTACGTGCGGCCCGTGTCTTGGCGGATACATGGGAATTCTTGCAAAGGGAGAGCGAGCCGTAGCTACGACCAACCGCAACTTTGTGGGACGAATGGGACATCCGGAGTCGGAAGTATATCTTGCAAGTCCTGCGGTAGCGGCTGCCAGCGCAGTAACCGGTCGTTTGACGGATCCGCGGACGCTGATGTCGGGAAATTGAGAAAGAAGGGAGCGCATATATGAAATATAATGGAACGGTTATTCGATATGGCGACAACGTCGATACGGACGTTATTATTCCCGCCCGCTATCTGAATACGAGCGACAAAAAAGAGCTGGCTTCGCACTGCATGGAAGATTTGGACACGACGTTTGTCGGCCGTGTGAAACCCGGAGATATTATGGTGGCAGGCTGGAACTTTGGCTGCGGTTCTTCACGGGAGCATGCGCCGATTGCCATTAAAGAGAGCGGCATTTCGCTCGTAATTGCAAAGAGCTTTGCGAGGATTTTCTACCGCAATTCTATCAACATCGGTCTTGGCATTGTAGAGTGCCCGGAGGCGGCGGAGGAAATTTCCGAAGGAGATGTTGTGGAAGCGGATATGGATCAGGGCGTAATTTATAATCGGACGACCGGCAAGGAATACCGCACGGCGCCCTTTCCAGAGTTTATACAGAAAATTATTGAAAACGGCGGGCTGATTTCCTCCATCGCGGACGGAATCATCCGGTAGAAAAAAAGAGGAAAAGGATTATGGAATATCGTATTGCTTTGCTGCGCGGCGACGGAATCGGCCCGGAAATTGTAGACAGCGCCGTGCGGGTGCTAGAGCGAATCGGAGAGCGTTTTGGACATCGGTTTTGCTTTACGCCTTATTTGATTGGCGGCTGCGCGATTGACGCCACCGGCAAGCCGCTTCCGGAGGAAACGGTAGAAGGCTGTTTGGCAAGCGACAGCGTGCTTTTAGGAGCGGTTGGCGGCCCGAAGTGGGATTCGCAGCCGGGACACTTGCGGCCGGAAAAAGCGCTTCTTGGCATTCGCTCTGCGCTTGGACTGTTTACGAATCTGCGCCCCGCAAAACTGTATCCCGCGTTAAAAGACGCGTCTCCTTTGCGCGCGGACATCGTTGCAAAGGGCTTTGATTTGATGATTGTACGCGAGCTGACCGGCGGAATTTACTTTGGCGAGAGAGGAAAGCGGGAAGGCAAGTACGGCGAAGAAGCCTACGATACCGAAGCGTACAGCCGTATGGAAATTACGCGCATTGGACGCGTTGCCTTTGAAACGGCAAGGAAAAGAGGCCGCAAGCTTACAAGCATTGACAAGGCGAACGTGCTGGAGACGTCTCGGCTGTGGAGAGAAATTATGCACGAGATGGCAAAGGAGTATCCGGACGTGGAGTATTCCGATTTGCTTGTTGACAACGCTGCCATGCAGCTTGTAAAAAATCCGGCGCAGTTTGACGTCGTAGTAACTTCCAACATGTTTGGCGACATTCTTTCCGACGAAGCGTCGCAAATAACCGGTTCCATCGGTATGCTTGCGTCTGCTTCTCTTGGAGATACAAAGCGCGGTATGTACGAGCCGATTCACGGTTCCGCGCCGGATATCGCAGGGAAAAACGTTGCCAACCCGATTGCAACTATTTTGTCTGCTGCTATGATGCTTCGGTATTCGTTTGACCTTGCACAGGAGGCGGACTGCATCGAACAGGCTGTGGATCGCGTGCTTGAAAAAGGGTATCGAACCGCTGATTTACTTGGAGCAAGCAAGGAAACGCCGCTTAGCTGCACGGAGATGACAGAGAAAATTCTAGCGGAAATTTTATGAGTACACAATTAGAACAATTAAACTGCGGCTTGCAGTCGCTGGTCGTATTTCGCGGAATACGAAAAAAACCGGTAATAAAAGCGCTGCTGCAATTTTTGCAGGCAGACTCTGCGGATGCGCTTACGCAAATTGAGCGCTACGCAGAGTTTGTAAGCTGCATCTACGAAACGACAGGAAATTGGAGCGAATGTCTGCTGTCGCTTGTGATGGAAAACGAGAACGCCTACATTTTATGCCGTGCGCAGGGAAAGCAGGTGGATGCCTGCATGGAGGAGTGCGTTTGGCAGGAGCTCTCTTTTTTGGAGCGGCTTGCGGCTCTAACAAGCAGCGAGCTAACGCGCGGGATTGCTTACGAAGGCTTCCTGCCGCGTTATGAAGTGCGGCCGATGGATTTTCGCGGCGCTTACGCGTCTAGAATCCAGCAGATTGGACGGCACGGATACGGCATCTATTCGCAGTACACGATGTTTTTAATCAAAGACGGAGAAATTGTTCCGGTGCGTTACCCGGACGAGACGCGTTTGGAGGATTTGGTCGGATACGAGCGCGAGCGGGGCGAAGTCATTGCAAACACGGAAGTTTTGCTGGCAGGCAAACGTGCGCAAAACGCGCTTTTGGCGGGCGATGCCGGAACGGGCAAGTCGTCCACGGTAAAAGCAATCGTTAACGCGTATGCCGACAGAGGACTGCGATTGATTGAAATTACAAAAGAGCAGCTTAGAGAGCTTCCGCATGTGCTTGATATGCTGAGCAAAAACCCATTGAAATTTATTTTGTTTATCGACGATTTATCGTTTTCTTCGGATGACGACTGCTTTGGCGCGCTGAAAGCGACGCTGGAAGGGTCGGTTTCGGCAAGAGCAAACAACGTAGTTATTTACGCTACAAGCAACCGACGTCACTTGATTCGGGAACAGTTTTCGGACAGGGAAGGCGACGATATTCACCGAAACGACACAATGCAGCAGCTTTTATCGCTTTCCGCCCGTTTTGGACTGAAAGTCACCTTTTCAAAACCCGATAAGAACAGCTATTTGCGCATTGTCTTCGAGCTTGCAAAACAAGAAGGAATCTGTATGGACGAGGCTCTGCTTACCCAGCGGGCGGAAGCGTTTGCATTAGCGGGAAGCGGACGTTCTCCCAGAACGGCAAAGCAATTTATACAGACGATTAAAAGTGAGGAGGCATAATATCACATGCTCGCGCTTGATAAGATTTATCATGCAAAATACGTACTGAAACCTGTCATTAGGGAAACGGATTTGATTCCCGCGCCGAAAATCGCACCGGACGCGCAGGTTTACCTAAAGTCAGAAAATTTGCAAATTACCGGTTCTTTTAAAGTTCGCGGAGCTTATTACAAAATCTCGCAGCTTAGCGAGGAAGAAAAGGCAAGAGGCGTTATTGCCTGCTCTGCCGGAAATCACGCGCAGGGCGTTGCCTTAGCGGCGACGAGGCACGGAATTTCTTCGCTTATTTGTCTGCCGGACGGAGCGCCAATCTCGAAAGTTGAGGCGACAAAAAGCTATGGAGCGGACATTTGCTTAGTAAACGGCGTTTATGACGACGCGTACGCAAAAGCTATGCAGCTTCAGGAAGAGAAAAAGTATGCATTTATTCACCCGTTTGACGACGAGGACGTAATTGCTGGACAGGGGACGATTGGACTGGAGCTTATTGAGCAGCTGCCAGACATGGACGCTGTCGTCGTGCCCGTTGGCGGAGGCGGACTGATATCTGGACTTGCCTTTGCAATCAAAAGCCTGAATCCGCGCGTAAAAGTCTACGGCGTACAGGCGGCGGGCGCTCCGAGTATGCAGCAGTCACTATCGCAAGGAAAGATTATCCGGCTTCCCGGCGTTTCTACGATTGCGGACGGTATTGCCGTAAAAGAACCGGGGGAGCATACGTTTTCGTGCTGCGCAAAATACGTAGACGATATCGTTACGGTGACGGATGACGAAATCTCCGCCGCCATTCTTGCGCTGATTGAAAATCAAAAGCTGATTGTGGAGGGCGCAGGCGCCGTGCCGGTTGCCGCCGTCATGTTTCACAAAGTGCCGGTGGAAGGAAAGAAGGTCGTCTGTCTGCTTTCGGGAGGCAATATCGACGTTACGATCCTTTCGCGGGTAATTAAGCGAGGCTTATTAATGTCCGGCAGAACCGTTTCGATGAACATAGAGATGATCGATAAGCCAGGACAGCTGCGTGACGTATCCAAACTGATTGCGGAAATGGGTGCGAACGTCACTTCCGTGCACCACGAGCGCGCGAACGAAGGCTCGGCGGTCAACGGCTGCTATTTGCGGATCGTTATGGAAACAAGAAACTACGAGCACATTGCCGAAATCCGCAGGAAACTTACCGAAAATGGATTTCGCATTGAGGATTGACAAGGAGGTCATATATGGAAACAGTTTATACAAAAAATGCTCCCGCTGCGATCGGGCCGTATTCGCAGGCAGTGATTTGCGGAGATTTGGTTTATACTTCCGGACAGATTGCCATCAATCCGGCTACCGGAGAAGTGGAAGCCGCCGATATTGTCGGACAGACAGAGCAGATTATGAAAAACTTGGGAGAGGTTCTTTTGGCATCGGGGAGTTCCTTTGAAAAAGCGGTGAAGACAACTTGTTTTCTTGCCGATATGGGGGATTTCGCGGCGTTTAATGAAGTGTACGGCAAGTATTTTACGGGAAAGCCGGCGAGAAGCTGCGTTGCGGTTCGGACACTCCCCAAAAATGTATTGGCCGAAGTAGAAGTGATTGCCTCGATAAAGTAAGTTTTTGCGGAAACCGCGCATTTTTATGTTGACAATCGAGAAAAAGTATTGTATCATTGGGAAGTGGTCTGAGTCAGGCTCTTGACCGTTTCCAAAATAGGGGTATAGTTCAGCTGGTAGAATAACGGTCTCCAAAACCGCAGGTCGTGGGTTCGAATCCTACTGCCCCTGACATGCCGGAGCAAAGTTCGCTTTGCTCCGTTTTTTATTGCAAAAAAAGACAAGCAATCGCCCGCTTTTTATGGTACAATAGGGGAAACTGGAAGGAAAGGAATTCTTTTTATGAAACGCATTAAAAGATTTACAAAAGAGAATCCATGGATGCTTCTGGGATTGGCAGGGCTTGTTTTGCTGCTTGGACTAAGCCTGTTGTATCAAAGGCAGCACGCTTCCGGAGCTGAAACGGCTGCAAAGAACGTGGCGTCGCCTACTCCAAAAGAAGAGGCGGACGCGCCTTTGCAGGCAACAAAAGCGCCGGCTTCGACCAAGGCTCCGACAACGGTTCCATCGCCGACAACCGACCCGCATCAAGGGATGGTGCGCAGTCCGCTGACGAACGAATGGATGGATGAGAGCATGGCAAACCGGCGGCCGATTGCCGTTATGCTAAACAATGTAAAAGTAGCTGTCCCGCAGTCCGGAATTGCAAGCGCGGGAATTGTTTACGAATGCATGGTAGAAGGAAATGTCACGCGGCTTATGGCAGTCATCGAAGATTACGAAGGCCTTGCTAAAATCGGTTCCGTGCGAAGCTGCCGGGCATATTATCTGGACTGGGCGTTAGAATGGGACGCGTTGTATATGCACTACGGCGGACCGGTCAAGTACGTTTCCGAGCTGCTACGGCGCTCCGATGTTCATAACTTAGACGGAACGTATCTGGAAGGGCTGACGTTTTACCGGACGTCGGACCGAAAGGCACCGCATAACGCTTACGCATCGGGAGAAGGCGTGATTTTGGGCGCGGATAAAAAAGGGTATCCGCTGACGCATACAGAAAATTTTGTGGCGCGGCACTTTCAGTTTGCATCGGAAGAAGAGCCGAATCTTTTGCTACAGGGAGTGTCTGCAAAGCGCGTAGAGCCGGGATATACTTACCATAAGCCGTATTTTGTTTACAACGAGGAGGACGGCTTATATTACCGGTATCAGTTCGGAGAGCCGCAAATAGACGAGAGAACCGGGGAGCAGCTGGCGTATAAAAATATTATTTTTCAGTTTGCTGCGTCAAAGACGCTTGACCGAAACGGCTACTTAAGTTTTGCGACAAAAGCCTCGAACATGGGCGGATATTTTGTTACAAACGGGCGAGCCATCCCCATTGTCTGGTCAAAGAGCAGCGACTACGAGCCGACACGCTTTTACGATGAAAACGGACAGGAGATTTCGCTAAATACCGGAAAGACTTGGATTTGCGTCATTCAAAATTCTAAGAAAGATGCAGTTGTTCTTGAATAAAAGGAGAAGAGTATGGAGGAGTTTCTTTTAGTAAAACAAATGGAGGAGCTGTACACGCTTTGCATAGAAGCAAAAAAAGCGCGGGACGAAGAGGCGTACGGCGAATGCATGGACAAGGTAAGGCAGGCGTTTGCATGGATGGCAAGGAGCCTTTGCCGGAGCGCACAGTCCGATACAGAAGCGCTAAAAACGCTTTGCGCCAGGCTGCCTTTTTTAACGCAGCGAAGCCGTGCGACGTATTTGCAGTATATCGAGGAAAAAGAGCAAACGCCTAGCGCAGAAGAAGCGGAGAATGCGTACGAATCGCTTGTGGAAGAGATGGCAAAGTACGCAAAATACTATTGCAAGGAAGAAACTCCGCAGACAACGCAGGAGATTGCCGAGCAATATGCGCACGGAAGGAATTCCACAAAAAACGGAAGAAACCGCGCAGACAGTTTGTTTCGCGGAACCGTTTTGGCGCTGTTTGCGATTGCCGGCGTCGGCATGGTTATTCTCTCGGTATTTGTTCCTTCGCTCAGTCATTTGCTTGTGGGCGGCGTTGTCGTGCTTTTGTTTGGAATGCTTTTTTATTCCCTTGGCAGCAAAGTAAAGAAATAGTGAGGGACGCATGTATCGAATATTATGTAAGGACAAAAAAGCAAAGCGCGCGGAATTTACTACTGTGCACGGAACGGTGCAAACACCGGTTTTTATGAATGTTGGAACGGCGGCGGCGATTAAGGGCGGCGTCTCCAGCATAGATTTAAAGAGCATTGGAACGCAGATTGAGCTGTGCAATACGTATCACCTGCATGTGCGTCCCGGCGACCGCGTCGTAAAGGAAATGGGAGGCCTGCAGCAGTTTATGAACTGGCAAGGGCCGATTTTAACGGACTCAGGCGGATTTCAGGTATTTTCTCTTGCAAAGTTGAGAAAAATGAAAGAAGAGGGCGTTACGTTTCAGTCGCATGTGGACGGCAGACGCATTTTTATGGGGCCGGAAGAGAGTATGCAAATTCAGTCCAACCTCGGCTCTACCATTGCCATGGCGTTTGACGAATGCGCTCCGTATCCTTCCACACGCGAATACATGAAACAAAGCGTAGAGCGTACAACCCGCTGGCTGCGCCGCTGTAAGACGGAGCTTGACCGGCTAAATGCGCTTGCGGATACCATTAACCCGAACCAGATGCTGTTTGGAATTAACCAAGGCGGCACGTTTGAAGATATCCGTGTGGAGCATGCGCGGCAAATTGCGGAGTTTGGGCTTGACGGCTATGCTATCGGCGGTCTTGCCGTAGGGGAGACACACGAGGAGATGTACCGAATTTTGTCGGCGACCGTTCCTTGCCTGCCGGAAGATAAGCCGGTTTATCTTATGGGCGTTGGCACACCTGCAAATATTTTAGAGGCTGTGGAACGCGGCGTAGACTTTTTTGACTGCGTTT
The DNA here is from genome assembly GCA_944384025.1 of uncultured Lachnospiraceae bacterium. Lineage (GTDB taxonomy): Bacteria > Bacillota > Clostridia > Lachnospirales > Lachnospiraceae > ISDg. Next base: position 198,602 of record CALWRS010000003.1, read on the forward strand.
ATCCTACCAGAAACGGACGTCACGGACACGCTTATACGGACCGCGGGCGAAGAAATTTAAAAAACGAAAAGTATAAAACGGACCCGCGCCCCATTCAGGAAGGCTGCCGCTGTCCGGCATGTCAAAATCATAGTCGCGCTTACATCCGGCACCTGCTTGTAGCAGGAGAAATGCTCGGTTATCGCTTAATGGTCTTGCATAATCTGCACTTCTATAATACAATGATGAGTGAAATTCGGGAAGCCATTGAGCAGGGGACTTTTCAGGAGTATAAAAAGATGCGTCTGGAAGGCTTTGCGCAAAACGGCGCGGATTAAAAATAAAAAGAAACGAGGTTTTTTTCATGGGCGGAGCTTATTATATCGTAATGCTGGTAGTATTTATTGCGATTTTTTACTTTATGATTCTGCGTCCTCAAAAAAAGGAACAGCAAAAGCAGGAAGCGCTTCTTTCTTCCTTGGAGATTGGAGACAGCGTTGTAACGACCGCCGGATTTTACGGTGTGATTATCGACATTGTAGATGAGCAGGGAGTTGTTATTGTAGAGTTTGGAAGCAACAAAAACTGCCGCATTCCTATGAAAAAGAGTGCGATTATCGAAGTGGAAAAGGCTGAAAAGTAAGCGGTCTGCGCATTACTTTCGAGCCTCCTTCAGCTTCGTTAGAATTTCGTAGGGAACAAAAAGGTCGCCGTAGCCTGTGCCAAGCATCAAACCGGGTTTGTTTGCGCCGTGATAATCGCTTCCGCCGCACACAAGCAGAGCAAAGCGCTTCGCCAGCTCCAAAACGGACTGGCGCTGGTTTGCGCTGTACGCTGCGTAAATCGCTTCCACGCCGTTTAGACCTTGTTCTTTTAACTGTCTAGTCATATTAAGCACTTGTTCGTCGGAGAAGTGGTACGAGAGCGGATGCGCTAAAATAGCCAGACCGCCTGCTTCGTGTATGGCAGTGATTGCCGTTTCCGGCGAAGGGTAGGTTCTGGGCACATAAAATGCAGACGTCACGTCGAGAAATCGGTCGAAGGCGTCTTTTTTATCCTTTGCAATACCGTGCTCCGTCAAATAGCGCGCAAAATTTGCTCTTGTGATTGAAGCGTTTCGGCGACCGTAGCAAAGAGACTCCATAGTCATAGGAATTCCGGCGTCTGTAAACCGGCGAATCATTTCTTCGTTTCTTTTATCGCGCATACGCCTTGCAAACGCAAGCGTCTCTTTTAGCGCAGCGTTTGTATGATCCAAAAACAATCCAAGGATATGAATATCCCGCCCGCCGTAACCGGCGGAAATTTCCACGCCCGGAATCAGCTCCGGCGCCTTCTCCCCAAGCTTTTTGCAGGCGCAAATTGCGCCGTCTAGGCCGTCTAGCGTGTCGTGATCCGTTAGGGCAAAGGCCGCAAGCGGAATGGCGGCGGCAAGAGCCACAAGCGCTTCTGGGTCGTCTACACCGTCGGAGGCGTTTGAGTGTACGTGCAAGTCAATCGGCAGCATAAAATTCCTCCTGGTTGGAATGATGCAAAGGATTCTCTCATACATTGTACAAGAAAAAATGGCGGTGTGCAATGAAAATTAAATCCATTTGTCTTTCCTTTCTGACAAGCGTGCTTCTAACGGGAATATCACTTCTTTTGCTCGCTCTTTGGATGTACCGGGGTGAGCCGGGCGAGATGGTCTTGTCTTTGGCAATTTTGGCTACGTATCTGCTTGCCAATTTTACCGGCGGATTTTTGCTTGGAAAATGCGCGGAAAAGAAACGATACCTTTGGGGATTTGGCCTTGGAAACGCGTATTTCCTCGGTTTGTTCCTGCTTTCTCTTATTTTTGGCAACGCAGGGACGACCGGCGTGATTCACGGAGCGCTGACGTATGGCGTGATTGCCTTAAGCGCAACTCTTGGCGGAATGCTTGCGGGCTAAAAAAAATGCCGATGGGGTTGTTATTTTTCCGTTTTTGTGGTATCCTATTTACAACCTGGGATGTACGATAACTTCTGTTATTTTGAACCTACACCTTCCCAAAGGGATTCCTATATTGGTGGAGTGGATGTCAAGCCTCCTTTGAGTGGACGGCAGAAGCTTCCCTGCGGTTACCCACCTAGCCATTGCTAGGACTCAAAGTGCAGGAGCCGGCACCCCGGGATATTTAAAAAAAGACTGCGGAGCAGGAGCCGAAAAGCTCCCGGACCACAGTCCTTTTTTATTAGATGTGGGAAGACTCCCGCCTCTATAGGCGGCGAGTATAGCAAATTTGTATCAGTGGCGGGAGTCAATCCCCCATCTGATAAACGCTCCGCTTAGGATGCGCAGGGATTCGGTAAGGAAAATGTCAGCTAAAGCTGACCCGAATCCCGCGCCAAGACCCGCGAGCGGGTCTTGAATTTCGTGTGGAAAACAGTTTATTCGCTGGAAACCGCTAACGCAAGAATTTCCTGAATTTGTTCCAGCAAATAGCTCTCCGTGTATTTACTGTCTTCCGAAAACTGGATTTCTTCCGGCATGGCGCCTAGAACGAGCTGTCGGTTCAGATTTTCAAGAGCGCTCGGAAGCAGCGGATACATCGTTTCCACCGCTTCGTCCAGATAAGCGAGAGAACAGCTTTTTATACGGTCGGAATCGACGAGCACTTGAAGCACCATTCGGTAGTCGCCCAGTGTGATTTCCGCTTCGTAGCTGCCGGGAACATACATTGCGGACGCATGGGACGTCTCGGGCGGCGAAGCGTTTTTGCTTCGAAAGACCGTAATCAGAAAGAAAATAAGCGCGGTTACGGCAAGCAGCGCGAGCAATGCAAAGAGAAGCTGTTTTCGTTTTAATACCACGATTTTCGTTTGGGACATGCAGACTCCAAGTATTTTTGTATAATATACGCGGTACAAAGAACGATATGACCGCAGAAACGGAGGAATTATGGCGCTGCATATGATTATTGGCAATGCCGGAGAAGGAAAAACCTACGCGCTGTATCAAAACATCCTGCGAGCATCCGAGTCATCGGACGGCAGGCTTTTTTTGCTTGTCCCTGAGCAGGCGTCTTTAACGGCGCAAAGAGAGCTTACGGCGCTGCATCCGCAAAAGTGCATATTAAATTGTGATATTTTAAGCTTTCGCCGCTTGTCCTTCCGGCTTATGGAAGAGTTAGGAGACCGCCTTCCGGCGATTTTAGAGGATACCGGAAAAGGAATGCTTGTAAAACGGCTGCTGCTAGAAAACGAAAAGCAGCTGACTATATACGCAGGAAAAGAACGAAAAAAAGGATTCGTCGGGCAGGTGCGCTCGTTGTTTTCCGAGCTGTCGCAGTATTGCGTAACGCCGGAGGAGCTTGCAAAAACAAAAGAAAAAGTGTCCGACCCGCTTTTATCGCACAAGCTGTCGGACGTGATTTGCATGTACCGGCTGTTTCGGGAAGCTTTGGAAAATTCCTATCTGACCGAAGAAGATTTGTTCGTGGCGATGTGCCCTTTGGTGCAGGAGTCGTCGCTCTTAAAAGGCAGCACGCTGTTTTTGGACGGCTACACCGGATTTACACCGTCGCAGTATCGCCTTTTGGAACAGCTTTTTTTGACGGCGAAGGATATTTACATAACGCTGACGCTAAAGCCGTCGGAGCTTTTAGGGGACGGCGGAGGGGCGCCTTTGTTTACGCTTAGCAAAAAGACGCTTTCTAAGCTGCGCGAGATTGCAATCCGCTGCGGACAGCAGGAGGCGGAGCCGGTTTTTGTATCGCACTGTTGCTGTAAGCCCGGTTTGCAGCATTTAAAGGAACAGCTCTTTTGCTGTCCGGCAAAGCCGTCTACAAAGAAGCCTGAAATAACGATTTGTTCGCTTTCAAACCGCCAAGAGGAAATCCGCTACGTAGTTTCCCGCATTGTTCGCCTCGTGCGCGAGCAAGGATATCGTTACCGGGAAATTGGAATTTTGTGCGGCGACGTGCAAGGGTATGCGCAGGATCTGCGCCAGGCGTTTCAAAGAGCGAAACTTCCCTGCTTTATTGATTATAAAGAAAACGTGCTTGGAAACCCGTGCGTAGACTTGCTGCGAAGCGCCCTGCGGATTCTCTCTACGGATTTTCGCTCGGACGCCGTCGCGCATTATATGAAAAATCCGCTTTCCGGATTTACGCCTCGGGAAGCTTCGCAAATGGAAAACTACTTGCTTGCTGTAGGTATTCGGGGAAAGCACGCATGGAGCCGCCCGTTTGTTCGCATTGCTTTAGAGTGGAAGGAAGAACTGGGCGAAGTGAATCGCCTGCGTGAAAAATGCATGGACGACCTGAAGGAGCTGCTTCCCGGATTCGCGCAGGGAAAGACGGTGCGCGACGGATTAACGGCGCTGTATTATTTTCTAAGAGACGTGGACGCGGCCGAGAAGATGGAGGCGCTTGCGGATGAAATGGCGTTTGCCTCTTCCCTTCGCAAGGAAAAGGAGTATCGGCAAATCTATCCGGCAATTGTTGCCATGATGGAGCAGATGGAAGAGCTGCTTGGCAAGGAAAGCCTTCCGGTCGGGGAATTTGCGGACATTTTGGACGCCGGTTTTGAAGAAACGAAACTGGGCGTTATACCGCCGGAGCCGGATAGTATTTCGGTTGGCGATGTAAAGCGCTCCCGCTTGCAGCGCGTGCGCGTTTTGTTTTTCCTTGGCGTAAACGAAGGCATGGTTCCCGGATTTTCGCATGCGGCAGGGCTGCTTACGGACAGGGAGCGCGAAAAAGTGAAAGCGCTTGGGTTAGAGATTGCAGAGACGGCAAAAGAAGCGGTTGCAACGGAAGAATTTTACTTGTATCTTGCGATAACAAAGCCAACAGAGCATCTGTATCTTACGTACCGGCGGCAGGGCGACGACGGAAGAGAATTGCGGCCGTCTTACGTCTTGCAGCAAATTCGAAGAATTTTTCCGGCGCTTCTAGTTTCTTACGCAGAAGATGAAACGCTTTTTGAAAAAGTGGCTCCGGACGGGGGAGAGCGACTTTTATTGCAGGCGATTGGCCAAGGGCGAAAAGGCGTTCGCACACCGGAAGGCGAAGCGCTTCGGGAGTATTTTTTGCAAAAGGGCGGAACGCTTTTTGGAAGCCGGATGACCATCGATATGCTTTTTGCGGCGGCGCGCGGACCTGTATGCGCTGCAACGCTTTTGCCGCAAACGGCTACGGAGCTTTATTCGCAGACACTGCGGGGCTCAGTATCGCGCCTTGAGTGCTTTGCGCAGTGCGCGTACCGGCATTTTTTGCAATATGGACTGGAGCTGGCGCAGCGAAGAGAGTTTAAAGTTTCTGCGGCAGACGTCGGAAGCCTGTTTCACAAAGCGCTTTGCTTGTTTTCCGAGGAATTAAAACAAAGCGGAACTTCTTGGCGAAGCCTTGAAGAAGGGGACGTGCAGCCGCGTGTTTCGCGCGCGGTAAGGAAGGCGCTTCTTGCGCAGACAACGGATCTGTTTGAAGACAGCGAGCGCAGCCGTTACCAGCTCTCGCGCATGGAAGAACTGTTAAAACGTACGATTCTAACGGTGCAGGAGCAGTTAAAGGAAGGCAGCTTCGAGCCGGAGAGCTTTGAAAAGCGTTTTACATATACGGATGAACGACTTAGTCTAAGCGGCGTGGTTGACCGCATCGATGTATGCCGTAAAGACGAAAACGTTTACTTTAAAGTAGTGGATTACAAGTCCGGAGAGCAAAAGCTGGACTTTAGCGCGGTTTTAGACGGCGTTTCCCTGCAGCTGCCAGTTTATCTCTCCGAAATGCGCCGTGCATTTCCCGAAGAGGCGATTCCGGCAGCGGGGCTTTATTATCATATCGACGACCCGCTTGTCGATAAGCTTGCCGACGATTGGAAAAAAGAGTTCCGGCGAATGCTCTGCCCGGATGGTATTGTGTTAGAAGACAGGCAGGCGCTGCGCCTTTTAGACGGCGGCTTAGTGGATGCGCAGGGCGGGTATGCCAGCCGCTACCAGTCTATGGTGCTTCCAGTTGCAACGACGAAAGAAGGGGAGATGGCGAAAACGTCGAAGGTTTTAAGCAAGCAGGGAATGCAGACGCTGTTTTCGTACGCAGATTGGCTTTTGCAGCAGGAAACAGAGCGTATTTTGCAAGGAGAAATCAAACCGCAGCCGTACCGAAGCGGGCAAAAAAACGCCTGCACGTATTGTCCGTATCAAAGCGTATGCGGCTTTGACGCAAGTCTTCCCGCCTTTGGCTACCGAGACTGCAGCAAAAAAAGCCGCGAAGAAGCGCTTGCGCATATGCAAAGCGCGGTGGACGGCGGAAAAGAGAAAAAGGACGAGGGGAGGTAGAGAAAATGGCCGACATTACGTTTACGAAGCAGCAAAAAAGCGTGATTACGCATCGAACGTGTAATTTGCTTGTTTCGGCGGCGGCAGGTTCCGGAAAGACGGCGGTTCTTGTGCAGCGGATTATGGAGCTGGTGCTTAACGCGCCGAACCGAACGGACATTGATCGGATACTGGTCGTTACGTTTACCCGAAACGCGGCTGCGCAGATGAAGGAGCGGATTATGGATGCGCTTTCGGCTCGCCTTGCCGAGAAGCCGGACGACGCGCATTTGCTTCGTCAAATGAATCTCGTACACTACGCGAACATAACGACGATTGACAGCTTCTGCCAGTCCATCGTAAAAAGCTATTTCCAAGAAGCGGACATCGACCCGAACTTTCGGATTGGCGACGAAGCCGAGCTGCGCCTTTTGTGGGAACAGGCGCTTCTTGAAGAACTCGAGGCGGCGCACAAAGCGGGGGAGCCTGCCTTTTGGGAGCTTGTAAACGCTTACGGGGGCAGCCGCTCGGACGAAAAAATTGTAGAGATGATTACCCGCTTGAACTCTTTTGCGCAAAGCAGTCCATGGCCGGATTTGTGGCTGCGCAATTCTGTGCGGATGCTATGCGAAGAAGGCGACATCGGCAAGACGGAAGTGGCAAAGGAAGCATGTTTGCAAGCGAAGCAGCGCCTGCAGGGAGCGCTTGAAAAAACGCAGGAGGCGATTTTCGTTTGCGAAAGACCGGATGGGCCTTTGTTGTATGCGCAGGCGCTTCGTGACGACGAGGATTTTTTGCGGCTGACTTTAAAAAAAGAAACTTACGCAGAGTTAGCGGAGCTTTTCTCGCAGCAGGCATACACGCCGCTTCCCCGCAAACGCCAGCCGGAAGCGTCCGAAGAAAAAAAACAATTGGTGCAGGCAAAGCGAAAAGAAGCAAAAGCGATTGTACAAGGAGTAAAAGACTCGTACTTTTTTCAGGACATTTCCGAAATGAAGAGCGATATGGCGCTTTGCGCTACGCCGATGAAAACGCTTTTGTCGCTTACCGAAAAATGCCGCAAACGTTATCGGGAGGCGCTGCAAAAAAACAATGTGCTTGGGTTTTCCGAAGTGGAACACTTGGCGCTGTCGATTCTTTTGCGGCGCGAAGAAGACGGAACACTTTTGCGCACTGCGGCGGCGAACGCGTACGCAGAGCAGTTTGACGAGATTATGATCGACGAGTATCAGGACTCCAATCTGGTGCAGGATTTGCTTCTTACGGCCATTTCCGGCGAAGCGTCCGAACACCCGAACCTGTTTGTTGTTGGGGATGTTAAGCAAAGCATTTACAAGTTCCGTATGGCGCGGCCGGAGCTGTTTTTGGAGCGCTACCGCAGGTATCCGGAAGACGGCGAAAAAGAGTGCCGAATTGACCTTTCCATGAACTTTCGAAGCCGTAAGACGGTGCTTGCCTGCGTAAACCGGATTTTCGAGCGGATTATGACAGCGGAGCTTGGCGGGATTTCTTACGACGAAAAGGCGGCGCTGTATCCCGGCGCAGCGTATCCGGACGTCTGGGAGCGAGAAAAGGAGCTTACCGAGCTTATCCTGCTTGATCCAAAGGAAGACGAAGGGCAGGCGGAGGCGGCAGATGAGGCGACCGATGAGGAGCTGTATGTGCAGGCGGTAGCAGAGCGCATTGGGGAACTGGTTCGGCCGGACTCCGGCTACCGAATCAAAGACGGAGGCAGCGTGCGGCCGGTTGCTTACGGGGATATTGTCGTTTTGGTCCGCTCTCTAAACGGGATAGCAAAACCGCTTGTGCAAGGACTTTTGCAGCGCGGAATCGATGCGTACGTTACGACGATGGAAGGGTATTTTACAGCTGTAGAAGTTCAAACGATTTTGAACGTGCTGCGCATTCTCGACAACCCTTTGCAGGACATCCCGATGGCGGCGGTATTGCATTCGCCGATTGCGGATTTTAGCGACGAAGAGCTGGCGCGGCTGCGCATCTTAAGCCGCCGATTTGCAAGGCCGGGAAGGATTACGTATTTGTACGATACTTTGCGCGACTTTGCCGCTTTTACTAAGCGCACTGCGGCGGAGGAAGCGCTTTTTGAGAAAACCGTTCGATTTTTGTCGCTGTACGACGAACTCCTGCAAAAAAAGCAGACGATGCGCGTATTTGAATTGCTGGAAGAAATTTACCAAACGACAGGATATCTGCTCTATTGTCAGGCAATGCCCGGAGGCGAGACAAGGAAAAATCACTTGGAGGCGCTTGTGCGAAAGGCAAGGGACTTTCAGAATTTCGCTTATACGGAGTTGTGTGATTTTGTCTCGTATATCGACCACATGATTACGTATCAGGTGAAGGTAGAAGAGGCAAGTCCGGCGGATAGCGGCGGCGCGGTTCGGATTATGACCATTCACGCCAGCAAAGGACTGGAGTTTCCGATAGTGCTGCTTCCGGATCTTCATAGAAAATTTAATTTAACGGATACAACGGGAACGCTGCTGCTTCACGAGGATTTGGGGTTGGGGCCGATAGCCATTGACCAAAAGCAGCGGACAAAAGTGGATACGCTTGCAAAAAAGGTAATCGCCTGCCGCATCCGGCAAGACAGCCTGGGAGAGGAACTGCGCATTCTTTATACGGCAATGACGCGCGCAAAGGAAAAGCTGATTTTGTTTGGCGTAAAACGAGGAATTTGCGAGAATTTAGAAGCAGGAAAGATCACCCCTCACCAGGCGGGAGCGTTTTCGTTTGGACAATTGTATTCGGCAGGGTGCTATCTGGATTGGATTTTGCCCTCGGTTTTGGCAAGCGAACAGCCGTCTTTGGCACAGCTTGCCGATATGGCAGCCGGAGAGCCGTTTTTAGGCAAGGAGTTTATGATATGCGTAAAAAACCGGCGGCAGCTGCTTGACGAATTCGCAAGCCATGCATGGGAAGAGTTGACCACGCAGGAAGGAGCGAGAGAACCGGTTTTTACAAAAGAAGCCGTCAGAATTCCGGAAATTCTTGCAACATGGGAAGATTACGAGTACCCGTACCGCATGGGAGCATCTCTGCCCATAAGACTGTCGGTTTCGGCATTAAAAGCTTCCGCAATGCAGGAAAAAGACGATTTTGCTGCCTCTTACAATCCGCAGGAGAGAGAGACAGAAAAAGATGAACGGATTCCGAAATTCCTACAGGAAAAGGAGCGCGAAACGATTTTGTGCGGGAGCGAGCGAGGAACACTTTATCATAAAATACTGGAAATTCACGATTTTACCGCAGAGCCTTCTTTGGCGTTTTTGCAAGAGGAGCTGCAAAAGGCAATCGCCCTGAAAAAAATACCAAAAGACGCGAAAAACAGCGTTTCCCTTTCCGATTTTTTGGCTTTTTTTGAATCGCCTCTAGGGCAGCGGCTGCAAAAGGCGGCAAGAGCGGGCAGGCTGCACAAAGAGCAGAACTTTGTCCTTTCGTATCCGGCGAGAGAATTGTCTTTGGATTACGAAAGTGACGAGCCGATTTTGGTGCAGGGAATTATCGACGTGTTTTTTGAAGAAGACGACGGCGTTGTTTTGCTTGACTATAAAACGGACCGTGTTTTCGGGCAGGACGCAGAAGAGGTTTTGCGCAGGCGTTACCGCGCGCAGCTTGCTTATTATGCGGACGCAATCACTCGCGGAACGGGGAAAATGGTAAAAGAACGGTTAATTTACTCATTTGCACTTCAAAAAAGCTTTTCTGTGTAGTATACTGGGGATAGTTCCGGGCAACACTCCTTTTGCCAAAAGAGATTTGGCAAAGGGAGAATGCCATGGGAAAAAAGAAAAAAGAAATCGATTTTACAAATCTGACGCCCGAAGAAGAACTGAAGTACGAAATTGCACGCGAGCTTGGAGTGTTTGATCGAATTGTAGCAAATGGATGGGGAAGTCTTTCCGCCCGGGAAGCGGGCCGGATTGGCGGCATTATGACCCAGCGCAAACGAAGCGCACAGGCAGGGGACGAAGGACAGGACGAAGAAAAGTGCGAGTAAGGAAAGAATATGCGAGAGAGAATTTTATTTGTTTATAATCCAAATGCCGGCATGAAAAAAATTCAAAGCAAGCTAAGCGGCGTCGTCAATTTGCTGACAGAAGGCGAGCGCGAAGTTGTGATTTTTCCGACGAGAAAGAAGATGGATGCGCAAAATGCCATTATGGAATACGTCGGCGCCGGACGCTGCGAAAAAGTTGTCGTTGCAGGCGGAGACGGAACACTGCACGAGGCGGTAAACGGCATGATGTATTGCGAGCAGAGAGTGCCGATTGTCTACATTCCTACGGGAAGCACAAACGATTTCGGGTATTCCCTGAACATATCAAAAGACGTCTTAGAAGCGGCAAGCCTTGTAAGCAGAGGAATGCCTTTTGCATGCGACGTTGCGCAGTTTAACGATACGTACTTTGTTTACACAGCCGCCTTTGGTCTGTTTACGGATATCTCCTACGCGACGCCGCAAGGACTGAAAAATATTTTCGGGCACGCGGCATACGTTTTTAACGGGGCGAGCTCGCTAGCGAAAATAAAGCGCTTTCCAATGACCGTTACGTATAACGGAATAAGCGTGCAGGACAGCTTTATTTACGGAATGGTCGTAAGTTCCGAGTCGATTGGCGGTTTTCGCGGTCTTACCGGCGCGGACGTTAAGCTAAACGACGGCGAATACGAGCTTTTCTTAGTGCGGGACTGCAAGGCGTATGAATTTCCGGAGCTTGTAAACGATATCCTGCACGGGAAATTCGACAACAAAAACATAATTTATGAGCGCGTCACAGAAGTGTCGTTTTCTTCTGCGTCGCCCGTTGCATGGACGCTTGACGGCGAGTTTGGCGGCGAGTTTATGGAAATTGAAATTACGATACATAAAAAAGCGATTACCGTTATGACGCCTATGAGCCTGTTAAACATTGTAGAAGGAGATATGCTGTAGCGGCTTTTTGGCTTGACATGCCATAGGTGCAGTTGGTATGATTGCACTAAAGGCGATTTTCAAAAAAATTAATTCATTTTATAGCAGGAGGCTAGTATGTACTACATAGGTGTAGACTTGGGAACGTCCTCGGTAAAGCTGTTGCTGATGGATGAAAAAGGCGAAATTAAAAACATTGTGTCAAAGGAGTACCCGTTGTACTTCCCGAAGACCGGCTGGTCGGAGCAAAAACCGGAGGACTGGTGGGAAAAAACCGTGGAAGGAATCCGGGAGCTTGTCAGCGTTGTAGACGCCGCAGACGTTGCCGGAATCAGCTTTGGCGGACAAATGCACGGCCTTGTTATTTTGGATAGTGAAGACAACGTGCTTCGCCCCGCTATTTTGTGGAACGACGGCAGAACGCAGGCGGAGTGCGATTACCTAAACAAAGAAATCGGACGGGAGAAAATCAGCGCATACACGGCAAATATGGCGCTTACCGGTTTTACCGCGCCGAAGCTGCTTTGGGTAAAGAAAAATGAGCCGGAAATTTTCGAGAAAATCGAGAAGATTATGCTCCCGAAAGATTACCTGGCGTATAAATTAAGCGGCGTCCACTGTACGGACGTTTCGGACGCTTCCGGAATGCTTTTGTTTGACGTAAAGAACAAGTGCTGGTCAAAAGAAATGATCGACATCGTCGGCATCAAGGAATCGCAGCTGGCTCGCATATACGAAAGCTACGAGCCGGTTGGCACGCTGCTTCCGGACGTTGCAGAGGCGCTTGGACTTCCGGAGACGGTAAAAGTTATTGCCGGAGCCGGAGATAACGCCGCCGGTGCCGTCGGCACAGGAACGCTTGAGCACGGCATGTGCAGCGTCTCTCTTGGGACAAGCGGAACGGTCTTTATTGCTACGGACGCTTTTGCTGTAGACGACGCAAACGCAATGCACTCCTTCGCGCACGCAAACGGAAAGTATCACTTCCTTGGCTGTATGCTCTCCGCCGCCTCCTCCAACAAGTGGTGGATGGACGATATTATCGGCACAAAGGACTACGCAGCGGAGCAAAAAGGAATTACCGAAATCGGAAAGAACAACGTATACTACCTGCCGTATTTGATGGGAGAGCGTACGCCGCATAACAACCCAAATGCCAGAGGCTGCTTTGTAGGGCTTTCCATGGATACGAAGCGGGAAGATATGACGCTTGCCGTTATGGAAGGCGTTACCTACGCTTTACGGGACGCGCTTGAAATTGCCCGCTCCTTCGGCGTTGAAATTAAGCGCGTACGCGCTATTGGCGGCGGAGCCAAGAGCCCGCTTTGGTGCAAGGTGCTGGCAAATATTATGAACGTGAAGGTAGACCGGCTTAACTGCGAGGAAGGACCGGGATACGGCGCTGCTATTTTGGCAGCGGTAGGCTGCGGCGCATTTTCTTCCGTAGAAGACGCGGCATCCAAATTGATTCGCGTAGTTGATACGATTGAGCAAGATCCGGCAATCGTTGCGGAATACGAAAAACGTTATGCGATTTTCCGATCGATTTACCCGGCGCTCGTCCCGGTGTTCGACGAAATTGCAGCATGCGCAGAATGACAAATACAATGGCGGACGGAGGCAGCTCCGTTCGCCAAGTGTGCGTCTTTGGAGCAAAAGGAGAAAAATGTATTCGAATTTCGCGTGGATTTACGACGCGTGCATGGACAACGTCCCGTATGCGCGCTGGGCGGACTTTTTAATTTCCCTTCTTAAGGAAAACGGTCTTGCGAGAAGCATTGTTGCGGAGTTAGGGTGCGGAACCGGAGAGATTACAACGCGCCTTGCGCAGGCCGGATTTGATATGATCGGCGTGGATTCTTCGGAGGAAATGCTTGAAATCGCCCGGGAAAAAAGCTATGATAGGGAGTGCCCATCGATACTTTACCTTCATCAGGATATGCGCGCCCTAGAACTGTTTGGGACAGTAGGCGCCGTCATCAGCGTGTGCGATACGATGAACTATCTTTTAAAAGAGGAAGATTTGATTCGGGTTTTTCGCCTTGTAAACAATTATTTAGAGCGCGGCGGTCTTTTCGTTTTTGATATGAAAACGCATCGGTACTACCGAGAAGTTTTGGGAGACAAAACGCGGATGGAGACGCTGCCGGACGGTGTTATGGTATGGGAAAACTCCTACGAGGAGACCGCCCGGAAAAACACATATGTCCTGACGATGTTTCTTCAAACGGACGGCGGGCTTTACAAGCGAAGCGAAGAGCGGCACGTACAGCAGGCGTATTCGATGCAAACGGTGCTGCGCTGCTTAAAAAGCGCGGGGCTGGAATTTGTCGCAGCCTTTTCGGATTATACGGCGGAGGCGGCGAGCGAAGACGCAGAGCGCATTGTTTATGTGGCAAAAGAAGGATTTCAGGAAAACAAAACGTACCTATAGGAAGTGAAAACATGGACTACATTATCCGCGCCATGGCGGCAAACGGACAGATTCGCGCATTTGCGGCAACGACACGGGACTTGACGGAAACGGCAAGGCTTGCTCACAATACAAGCCCTATTGTAACGGCAGCGCTTGGAAGGCTTTTAACGGCAGGAGCCATGATGGGCACGATGCTAAAAGGCAAGGACGACGCGCTTACGATTCGGATTCAGTGTTCCGGACCGATTCAAGGGCTGCTTGTAACTGCAGACGCAAACGGAAACGTAAAAGGGTATGCGAACTGCCCGGACGTTATGCTGCCGCCGCGTTCGGACGGACATTTAGACGTTTCAGGAGCGCTTGGAGCGGGTATTTTAAGCGTTATCAAGGATATGGGTCTTAAAGAGCCGTATGTGGGAGATACCGCCCTTCAGACCGGAGAAATTGCCGAAGATTTGACGTACTACTTTGCCGCATCGGAGCAGACGCCTTCCGCAGTCGGACTTGGCGTTTTAATGAACCGGGAAAACACGGTGCGACGTGCCGGCGGTTTTCTTTTACAGCTGATGCCGTCTGCCAAGGAAGAGACGATCTCCGCGCTTGAAGAAAAATTACAGGGTGTTTCTTCTGTGACGCAAATGCTGGAAGAAGGGAAAACGCCCGAAAACATTTTGGAAGAGCTGCTTGGTGATTTGGGACTTGAGATAACGCAGAAGCTACCGACACAGTTTGTATGTAATTGCTCCGCACAGCGGTTTGAGAAGGGACTTTTGTGTTTGGGAAAGAAAGAGCTTTCCAACCTGCTTGAAGAAGGAAAGCCGATTGAAACCGTATGTTATTTCTGCAATAAAAAGTATACGTTCTCCGTGGAGGAGCTGCGTAGAATTGCAGAAATGCAGCATAAATAATCATACATGAGGAAGAGGAGACCGCATATGCAGAAATTAGAACAGCTTTACGAAGGAAAAGCAAAAAAGGTGTACAAAACGGACGATCCCGACGCATTGATTGTAGATTACAAAGACGATGCGACCGCGTTTAACGGACTGAAAAAAGGAACGATCGTTGGCAAGGGCGTTGTTAATAATAAAATGTCCAACCATGTGATGCAGCTTCTTGAGAAAAAAGGCGTTCCTACGCACTATATACAGGAACTTAGCGACCGTGAGACGCTTGTAAAGAAAGTGGAAATTGTTCCGCTGGAAGTAATTATCCGCAACATCTCCGCCGGAAGCTTTGCGAAGAAGCTTGGCATGGAGGAAGGAATTGTTTTAAAGCGCCCTACGTTAGAGTTTTCCTACAAAGACGACGCGCTTGGCGATCCGATGATTAACGGCTACTACGCTGTTGCGATTGGAGCGGCAACACAGGAAGAAGTAGACACGATTACAAAGTATGCCTTTACCGTAAATGAAGTTCTGAAAGAGTACTTTGCAGAGTGCGGCATTGAATTGGTAGACTTTAAGATTGAGTTTGGCCGTTACCACGGACAGATTATTCTTGCAGACGAAATCTCGCCCGATACGTGCCGTCTGTGGGATATCAACACGCACGAAAAGCTGGACAAGGACCGTTTCCGCCGCGACTTAGGCGGAGTAGAAGACGCTTACAAGGAAGTGTTTAAAAGACTGGGGATTCAGTAAGAGGAAAGAGGAAAGTTATGAGCAACGATTGTTATGTCAGCCCGCTTTCGGAGCGTTATGCAAGCCGGGAAATGCAATATCTGTTTTCTCCGGACATGAAGTTCCGTACTTGGCGCAAGCTTTGGATTGCGCTTGCGGAGGCGGAGCATGAACTTGGGCTGCCGGTAACGCAGGAGCAGATTGACGAGTTAAAGGCGCACCAAGACGATATCAACTACGATGTAGCAAAAGCGCGGGAAAAAGAATGCCGTCACGACGTTATGAGCCACGTTTACGCCTACGGAGTACAGTGCCCGGGAGCAAAGGGCATTATTCATCTGGGAGCAACCTCGTGTTATGTTGGGGATAATACGGACCTGATTCTTATGACCGAGGCTATGAAGCTTGTGCGTAAAAAGCTCGTAAACGTTATGAGCAAGCTCGCTGATTTTGCACAGCGTTATAAAGCGCTGCCTACGCTTGGCTTTACGCACTTTCAGCCGGCGCAGCCGACGACGGTAGGAAAGAGAGCTTGCTTATGGCTTCAGGAGCTTAAGCTGGATTACGACGACTTGTGCTACGTAATCGACTCTATGTGTCTTCTTGGTTCGAAAGGAACGACAGGAACGCAGGCAAGCTTTTTGGAGCTTGTACAAGGAGACCGCGAAAAAGTTCGGGAGCTTGACGAAAAGATTGCAAAAAAGATGGGCTTTTCTTCCTGCATTCCAGTTTCCGGTCAGACTTATACAAGAAAAATGGATACGCGCGTTTTGAACGTTTTAGCGGGTATTGCCGCAAGTGCGCACAAGTTTTCAAACGACATTCGGCTTTTGCAGCACTTAAAAGAAATTGAAGAACCTTTCGAAAAGCAGCAGATTGGCTCGTCTGCCATGGCGTATAAGCGCAATCCGATGCGAAGCGAACGCATTGCCTCGCTGGCGCGCTATGTGATGATTGATGCGCTGAACCCGTCGGTAACATCTGCGACGCAGTGGTTTGAGAGAACGTTAGACGACTCCGCAAACAAACGGCTTTCGGTTCCGGAAGCGTTTCTTGCCGTAGACGGTATTTTGGATTTGTACCTGAACGTAGTAGACGGTTTGGTTGTCTACGAAAAAGTAATTACCAAACGGCTTATGAGCGAGCTGCCGTTTATGGCTACTGAAAACATTATGATGGACGCGGTAAAAGCAGGAGGCGACCGCCAAGAACTGCACGAACGCATTCGTCAGCTTTCTATGATTGCGGGAAAGAACGTAAAGGAACTTGGCCTAGAAAACAATCTGCTGGAGCTGATTGCACAAGACCCGATGTTCCACTTGTCGCTTAGCGACCTGAAGGCATGTATGGATCCGGCAAAGTACACGGGCTGTGCGAAGGAGCAAACGGAGGAATTTTTGCAGCAGGTTATACAACCGATTTTACAGGAACATAAGGATGACCTGGGAATCCGTGCGGAAATTAACGTATAAGAACAAATAAGCGTGCACCGGCTTTCCAGCGGGTGCACCTTGCATTTTAAAAAAGAGGTGGACGCAATGAGTGAAAAAAACAAAAAAAATGCATGGCTTTCTTACAGCGAGTCGGAAACGGAGGCAGTCATGCAATTTGCTGAAGGCTATCGGCAGTTTATCTCCGAAAACAAAACAGAACGCGAGTGCGTCGCAAGCGTTATTAAAAAGGCAGAAAGCCTGGGCTTTCGGAATCTATGCGAAATGGACTGTGTAAAGGCAGGAGACGCTGTATATTACAACATGATGGGAAAAGCGCTCGCGCTGTTTCGCATAGGCACCAAGCCGCTTTCGGAAGGTATGAAAATTCTTGGAGCGCATATCGATTCGCCAAGACTTGATTTAAAGCAGAATCCGCTGTATGAAGATACGGAGATTGCCCTTTTCGATACGCACTACTACGGAGGTGTAAAAAAGTACCAATGGGTAGCGCAGCCAATGGCGATTCACGGCGTCGTTGTGAAAACGGACGGAACGGTCGTGCCGGTTGTGATTGGCGAAGCCGAGGACGAACCGGTTGTAGGCATCAGCGACCTTTTGATTCATCTTGCGGCGGATCAGCTGCAAAAAAAGGCGGCAAACGTTATTGAAGGGGAGGATTTGAACGTAACCGTTGCTTCCATCCCGCTTTCAACCGAGGAAAAGGATGCGGTAAAGGCAAACGTTCTGAAAATTCTGAAAGAGCGCTACGGAATGGAAGAGGAAGACTTCTCTTCTGCGGAGCTTGAAGTAGTGCCCGCCGGAAAAGCCAAAAACTACGGAATTGACACGAGCATGATTATTGGCTACGGACAGGACGACCGCGTGTGCGCGTATACGTCTGCGGAAGCTTTGTTTGACTGCACGCAAACCGACCGGACAGCCGTATGTCTTTTGGTGGACAAAGAGGAAATCGGAAGCGTTGGCGCGACGGGAATGCATTCGCGGTTCTTTGAAAACTGCGTGGCAGAGCTCCTTGCCCGCATGGGCGAAGAGTCCGAGTTAGCGCTTCGAAGAGCCTTGCAAAATTCGCATATGCTTTCTTCGGACGTAAGCGCAGCGTTTGACCCGAACTATGCAAGCGTTTTTGAAAAGAAGAACGCGGCTTATTTCGGCAAAGGACTTGTATTTAACAAATACACGGGCTCTCGCGGGAAATCCGGCTCCAACGACGCAAATCCGGAGTTTTATGCAGCGATTCGCCGGGCGCTTGACTTGCATAACGTTGCTTACCAAACAGCGGAGCTAGGCAAAGTAGACCAAGGCGGCGGCGGTACAATCGCCTACATTATGGCCAACTACGGAATGAATGTAATTGACAGCGGTGTAGCCGTACAGAACATGCACGCGCCGTGGGAAGTAACAAGCAAGGCGGATATTTACGAAGCCTACCTTGGATATCTTGCGTTCCTGCGTGAAATTTAACATCGGCAGGAGGAGTAGGAACACACAAATGGAGACCTTAAAAATACGCTATATCAGCAAGGAAATCGAAGAACTTCAGTATATTGAGAACAAATCCGACTGGATTGATTTGCGGTCTGCGCAGCACGTTGTGATGAAGGCGGGAGAGTTTCGTCTGATTCGCCTTGGGATAGCGGTAGAGCTTCCGGAAGGCTACGAGGCGCATGTTGTGCCAAGAAGCTCTACCTTCAAAAATTTTGGCTTAATCCAAACGAACCACATGGGCGTAATTGACAGCAGTTACTGCGGAAACGACGACGAATGGATGTGGCCGGCGTACGCTCTGCGCGACACGGAGGTTTGCGTCAACGACCGAATCTGTCAGTTTCGCATTATGAAAAACCAGCCGGCGCTTCGGTTTGAGCGCGTAGAGCAGCTGCAAGGAAAAAACCGAGGCGGATTTGGAACGACTGGAAAAGCGTAAGAAGGAGCGTGAAAAAAGTGATTAAAGTAGATATTTTTTCCGGCTTTTTGGGAGCCGGAAAAACAACATTGATAAAGAAGCTGCTGCAAGACGGCTATCAGGGAGAGAAGATTGTCCTGATTGAAAACGAATTTGGCGAAATCGGAATTGACGGCGGCTTTTTAAAAGAGGCCGGCATCGAAATTACGGAGATGAACTCCGGCTGCATTTGCTGCTCGTTAGTCGGCGATTTTGGCGAAGCGCTGAAAAAAGTAAAAGAGGAGCTTCAGCCGGACCGCATTCTTATTGAGCCTTCCGGTGTTGGCAAGCTCTCAGACGTAATTAAGGCAGTAGAAAACGCAGACAGCGAAGCGTTTGAAATTTGCGGCGTCGTTACGGTTGTGGACGCTGGAAAGTGCCGCATCTATATGAAAAACTTCGGCGAGTTTTTCAACAACCAAGTGCAATACGCAAAAACAATTCTGCTTAGCCGGACACAGAATTTGTCCGAAGAGAAGGTGGAAAAGTGCGTTCAGCTCGTGCGCGAGCAAAACGAAGAGGCAGAGCTCGTTACTACCTCTTGGTCGGAGCTTAGCGGAGCGCAGATTTTGGCGGCAATGGACAAAAAGCTGGATCTTGCGAAGGCTCTTTTGGAAGAGGAGGAAATCTGTCCGGTTTGCGGACATCACCATGAGCATGAGCACGAACATGAACATGAACATGAACACCACGACGAGCATCATCATGAGCATGAGCACCACCACGAGCATCATCACGAGCACGGACATCATCATGCGGACGATGTGTTCACAAGCTGGGGCGTGGAGACAACAAAGAAGTTTACGAAAGAACAGCTGGAAGCTATTTTGGAACGTTTGGCAAATACCGAAGAGTACGGGACGATTCTCAGATCTAAGGGCATGGTTGCTTCAACAGGCGGCGAGTGGCTGCACTTTGACTTAACTCCCGGAGAATACGAGATTCGAAAAGGCGGCGCGGAGACAATCGGACGCCTTTGCGTAATTGGAAGCAAACTGCAAGAGGAAGCGATTCGGCAGCTGTTTGCGATTTCGTGATGAGAAAGGAAATCATGGAAAAACCGGTATTTATTATCAACGGTTTCCTTGATAGCGGAAAAACAACGTTTATCAAGGAAACCCTTCAGGACCCGCAGTTTTTAGACGGGGGAAAAGTTCTTTTAATCCTTTGCGAGGAAGGAGAAGAAGAATACGACGAAGTTGCTTACGCAAAGCGAGGAATCCACATTGTTTCCGTGGAAAAAGAGGAACAGCTCACCGACGAATTTTTGTTTGGACTGGAGATGTTCTATCAGCCGCATATGATTATGATCGAGCTAAACGGTATGTGGAAAGTGGAAAACCTTCTGGAAAGAAACCTCCCGGAGGAATGGGCGCTGGCGCAAATTATTACGATTGCGGACGCGACTACGTTTGAGGCTTACATGAAAAATATGCGCTCTTTGATGCTCGAGGAGATGAAGTACTCGGACATTGCCATTATCAACCGTTGTACAGACGAAACGAACAAGACGTTCATTCGGCGGTCCATCAAGCCGGTAAATCGGAAAATTCAGCTGATTTACGAGCGGGAAGACGGGATTGACGATGTGCCGGAGGAAGAGGAACTGCCTTACGACATCCGTGCAGAGCATCTGGATATTACGGATGAGGACTATGGAATCTGGTACATGGATGCCATGGATCATCCGGACGCGTACGAGGGGAAAACCGTATCGTTTCTCGCTATGAGTTACGTTTCTTCTAAGCTGCCAAAAGGGTGTTTCGTGCCCGGCAGAATGGCAATGACTTGCTGCGCCGACGACATAGCGTTTATCGGTTTTTTGGCAAAGCCTCCGGCGGCGATGAACGTTAAAGAGATGAAAAGCCGGCAGTGGTATCGCGTGACGGCGGTTATGAAAAAGGAATACCAGCGGGAATATCAGGGAGAAGGCCCGGTGCTTTACGTAACCAGCCTAGTTCCGGCAAAGGAACCGGCGGACAAATTGGTGTACTTTAATTAAATCTTCGGCGGAAGGGAGAATTTTGTGGAGCTAAATCATAAAAACATAACCAAACTTGTGCTTGGTCTGTCTGCAGTTGTTTTGTTTTATCTTCTGCTAAACCATCTGGGGACGATTTGGCGCGTGTTTTTGTATTTGTTTGACGTCGTCTTCCCGATTATTCTGGGCTGCTGTCTGGCATTTTTGCTGAACATTCCTGTTCGAGCATTTGAGCGAAAAATTGATAAACTTGGAAATAAGCGGGCGGGGAAATTTTTCCGGCGGCACAAAAGAGGCTTGGCGCTTTTTTTGACTGTTTTGTCGGTTGCCGGTATATTGGCTTTTCTTTTAGGCATATTAATCCCGCAGCTCGCGAAAACCGTTTCGGGACTTCCGGAAACGTTCGTTGGATTTTGGAACCGGGTAGTTGCGTGGGCGAACGAAAACGAGTGGGTGCGTGAAAATATTGTCTCCAAACTGGAACTGGATAAAATTAACTGGAAGCAAATTTGGGATAGCGTGCATTCCTTTGTTTTTTCCGGCGCCGGTACGGTGCTTAGCGCGTCCATCAGCTTTGCGTCTTCCGTCTTTTCCGGCATTGTCGATTTTGTTTTGGCCGTCTGCTTTGCCGTGTACATTTTGTTTCAAAAGGAACGACTTGGCGTTCAGATGAAAAAGCTGCTCTTTGCGTTTTTGCGCCGGGACAGAGCGGAGGCAGTACTGCGGCTTTCTTCCATGGTGGAAGAGACTTTTTCTAACTTTTTTACGGTACAATGTGTGGAAGCGCTGATTCTTGGATGCATGTTTTTTGTGTGCATGACGATTTTTGGCTTCCCTTACGCGCTGCCTGTAAGCCTTTTAATTGCAGTAACGGCGCTGATACCGATTTGCGGTGCGTTTATTGGCTGCGCAATTGGCGTTTTTTTGATTGTTATGGTTGAGCCGATTCGCGCTGTTTGGTTTGTAGTGATGTTTCTTGTTTTGCAGCAAATCGAAGGCAACTTTATTTACCCGCGCGTTGTGGGAAGCTCGGTAGGACTTCCGGCGCTTTGGGTTTTGGCAGCAATTACTATAGGCGGCTCTTTGCTTGGGATTGTAGGAATGCTGATTTTTGTACCGCTTTTTTCCGTGCTGTACGTGCTGCTTCGCGAAACCGTTGTTCGCCGCTTGCAAAAAAAGCAGATTCGGGTTTTGGAGGACGGCAGAATAAAATGGAAGGAAAAATGACAATGCACGAGTTTACGAAAGAAGAGTGGAAACTCGTTCGAATTCACGGCCGAACGAGCGCAAATAATCCGACTACGCTGTTTTACAGCGGGAGCGCCGTGGAATGCAATGTGCGGGCTGCAACGCTTCGGCTTACCTGCAATGCCGTGTACGATTGCTTTGAACAGTGGATTACAATTGTTCTTAACGGCGCGATTGTGTCCCGTCAGATGCTGGAGAAGGGAAAGCAGACGATCACTGTATTTCGTGGGATGAATCCGGATAAAATAAAAAACGTAAGAATTATCAAAGAGACGGAGGCTATTCCGGAAGACTCGGTACATTACCTTCAGATTTTGTCCTTGGAAACGGACGGCGAGGTTTGTCCGGTGCAAAAGCGTTCCTTGACGCTAGAATTTGTAGGAGACAGCATCACAACCGGAGAGGGAACGTACGGCGCCAAAGGCGAAGAGGACTGGATTCCCATGTTTTTCTCTGCATATCACAATTACGCATATTTAACTGCGAAGGAGCTTTGCGCAGATTACCGCGTGATTTCTAAAGGCGGCTGGGGGATTTATTGTGGCTGGGACAACAATATCTATAACAGCATTCCGCGCGTCTACGGAAAAGTATGTGGAATGCTTACCGGAGCGCAGCACGAAGCAGTAGGAGCGCAGGAGGATTATAACTTTGCCGCTAATCCGGTTGATGCAGTTATTTTTCATCTGGGCACAAACGACTACAGCGCGTTTACGCATGAACCTTTTATAGACCCCGAAACCGGCGTTGCTTATCGGCAGAAAATGAACGAGGACGGGACATTTGAAGAAGAATCCGAAGCGCGTTTTGTGTGCGCCGCCTTGTCTGCGCTTCGCGATATCCGCGAAAAAAATCCAAAAGCGTATATCCTATGGGTGTATGGAATGCTTGGAAACGGTTTGGAACCTCTGATTGAAAAGGCGCTTGTGCGTTACCGGCAGGAGAGCGGAGACGAGAGGATTTCTTATTTGGCGCTTCCAAACACGACTGACGAAACCGTAGGAAGCAGATACCACCCGGGATATCCTTCGCATCAGACGGCTGCGCGCGTTTTGGTAGAGCGTCTGCGGCACATATTCCGGCTTGCGCCGGGCGATGCAGCTTATCAATAACAGGCAAAGAAGGAGGAGGGCATGAACTTACAGGCATGGATTGCCGTTTTACTGCCGCTTGCCGGTACGACGCTTGGTGCCGGCTGCGTTATTTTTATGAGGCAGTCGTTTCATAAAACTTTGGAACGAGCAATGTCGGGCTTTGCTGCCGGCGTTATGGTGGCGGCGTCCGTTTGGAGTTTGCTAATTCCATCGCTTCAGCAAGGAGAAGGGAAGTTTTCCTTCCTTCCGGCCTTTCTCGGATTTTGGCTTGGAATTCTTTTCCTTTTGCTTTTGGACCGCAGCATCCCGCATTTGCATCGGCTTGGACAAGAAACCGAGGGACCAAAGTGCAGCATGAGCCGAACAGCTATGCTGATTCTCGCCGTAGCCCTTCATAACTTCCCGGAGGGGATGGCGGTCGGTGTCGTTGTGGCGGGGTGGCTCTCCGGCGATGCACAAATCAGCCGGATGGGAGCGCTTGCGATGTCGCTTGGGATTGCCATACAGAACTTTCCGGAAGGTGCAATCGTCTCCATGCCGCTTCGCGCAGAAGGCGCTTCCAAAAAGAAAGGATTTTTGTACGGCGTTCTCTCCGGAGTGGTCGAGCCGCTTGGAGCGATTTTTACTATTTTAGCGGCGCGTTGGATGACGCCTATTCTTCCATATTTGCTCAGCTTTGCGGCCGGGGCAATGATCTACGTAGTAGTAGAGGATTTGATTCCGGAAACGTCGGATGGCAAGCACTCCAATATTGGCACAATTCTCTTTGCAGTCGGCTTTTCGCTGATGATGGTACTGGATGTAGCATTAGGGTAAAAATAGATCAGATGGGAGATGCCCCCGCCTCTATAGGCGGGGGCATTTCCCATCTGCTATACGCTCCGCGAGCGAGTCTTGAATCGTACGTATTTTCTGTATGTAGGTGATACCCTCACACAGAATTTTTTTACAAAACTGTTGCGAAAAGAAGAATTATGTGTTATGTTTTTAGAAGAGGAGGAAAATATTAACTAGTTTTCTTAAAGGAAAGAAAAGATGTTACGGGTAGGGATTTGCTTGATAGATTGGGTAGAAAGTCAAAAATTAGAAAAGGAATTAGAACTGTTATTAGAGCAGAAGAGTTTAAAATACGAATTGGAGTGTTTTCTGGATACAGAAGCGTGCTTGAAACATTTACAAAAGTACGGCGCACTTCATTTGCTCTTTGCCGACGTTGCAAATGTTGAGAACCTTGACAGTGAAGCCATGAAAAGGCTGAAAAGTTTTGTATTTGAAGAAGGGATGGAGCTGGTGCTTGCCATAGACGATACATACGACCTGAACAAACTTCCGTTGCACCGCAGAACTTCTTTTTTGCCAAAACCGTTTTCTCAAGAAAAAATCAGTCATTTTCTTCAGGATTACCTGATTTCGAATACAGGCGCTCCGGAGTTTTTGAGACTGTCGTTCGGGAAGGAAAAGATTACTTTGCGCTGTTCACGCATCTTGTATTTTACAAGTTGCGGAAAGAAGGTAACTGTTGTATGCGGAAACGGGGAGAGGTTGGAAACGTACGGGAGCTTGACAGAAGTAGAAAGAACAATTGAAAGCGACATGTTTTGCAGAACACACAAGTCATTTATCGTCAATGTGAGATATGTCGAGATGGCAAAAAAGGACGAAATAATTTTGCTGGATGGGACAAGGATTCCGATTAGCAGAGCCAATAAGAAAAAGGTAGAGGCATGGATTAAGAATTCAAGACTCGCTCAGAAGTACTATGCGGACTGAAGCAAACAGGTTAATTTTTCCCAAAATCGAACCAGTTTTTCCATGAAGCGGCAGAGAGCAAAAAAATGTGGTAAGATAACACATAACTTTACTGCCCTGCAAATTAAAAATAAAAAGTGCCATTTAAGGAGGAGAAGGTATGAAAAAAATATGGATAATCTTCGTTTTATTGCTTTTACTTTGCCTTAGCGGATGTAAGGAAGACGAATCTGCAAAGCTGGAGGTGACCGGCGGAGTGCAGAACCCATCGGACGCGAGCGATTCTGACTTGCTGTGCGCACTTGGAACACAGGAAGAAGTTATATCCTTGAGTCATCCTGCTGCTATCTATACCTCTAAGGGGATATACAGCAGCGGAGGCGCAGCCTTTCGATTCTCAGATTCGCAAACTGGAGAGACAATGCTGGTCTGCTTTGACCCAACTTGTGACCATAAGTTTCGGAAGGACGCAGGTGGAAATTGGACAACCGAATGCTTGGCGCTTCGAATTGGATGGGCAGATGCTGGTTCTAGAATTACCGGAGATTTAGTATATGATGTAAGCAATACCACGGATAGTTTGGAAATTGTAATTACGTCCTTGCAGGATGGAACAAGGAAAAAGTTTCTTACTGCAGATGAAATGGGTATGACTCGAGATACTACATATTACCGACAGGATCAGTTATTCCTTTCCTACGACATTACAAGAGACTACGAAAAAGAGAAGGAAACCGGAGAACGTCAGGAATTGGAGAATTGGAAGGCTGGGCTTTGTATGGTTTCCCTAACAGACGGTACTGTAAGGAAATTAGTGCTAAAAGAGAAGGAAGGCGTGGATTCGGTTATTCAAAATTTATTCTGTGACGGAGAAAATCTTTATTATGGATACTTTTATCAAGATGGAGATCATGTAACTTCAGAGGCTTGGAAGTATAACTTAAAGACAGAGACCGAGACAATGATAGCTAAAGTGCCATATATGACGGATTTCTATTTCAGAAAAGGGTATTACGCATACAGTTATAAAAGCGAGGAGGAAGATGCAGCAAAGCTGTATATTCAAAGATCAGACGAAGAACCGGAGCTTGTAGCGGAGTGTGATGGAGTTTACAGTTGGTATTCCTGCTGGGCAGCAGATGAAGAATTATTCTACGCCCAGCACAGCAGTGACGACGATAAACCAAAGGAATTATACTGCTACGACCTGCAAAAGAAGGAAAATACGTTGCTTGGAACAACGGAAGAACCCCTTAAAATTAAAGCAGTATTCCCTAACGTAGTATATTTCATAATAGGGCAGGGAGAAGCTCTTACCTATGCCAGCATGAGCATGGAGGATTTTCGGGCCGGAAATTTTGACAAGATTCAGGAACTTTGTGAAGTAAATGTTGACAACGAGAAGTACTATGAAAAATAATAAGAAAAATAATAAGAAAATATTTTTAGCGATCTCCTTGCTTTTCTGTCTTCTGACTCTGCAAGTAAAGGCGGTAGAAGCGACTGAAAGTCGGAAAAAAAGTGCAGCGTCTGTCGCCACTTTGGGTGACTGCAGTATTTATGTAAACAGTCAGGTGGAGGCGGAAACTGCGCAAGCATCCGTTAGTACAGGAAAATCAAGCAGCACAAAACTAAGTGTAGCGTATTACACCATTCAGCCAACCACCTTGGAAGTATTCGTGGCGGAAGAAGAGGCTGTAGGCGGGCAGTGGGGGTGTAGCGTGCAGCTTCAGCCGCTTAAGGGATGGCGCTCCCTTGGAATTAACACTGCCTATTTTGCCGAATATTCCATGCAAGTCTGGTCTATGAAAACATGGACGCATCGCTGAGCAAATTCGAGCGGGCGGTTGACAGAAGGAGTAAAAATGGAACTTGAAATGAAGCAGGTTACAAAATGCTACGGAGCAACGCTTGCTCTGGACAATTTCTCGTACCGTTTCACGGAAGGTGTGTATGGGCTTTTGGGGCCAAACGGTTCAGGGAAAACGACGATGATGAACCTGATGACGACCAATTTAAAACCGACGCAGGGAAGTCTGCTCTACGACGGAGAAGATATTTTTTCCATGGGCAAGGAATATCGCAGACTTCTTGGGTTCATGCCGCAACAGCAGGGCGTATATCCGGGATATACGCTGGAACGCTTTTTGTGGTATATGGCGACATTAAAAGGCTTATCGCGTCAGGAGACAAAGCAGTCCGTAGAAAACGTTGTAAAACGGGTAAATTTGGAAGATTGCAGAAACAAACGACTAGGCAGCTTTTCCGGCGGAATGAAGCAGCGCGCATTAATAGCGCAGGCGCTTCTTGGCAATCCGCGGCTTATTATTTTGGATGAGCCTACAGCGGGACTTGACCCTAGAGAGCGTATTCGTATCCGCAATTTAATTGCGGAAATTGCAATGGAGAAAATTGTAATCCTTGCAACGCATGTTGTTTCTGACATCTCCTATATCGCAAAAGAAGTGCTGCTGCTTAAAAAAGGCAGACTGATTGATTCCGGCGTTCCGTATCAGATTAGCAATACCATTGCGGATAAGGTCTACGAATTAAAAGTAAACAAGGATGAGCTGGAACAGATTTCTGCCGTATACAAAGTCAGCAGTATGAGAGAAGACGGTCGGGATCTCTACGTCCGGATTCTTTCTGACGACTATCCGGAGGAATGGGATGCTGCGCCGTGCACGCCGGATCTGGAAGATGTGTACTTGTATCATTTTGATTGAGGAATGACACATGAGAATGCTTGGGTGTGAAATCAGAAAAATTGCTGGATCTTACCAGTTTCTTGGTTTGTTCCTTCTTTTGCTTGGCATTAACGCTCTGCTTGTCTTTTTGGACACGGGAAGCACACGGCTGTCAAGCGCAACAGATTATTATCCGGAGGATTACCGGAAGGTATATGCGGATATAGCGTCCATGAAACCCGAAGAAGCAAATGAATTTCTGGAAAGAGAAATACGCAAGGCCGGGTTCATTCTCTCTTTGGTTTTGGGAGAGGACGTCTCGAGTCTTTTAGAGGCAGCAGGAGAGGAAGGCGCGGAGTTCCTAGAGGAGTACGAAAATCAGCCCTACCCGCGCTATACAGACCATGTATATTTTGAAATGCAGTTGCTGCAAATAGTAAAGAGTGAGGTGGGGCATTGCCTGAATTACCAGACGTATCTGGACGGCATACAGTCCTCTGCAAGAGCAATGCAGATGCTGGCTGTAATGCAGGGCGGTCAGCCGGAAGAAGGCAACTACAATTACCGCAATGCGCTCGTTACAGCGGAATACTTTAAAGACTTTGATACGGACGGTGTAAAAGTCGGTCCGGTACAAGGCTGGGATCGCTTATTTCAGGCTTCCTATACGGATTTTCTGAGCCTAATCTTTTTGCTTTTTGTCGTGATGAATTTGCTGACAAGAGAAAAGGAGTGCCAGCAGCTTCTCATTACAAGAACGACTACAAACGGCAGATGGAAGCTTGCCTTGACAAAGTTGACGGCTTGTTTTGTCTTTTGCATTGTCTCTGTAGCGGCGTTTTATGCGACGAGCCTTTTCGTTAACGCAGGGAAATATGGTCTTGGCGACTGGGGAAGAAGAATTCAATCGCTTGCTTCGCACAGAAGCTGTCCGTATGCTGTTTCCATCGCCGGTTACTTGGCGCTGTTTTTGCTGGCGAAATTGTTGGTTTATTTTCTTGTTACGGCATTGCTGTACCTGATTGCTGTTTGCTGCAGGAGTGCGGCGGGGTTGTACGGATGGCTTCTAACTGTTTTGTGCGTGGAGAGCCTCCTGTATTTTTACCTTCCAAATTCGACTACGTTCTTTTTGTGGCTCAAAAAAATCAACTTGCTGGCTTTTTTGAAGACGGATACCATTTTGGGAGCTTACCAAAACTTGAATTTCCGCAGTCAGCCGGTCAGTTACCGGATGCTCTTTTTTGGAAGCGTGCTGATTTTCTTGCTGGCGCTTTCGGCTGCTTCTGTTTTGATCTTTCAAAAGCAAAGCGGTGTCTACAGCATTCCGGCGAGAAAGTGGAAGCTTCGTTTTCGAATTCCTTTCGGAAGACATCGCAGCTTAGTGCTTCACGAGAGCTATAAGATTTTAATACAGCAAAAAGTACTTTTTTACCTGCTTGTTTATGTAGTTGGAATTTGGTTTATGTATGAGCCTATCGTAGATCGACCGGGGAGCGCTGTGGATTACTATTACCGCTCCTACCTAAAGCAGTACGAAGGGACTTATACGCAGGAAACGCAGGAGAAGATCGACAAGGAAAACCAGATGCTTTCGCAGGAACGCGCAGAAATTCTGGCTATGTCGGATACCGGATCGTTTTCGCAGGCGAAGCTGCAGCAGCTTTCCAATAAGATTGAGGCGCTTGATAAAGTGCAGGCGCGGGCGGATTACGTAAAAGAAAAGCCGCAGGGTGCGCTTGTCTACGATGCTGGATACCTTTGTTTGATTGGCGAAGGTTCGGCGGAAAATACGGACTACCGCCTAGCGCTGCAAATGGTTTTGATGCTGACGCTGTGCCTTGTTGGCGTCTACGGAATAGAGTACGAAACCGGGATGACCATCCCGATTCGAACTTCTGCAAAAGGTCGTCGGCAAACGCAGGTCGTAAAATTCTTTTTGGCTTTTTTGGTCTCGGTTGTGTTGTATTTGGTTACCTATGGGACGTATTTTTATAACGTTTATCAGGCCTACGGGCTGAACCAACGAAATGCTCCCGCCTACAGCATACCACAGCTTGAGAAGTTTGATATGAGCATTTTGCAGTACCTTCTGTTCGTATGTGTCCTGCGGTTTGTGGCTATGCTGCTTACGATTGCGCTAATTTTCTTTATTAGTATGCGCTTAAAACGAATTTCCGTCTCCATTGCGGTGTGCACAGCCATCTTTGTTGTGCCAATTCTGTTAGCCATGCTTCATCTTCCGAAGTTGGAGTACATTTTGTTAAATCCGCTATGGAAAGGAAATTTATGGTAAAAGAAATGAGGACGATTATGAAGAAAAAATTTTTAGCAATTTTCCTTATCGGGGCCATGATGGCCGCGCTGTTTGGATGCAGCAAAGAAAGCGGCGGCACAGGAAAAGAGGTCTCTCCTTCGCCGCAGGAAAACGGCTCGGACGTGACGCAGGGGACAACGCCGGACGATGCAACGCCTTCTGCGACAGAACCGCCAAAGAAGGAGTTCGACGGTGAAACGCTTGTCTGGGTACTTCCGGATCTTTGCAACGTAACAAAGGAGCAAACCGAAGCGTTTAACGAGCGTCTGGACGAGGAAGGGTATGACTTCCACGTGAAATTCGTTCAGGTGGACTTTACGAACTACGAAGAGGAACTTACAAAGCTTGTGGAAAGGAGCAAGGAAAATCCGGAAAATGCGGCGATCGATATCGCCTCTTCCGGCTTTATTTCCGGAACCGGGAATGCCGGCCTTTTGCGCTCCGGCATTTTCCTGCCGCTAGAGGAAATGCTTTTGGAAGCGCCGGAGTTTTACAATCACTACAGCGAGAAACTGTGGGAAATGGTTAAGGTAGACGGCGTTATATACGCTGTCCCGAACACAGGCGGCTACACAACGACGATCGACTACGTGTTCAACAAAGAGTACTTTACCGAGGAACAGGCGGACGCGGCCGTTCTTTCGCTTTCGGGAATCTCCCCGCTGCTTGCGTCGATGCCGCAAAAAGACGGTTTTTCTCCGTTGATTATTGACGAGGAGCTTTTGCAATTTTCTTATGGGCTTGGCGTGTACCAAAAGGGCGGACTTTTCTATACGGAGGACGGGGAAATAAGCACTATGTACGACTGCGAGCTACTGCAAGATCATTTTCAGACGCTGCGAAGCTACTAC
The DNA here is from genome assembly GCA_944384025.1 of uncultured Lachnospiraceae bacterium. GTDB lineage: Bacteria > Bacillota > Clostridia > Lachnospirales > Lachnospiraceae > ISDg. The sequence continues at coordinate 229,154 of CALWRS010000003.1, forward strand.
CAGAGCGGTTATCTGAAAAATGCGTTCTCCCTTGACTATATGGCGACTACCCCGGAATTGCGGAACGCATACAAACTTCTGCCGGATAGCCAGGCGGAGACTATGATCAAGAATAAGTCGTTTGGTATTCTTATAGAAAGCAATTACACGCAGAAATATGATTCGGATGTCGTTATTGTTCGCTCGGCTACAAACGTTCTTCACGGGACGACAAGCGGGAGCGTTGGAATCGCGTCGGTTTCGCAGCATCCGCAGGAAGCATTTATGCTTTTGCAGGCGTTTATGACCAGTACGGAGCTTCAGAGAATTATGCTTTTGGAGGATGAGGAGCTGAACGGGGAAAACGCGGACGAATTGTACTATGATTATCTGAACAGAGCGCTTGCGTTCGGAACGAAAGATTTGTTCTACCCGGATTATGAAGCCCGTAACGAAGCGTACGATGCGATGACACTGTCTGTATTTTGCGGGTTCCATCCGGAATACACGTGCGACGCAAGCACGCTTACCTCGATTACGCAGACAAATACAGAGTATATGGGAATTTGGTGTCTGGACGATTATGAATATTGGCTGGAACAAATGGAAGCGCAGCTGCGTGAGCTTGGAGCGGAGGAGCTGAAAACTTCGATACAAGAGCAGTACGCGCGTGCTATGGAACAATAGGCAGAATAAAGAAAAGGCGATGAGAAACCAGAAACGTTCTCACCGCCTTTTTTCTTACTCGTTATTCTTTGCATCCACAAAAGAAACGACTTCTGCGAAATTTTCGGAAACTGCCTTTTGGAGCTGTCCGGTCCAGCCGTAGAGGATGCCTTTGTAGCGAGGAGCAAGTACTTCTTTGATCTGGTCGATTGCTTCGTCGCAAGGGCGTTTTTTTGTAAAGGGACCGGTTGTAATAACGCCGATGGTGTGGTAAATTCCTTGACGCGTTATCAAATAGGTTGTGTGCGTTTTGGAATACGGAATGAAATTCATTCGCGACGTAAGAATGTGTCCGTACATCCAGACAATGTCGCGCGCCGGAATAACGCTTAGCACGTCAACGTTCCGGTAAACAATAGCAGTCGGCATAACAAGAGCAGACTGCACGCGTTTTGCCGAGGAAATTTCCTCGTTTATGCGCGCAAGCTCTTCGAGCGTAAGCGCATCCCAAGCCCGCTGTGCCTCCTCCTGCCTTTTTTTGTTAAACCGCGTTTGCTTCGTCTTTCCAAGTACGGCGGAGCAGCTTAAAATATTTGGATACAATGAAAGATCCATGGTAGGTTTTCCTTCCTTTAAATTTTATTCGTATTTTTTCTCAAGGTTTTTACGAATCGCGGCAATAAAGTCCTTAGAATTTACTGGAGTCGTCTGCACGCCTTCCGCCAGACCGGATAAGTCTTTTGTCATAATTCCTTGATTCAGCGTTTCTAAGCAGGCTGCTTCCAGATTTTCGCCAAATGCCGCAAGTTCCGGAAGCGCGTCTTTTTCTCCGCGCTTTTTCAGCGCTCCGCTCCATGCGAAAATCGTTGCCATCGGGTTCGTGGAAGTTTCTTCGCCTTTCAGGTAGCGGTAGTAGTGTCTCGTTACCGTACCGTGCGCTGCCTCGTATTCGTAATTTCCTTCCGGACTAACCAAAACGCTGGTCATCATCGCAAGAGATCCAAAGGCTGTGCTCACCATATCGCTCATAACGTCGCCGTCGTAGTTTTTGCACGCCCAGATAAATCCGCCTTCAGAGCGAATTACGCGGGCAACAGCGTCGTCAATCAGCGTGTAGAAGTAAGTGATTCCGGCCTTCTCAAATTTCTCTTTGTATTCGCTGTCGTAAATCTCCTGGAAGATGTCTTTGAAGCGGTGGTCGTACTTCTTGCTGATGGTGTCCTTTGTGGAAAACCACAGATCCTGTTTGCTGCCAAGAGCAAATTCAAAACAGCTTCTGGCAAACGAAGCAATGGAAGTATCCTTGTTGTACATTCCCTGCAAAACGCCCGGACACTCAAAGTCGTAAATCGTCTGGCGCTGCACCGAACCGTCTTCTCCCGTAAACAAAAGCTCGGCCTTTCCTTTGCCTTCAACACGGAACTCGGTGTTTTTATATACGTCGCCGTATGCGTGACGCGCAATGGTGATCGGTTTCTTCCAGCTGCGTACCGCCGGGTGGATGGAATCAATCATAATCGGAGCGCGGAATACGGTTCCGTCTAGGATAGAGCGGATTGTGCCGTTCGGGCTTTTCCACATTTCGGTAAGGTTATACTCCGTCACGCGCTGTGCGTTGGGGGTAATGGTCGCGCACTTTACGGATACGCCGTATTTTTTTGCGGCGTAGCTGGCGTCAAACGTAACCTGATCTTTTGTTTTCTCCCGCTCCTCAAGACCAAGGTCATAGTACTCTGTCTTTAAGTCTACAAAAGGCAGAATCAGCTCGTCTTTAATCATTTTCCAGAGGATTCGGGTCATTTCATCCCCGTCCATTTCCACAAGGGGTGTGGTCATAGCGATTTTTTTCATATAGCGTTGCCTCCGTTTCTTGTTTTATTTGCGATTTTGCGATGCGTAGTAGTTAATCAGGCAGCCTTCCAGAATAATCGTCTTCTCATCCGGCGTAAGCCCTTTTACGTACAAGGTCAGAGACTGCGTAGTGCCGTCGGACTTTAATACTTTAGCCGAAAACTCTTCGCGTCCCTGCTTGATGCCTTCGCGAATGTCCGGAACAAAAATGTAATCTCCGTCTTCGTAAGGGAACTCGGTTCCTTCCGCAAGCGTAAACGGAAGAATGCCCCAGTTAATGCAATTGCTGCGGTAACGCTTTGTTGCGAATTCGTAGCAGATGTTTGCAAAGCCGCCAAGCACTTTTTGGCAGGACGCCGCCTGTTCTCTTGCGGAACCGTCGCCCGGTCGGTTTGCGAAAACGCAGGAGCCGTATTGGGTCTTTTTTAACAGCGCAGAAGCGTCTCCAAAATGGGAGAGTACGTCAAGCAGCTCTTGCGGTTCTTCGCCTTGGCGCCGTTTTAAATCCAGCGCGTGGATCGCTTTGCTTCTTCCTACGTATTCCGGTACGCGGCGCGAAAGCGCAAATTCTGAAAGGCGAAGCGGGTTGCTTCGGTAGGAGCTTGTTTCGCCGGAAGGAATCAGTTCGTCGGTCGTAGTAACCGGGTCACGAATAACCGCCGCAAGGCGAACAAGCAGGTTTTCTGCTAACGGCTCCATCTTCGGCCAATCGGTAATGTTTGGTCCAAGAATCAGCTCGGCGTCTTTGTCCGCTTTGCCGTAGCCGTAGTAGAGACGGTTTTCATAAACGGTTTTATCAAAATGGTATGGATGTACAGGGACTTCGTAGTCAATGTCGGTCGCTGCGGTAATGACACCGCCGTTTGCCGCCGTCGCCGCAATGCTTCTAGCGTCCATCAAGGCAACGCCGCATATTTGCCCGTCGCCGGGCTTGCTGCCTTCTCTGTTCGGGAAGTTTCTCGTCGTGTGACGAAGAGAAAGCCCGTTGTTTGCGGGAACGTCTCCGGCGCCAAAGCAGGGACCGCAGAACGAAGGTTTGATAACGGCTCCCGCGCGAAGCAGCTCGGCAGTCGCACCAACGCGCGTCAATTCCAAACTTACCGGAACGCTTGTTGGATAAACGTTTAGCGAGAAGTAGCCGTTTCCGGTGCTGTGGTCTTTTAAGATAGCTGCGGCTTCGTCGATATTGTCAAACAGACCGCCCGCGCAGCCGGCGATAACGCCCTGATCCGCGTAAACTTTGCCGTCTTTTACCTTGTCCGTTAAGGAGTAGGAAACGTTTTTGAACTTCTGGCGAGCTTCTTCTTCTACACCGGCAAGAATTTCTTTTGCGTTTGCTACAAATTCATGGATGGTGTAAGCGTTGGAAGGGTGGAACGGAAGAGCAATCATCGACTCCACTTTGTCAAGGTCGATGTGAATCATGCAGTCGTAATAAGCGCCGTTTTCCGGCTTCATCTCATGGTAGCACTCGGAGCGGCCGTGCGCGTCGTAATGTCCCTTTGTAACCTCGTCCGTCTCCCAGATAGAGGAAAGACAAGTCGTTTCCGTTGTCATAACGTCTACGCCGTTTCTAAAGTCGATAGGCAGATTCTTTACGCCCGGGCCTACAAACTCAAGTACTTTATTTTTAACAAAGCCGGAAGCGAAAGTCGCTTTTACAAGGGCAAGCGCTACGTCGTGCGGGCCAATGCCTTTTTTCGGTGCGCCGGTCAGATAAACCAAAACGACTTCCGGCATGTTCAAATCCCAAGTGTTTTTCAGAAGCTGTTTTACAAGCTCCGGGCCGCCCTCTCCAACGCCCATAGTTCCAAGCGCGCCGTAGCGTGTATGGGAGTCCGAACCAAGGATCATGTTGCCGCAGGCAGCGAGCTCTTCTCTTGCGTAAGAGTGAATTACGCTTTGGTTGGCCGGAACGTAAATTCCGCCGTATTTCTTTGCCGCAGACAGACCGAATACGTGGTCGTCTTCGTTGATCGTTCCTCCAACGGCGCAAAGGCTGTTGTGGCAGTTGGTCATAGCGTAGGGAAGGGGGAATTCCTCCAGTCCGCTGGCACGTGCCGTCTGAATAATTCCGACGTACGTAATATCATGCGAAACCATGGCGTCGAACTTAATTTTCAAACGCGCATCGTCTCCCGACGTATTATGCGAGGATAAAATCCGGTAGGCAATCGTTTTTTTACGCGCCTGCTCCGGCGAGGTAAGGCCGGTATCGGCGGGTGCGCCGTCAACCAGATAAATCCCGTCTTTGTGCAATGTGATCATGAATAATCCTCCTGTTGTGGATTGGGCAAAACCCATCTTATTATAGAAATTTTTGCCTACGCTGTCAATCCTGAAAAGCCTTTTGAGGAAGAAAAGGACAGGGCAGGACGGAACCTTTTGCTTTGCGGGGGAATAGGGTAGAACAAAAAGCGAAACAGGTCGAATTATGGATTGGATCGTTGCGGGTTTGGGAATTATGCTGCCGTTTGCGCTGGCGGTTTTGGGCGGTTTGTGCGCCTTTGTGGGAAGCGGCAAGAAGGCGCAAAGTCCGCGCTTTTTTTTGGGGCTTTCCGCAGGCGTTATGCTTTCAACAAGCGTCTGGTCGCTGCTTTTACCGGCAATGGAGCGCGCTAGGGGAACGTGGGGAAACGGCGTCTTGTCGATTTCCGCCGGTTTTATTAGTGGCTTTTTCATCCTTCGAGGCATTGACCTTTTTGTAAGTGCCTTGTCAAACGAGGAGAGCGGGCGAAAAAGCCGCAGCGGCCGGCCCTTTCTTTTGATGCTCGCGATGGCGCTTCACAATATCCCCGAAGGAATTACGCTAGGGCTTGCTTTTTCCCTTGTGGAAAAGACGCCGTCCGAGGCGGCTGCCGTTGGGACCGCCATGCTTTTGGCAGCGGGCATAGCTATTCAAAACTTTCCGGAAACGGCGGCGGTTGTATTTGCGCTGGAGGAAAAAGAAGTTGCGCGAAAAAGAGCGTTTCTTTGCAGCGTTATAACCGCGCTTGTTGAGCCGGTGGCGGCGGTTTTGGCTGTATTTTTGGCAGAGCCGATTGCGCCGTTTTTGCCCTTTTTGCTCAGCTATGCGGCAGGGACAATGATTCACGTAACGGTGGAGGAACTCATTCCCGGCGTTCAGCGCGACGCAAAGTATCATATCGGAACGTTTGGCATCCTTTGCGGATTCTTGCTAATGATGCTGCTTGACATTATTTTGTAGGAATCGGAAGGTTTTGTCGATGAAAATAAAGGAAAAGCAATGCCATGCCCTTGCGTCCCTGCGCCGCCTCCTCGTAAACTGTACAGGAAGGGAGGCGAGCCATGGGACTTTACACATTTCTTTTGTATTTATTTGTTTTCGGGGAAATTCTTTGCGCGCAGGAAGTTACTGAGCAGGAATTTTGCAAGCTGAGCCTTAGCTCCGGCGCAGGACTTGTTGCCGACCTGCTTTTGTGGGTCTGTTCGTCGCTTGGAGTTATGCGGATGCTGTTCACTTTGTTCTGCTGGGGCTCCTTTTTTTACTTCACGGCGGTGACAATTTACATTTATTTTCGCCTGAGGGAAGAATTTTCGACACAAAAGAATGACAAAAAGACCGAAACGTGATACAGTATTAGGGAAAAGGAGGTTTCCTATGGGGGCGATAAAATACTGTACCATGCCGGAGGACATGTTTCTGGCAAAATACTGGAAAACGGAAGAGTGGTATCTGGACGATCAAGTTTTTTCCCTGCTTGTATCTACACCGTCGAAAAAGGGCGATACCGTGCAATATCATCTGGCCGTTTTAAAAGAGGGCGCGGTTTTGCGTTTGGGAGAATGGAACCCTGCCCTGCGAAAAGACATTCGGGACACCTACGTGCGCAGTCTGACGGAAGCATTGACGAAGGTTATGGAAAAAGCATGTTTCTGGGAGGAGGCGCCTCGCGTGAGTCTGCGCTTTGGGGTGACGGAGGAAGAACAAAAAGAGCAGGAAAAAGGACCGGCGCTTCGCCTTGTCCTTGTTGGCAAAGGCGTTTTGCCAATGGAGCAGCAGGAAGAAGAACGGCTGCGAAAAGAACTTCGGGCAGAATTTTCCGACTGGCTGGAGATGGTTTTGCGGGACGTTTCTGCGAGAGCGGTAAAAAAGGAAATGGACAAAAAACTTTCCGCGTATGTCAGCGCCGACTTGCTGCCGCATGAGCGCGAAGGAGACGGCGCCGATTTGGCGATGACGCTTTTGTCAATTTTGTTTTTGGCGCTTGCGTTTGTCTTTCGAGAGCTGTTTTTATTTCAGGTGCTGGCCATTGGCGTCGCAGGCTGCGGAGCATTTCGCTCGGCGCAGCACAAACGCTACGTTTATTTAGCGATTTGCGCGGTCGTCGTAGCTGCCGGACTGGCGCTTGCGTGGTTTGCATTTCAGGAGTTAAAAGAAAGCATGCAGGGAGTTTCCCTTCCAGCACAAAACTAAATCTGCGGGCGGTTGCTGCATGTTTGCGGCGGCCGCCCGTAGTGCTTTATCGAATGTGACGTTCGTACAACTTTTCCGCCAAGGAAAGCAGCAAATACAACAAGACCGCCAGAATGCAAAGCAGGACAATCGCAAGCAGGACGATATCGAGCTTAAACACCTGGCTCCCGTAAATAATCAAGTACCCAAGCCCGGCGGTAGAGGCCAGAAATTCTCCAATAATAACACCTACAAGCGAAAGACCTAAATTAGTCTTTGAAACGTTTAGAAGCGTCCGAATGTTTCCGGGGAGAATTAGCCGCAGCAAAACGTCCAACTTTTTTCCTCCGAGCGTGTAAATAAGCTTGATTTTATCCGGCTCCATCTGCCGGAAGCTGTGGTAAAGCGTCATAGTGGCGCCGAAAACAGCGACGGAAACGGCGGCGATAATAATTGTCTTCATATTGTTGCCAAACCACACGATAAAAACAGGAGCAAGCGCGGATTTTGGCAGGCTGTTTAAAACGACCAGATAAGGCTCGAAAATTTTAGAGAGGATTGGAAACCACCAAAGCAAAATCGAGAGGATGAGGGCAATGCCCATGACAAGCGCAAAGCTAAAAAGCGTTTCCAAAACCGTAATTCGAATGTGCTGCGGCAGGCTGCCGGAGGCCATAAGCGAGCGAAAGCATTGCCATAGCCTTGAAGGGCTGCTTGTGATAAAGGCGTCGATGTACCCTTTTTGCGCCGCAAATTCCCATGCGGCAAGCAGCGCGAAAAAGATAAGGATGCGAACGAAGTGAACGAGTATTCTTTCCCTGCGCAAAGAGCGCAGGTATTCTTTTTGTGTATGAACCGATGGCTTCATGCCTGCATCAGCTCCTTCCAGATTTTGTTGAAATAGCAGGAAAACTCCGAGTGATTGCCCGCCTCCATGGGCGATCGGCGCCGCAAATCCGCCGGAAGCGTGTGTGCGGACAGGATTTTGGCGGGGAGCCGCGACAAAACGAGAATCCGATCCGCCATGCGGATCGCCTCGGTCACATCGTGCGTAATTAAAATGGTCGTCTTCTTAGAATCGCGGATAATGCGCCAGACATCTTCGCAAACCGTAAGCCGCGTTTGGTAGTCCAGTGCGGAAAACGGTTCGTCTAAAAGCAGCAGAGCGGGGTCGCGAAGGAGCGTACGAATGAGCGCCGCGCGCTGGCGCATTCCTCCGGAGAGCTGTGAGGGAAGGCTTTTGGAAAAGCCGGCAAGTCCGTAATCCTCCAACATTTTTTCAATGCGCTCATCCGATTCCTTTTCGTACGTATGACTGACTTCCAATCCAAGTGCCACGTTTCGTTTGGTGCTGCGCCAGTCAAGCAAGTGATCTTTTTGCAGCATATAGCCGATTTGCGGCCTGGAGCTTACAATGGGAAGTCCGTTTAGTAAAATTTCGCCGTCTGAAGGCGCCAGCAGTCCGCAAAGCAGGGAGAGAAGCGTCGTTTTTCCGCAGCCCGAAGGCCCTACGATGGCGACAAATTCTCCTTCTCTGACGTGAAAATCGATGTGGTCTAAAACAGGAATTTCACCGTTTTTGCTGAAATAAGAAAAAGAAACCTGATTAATTTCCAGAAAATCTCGCATAAAAAATTCCACGGGCCTTTTGGTTTATTATATGTCGAATTCTGCATTCTGTCCCCGAAAATTTAGCAAAAAGCCGATGCGGCGGCGTATAAGGGATGCGCACGGAGGCATACTAAATGCGAAAAAGGAGGTATCGCGCAGTGAAAATGAAAAAGACATTTGCACTCTTCGTTCTGTTTTTGATGGCTTCGGTTTCCCTGATTGCCTGCTCCAATAAGAAAAACGGAGTGAATTCCGCGACCAACCCGTCTGGAAGTGAAGAAACGGACAGGGATGATTCTGCAAACGACGGAAAAGACAATATGACGGACGATATAAAAGACGGCGTTCATGATGTGACCGACGACATAAAAGACGGCGTTAACGACGCAGAACGGGCATTGCAGTAAAATCGCACAAAAGGCTTTCTTCCAAAGCAGAGGGGAGAAAGCCTTTTTTGTGTAAAGTGGCCAAATAACGGCAGGAAAAATCTCTATACAGCGCCTCTTGACAGAAGGAAGGCGTAAGACTAGGATAAAACCGTACGATTCGTTTAATCGCAGCCGGTTTTTAGGACGATGCGCTCAAACAGCAGGCCTGCCGCCATCCACGCCGGAAGATAATCCAGCCGGATAACGCCGTCGATGTTTAGTTTTGCATGTTCGTAATTCCACGGGCAGATTGCGTGACTTTTCAGAATGATCCCGCTGATGTATTCCCCGATAAAAATAAACACGGCATAGACAAAGCCGCGAAAGAACAGGCAGTGCTTTTTAATGCAGTGATAGACCGGGCAGATGAAACATGCCAGCCCGTAAATGGGAAACATCCAAAGGGAGGTTCTGCAAAGCAGGCGGTAGTCCTTTTGGAGAAACGAACATACTCCAGTCCAAAGACACTCCCAGAGGCAGCCTGCCACCGCGCAGCGCAAAAAGCGTTTTATAAATAGCTTCATGACTACTGTAACCTCGCGTTTCTTGATGGTGTATTTTTGTTTAAGTTTAGTATGTTCCCGTTCATGGCGTTTCATACGGCAAAAAGCAGAGGAGAAAAGAAAAATGGAAATTGAGAGAAAATTTAAAATAAAATATCTTCCGGAAGCGCGAAAACAGTGCGAAGTTTGGGAAATCGAACAGGGGTACTTGTGCGAGAAAGGGTGTACGCTTCGTGTTCGAAAGACAAACGAGACCTGTTATCTTACGCTGAAATATAAAGTGCAAACGGACGCGTGCGCGCTTGTAAACGAGGAAAGAGAATTTGAAATTCCTCCGGAAGCGTACAAGCATTTGCTTTCTAAGGCGGATGGGAACTGCATTTTAAAAACGCGCTACCGGATTCCTTTGCCGGGCGGCTTAACAGCGGAGCTGGATTGCTTTCACGGCAAGCTGGAAGGCCTTTGTTTTGTGGAAGTGGAATTTCCGGACGTTGCCGCGTCCGAGAAATTCGCTGCGCCGGATTGGTTTGGGGAAGAAGTAACGTTTGACCCTGCGTGCCGAAATTCGCAGCTGATTTTTGCGCAGGAGAATCCCTGCGACTGACATGCTTTGCCAAGAAGTGTCAAAAAGTTTGTTGAAATTTGTAAGTTTTCGCAATTGCGAGGTTTCAAGCATCGTTTTAAGATAAACGTACGTTTTTAAGTTAAAATCTCATATTCTTTTACAGAGACTCTGTTTCCCTGTGCTGCGCCGGCCAACGCAGCGCATCTGTTTCATTTCTACTACTCTTTCAATTCACAGGAGGATTCTTATGAATATTGCTTTTTGGGCGCCGCAAGGAGGAGATGCGGCGGCCGGTCTTTGCGCGCTGCTTGCGGCTTCGGCAGCGCTGCGCTTTCCTTGCCGCACCGTCGTATTAGATAATTATCTGGCTGCGAAAAATTTAGGGAGTTTGCTGCTTGGCGAACGATTCGAAGAAATTCGGCAAAGCTACCGCCAGTTTCAGGCGGATATTAAAAGAGGAGATACGTTTCTTCAGTTTTTATCCAGAGAAACCGGAAAAAGAATACGGGGGAGAAAGGCGTTAGAGATTATTCCGGACGGACTGTTTTTTTGCCCTATGAACCAAAGTCTTCCTAAAGACGTCTTTGAGTACGGGTTTATGGAAGAGCTTCCGGATTTGTTTGAGTATTGCGCAGAAACGTTTGACGCGTCGTTTTGGAATCTGGAAGCGAATCGGAATTTTACAACGCCTTGGCTTTTGGAACAAGCAGATAAAGTGGTTGTTTTGCTGCCGGGAAGCTGGGAGGCTTTTCAGAAGTTTTTCGAAGATTACAAGTCGCTTTTGCACAAATCGCTGATTGTATTGCAGGAACAGCCTTTTATGACGCTTTCCATGGCTTCGCTGATTCGGCGTATCCGGAAAAAATACGCGCTTCCAAAGGAGCAGCTCTACGGCTGGTGTGCAAGCGCAAATCTTCAATGCGCTCTGGCGGAAGGAAAAACCGTCGAATATCTTTGCAAATACTTTCATGCAACGAAACTGTCGCCGGAATACGAAGGGATGCGCTGCATTTACCAACTGACCGCCATGCTTTTGCAAAAAGAAAGGAAGCAGCAGCCGCATAGTTATCCGGAACTTGGTGCGCCGCTTATGGCAAGAAGAAAAAGCAGCTCTCCCGCTTCGGCCTTAACGCGCGATAGAGCCGAAGGAGAAGAGCTGTGGGTAGCCGAGTAATTTAGCGTTCTTTTCCGAAGAAGAAAAGAGCAACCGTGCCGGGACCGGAGTGAGCGCCAATTGTTGGAGAGACGTAGTTGTAACGGATGTCCGTAATTCCAAAACGCTCGCTTACAAGGCGGCCGACAAATTTAGCATCTTCTTCGCAGTCGCCGTGGCTAAGAAAGACGGTTCGGTTTTCGTATCCATCTATCTGTTCCGCCATATGCTCAATCAGTGTCACAAGCGCCTTTTTTCTTCCGCGAACGTTTTTTAAGGGAACAAGACGTCCTTCGTTATCTACGTGCAAAACCGGCTTAACTTGAATCATCGTGCCTAAAATCGCAACGCTTTTGCTGATTCTTCCGCCGCGCTGAAGAAAGTGCAGGTCGTCAACCGTAAATTGGTGGCAAAGATGCAGCCGATTTGTTTCCAGCCATTGCGCAAGCTCTTCAAGGCACAGTCCTTCTTTTTGCTTTTGAATCGCAGAAGCGACAAGCAGCCCCTGTCCCATGGAGGCGCATAAGGAATCTACGCAGCGAATCGTTTGCTCCGGAAATTCTTCTTTTAATTCTTCGGCGGCAATGACCGCGTTTTGATAAGAGCTGCTAAGCGCGGAAGAAAAGCCGATGTGCAGAATATCCTTGCCTTGCGACAGGACGCTTCGGAACTTTTCGGTTACTTCCGCAAGGTTGCTGGCCATCGTACGAGCGACTTCGCCCCTTCGCAGACGGTCGTAAAATTCTTTGATGTTCATATCCTGTGCGCCGCCGTAAACGCTTCCGCCAATCGTATAATACAAAGGATGTACAAGCAGCGCATTTTCCTGCCGGAAATCGTCCGGCATATCGTAGGTAGAATCGGTAGAAATAATATAGTCCGACATAAAACCCCTCCCTTCCCCCCATGGGTAATGAAATTAAAAACCGCAAGACGTGGTTTTCCTTACTATGTCAGTTTATCACACGCTGTAGCACAATGCAACCCTAGGATTCTTAATTTCTCCCGAAAGGTCTTTCCTATTTTCCGATTGTGTGTTATAATGGCGAAAGCTAGTAGAAGAGGAGGCTTTCTCAAATGAAGCATATTACAACATTGAATGCAAAGAACCTGAAAGAGACCGTGAAGAAGGGCGGATGCGGCGAGTGCCAGACGTCTTGCCAATCTGCATGCAAAACGTCTTGTACCGTTGGAAATCAGAAGTGCGAGAACAAAAACCGCTAAGCAGTTCTAACGAGAAGTCTACCGTAAGCAGCGCCAATGCTTTTGTCGCTGCTTATTCGTGTGTTTGAAAAAAGTTACATAAAAGGAGACGAAACTTGGTTCATCAATATAAATCAAACGGGTTTAACATCGTGCTTGACGTAAACAGCGGCATGGTTCACCTCGTGGACGAGTTGACGTACGAAATGATTGCCGCATTCCCGAATATGGAGCGGGATGCGCTTGTAAAATCCGTCTGTGAGAAATTTTCTGACGGAACGCCGGATGAGGAAGGCCGCCTGCTGAAAGGAGAAGAACTTTATTCGGAGGCGCAGCACGTTTACGACGAGCTTCTTTCCATGAAAGAGGCAGGGACGCTGTTTTCAGAAGATATATACGAGCCGTATGTAGAAGAATTTTCCAAAAGAGAGACCGTTGTAAAAGCGCTTTGCCTGCACACTGCTCACGATTGCAATCTCGCGTGCCGTTATTGCTTTGCGGAAGAAGGCGAGTACCATGGCAGACGTGCGTTAATGAGTCTTGAGGTGGGAAAGAAGGCGCTGGATTTTCTGATTCAAAATTCAGGAAACAGAAAGAATCTCGAGGTGGATTTCTTTGGAGGCGAACCGCTTCTTAATTGGGAAGTCGTAAAGGAACTTGTAAAATACGGACGCGAGCAGGAAGCGCGCTACGAAAAGAAGTTCCGTTTTACATTGACGACAAACGGTGTGCTGCTTAACGACGAGGTGATGGAATTTGTAAACCGAGAAATGAGTAACGTAGTTTTAAGCATCGACGGAAGAAAAGAGGTAAATGACCGAATGCGCCCCTTCCGAAGAGGCGACGGAAGCTACGACTTGATCGTGCCCAAATTTCAGAAACTTGCAGAGCAGAGAAATCAGACGGATTATTACGTGCGGGGCACGTTTACGCATCACAACCTAGATTTTTCGGAAGACGTAAAGCATTTGTCGGAGCTTGGCTTCGAGCAAATCAGCGTAGAGCCCGTAGTTGCGCAGCCAACGGAGGACTACGCTTTTCGCGAGGAAGATCTTCCGGAGCTTTTAAAACAATACGATATCCTTGCAAAATATATTCTGGAGCGCAGAAAAAGCGGGAAGTGGATTAACTTTTTCCACTTTATGCTGGACTTAAGCGGCGGTCCGTGCGTATATAAGCGGCTTTCGGGCTGCGGCTCGGGAACCGAGTACCTGGCAGTAACTCCGTGGGGCGATTTGTATCCGTGCCACCAATTCGTTGGAAACGAAGAATTTCTTATGGGAAACGTTGACGAAGGGGTTACCAACTTAGAACTTCGGGAAAAATTTCGCCAGTGCAACGTCTATTCCAAGGAAAAATGTAAAAATTGTTTTGCCAAATTTCATTGCAGCGGCGGCTGCGCTGCCAACGCCTACAATTTCCACGGCGATATTCACGACGTGTACGAAGTTGGCTGCGAGCTGCAAAAAAAACGCGTGGAATGCGCGATTATGATTCAGGCAGCGCAGGCGCAGAATTCTTAGAAATACCGGAAAACGATAGGCGGTGAAAAAGATGGCAGACGAGCGATGGGTAATTTGCAACAAAACCGGAGATTTCGCCGCTATTTGCCAACAGTTTGGCGTAGAAGAGGCGACGGCGCGGCTGCTTGTAAATCGGGGAATGCAAACTCCCGAGCAAATTCAGGAGTTTTTGTACCCGACTCCCGAAAGCTTTGTAAAACCGGAATTTCTTCCGGATGCGGAAGTGTTTTGCCGGTACGCAGAGGAAGGGCTTCGACTTCATAAGAAATTTCGAATTTTCGGCGACTACGACGTAGATGGCGTGTGCGGGACATACCTTTTTATGACTGGTCTTTCGGCGCTTGGTGCGGATGTGGAATATCGTATTCCCGACCGCAGAAAAGACGGGTATGGAATCAGCGAACGGATGGTGCAGGAAGCAATCGCGGACGATGTTGAAGTTGTTTTGACTGTAGACAATGGAATCTCCGCCATAAAGCAAACACAGATGGCAAAAGATGCGGGGATTGTCGTTTTAATTTCGGACCATCACGAACCGGGTGAAGTACTTCCTGCGGCGGACGCAGTCTGCGACCCGAAGCGGACAGATTCGGTATATCCGGGCGAAATTTGCGGCGCCGTTGTCGCGGCGAAGCTCATGGAACTGCTTTATCGCCGCTTAAACGCCGGAAGCTTTTTTACAAAGCACCTCGATGTATTGGCGTTAGCTACCGTTTGCGACGTAATGCAGCTGAACGGGGAGAATCGTTCCATCGTAAAGCTGGGGCTTTGCCGGATGCAGGAAAAAAAGACGGCCGGGCTCGCTTGTTTAACAGAAATTTGCGGACTTGACGCATCGGCGCTGACGGCATACCATCTTGGATTTGTTTTAGGCCCATGCATTAACGCGGTCGGTCGGCTGGAGCATGCGAAAATTGGCGTGGAACTTTTGCTTGCCGGAAGCGTGGAAGAGGCCGAGGAGTACGCAAGAGCGCTATTTGCCTACAACGACGTGCGCAAACAAAAGACGAACGAAATCGTAGAACATGCCAGAAACCGGCTGCAAAAGACGCCGCACCCTCCGGCGCAGGTGCTTACGTTTTATTTGCCAGAATGCGACGAAAGCTTAGCGGGCATTGTTGCAGGAAAAGTCAGAGAAGCTTGCTACCGCCCGATTGTCGTATTAACGGACAGCGAAACGCCGGGGCTTTTGAAAGGTTCTGCAAGAAGCGTGGAAGGCTTTTCCATTTTTCATGTTTTGCAGCAATGCGCAGATCTCCTGGAAACTTTCGGAGGACACGAGCAGGCGGCAGGGCTTTCGCTTTACAAAGAAAAACTGGAAGCTTTTTGCGAGAGGTTAAGCGAGGTAGGGCAAGTTCCTAAGCAGCTGCAGCAAAGAAAGAGGCGGATTGACTTGCTGCTTCCGTTTTCTTATTTAAACCGAAAACTCCTTCTGGAAACCGCCATGCTGGAACCTTTTGGAAACGGAAACGCTGCGCCGTTATACGCAAGAAGAAGCTGTGAACTTTGCAGAATTTCCCTTGTAGGCAGAAATCGTTCGTTTCTGAAGCTGTATTTTCGGGAAGGCACAAGAACGTACGAGGCAATGTATTTCGGCGATGCCGAAAAGTTTTTGGAGGAGCTAAAGTCCATATACGAAGAAGAGGTCGTTCGGGGACTTTGGCAAAGAAGAGCAAGCATTTTTATGCATCTTTTGTATGCGGCGCGTCTATCGCGCTTTCGCGGCGAAGAGCGTGTGGAACTGGAAGTAAAAGGATACCAGCTTTTGCCTCCCTGTGAAAAATCGTCTGAAGGTGGGAATTCGACATGAAATGTATGATTTTCGGAGCTGGTAAGCGGTGTGCGAAAGAAAAAATATCGACGCCGTCGCCGGGAGATTTGCTGATTGCCGCAGACGGCGGCTGGCAGTGGATGCAGGAGCTTGGCTGGAATCCGGATGTGGTTTTGGGAGACTTTGACTCGCTTGCGTCACAGCCACCTGCCGATGCAGTCCGTTTTCCTTCTGTTAAAGACGACGCGGATATGGCGCTTGCCGTAGCGGAAGGGTGGCAAAGAGGCTATCGTACGTTTTTGCTTTACGGAGGAACCGGCGGCAGACCGGATCATACAATGGCCAACTACCAGCTTCTTGCTGGACTTTCTAAACGCACTGGCAGCGGATTTTTAGTAGACAATCGGATGACGGCAACGGCCATAACAAACGGAGAAATTCGTTTTCGCCCGCTTTCTTCGGGCTATATTTCCGTTTTCTCTTTTGACGAGACGGCAAAGGGTGTGACCATAGAAGGACTAAAGTATTCCATGCAAGGCGGCGTGCTCTCCAATACCCGCGCACTTGGGCTTAGCAACGAATTTCAAGGAAAGCAAGCCCATATCCTCGTTCGGGAAGGAACGCTTCTTGTTCTTGGAGAATACATGCCGGAGGACCTATGCTGAAAAATTGATTGCGCGACAAGTCGCCAAGGAAATGAGGATGAATGTGAAGAAAATTCTATTAAAACAGGGCCATTTGGTTGATCCGCTTGCCGGCGTAGACGGCGTGCGCGATATTTTGGTAGAGGACGGGAAGATAGCTGCCGTTGACACGCAAATAGCGCCGTTAGAAGACGCAGAAGTTGTGGATTGCACGGGCAAATACGTATTTCCGGGATTTATTGACATGCACGTGCATTTGCGAGACCCCGGGTACCTTAAAAAGGAAACTTTAGCAACGGGTACGGCGGCAGCGGCAGCCGGAGGCTACACGACCATCTGCCCGATGCCAAATACGCTTCCGGTGACGGACAGCGCCGAAAAAATTTCCGCACTGCTTGCACGCTGCAAAGAGGAGGCCAGCGTTCATGTACTGCCAATTTGCGCGGTTACAATCGGGCAGGAAGGCAAAATAGCGGCGGATTTTGCCGCAGTCCAAAAAGCCGGAGCGATCGGAATTTCCGAGGACGGAAAATCCGTAATGGATATTCAAGTATACCGCGACGCTTTGCGGCAGGCAAAGGAGCACGGGCTTTTGGTGCTTGCGCATTGCGAGGAGAAAAATCTGGTCGGAGGCGGCGTAATCGGCGCAGGAAACAAAGCGAAGGAACTTGGCCTTGCAGAAATTGGAAACGCTGTGGAAGACATTATCGCAGCAAGGGACATTTTTCTTGCCGGAGATACCGGCGCGAGACTTCATTTGTGTCACTGCTCTACAAAGGCGTCGGTCGGGCTTGTAAAGCTTGCAAAGGAACTGGGATTTTGCGTCACTGCGGAAGTTTGTCCGCACCACTTTGTGCTTTGCGACGAAGACATTCCGGGAGACGATGCAAACTACAAGATGAATCCGCCGCTTCGAAGCAAAGAAGACATGCTGGCGCTTCGGCAAGGGCTTGCGGAGGGCGTGATGGATGTTATCGCAACCGACCACGCGCCGCATACGCAGGAAGAAAAATCCGGCGGATTCGCTCGCGCCCCGTTTGGAATCGTAGGACTGGAAACTGCGTTTGCTCTAAGCTATACAACGCTTGTGCGCGGCGGATATTTATCGCTTTCCGAATTGATATCCCGTATGAGCGCACGCCCGGCGCAGATTCTTGGAATTGACAAAGGAACGCTTCGTGTTAAAAGCGCGGCGGATCTTTGCATTGCCGATTTGTCGGAATACAAAATTTCTCCGGATACATTTGTCTCAAAAGGAAAAAACACGCCGTTTGCCGGTCGCACGGTTTTTGGTAAAATTCTGGCTACGATGGTTGACGGACGGTTTGTATAAAAAGGAAATGAGGTTTGGTATGATTCAGAAATTAATTGAAAAAATCGTGGAAAAGAATGCACCGATCGTAGTTGGCTTAGACCCGATGCTCTCTTACACTCCGGAGGCAGTGAAGGCAAAGGCGTTTGCTTGCTGCGGCGAGACGCTTGAGGGAGCGGCGGAAGCGGTTTGGCAATATAACCGCGCGATTGTAGACGCTGTGGCCGATTTGATTCCGGCAGTGAAACCGCAAATTGCCATGTACGAGCAGTTTGGAATTCCTGGGCTTATCGCCTACAAAAAGACAATCGATTACTGCCATGAAAAAGGGCTGGTTGTTATTGGCGACGTTAAGCGCGGCGATATCGGCTCTACTTCTGCTGCGTATGCTGCTGCGCATCTGGGCAAGGTGCGTGTTGGCGAAAAAACTTATGCGCCGTTTGACGAAGATTTTGCTACGGTAAATCCTTACCTTGGAGTTGACGGCATACAGCCGTTTTTGGACGTTTGCGAAAAGGAGAACAAGGGGATTTTCGTTCTGGTGAAAACTTCGAATCCGTCAAGCGGAGAGTTCCAGGATCGACGCATCGACGGGCGAGCGCTTTACGAGCTTGTCGGCGAAAAAGTGAACGCCTGGGGCGAACAGGTGCGAAGAGGCGCGTACAGCAACGTAGGCGCTGTTGTCGGTGCAACGTATCCGGAAATGGGAAAGCTTTTGCGCCAGATTATGCCGCACGCGTACATTCTTGTTCCGGGGTACGGCGCACAGGGCGGGAAGGCGGCAGACCTTGCGCCTTACTTTAATTCGGATGGATTGGGAGCAATTGTAAATTCTTCCCGCGGAATTATTGCCGCATACAAGCAGGAGAGGTACGCTTGTTTTGGCGAGGAGCATTTCGCGGAAGCTTCGCGGCAGGCAGTAGAAGATATGCTTGCAGACATTCGGCCGGTTATTGGTTGACGCGGAAGCGTTTTCGAAGGTATCGAATTCCAAACAGGGTAATAAGCAGCAATACGATGACTGGGAGCAGTAAATGCGCATAGGAGCGGTACCAACGAAGTACTTGTTCCCAATGTTCGCCAAGCGCGTAACCGGAGGCAATTAACAGGGAGTTCCACACAGTGATGCCAAGAACGGACGCGATGAAGTAGCTGTCTAGAGGCATGGAAAAGGCGCCCGCGACAAAGGCAATGTAAGTGCGGCAAAGCGGAACAATGCGCAAAGTGGCGACAGTCACGGAGCCGTTTTTTTCAAAATACCGGCACGACTTGCGCAGGCCCTTTTCGCATTTTGGGAATTTTCGCATCAGCGAATTGAGCAAAGCCTCGCCTCCTACACGGCCAAGCCAGTAGCAAAGCATGGTTCCTAAAAGTCCGGCGACAACCGAGGCAGGGGTGATAAGCAAAAAAGGAATGTGGCTGCGGCTTGCGATGGCACCCGAAAGAGGGAGAACGATCTCGCTTGAGATTGGGAAGCAGGCATATTCCAGAAAAATAACAACAAGCATTGCCCAGATGCCGTATTGCTCCATAAAGTGGACGAGCTGCGTCATAATTACCCCGCTGCGGCCGGCAGGATCTGTGCTTTGCCGGGTCGTGTTCCCTACAGTATATGAAAAGTTGATTGGAATATGCCCCGAACGGGGTAGACATTCGCGGCTTCCTGTAGTAGAATAGCACACAAGGTTTCACAGAAATTTGATGGTTTTTGGAGGAAGAAATGGAAAACTATGATCCGAAACGGATTGAGAAAAAATGGCAGGATATCTGGGACGAAGAAAAGGCCTTTGTTACGGGGACGGATTATACCAGACCGAAGTATTACGCGCTGGTAGAATTCCCGTATCCTTCCGGACAGGGACTGCACGTAGGGCATCCCAGACCTTATACGGCGCTTGATATTGTTGCAAGAAAGCGGAGAATGCAAGGATATAACGTCCTTTACCCGATGGGCTGGGACGCGTTTGGTCTGCCGACGGAAAACTATGCAATCAAAAATAAAATACACCCCAAGACCGTTACGGAAAACAACGTGAAACGCTTTAAACAGCAATTAAAAAGCTTGGGTTATTCCTTTGACTGGTCCAGAGAGGTTAATACGACCGACCCCGCATATTACAAGTGGACGCAGTGGATTTTTTTGAAGCTGTTTAAAAAGGGACTGGCATATAAAACTGAGATGCCGATTAATTGGTGTACTTCGTGTAAAGTCGGACTGGCAAACGAGGAAGTCGTAAACGGCGTGTGCGAGCGCTGCGGCAGCGAAGTTGTCCGGAAAGTGAAAAGTCAGTGGATGCTAAAAATCACAGAGTACGCGCAGAAGCTGATTGACGATTTGGACGAAGTAGATTACATCGAAAAAGTAAAGGTTTCCCAAAAGAACTGGATTGGCCGCTCGGAAGGTGCGGAAGTGGATTTCCAGCTCGCAGGGCTTGACGAAAAGCTGACCGTGTACACAACCCGGCCGGATACGCTGTTTGGCGCAACGTACATGGTTATTTCTCCGGAGCACCCGTTAATCGACAAATACCGCGACCGCCTGAACAACTACGACGAAATTGTAGCGTATCGGGAGATGGCGGCCAGAAAGTCTGACTTTGAACGGACGGAGCTTGCCAAAGAAAAGACCGGCGTTTTGTTAGACGGAATTCGGGCGATTGACCCAGTAAATGACAAGGAAATCCCTATCTGGATTAGTGATTACGTATTGATGACCTACGGAACGGGCGCGATCATGGCAGTGCCTGCGCATGACGAACGCGACTGGGAATTTGCTAAGAAGTTTGATCTTCCTATCATCGAAGTAGTTGCGGGAGGCAACGTTTCGGAGGCAGCATTCACGGACGTGGCTACCGGAAAACTGGTCAACTCCGGCTTTTTAAACGGAATGGAAGTTTCCGAAGCAAAAAAGGCGATTATTGCGTGGCTGACCGAAAAGGGCGTAGGACACAAAAAAGTAAATTACAAGCTGCGTGACTGGGTTTTCAGCAGACAGCGTTATTGGGGAGAGCCGATTCCTATTGTGAAGTGTCCATGCTGCGGCTATGTTGCGATTCCCGAAGAGCAGCTTCCGCTTCTTTTGCCGGAAGTAGACAGCTACGAGCCGACGGATAACGGCGAGTCTCCTCTGGCTGCTATGCGCGACTGGGTAGAAACAACTTGTCCGAAGTGCGGTGCAAAGGCAGAGCGCGAGACCGATACGATGCCGCAGTGGGCCGGTTCTTCTTGGTATTTCCTTCGCTATATTGATCCGCATAACAGCGAAGCGTTTGCAAGCAAGGAAGCGCTTGATTATTGGATGCCGGTAGACTGGTACAATGGCGGTATGGAGCATACGACGCTGCACTTATTGTATTCGCGCTTCTGGCACAAGTTTTTATACGACGAAGGCTATGTCAACACAAAGGAGCCATATCGCAAGAGAACTTCTCACGGAATGATTCTTGGAGAAAACGGCGAGAAGATGAGCAAGTCCCGCGGCAACGTTGTGAATCCGGACGATATTGTAAATGCGTTTGGAGCGGACACGCTTAGAACTTATGAGATGTTTATCGGCGCTTTTGATTTGGCTGCTTCGTGGAGTCAGGACGGCGTGAAAGGATGCCGGAGATTTTTGGATCGCGTTTGGAAGCTTCAGGAGCTTGTGACACCAGAAGATACGTTTAGTGCCGAGCTGGAAGTTAAAATGCACCAGACAATCAAAAAGGTCAGCGAGGATTTTGAAAACCTGAAGTTTAACACTGCAATCGCTGCTATGATGGCTCTGCTGAACGAATTTTACCGGCTTGGAAGAGTCACAAGAAAAGAATATGCAACGCTTTTGCTTTTGTTAAATCCCGTGGCGCCGCATATTACAGAGGAATTGTATGCCGTTTATGGAGACGGAACGCGTGCGTACCAAGCTGCATGGCCGGAATACGATGAGGCAAAGACCGTGGAAAATACGGTAGAGATTGCGGTTCAGATTAACGGAAAAGTAAAGGCAACGATTCATGTGCAGCTTGACGACGAGCAGGCGACTGTAAGAGAAAAGGTTTTTGCCGACCCTACCGTTTGCAACTTGACAAAAGAGAAGAACATCGTAAAAGAAATTTACGTAAAGGGACGTATTTACAACATTGTTGTGAAGTAGCTCATATAAGAGGTCATACCGCAGAAAATATAGTTTGCGGTATGACCTCTTTTTAGTTCGCATTAGGCTATCCTTTTTGTAGAATCTTGGCAAGCGTTTCTTTTTCCTGCGTGCTCATCGTTTCTTTTATTATCTCAATCAGTAGATGTGCTTCGTCCCGGGAAAACAGCAAGTTTTGCGCTTTCATTTCCTGCTGAAAACGTAGAAAAAGCGGCATCACCTGTTTTTTGGGGCAGTTTTGTAGCTCCTGAAAAAAAGCGACCAGACGCTCTTTTTTTCGGGGGTCCATGTTTGCAAGCTCTTTTCGGTTTAACCAATCTTCGTTCAAGAGATCCCTCCTTCCATCATGGCCTTCATCATTTCCATCGTCTCCTTTTGTTCCGGCGTTAACATCTGCATGAAAAAGTCCATGGGAGTGTCGTTTTCTCCATTTTGTGCGGCAGCAAACGTTTGGTACATTTGAAACATCCGAAACGCTTCCTGCATAGATTGAAACTGCTGCATCATTTCGCGCTCCCTCCGGCTGCAAAGCGGAGAGAGCGCCTCAAAGAGATGTTCGCAGTCTAGGATGGGCGACGCTCCAGGAGGCAGGGAAGGCGGCGTATGCTGCAATTGTCTGTATTGCGATTGCAGTTCCCAGAAGCTGCACAGCAAGAGAAGGGCGGGGCGAAGACCGGGATGCAGAAACGGCGCAACCGTTTTAAGCATTTCCAATTCTCTTGACGACATGATGCCTCCGCCTATGGGCTTTAGGAAAGATATATGTCCAAACAGGTAAAAATTTGCCTGTCCTTTTTTTAATTCCGAAAAAAGCGCTCCTACGCAGGGTAAATCAGGCGCTCATCGGAAATGTTTTCTAATACGTCGCAAAGGAAGCGACGAGAGAGAAGACGCGCCATAGGCAGGTTCATATCTAGGTAATTTCCACAGCTTTTTGCATCGGCGCCGGGAACGTCTCCTTGATAATCCGCCATAAAGGAAAACATCTCTTTAAGAAGCGGGATAATGTCCCGAGACGCGTAGTCGCCTGCAAGCAAAAGATAAAAGCCGGTGCGGCAGCCCATCGGGCCAAAGTAAAGAATGCGGCTTGCAAATACGGGATGGTTTCTAAGAAACGTAGCGCCAAGGTGTTCTATCGTATGCACCTCCGCCGTGTTCATAACCGGTTCGCGGTTGGGCGCTGTCATGCGGATGTCAAAGGTAGTGACTGTACCGTCTTCCAAACGATCCTTTCGGGAGACATAAACGCCGGGCAGAAGCGTTTCGTGATTTATTGTAAAACTGGCAATAGGTTTCATCAAAGGTACCTCCTGTTTTTTGTCAGTATACGAATTTTTCGCTCGAATAGCAAGAGGGGGATTGCAGGGACGTAAAAAAGCGTGTAAGATGAGATCGGTAGCGCTTATTTTTCGGGAAAGACAGGAGGGAGCAGAGATGAAGATTGTATTTTTGGAGCGGGAAACGCTTGGTGGCGACGTCGATATTTCTGGGTTTTCTTGCTTGGGGGAAGTCGTTTCCTACGCAAAATCAGAGCCGACACAAAATGCTTGCCGCGCAAAGGATGCGGACGTTTTGATTGTTAATAAAATACCTGTTGACGAGTCGCTTCTTGCGGACGCGAAGCACCTGAAGTTGGTTTGCTTAACGGCCACAGGTACAAACAACGTGGATTTTTCGTATATGGCAGGGCGCGGTATCCCCGTAGCAAATGTAAAGGGCTATTCTACGGAGAGCGTTGTGCAGCATACGTTTGCTCTTTTGTTTTACGTCTACGAAAAACTGGCTTTTTACGACCGGTTTGTAAAATCCGGCGAATACGCAAAGAGCGATATTTTCAGCCGCTTTGACCAGCCGTTTTCTGAGCTGCATGGAAAGACTTGGGGAATAATCGGACTGGGGAGCATCGGACGAAGAGTAGCAGATATCGCCGCTTCGTTTGGCTGCAAAGTGTGCTATTACAGTACTTCTGGAAAAAACGTACAAAAGCAGTACAATCCGGTTACGCTTGAGAAGCTGCTTAGCTGCTCGGACGTAGTTTCCATTCACGCGCCCTTAACGGCGCAGACTAGGCAGTTAATCGGTCAAAGAGAAATTGCGATGATGAAGCCTTCTGCGGTGCTTTTAAACCTTGGAAGAGGGCCGATTATAAACGAAAAAGCGCTTGCACAAGCGCTGCAGCAGGGGACAATTGCCGGCGCCGGGTTAGATGTGCTTAGCGTTGAGCCAATGCAGGCTGACAACCCGCTGCTTCGCGTCCAGGACAGCACGCGCCTGATTATAACGCCGCACATTGCATGGGCAACGACAGAGGCCAGACAGCGCTGTGCCAACGAAGTGCTGGAAAATATCCGCGCATTTTTGCGCGGAGAAGCGCGTAATATTGTAACCGGTTAAGACGAGCCCTCCGGTTCTTCCGCTATTTTTGGGCGAGCGGACAAGTCTTGGTGCATAAATTGCCCCGGCGTGATTCCTTTTTGCCGCTTAAAACAGCGGATAAAGTAATTCAGATCGTGAAAGCCGTTGTCAAACGCAGCCTCTGTGACGGATTTACACGTAGTGGCCAGATCCAGAGCCGCTCGCTCGATACGGTAGTAATTTAAGTACTCAATCGGCGTTTTTCCGGTCATCTCCTTGAAGAACCGGCAAAAATAACGGGGAGACATACCAGCTTTTTCCGCAAGCATGGCAAGCGTCAGATCCTGCGTATAGTTTTCTTCCAGATAATCCATCAAGTCCTTTGTAAGCCTGAGCTTGCGAGGAGAAGAGGAGATGTCGTCACGCTTAATCCAGTAGTCTTTGCGGTCAATATGGTCGATGATCAGGCAAAGCAGACCAAAGACGCCAAGTTCTCTGCCTGCGCCCTGATTTTGCATGGAGCGAAAGAATAGATTCAAAAGTTTAGCGCCCTCTGTATCGTCTCTTGGCAGCATCCGCGGCAGCATGCGCTGCTGGTTGTAGTTGGGCTGCAAATAGTTACGCGCGATTGGCGTTTGATGAAAAAGCATCCGGGGTTCAAAGACAATGCATTCGTAAACGCAGCCATGCGGCGTTCCGCCGTGAATCGCCCCTTCGTTTACGAAGAGGTAGTCGCCGGCAACTGCGTGAAATTCGTACGAGTCAACAGTGAGGTCAAAAGTACCGCGAACAATATGAATTATCTCCCAGTCTTTGTGCCAATGAAAGGGCATTTCGTAGTGCGGAGATTTCTCGTCAACGTGGAAAAAGTCAATCGGGAAATACTCCCGTCCTCTTGACGTGCTTTCGTGAAAAGAAGGTGCTACCATAGTTTCCTCTCAGAAAAAGTGAATTTTATGCTAGTGTTTATGAAGAAAAAACGAGAATTTCAGGACGAAAGTGCGATAAAATAACAGCGTCCTAAGGGATTACATTTGCCAGCTATCCATTCACATACACACAATCATGCAAAAGGAGGGCCCCCCTAATTCCCTCCTTTTGTGCTGTCTTAAGGTTCTTTATTTCACCTTCGCCCACTCATCGAGGTAATAGTGTTCGTTTTCTTCCCCAAGGTATTGAAATGTCTCGCATCGCGCAAGCGTAGCTTCGTCTGGAAAGGCAATCAAACTGTTTTTGATGTCCTCATCCGTAATCAGCTCCTTAGCTGCCGCATTGGGCGTGGAGTAGGTAATATAGTCAAAATTTTTCAGCGCAACTTCCGGTCGGCACATATAGTCAATCCACTTTTCCGCAGCCGATACGTTTTTTGCGTCTTTAGGAATTACCCAGCTGTCAATCCAGACGTTGGAGCCTTCCTCCGGAACGACGTAGACAAGATCGGAGTTGGAGCGCTGCGTATAAATCGCTTCGCCGGAGTAAATTACGCCGATAGCCGCTTCGTTGCCGACCATCTTATCGCGGACCTGATCCACTACGTAAGCCTGTACAAGCGACGACTGGGAGTGGAGCAGTTCGGTCGCTTCCTGAATCTCGTCCCGGTTCGTTGTATTCTGGCTGTAGCCAAGGTACGTCAAGGCGACCATGTACGCGTCGCGGACGCTGTCAATCATCAAAATCTGTCCTTTGTACGTTTCGTCAAAAAGCACGCCCCAGCTTGTAATTTCGCCCTCTACCATAGTTTTGTTGTAGAGAATGCCAACCGTTCCCCAGCAGTAAGGCACGCTGTATTTGTTTCCGGGGTCAAAGTTTTGCGAGGACGTCATGTATTCTGCGCCGATGTTTTCCAGATTCGGCAGATTGTCTTTGTTCAGTTCCTGAAGCAGACCTTCCTGCGCCATTCGGTTAATCATGTAGTCGGAGGGGCAAATAACATCGTAGGTGGCCGTTCCGGAATGCAGTTTTGCATACATTTCTTCGTTGGAATCAAACGTGCTGTACACAACTTCGATGTCGTATTCTTCCTCAAAAGCTTCCAGTACTTCCGGGTCAATATACTCGCCCCAGTTGTAGACATAAAGCTTTTCTTTTTTGCTTTGGCAGCCGAAACTAAGGATGCAAAGCAGCGTTAAAAGCGCAGCAAACAAAAGTTTTTTTCTCATGGGATTTCCTCACTTTTTTTGTATTTTATTCTGTGTGCGTCCGCACAGGATAAGCAAAATAACAATTACAATAAACATGAGCGAAGACAGCGCGTAAATTTCCGGATGGATGCCTCTTCGCTGCATCGCGTAGATTACGGTGGACAGCGTGTGAATGTCCGGGCTCGTCGTAAACCAGGTGATAATAAAGTCGTCAAGCGACATTGTGAAGGCTAACATAAAGCCGGAGAGCACGCCCGGAAGAATTTCCGGAAAAACGACTTTGCGAAAGGCCTGAAAGGGCGTAGCTCCAAGGTCAAGCGCCGCTTCGTAATTTGAGCGGCTCATTTGGCTAAGCTTTGGCAGAACGCTTAGCACAACGTAGGGAATACTAAAAGTAATATGCGCAAGTAAAACGCTGAAAAAGCCAAAGGAAAAACCAAGCGCCATAAACAAAAGCATGAGCGAAATAGCGGTTACAATATCCGCGTTGAGCATGGGAATATTCGTAATGCCAAGAAACATTGCCTTTGGGACTTTCTTCATCTTGTTTATGGCAAATGCGGCGGCGGTTCCGATGACCGACGCTAAAAAAGCGGCGATTAAAGCAATCAAAAGGGTCGTCCAAAGAGC
This sequence comes from uncultured Lachnospiraceae bacterium, assembly GCA_944384025.1. GTDB lineage: Bacteria > Bacillota > Clostridia > Lachnospirales > Lachnospiraceae > ISDg. The sequence goes on from CALWRS010000003.1 coordinate 256,038, forward strand.
GCTCATCACCTCGTCGTTTGAGAAGAGCGAGCGGTACCACTCCAGTGTAAAGCCGCCCCAGTGGTTGCGGAATCTGGATTTGTTAAAGGAGAGTACAAGCAAAACCAAAATCGGCGCGTAAAGGAAAAAGATAATTAGCCCGATATAAAGCTTTTTTAAGGCATTTCCGGCTTTTACCATAGATTTGTCCCCTCCTGCTTTTTATCGAATTTGGCAACAAACGCCATACTGATTAAAATGAAAATCATCAAAACAAGCGAGAGTCCGGAACCGGCGTTCCAGTCGTAGTAGAGCAAAAATTGCTGCTCGATGAAATTTCCAATCAGGTTCTGTTTCCCTCCGCCAAGGATTTGCGAGATAGCAAACGTAGTCAGCGAAGGAATAAAGACCATTGTAATTCCGCTAATAATGCCCGGGAGGCTAAGCGGAAGAATGACGCGCCGAAACGTTTGCAAACTGTTTGCGCCTAGGTCCTTGGAGGCAGCGACTAAATTGTCGTCAATTTTGGCAAGAGAGTTGTAAACCGGCAAAATCATAAACGGCAAAAAGTCGTAAACCATGCCAACGACAATGGCTGCCGGCGTATTAATAATGGAAAGCCCCTGAAAGCCCAAAAGGCGCAAAAAGGAGTTTAACACGCCGTTATTTTCAAGGATTGTCAGCCAGGCAATGGTGCGCAGCAAAAAATTAATCCACATCGGAAGGATAAAAACCATAACGATCAGGTTTTGATTTTTCAGGTGCAGTGAGCGCAGAACCATAGCAAGCGGGTAGGCAATCAAAAGGCAAATAAGCGTGCTATAAAGCGACAGCTTTAGTGACAGCAAAAGAGAGCGCATGTAAATCGGCTCGCTGATTTTTTTTACGTTTTCTAGCGTAAAGGCGCCGCTGCCGTCGGTTAAGCCATAGTAAAGTACGATAAACAGCGGAATCAGTATAAACAAACCCATCCAAAGCAGATAGGGGCCGGAGAGCAGCGCCTGATTCCAAAACGCCTTCTTTTTATTCTTCAAGATTGACTGCCTCCTCGTCCTCGGATTCCGGGACATTCATAATCTGAATATCGAAGGGATCAACATGAATGCCGACTTGCGTACCGACTGCGCACAGGTCGGTGGAATGCACTAACCATTCGAATCCGCCTGCTTGAACTTCCATTTCATAGTGAACACCTTTAAAAATAAGCGAGGTAACAACGCCGCAAAGCGTCCCTTGCTCCGGGGCAACCAAATCGATGTCTTCCGGACGGATTACAACGTCCACCTCATGGTTTTTTCCAAACCCGGTATCAACACAAGGGAATTTTGCCCCCAGAATTTCCACGAGGCGGTCTTCCAAAAAGACGGAACGGATGATATTGCTTTCTCCGATGAAGTCCGCAACAAATGCGTTTTCCGGCTCGTTGTAGATTTTCTCCGGCGTGCCGATTTGCTGAATATACCCTTGGTTCATAACGACAATGGTGTCGGACATTGTAAGAGCTTCCTCTTGGTCGTGCGTGACATATACAAATGTGATTCCCAGTTCGTTTTTCAGCCGAATCAGCTCGTATTGCATGTCCTGGCGGAGCTTTAAATCCAGCGCTCCAAGCGGCTCGTCCAAAAGGAGAATTTTCGGCTCGTTAACGATGGCACGGGCAATGGCAATTCGCTGCTGCTGTCCGCCGGAAAGCGAGTCCGGCATACGGTTTTCGTACCCGTCTAAGTTTACGAGCTTTAGAGCATATTTGATCTTGTCCTGAATATATTGCTTGGATTTTTTTCGGATTCTCAATCCAAAGGCGATATTTTCGGCGATGTTCATATGGGGAAAGAGCGCGTACTTTTGAAAAACCGTATTAAGCTGACGCTTGTGCGGAGGAAGGTTTGTGATGTCCTGTCCGTCAAAGATAACGCGGCCGCTGTCGGGCTGTTCGAATCCGCCCAAAATTCTAAGCGTCGTTGTTTTTCCGCAGCCGGACGGACCAAGCAGAGTCAGAAATTCATTTTCCCGAATGTAGAGGGAAAGGTCGTCCAAAACGAGCGTATCTCCAAACTTTTTTGTAACGTGCTGCAAATCGATTAATTTATTTTCGTTCATCGGTTTTTCTCCTCCGTGTAAAATGCTGCGCTAAAAAGACGGGGGCGTGCAGACCCAAAGCAGCGTTGCGCCGCCCTTCCCGGCTGTGAGAAAGTGTGTTTTTCCAGCGCTAAAGTAAAAGCTTTCTCCTTTTCGTACGCGGCTTGTTTGGTTGCCGTAGTGCAGGAGGATAGAACCGTTTAAAATATAGCCAAATTCTTCTCCGTCGTGCGGGTTATCCGGATAGGTCGCTCCGTCCGGCTCAAGCGTAAGCAAAATCGGCTCCATCATATTTTTTTGCGCGTTTGGAATAATCCATTCGATTTTGTTTTTTAATTCTGCGTCCACCTTTTCAAAGTAGTCGCTTTTATGAAAGACAAGCTGTTCTTTTGCCGTATTTGTAAAAAACTCTTCTAAGTTCGTTCCAAGACATTGCAGCAAATCCACCAGCGTTGCGATGGAAGGGGAAGTCAGATTCCTCTCAAGCTGGGAAATAAATCCCTTGGAAAGCTCCGCGCGATCCGCCAGTTCTTCTTGCGTAAGACCCTTTTGGACGCGGATTTCTTTAATTTTTGCACCGATATCCATAGCGCTTCTTCTCTCTATTAATAGTAAACTTCGGGTTTAGTAAGAGTAAACCACCTATATTATACATCTATCCGATTGCTTGTCAACTACAGTTCTAAATCGTAAAAAAAGGAGCGCCCCCTTTCGGGCGCTCCTTGCCGGTTAGCAGCCGCAGTTGCAGCCGCAGTTGTTGGACGAGCTCTGTCCGCATCCGCTTCCGTTGCCGCAAAGGCTCAGGATCAGAAGAATCCAGATGATGGAGCAGCAGTAGTCGTCGCCGCCAAAGATGGAACCGCATCCGTTTCCGTTGCCGCAAAAGAGCAGCAGAAGGATGATCCAGATGCAGCTGTTGCCGCTTCCGCCAAAGAAGCCGCAGCCGCTGTTGCATCCGCAGGAATTTGTCAAGCAATCGCTCATGTTTTGTTCCTCCACGGGAATACTTACAGTGTATCCTATGAGCAAAGCGGGGGATGTGTGACAGACGGAGAGCTCTTTTTCGAGCTGTTTTTGCCCCGGCGTGTCTTGACTTTTTCTGATGGATTGTATACAATGATGCAGTCGCTTTGTGCAGACTATGGGAAATTAGGGAGGCCGTCTCACGTGAACAACAGGACATTTTCGGAAGAAAACGCAGATAAATATTCGCTGCGCGGAATGGTGTTTAACAAAATTCGGGAAGATATTCTCTCCGGAAAGTACGCGGTAAATGAAGAATTAAAGGAAATCTCTATCGGGCGGGACTTAGGTGTTAGCCGGACGCCGGTGCGGGAAGCGCTTCGGCAGCTGGAGCTGGAAGGGCTTGTTAAGATTATTCCGAACAAAGGCGCGTATGTCGCGGGAATCAGCAACAAAGATATCCACGATATTTATACCATCCGCTCCTACTTAGAAGGGCTTTGCGCCCGCTGGGCGTGTGAAAATATAACGAAAGAACAGCTAGACGAAATCGAAGAGGTGATTTACCTCTCGGAATTTCACGTAAAGAAGCAGCATTTTGAGCAGATTGTCGAGTTGGACACTCGTTTTCATGAGCTTTTGTATGCTGCGTGCGGAAGCAAAATCCTAGGGCATCTGCTGCGGGACTATCACCAATATGTGCACAGCATTCGCAAGGTTACGCTTTCTGAGCCGGAAAGGGCAAGAAAGTCGAACGCTGAGCACAGCGCCATCTTAGAAGCCATCCGCAACCGAGACGGTGAAAAAGCGGAAAAGCTTGCGCACGAGCATATTATTTGCGCCATTGACAACATTATTTTGCATAATCTGGCGCAGTAAAACGAGAGGCGGCCGCCTCCGAGAAAACTCAAGAGGTTAATTTATCCCATTCCTCCATAGCGCTCATTAACGTCTCTTCAAGCGCTTCTTTTTCGGCAGCAAGGCAGGAGAGGGCGGCGGAGTCGGTACAAATATCCGGCTGCTGCATTTCTTCGTCGATGCGGGAGATTTTCTCCTCGCATTCGGCTATTTGCGCTTCAAGCTTGGCAATTTGGTTTTGCTGCTTGCGAAGCCTTGCCTGTTCTTCTTTTTGCGACTGCCACTCCTGCTTGCTCTCGGTATCGGCTTTCTTTCCTGCGGGAGCATTTTGCGCGTCTTTAAAGTGCAGCCGGTAAATCAAGTCCCGCTTCTCTAAATAATCGTCGTAATTCCCCTCAAAATTCAGAAAACGCTGACCTGTCAACTCGAGAATGCGCGTTGCTGTCCGATTCACAAAGTAGCGGTCATGCGAGACATAAAGCAGCGTGCCGGTATAAGAGGCAAGCGCTTCTTCAAGAATTTCCCGGCTTTGAATGTCCAGATGGTTGGTCGGCTCGTCAAGCAAAAGAAAATTGGTCGGCGACAAAATCAGCTTTGCAAGCGACAGCCGTCCCCGCTCGCCGCCGCTTAAATCTTTAATCTGCTTAAAGACGTCGTCGCCGGTAAAGAGGAAGGAAGCGAGCGTGTTGCGTATTTTTGTATTGTCAAGCATCGGATATTCGTCGCGCAGTTCGTCAAAGACGGTTTTTTCGGGATGAAAGTTCTGCTGCTCTTGGTCGTAATAGCCGATGGAAACTTTAGCGCCTTCCAAAATTGTGCCGGAGTCCGCAGGCAAAAGACCCCGAAGAATTTTTAAAAGCGTCGTCTTTCCGGTGCCGTTATCTCCGATGATGGCGACGTGTTCTCCCCGGTGGATGGTTACATTTAAGTCGGTAAAGAGCGTATGACTGCCAAAGGACTTGGAGAGGTTCGTGACGGTTAGCACGTCGTTTCCGCTTAAAATCGACGGCGTAAGCATCAGGCGCATGGTAGGTCCGTCTTCTTCCGGCTTTTCCACGGGAGTCATTTTTTCCAGCATTTTCTCGCGGGATTCGGCGCGTTTTATGGACTTTTCCCGATTAAATGCGCGCAGTTTTTCAATAACTTCCTTTTGATGCGCAATTTCCTGCTGCTGGTTCAGATACTGCCTGCGCTGGCTGTCGCGAAGCTGTGCCTTCTTTTCAGAAAATTCGTCGTAATTTCCAAGATACATCCGTGCATGCGTATTGGAAATCTCCACGACTTTGGTCACAATCTGATTCATAAAATAGCGGTCGTGCGAAACGACAACAACCGCTCCTTTGTAATTGATAAGAAACGTCTCAAGCCATGCGATGGAGCTCATATCCAGATGGTTGGTTGGCTCGTCCAAAAGCAAAATATCCGGTTCGGACACCAACAGTTTTGCCAATGCGACGCGGGTCTTTTGACCGCCGGAAAGCACAGCTACAGGGCGGCTGAAATCTTCTTCGGTAAACCCAAGTCCTTTTAAAACGCCGGTTACCTGGCTTTGGCAGGCAAAGCCGTTTTCCATAGTAAAGCGGTGCGAAAGGCGCGAATACTCTGCGCCGTAGGCGGCAAGCTCTTCGCCGTCTGCCTGTGCCATGGCGTGCTCTAACTCCCTTAGCCGTTCTTCCATCTGCAGAATTTCCCTTTTGGTTGAGAGAATTTCTTCGTAGATGCTTCCTTTTCCATCGAGCGTTTGATGCTGCTGCAAATAGCCGATGGTTACGCCTTTTGCGTAGACAACCTGACCGGCGTCCGCAGACAAATCGCCCGTCATAATCTTTAACAGGGTGGATTTTCCGGCGCCGTTAACGCCGACAACAGCGGCTTTTTCGTGTTCGTTGATATGAAAGGAGACGTCGGTTAAAACGGGGGTGTCTCCGAACGATTTTGAAATTTGATTTACGGATACAATCATAGCGACCTTTCTAAAAGCGGGTTTGACAAACGTTCCCGGTGTGTTATAAAATCGTAGTACGCAGTAAACTATACCTTACTTGACTTTTTTTTGCAAGCAATTTGCTTCTTAGGGGGATGTATGGGCGATACGGACGACGGAAAGAAAAAGATCAGCGAAGCGGCAATCCGCCGACTCCCGCGCTATTACCGTTTCTTAACGGAGCTGCAGGGTCGAAATATCGAAAGAATCAGCTCAAAGGAATTGAGCCGGGGGATGGAAATTACTGCGTCGCAAGTACGTCAGGATTTGAACCATTTTGGCGGGTTTGGGCAGCAGGGCTACGGTTACAACGTAGATTATTTGCAAAATGAAATTGGGAAAATACTGGGCCTAAATCAGACATATACGATGATTATTATCGGCGCCGGAAACCTAGGCAGAGCAATTTGCAACCACCAAAATTTCAACCGAAGGGGATTTCATATTGCGGCGCTGTTTGACATTAACCGGGAGATGACAGGAAAGCAAATTAACGCTACGCCGGTATACTCCATGGATTATCTGGAAGAGTATTTGCAGGAAAACCGCGCGGATATTGCCGCTCTTTGCATTCCAAGCGCGCACGCGCAGGAAGTAGCTGTTCGGCTTTGCGCATGCAAAATCAAAGGATTGTGGAACTTTTCTTCCGTGGAGCTTGACGTTCCGAAAACGGTGCAGGTAGAAAATGTCCGCCTGACGGAAAGTCTGATGACGCTTTCTTTTGCGATTAAGGAAGCGGGAGGAGATTTGGATGAAAGGTAAAACGCCTCTTATGACGGCGGCGGAAATGAAGCTTGCAGAAGCGTCCGCCATAAAAGAACTGGAAATTATGCCGCTTGTTTTAATAGAACGGGCCGGTCTTGCGCTTTACGCGGCGCTTCCGGAGCCGGGCCGCGTTGCGATCGTTTGCGGACAGGGAAATAACGGCGCGGACGGCGTTTGTTTAGCGCGGCTTTTAGGCGAAGCCGGAAGAAGCTGCACTGTCTTTTTTGTGGAAGAAGGCAGAGAAACGCCGGAGATGCTGCATCAAAAAAAGCGGCTTTTTTTGTCGAATTATCCGGAAGTTTGCTATGTTCGCGGACAACAGGGGACGCCGGAGGCACTTTTTGCATATGATGTGATTGTAGACGCGCTTTTTGGCATAGGACTGAACCGGCCGGTGCAAGGGGCAGCAAAAGAATATATCTGCGCGATAAACGCCTGTAAAGGACGCGGGGCTTTTGTATTATGCGTGGATATTCCTTCCGGCGTAGACGGCACTTCGGGCGAAGTTTTAGGGACGGCTGTTTGCGCTACGCGTACCGTCACGTTCTCGACGAAGAAAACCGGCCTTGTGTTTTATCCGGGAAGAGAATTGTGCGGTGAACTGCTTACCGCTCCTATAGGTCTTCCCAAACAGGCAGGAGGCGGCGCATGGTACACGTACGAGGGGGCGCCGGAAGAGTTTTTGCCGGCGCGGCCGGCGGACTCGCACAAGGGAACTTACGGAACGGTAGCGGTTTTAGCCGGTAGCGAAGAGATGCCGGGTGCGGCTACGCTTTGCACAAAGGCAGCGTATCGAAGCGGCGCGGGCATTGTCCGGCTCTTTTCCGAAGCGGAAGCAGTAAATACAGTGCGGCAAACGGTGCCGGAAGTTATTGCGCAGACGTCGCCGTGGAAGCTGCCCTCGCCGGAATTTTCCGGCTGGATAGACGCGCAGCTTGTTTCTTCGCACAGTTTGGTAGCGGGACCCGGCCTTGGAAGAGGAGCGTTTGCCGTCACGTGCCTTGACGCGGCGCTTCGGTTTTCCGGACCGAAAGTGCTGGATGCGGACGCGCTTAACGAACTTGCTTCTCGGTATCTTTCAAAGGCGAGTTCCCTTTCGGAGCGGCTTGCAATTTTAAATCGATTACTTCCTGCAAACACGGTGCTTACGCCGCACAAAAAAGAATTGTCCAGGCTGCTTGGAATTTCCGTGCCGGAAATCGCAAAGCGCTTTATGGAGCTAATTTCCCTTTTAAAAGAAGAAATATCCTTTGTAATGGTTTTAAAGGACGCTTGCACGGCGGTTGTTTCTTCGGAGGGGATTTACTTAAACCAAAGCGGAAATGCCGGCATGGCGACCGGAGGAAGCGGAGACGTGCTTGCCGGAATTATGGGCGCACTTTTGGCTGTTATGCCGCCGAAAGCGGCGGCGGATGCGGCAGTTTATTTGCATGGCTGCCTTGGGGACGCGGCAGCAAAAAGCGGCGGAAGCCGCAGTTTGATGGCGTCGGATCTTCTTTTGGAATTATCGCGGATATTTGCATCGTAGGAAAGAACTTCTTATCGGAAATGGCAGTATACTCACGCAAAATCAGGAAACAATACTAAAAAAAGTATGGAGCGTGCGTGTTGTGACAGTAATAAGAGGAGATATTTATTATGCAGACCTTCATCCGGTAGTCGGTTCCGAGCAGGGCGGAGTCCGTCCGGTTTTAATTATTCAAAACGATACAGGCAATCGCCACAGTCCTACGGTGATTTGCTCGGCAATTACATCGCGGACAAATAAAGCCAAACTTCCAACGCATGTGGCGCTTTCTTCTAGGCGCTATCACCTGTTAAAGGATTCCGTTATTCTTTTGGAGCAGATTCGCACCATTGATAAATCGCGGCTTCGGGAGAAAGTTTGCCATTTGGATACCGAGATTATGATGCAGATTAACAAAGCGCTTATGGTCAGTCTTGGAATTGATACATAAGGAAGAGAAAATCCGCAAAAAAAGAGAACGCAAGCAGGGGGGTGCTTACGTTCTCTTTCCGGTATTGCTACCGTGCATCATTACACTTGCGTGTATCATTGGGTGGGAGTAGAAAGTATTAGCTAACTTTCAATGGAGAGTATAGCCGGGAAATGTGATGAAATTGTGTTTGATTCTGGAAGAAAAAATAAAGAGAGTATAAACGGAGGGCATGTGAACATTACGATTTTGTGCGTTGGGAAAATTAAGGAGAGCTATTTTGCTAGCGCTGTTAAGGAGTACGAAAAGCGGCTGTCGCGGTATTGCAGGCTGGAGATTATCGAAGTAGCGGATGAGAAGACGCCGGACGGAGCATCTGCGGCGGAGGAAAACAAAATTCGCGAGATCGAGGGAAGGCGGCTGCTAAAACATATGAAGACAGACGCTTATCGGATTGTCTTAGCGATTGACGCAGCGATGCAGGATTCGATCGCCTTTTCCCGAGCGATAGAAAAAATCGGCGTTCGGGGTTACGGGCAGATTCAGTTTGTAATCGGCGGCTCGCTTGGGCTGTCGCCGGAAGTGCTCTCACAAGCGGACGAGCAGCTGAGCTTTTCGAAAATGACGTTCCCGCATCAGCTGATGCGCGTGATTTTGCTGGAACAAATTTATCGGGCGTTTCGAATTGCGGCAAACGAACCGTATCACAAGTAAATTTATATCATGTGGGAGATGACCCCCGCCTCTATAGGCGGGAGGGGTAACAAATTTGTATCAGTGGCGGGTGTCAATCCCCCATCTGATATACGCTCCGCGAGGATGCGCAGGGATTCGGATAG
>CALWRS010000004.1 GCA_944384025.1 uncultured Lachnospiraceae bacterium
GTCTGTCTATGCCGATAAGCTAATTAGCTACAGCGCTGCAAATCCGCTTAGAAGCCTGGACGGCGAGGGCAACCGCCTTACGCTAACCGTGGACGCTACGCTAAATAAAACCGCCTACGAAGCCCTAAACGGGCATTCCGGGACAATTGCGCTATACAACTATAAAACCGGCGCACTGCTTTGTCTGGTGTCCTCTCCTGCGTACGACCCTGTAAGCGTACCGGACGACTTGGAGACAAATCCCTTATACGACGGCGCTTATTTAAACCGCTTTTTCTCTTCCACGTTTCGTCCCGGCTCCGTTATGAAAATCGTAACGCTTCACGCCGCGCTTTCCGAATTGCCGGGCGTAGAAAATCGGCAGTTTGTCTGCACCGGCGAGCTTAAAATCGGCGACAATACCGTTACGTGCGAACACGCGCATGGCACAATGACCCTTTCGGAAGCCTTTGCGAGATCCTGCAACGTTACGTTTGCTTCTCTTGCGACCGAACTTGGCGGAGAGACGCTTCAGGAATATGTCCAAAAAGCAGGGCTTACGCAAAGTTATGCGCTTGGAACAATTCGGACGGCGAAAGGAAGCTTTGCGCTTGTTACGGTATCGGATTACCAATTAGGGTGGGCCGGCGTCGGTCTGTACCAAGACCTTGTAAACCCCTGCTCCCTGCTTATATATTTAGGCGCAATCGCAAACGGAGGAAGCGCGGCGCTGCCTACTTATCTAGAGAAAATATCGGACGGAAACGGAAACGTGATTTACCAGACACAAACAGCAAAATCCGGTCTTCTCGTGAAACCGGAAATTGCGCAAAAGCTGACGGCTTATATGAAGGCCAACTGTGCGCTTACTTACGACCTCTCCCGCTTTCCTACCGAAAACATCGGGGCAAAATCCGGCACAATCGAAACAAAAACCGGCAAATCCAACTGCTGGTTTGCCGGCTTTTTAACCGAGGAAGAATATCCTTATGCTTTTGTCGTATATATGGAAAACGCCGGTTCCGGAAACCGCGTTGCGGGAGAAGCAGCCGCCAAACTATTGCATGCGCTCTACCGCTCGGAGCGCTGAGCGCTCGCTTTTGAAAAAACGCACCCACAGAAGTTTTGCCGGTACAGCTGATACGCACAAGACAGCTCTATCGAGCGCTGGTATCCTCCTTTTTTCTTAAAGTCGGAAAACAAATACGGAATTCCAAATTGTTCGGAAAGCTCTTTGCCAATAGCATTGAGCTTTTCTGCTTTTTTTAGAGGGCTAATGCTAAGCGTCGTTGTGACATAATCAAACCCGCGTTTTTTTGCTTCCGAAAACGCTTCCAAAAGCCGGAGCCGATAGCAGATTTCGCAGCGCGCTCCTCCTTCCGGTTCCTTCTCCAATCCCCGAACCGCTTCGCAAAACCGCTCCGGACAATACTCGCCTACAAGCAGCTGAACCGGGTTTACAAGCGGCATCTCCTGCAAAAGCCGCGCAAGCTCCTGTGTCCGCTTTTCAAACTCGTCCTGCGGTGCAATATTCGGATTATAATAAAACAACGTGATGGAAAAGTATCGGCTTAAAAGTTCAAGCACATAGCTGGCGCACGGAGCGCAGCAAGCGTGCAAAAACAGCCGGGGCGTTCGCCCGGACGCTTCCACACGCGTAAGCTCCTCCTCCATTTTCTTTTGGTAATTGACTTTTTGCAAAACGCTTTCCTCCTAGCGCTCACCGACAATGTCTTTAAGCGCGGCAAGCAGAGCCTGCATTTCTTCGCGCGTTCCGATTGTAATCCGCAAATAATTGTCAATATGCGGCTGAGCAAAGTACCGAACATAGATTTTCCTTTGCCGAAGCTGCTCAAAAATATCTTTTGCCGGAACGCGGCTGTGCGTAACAAACAAAAAGTTGGCGCTGGAATTCGTAGAAGAAAAAGAAAGCTTCTTTAGTTCCTCTCGCGTCCATTCTCTTGTTTGCATAATTCGCGCACACGTATCCGAAAAATAAGCCTCGTCCTCAAGCGCTGCCTTTCCGGCAAGGATAGACGCCTCGTTCATCGTATACGAATTGTACGAATACTTTACGCTTTGAAGCGCGGCAATTAACGGTTCCGCTGCCATACAAAAGCCGATGCGCATTCCTGCCATGGAGCGGGATTTGGAAAACGTCTGAACGATGACAAGATTTTCGTATTTATCAAGAAGACATTGGCACGATACAGCGCCAAAATCCACATATGCTTCGTCGATAATAACGACCGAGTCCGGATTGTTAGCAACAATCGTCTCCACTTCCGAAACCGACAGCGCAATGCCTGTTGGCGCGTTCGGATTGGCTATAACAATCCCGCCGTTCTCCGCTATATAATCCTGCGGATCAACGCGAAACCCTTCCCGCAGCGGCACCGCGCGGTACGGAACGCGAAACAGCCCCGCCCAGACCGGATAAAACGAATACGTCACTTCCGGGAACAAAATTGGGCGATCGCTGTTAAAAAAGGTCAAAAAGCACATGCCTAAGACGTCGTCGGAGCCAACTCCAACAAAAATCTGCGAACTTTTTACTCCGTATCTTTTTGCAAGCGCGTCCACAAGCAGCGTGGCAGCAGGGTCGGGATACTTTCTCGTATTTGCTCCGCCAATTTCCCGAAGGGCCGAAGCGACATGCGGCGACGGAGGATACGGATTTTCATTTGTGTTTAATTTAATAATATTCTTTTCCCGTGGCTGCTCCCCCGGCACATAAGGCGTGACCTCTCGAAAATAGTTCTGATAATTCATTTCTCTTTCCTCCGTGTGTTATTCGGCGCTCTTTGCTCCCTCCAGTCCGAATTCCTCTGCCAGCTTTGCAAAGCCTGGAAGGGAGCGAAGAATCATGTCGTAATCCACGCAATACGCAAGCCGCACATAGCCCGGGCCTCCAAAGCTGCTTCCAGGAACAAGCAAAATCCGGTGCCTCTTAGCAGCGGCAACAAATGCCCGGTCGTCTCCGCCCGGAGCTTTTACAAACAAATAAAACGCACCCTGCGGCTTTACGCAGGAGTAGCCGTATCCCGTCAACTTTCCGTACAAAAGCTCGCGGTTTCGATTATAACTTTCCACCGACACCGTAGCGTCTTGGCAGCGTCCTACGACTCTTTGAATCAAAGACGGCGCGTTTACAAAGCCCAAAATCCGGTTTGCTACCGCTGCGCCGGGAAGGATTTCGTCTGCGTCGTCCAAAAAGTCCGGCAATACCAAATAGCCGATGCGCTCTCCCGGAAGCGAGAGCGATTTGCTGTAGGAATAGCCGACAATCGTATTATGGTAATACTTGGTAAGGTACGGAACCTGAACGCCGTCGTACACAAGTTCGCGGTAAGGTTCGTCTGCAAGCAAATAAATGCTTGTATTAAACTCCTGTTCTTTTTCACGGAGCAGCTCGGCGATTTCGCAAATAACCGACTCCGGATAAACAACGCCTGTAGGATTGTTCGGATTGTTAATGAGCATCACTTTCGTCTTTGGCGTAATTGCCTTTGCAAGCGCCGCTAAATCCGGCTGAAACGTCTCCGGCAGCGTATTTACGACAACTAAGTCAGCGTCAAAGTTTGCAACGTAATTCCGGTACTCGCCAAAAAACGGCGCAAAGGTAATTACTTCATCGCCGGGATTTAAAAGCGTCTTGAAAGCTACGTTCAAGCCTCCGGCAGCGCCGACGGTCATCAGGATATTTCTTGCCGAAAAAGACGTGCCAAACGACGCGTTCAATTTTTCAGCAATGGCCTCCCGTACATCTTCGTATCCAGCGTTTAACATATATCCGTGGACGAGATTCGGACTCTCTTCTTCCAGAATTTGATAAACCGCCTCGCGAATTTTTGCAGGGGGTTCTACGCTTGGATTTCCCAAGCTGTAGTCGTACACATTTTCCGCACCAAATTCTGCGGCCATTCGCTTGCCGTCTTCGAACATTGCCCGAATTGCCGAACCGTTTTTGTTTAAATCCAGTATTTTTTTGCTAATCATTATCTTTTCCTCCGTTAAGGGCGACAGCCCTTTTCCTATCTGATAATAACACTGAAAAAAACAAATGTAAAGCGCAAAGGCTTAACGGATTTCAGAAAGCGTTCCGTATAAATCGAGGTTGCCGTACCCCCACTGCGGATTTGGGAACCTCCGGTTTTCCTCTCTTCTCGCTCCGTTAATGAAAAACGACTTTATCTGCGTGCCGTTTAGAAACGGACGGTTTCCGCGAACAATTCCCCACTCCATAAATAAGATTGCCGCGCCTGCCGCACAGGCGGCCGCACTGGACGTTCCCGTACGAAAGACATACTCCTGCGTATCGCTAAGAATCCCCGGAATTTCCGCGCCCGGCGCAACCAAATCCGGCTTTACAACCCCAGTTCGTGTAAACCCTCTTCCGCTTTCCGGTAAAACGCCTTCCGTCAAGTCGTCGTACGCGCCAAAAGTCATTGCCAAATTTGCGTTTCCAGGCTCCGTTACCGTAACATCCGGCTCCGGGCGAAGAAAGTATGCCTCGCCGCGTAAAAACTGCCGTACGGGGAGCCAGATATGAAACTGCGACTGTACGGACAATAACCGCTCCGGATAAACAAAAAGCGTCCAGATTCCGTCCGTCAGTCCCTCAAACTTTAATAAAATTACTGCCTCTCCGCTTCGCCGCTCCACCGTCTGGTACCCAACTGTAACGGTTGTGCCCTCTAAAAGAAAGCTTCTTGTCAGCGTTCCTTCGCTCACCGGAGGAATGCGTCCAAGCCTTCCGCCGCCCGGCGAAAGAAGATCAATGGAATAAAGATCTCCCACGTTTCCCCATAGCTCTGCCGTTAGCCCTAAGGCGCCGCGAACGGTAAACTGCACTTCTTCTGCCTCGCTGTATTCTCCTGCCTGCCGCATACGGCTCTCGTAGTGGTGTGCCGCGTTTGCCTCGTTGCCGGCCGCAATAACGACTGCCGTGCTTCTTTGGCGGCTTAAGCGATCCAAATACGCCTGAAAAAGCCCCTCCCCTGTATGCGGGCCGCTGTTGGTTTCCAGGGCAAGCAAAAGAACAAGCGGCAGATTTTTTTGCTGCGCCAGCCTTACAAGGTACGCAATCCCAAGAAGAACGTCCGTTTCGCTGTAGCAGGGCGCATCCGTGTCAATGCGCCAATACGCCTTCAAATCTTCCGGCGCCTGCCTTAAGCGAACAGCGGCGATTTTGCATTCCGGCGCCACGCCGCGGTACGCTCCGTTTGCATTACCGGCCGCAACCGACGCCAAATACGTCCCGTGCCCAATCGAGTCGCCTGTCTTTGCGCTCCCATCCTCTAGCTCTTCCTGTTCATACGCTCTGCCAAAGGGAACGCCGGATAACGTCTCCTCTTCGCCTTGTGCCTCCTCCGTCTGATCCCAGATCCCGATAATCCGCGAACTTCCGTCACGATTTTGGAAGATCTCCTGTCTGTAATCAATTCCCGTATCTACAATCCCGAGAAGTACTCCCTGCCCGTACAAGTCAAAGCCGGGCAGGCTCTCCACCGCCAGCACCCCCATTTCACTTAAGTGCCCTATATCCGCAAGCCCTAAGCATTTAGGTACCGAACTGTAGGGCAGGTTTTCTCCTGCAAGCTCGTAAGTATTCTCGTCGCAGTAAACAACGACGGCAAGCTGGTCGCCGACTTGAAAAATATCGCTTGGAGGCGCAATACTCTCCGCCAGCGCAAGGTATTCGGGATACTGTACTAAAAAAGAAAGACAGCGGTTCATAACAAGCCCTCTTTTCTTCTCTTCTGTATCCTATGTAAAAAGCTTCCGTCGTGCGCCTGCGCCAAAGAAAATCGAGTAGGAGGAAATTCCTCTAATTGAGGAATTTCCGACCTCTCACACCACCGCTCATGCGGTTCCGCAAGCGGCGGTTCAATCAACTTAACAAGTGACACGCCTCTCGGCGTAGTAGTTGCTCATGGAGACTAGCCCAAATGCGGCTAGTCTTTCATGTTCGCCCGCCATGGGCGGGCGAACATAAAAGGGACGCAGCCAATTAGCTGCGTCATTCGTGAACGTAATATTCTCCGTAGTACTTATCTTTATGATTTTTCGGAACTCCGTTTAAGACGACGCCAAGTGTTTTGCAGCCCGTTCTCTCCAGCTGACGAACACCCTTTTGCGCCAAGCGTGCCTTCACTTTAGAGTGCCGAACTATCATCACGGCCCCGTCGCTATGCTGCGCTAAAATCGCAGCGTCAATTACCGAGCCAAGAGGCGGTGTGTCAAGGATAATATAATCGTAGTGCTTTTTAAGCGCTCCCATCAAAGCATCAAACGCCTTTGAGCTTAGTAATTCAGCGGGGTTTGGCGGGAACATCCCGGAAAAGATAATGTGAAGATTTTTTGTATCCGTCTCACATATGCATTGGTCAAGCGTTTGCATTCCTGTCAGAAAATGACTTAAACCGTATACTTCGCTTTCGCAATAAAATTTTCTCGGAAGATAGCTTTTCCTCAGGTCACAGTCCACTAAAAGCACGCGCTTTCCAAGCTCTGCAAAGGACTTTGCCAAGTGATACGAACAGGACGATTTCCCTTCGCTCATAACAGTGCTCGTAATCAAAACCGTCTGAATACCTGTTCCGCTCAGCTGAATATTCATTCTAAGGTTTTTGAACGCCTCCACAGCGAAGAAGTCCGACATTTCCGTTTTGTTTATATACTCAACTCGCTGCATTTTAACGTCTCTCCCTTCCCTTTTTCCGCTTTTTCTTCTCGTCAGACTCTGCACAGTCTTCCTGCGGCACTACGGCAAGAACAGTCAGATTTAAGTACTTTTCAACATCCTTGTCCGTTTTAATCGTATCGTCAAGCAAAAACCGAATGGTCACAATCGCAACGGCAAGCAGGGCGCCGACAAGGCAGCCAATTATCGTCCTTTTTGTGATGTTCGGACTCGAAGGATCCGTTGGCAGCGTTCCTTCGTCAATTTTTTCCAGATTCATATTAATGCGCTCTGCCACAACGTCCGATAATACCGCAACGAAAGCGTCTGCAAGCTTTTTCGCCATCTCCGGGTCAGGATCCGTAACCATAACGCGCAGCATTCGGGAATCGTTGTCTATGGAAACGCTTACATTGCTGCTAAGCTTCGAATAGGTATAGGACTCGCTCAAATTCAAATCCGAAATTACGTGTTCAACAACCAAATGGCTGGTTGCCAAGTTCGCAAAGTCTTTTGCAAGAGCCGTACTCGTAGTGATATCTGAACTCGTTATGTTTTCTTCGTTTGTTCGGTTAAGAACAAAGACAGATGCCGTGGATTGATACAGCGGCGTTACAAAGTTGCTGCTGTAAACAAACATAATAGCTCCGCCAAGCAGTGTAAGCATTATAATCAGCCAGATGCGCCCAAGCAGAGCATAAAACAGGGCACCAAGGTCGATTTCGTCTTCCTGTCTGTTTAACTGCTCTTGTTCCATGTAGTGGCCTCCCTATCGTTTCGTTATATTTTTTCCCCTGCAATTACGTTTCTCGGATTTTCAAAAAACATCTTTTGCTGCATTTTGGCTCCAAAAGTTTCGTATATCCACTGAGCGGCTTCCCGCATTCTGGGCGCTCTGCGCCCGGTGCTGTGCGCATCCGTGGCGACAAACTGCACCATACCTTTTTTTAAGAGCCGAACGGCCGTTTTTTTCTCTTCCCTGCCAAACACTCCCAGAAGCGACGCAGCGTTTACCTGAAAATAGGCCAGCTCGCTAACTTCGCTATCTATGCGCCATCCCTGAAGACAGCGATAACGCTCTGCGTGCGCTAGAATCGGCCACATACCTACACCAATAACCCGGTACAATTCTTTTTTCATCGACTCCAAAGAGACATCTGGATGAAATTCCACAAGGAGGTATCTGCCATCCGCCATAGGAAGCACTTTTTTTTGATAAATCGCTTCCGTAACGTCTCCTCTCCCAAGAAAAACTTCGTTTCCCCGGTAAAGCCTCATCTCCGGCAAATACTCCTGCTGCCAACACACTACTTGTTTATAAACAGCATCGTAAACGTCTCTCTCCGGCATATACACACCCGGGTAGTAATGCGGCGTTGCAATGATTTCCCGAATTCCTTCCCCAAAAGCCATCCGAAGCATCGCCTGCGTATCCGAAAGCGTTTTTGCTCCGTCGTCCAGTCCAGGAAGCAAATGACAATGCAAATCAATGAAATGCATGAACGTACCTCCCATTTCTTGTGCATACGTAGGGTAATTTATCACAGATATATCGGATTTGCAATAGCAAAATTATCCAAGAAACTCATCGTTTTCAAACGTTCCCTCGTGAATCTTCCCATTTGCGTATACCATTCTGCCCTTGCCGTGCCTTTTGTCGTCCTTCCATTCTCCCTCATAAGAAGCCCCGGAACTCCACGTATAGCTGCCAATCCCGTTTCTGCGCCCATCTTGAAAACTGCCTTCGTAAACTGCGCCGTTGGCGTATGTGTATACGCCAATGCCATCCGGCAGGAGGGATGCATTTACTTCGCCTTCGTAACGATTCCCGCTTTTATACAAAAAACTGCGAAACTGCCGAATCGGCGCCGAAGAAACCTTTTTCCCTTCATCCCAAAGCTGCTCTTCCTGCTGTCCGTTTGAGAAAGTCAAAACGCCTCTTCCTTCTCGCCGGTTTTCACGCCAAAGACCTGTGTACTGATTTCCGTTTGCAAAATAATACGTGCCTTCGCCCGAAAAAACTCCGTTTGCGAACATACCTTCGTAGCGATCGCCGTTTTGCAGGAACAAAGTGCCGATTCCGGACTTTTTGCTGTGTTCCCACTGTCCTTCGTAGCGGTTTCCGTTTGCGTACGTCATAACGCCCTGCCCGTGGCGCTTTCCGTATTGGTAATCTCCTTCATAGACGTCCCCGTTTGGATATGTCATGATTCCTTTTCCATGCCGTTTTCCGTCTAAAAATTCACCAAGATACCGCTCGCCTCTGGGATAAATTTCTTCCTGTATCTTACTCTGCGGCTCCGAAGAGGGAATATCCTCCTGCGCAATTTCTTCTTCCTGCGTAGGGGTATCTTCCTGAAAATTCTCCTGTCTTTGCGCAAGAAACGCCTGATTCTGTTCTTCTGTCGGCTTTTCCAGGAAAGCGCACACGCCGTCTACCCAGTAGCCTTCCTCCGCGTGTCCGTCACGGAAAAACATTTTGCCTTCACCGTTTGGAGCATCCTCGTGCCACTCGCCAATATACTCTCTGCCGTCTCCAAAATACACGTGCCCGCGAACCAGCTTTCCAGCTTCATAAACGCCGTCGATACTCGTGCCGCCAAGCCGCATTTCCTCTCCGTGTCCCTCGAAGCGGTCCTGGCTCCACTCGCCGTCGTAATACGCGCCGTTTTTATACGAGAGCTTGCCTGTGCCGTGGCGCATTCCGTTTTTAAAATCGCCCTGATAGCTAAGACGCGTGTCTGCTTCTTCGTAAGTAAGCTCGCCTTTTCCGTGAGGAATTCCGTTTCTCGTCTGGCCGAAATAACGTCCTTCCGGAAGCAGCAGCTCCACATCCTGCGGCGGCGCGGAAAGCTGCATATTGATCTTAAAACGGCACTTTACGCAAAGCCCGTCTCCGCCCGCTTTGTTTTCGTTGCACATTACGCATAATTTCTCTGCCATTTACGCACCTCCTGTTGCCGTAGGCGTAGCCGACGGCACTTGCGTCGGCGGAACATAGTCCGCATCCAACTCGTAGGCATCGTATAGGACGCCATCGCACACTATAAACGAGAAAACGCCGAAAATCTGAAAATCACAGGTGATTTTTTCTTCTTCACGCGTATACTTTCCTGAGATCCGCTGATTGGAAACATTCGTAATGTAAATCTGCCGCGTTACCGTCCCGTCTTCGGAAAATTCCATAACGACTCCGGCATTTCTCTCCTCGTTTCTTACAGTTACCGAAAACTTGTCCGTTTGCGGAATTTCTCCGTCGTACGCGGTGCGAAGCACGTACTTTTCTAAGAACAGCCGGTGTTCGTATTCGTTTCCGACGTCCGAAACAAACGTAATGGTTTCTCCTTTTATCTTATAGGTTCCCCTGTCGCCGCTGGACTGTGTCCCAAGCTCGTAGGTACCGTCTGCGCACAGCTGCAAAACGTTATTGTTTTGTCCGTCCCACGTGCCAATAAAATAGGTGTCGTTCTCCATTGCCGTCCGGCTGCATCCCGCCAGCAAAAAAACAATGCTCAGCGCCAGGCAGCCAAAGGAAAGTACGCGCTTCATTCTTACCTCACAAATTCTTAATCTTCATACAATGGGTATCTGTCCGTTAAGGACTTAACAAGAGACGCTGCCTTCTCCCGGTTTGCCTGCGGGTCCAAAACAGCAAGGTGAATTGCTTCCGCAATAACGTCCATATCCTCCTGTTTCATTCCGCGCGTCGTAACCGCAGCCGTACCTAAACGGATACCGCTTGTAACAAACGCCGATGCCGGATCGTTCGGAATGGTATTTTTGTTACAGGTGATATATACGGAATCCAGAAGTTTTTCCGTCTCTTTTCCGGTAACGCCCTTGTTTTGCAAATCCACAAGCATCAAGTGGTTGTCCGTACCGCCGGAAACAAGTTTAAAGCCTCTTTTCATAAGACCGTCTGCAAGCGACTGTGCATTCGCTACAACGTTCTTTGCGTATTCGCGGAAGGAAGGCTGAAGCGCTTCCTTAAAGCAAACTGCTTTTGCCGCAATGACATGCATCAGCGGTCCACCCTGAATTCCCGGAAATACCGCCTTGTTAAATTTATGTTCGTCTGCAAACGCCTGCGAACTAAGAATCATTCCGCCTCTTGGACCGCGAAGCGTTTTATGCGTCGTAGTAGTTACAACGTGTGCGTAAGGAATCGGGCTTTCGTGCATGCCGCCGGCAACAAGGCCTGCGATATGTGCCATATCGACCATCAAATACGCGCCGACGGTATCCGCAATTTCACGGAACCGCTTAAAGTCAATTTTTCTCGCATATGCGCTGGCGCCCGCAATAATCATTTTCGGACGGCACTCCTTGGCAATGCGCTCTACTTCCTCATAGTCGATGTATCCGTCGTCGTTAACACCGTAAGGCACAATGTTAAAGTAAGTTCCGGAGAAGTTAACCGGGCTTCCGTGTGTCAGATGGCCGCCGTGCGCTAAGTTCATTCCCATAACCGTATCGCCGGGTTTTAAAAGCGCAAACTGTACCGCCATATTCGCCTGTGCTCCGGAATGTGGCTGTACGTTAACATATTCGCAGCCAAACAGCTCTTTTGCGCGGGCAATCGCAAGATTTTCCGCGATATCTACAAATTCGCAGCCGCCGTAATACCTCTTTGCCGGATATCCTTCGGCGTACTTGTTTGTAAGCGGGCTGCCCATCGCCGCCATAACTGCCTTGCTGACAAGGTTTTCCGAGGCAATCAGTTCAATGTTTTCGCGCTGTCTTCCAAGCTCCAGCGTGATGCTCTGTGCAAGTTCTGGGTCAAATGCCTTAACGTCCTCAAATGAATACATTCCTTTTTTCTCCTTAAAAGTTATAGTTTTTCCCTTGATAAACGAGCGCGCACATTCCCATTCCTACGTGCGCCCCGATAATCGGTCCGATTTTGGTAATAAAAACCGTAATCCCCGGGTACTGCTTTTTAAGCAGCTCGGACAAATACTCGGCAGATTCCGGCGCGTTTGCGTGCGCAATGCCAACCACTGCCGTGCACGGGTCATCTCCTTCCGCCGCAAAGCGGTTCAAAAGATACCCAAGCGCTTTTTTAGTCCCGCGTTCCTTCGCAACTACAACGAGCTTGCCCTGCGCGTCTACCGAAAGAATCGGCTTGATTTTAAGCGCGGAACCGACAATTGCTTCCACGGAAGATACCCGTCCGCCCCGCCGCAAGTGATGCAAATCCTCCACCGTAAACCAGTGGCAGATTCTCGTCTTCACGGCTTCCACATATGCAAGCAGCTCGTCCATATCCGCCCCAGCCAGATATTTTTTCCCGGCCAAATATACAAGCAGTCCCTCGCCAACGGAAGCGCAAAGCGTGTCCACAACGGCAATACGCCTTTGCGGATACTTTTCCTTCATCTGTCCCGCAATCAGCACGGCGGTGTTAATAGTTCCGCTTAGTCCCGATGAGAAGCAGAGATAGAGAATATCTTTCCCCTCCTTTAACTCCCGCTCGAAGTATTCGATATAGGTGGCCGGATTAATTTGAGAGGTAACCGCATCCTCCCCTGCCTTTAGCCGGACGTAAAATTCCTCTAAGGTAATTTCCCTTTCGTCCGGGTAATGCTGATACGCGTTGCTGCCAAGCTGAAAAGCCATAGGCACGGCGCATACCTGCAATTCTTCCAGCATTTCTTTGCTTAAATCGCAGGTCATGTCGGTCATTAGCGTGTAAGAAGCCATGCGCTCCTCCTTCTGTCCGTTTTATGGATTTCGGGCACAGCGTCGCCTAGGACGCCACACCGAGACCTATTATAACATAATTTCTTACAAATGGAAACAATTTTCTTTCAGTTGCACATTATCTTCCAGACTGATAAAATAAAGCAGGAATTAAGCCAAAAGAAGGGAGCCATCAAGCCATGAAACGCACCGATTATCTGACTTGGGACGAATATTTTATGGGCGTCGCTATGATGTCCGCTATGCGAAGCAAAGATCCAAACACCTCTGTAGGAGCGTGTATTGTCAGCCAGGATAACCGAATTCTTTCGGTCGGCTACAACGGCATGCCGCGCGGCTGCTCCGACGACGAATATCCTTGGGAACGGGAGGGCGACGAACTGAACACAAAGTATTACTTTGTCTGCCACGCCGAGCTAAACGCTTTGTTAAACTATTCCGGCACAGACATGAAAAATGCCCGCTGTTATTCTACGCTGTTTCCCTGCAACGAATGTACAAAAGCGCTGATTCAGGCAGGCATCAGCGAAATCGTCTATTTAAGCGACAAATACGACCAGACAAAGCCGAACATTGCCGCCAAACGCATGTTTCGCTCCGCTGGCGTAACGATGCGCCAGTTAAAGCCGTCCGGAAAACATCTGTGCTTTGATCTGTAAAAGCCGGCCGGCAGCGCAGACACGTGTAAATAATAATTAAAATCTCATTAATTTTTCGGCAACCGCTTTTATTTTTGCGTCTTCGATGGTACAATCAGAGCAATCGTACATTCTCTAGGAATGCAACTTTTCTCATCGGAGGAACAAAAAGAAGATGCTTGAACTAAAAGACATTACAAAAGACTACCCGGTCGGCGACGACGTCGTTCACGCGCTGCGGGGAGTTACGCTGTCTTTTCGCGAGAACGAGTTCGTATCTGTTCTCGGCCCGTCCGGCTGCGGAAAAACAACGCTTCTTAACATTATTGGCGGCCTTGATCAGTACACAAGCGGGGATCTGATCATTAATCAGCGCTCCACAAAGCAATTTAACCAGCACGACTGGGATGCGTATCGGAACCATTCGATCGGTTTTGTTTTCCAATCGTATAACCTGATCCCGCATCAAACCGTTCTTAGAAACGTAGAGCTTGCGCTTACGCTTTCGGGCGTTTCCAAAGCCGAACGAAAAAAACGCGCAATAGAAGCTCTGGAAAACGTAGGGCTTGGCGATCAACTTTACAAAAAACCCAATCAAATGTCCGGAGGCCAGATGCAGCGCGTTGCCATTGCCAGAGCATTGGTGAACGATCCGGACATTCTGCTTGCCGACGAACCGACCGGCGCTCTAGATACCGGAAACAGCGTCCAGATTATGGAGCTTTTGCGGGAAGTTTCCAAGAAAAAGCTTGTAATTATGGTTACGCATAACCCGGATCTTGCCGAACAGTATTCTACTCGAATTATTCGCCTGCTGGATGGCAAAATCACGGACGATACCCTTCCTTACCAGCCGGAGACGCCTACAGAGCCGGAAGTTGTCTTAAGCAAGAAAGAGGCAAAAAAACAGCATACTTCCATGTCGTTTTTCACGGCGCTCTCGCTCTCGCTTAACAACCTGATGACCAAAAAGGGACGGACGTTTTTGACTGCTTTTGCCGGAAGCATCGGCATTATCGGAATCGCTTTGATCCTCTCTTTAAGCAACGGCGTACAAGACTATATTGACCGCGTACAGGAAGAGACGCTCTCTACGTACCCGATTACGATTGAAAGTCAGACAATCGATATGAGCGTCTTGTTAGGCGCGATGATGGGCATGTTGCCGGATGAGCAGCAGGAACATGACATGGAGAACGTCTACTCTGTCAACATTATGACGGACATGTTTAACACTCTGCTCTCCGAAGTGAAAATTAACGATCTGAAATCCTTTAAGGAATTTCTTGACGGCAGCCAGATTGCGCAAGATGCTACAACCGACATCAAATACACTTACAACATTAACCTAAACGTCTACAAAAGCGACACAAAAGACGGGATTGTTCAAGTAAATCCGAGCACAATGCTGCAAAGCATGTGGACAGCTATGGGCATGTCCGAAGAAACCGCCGGTGAAGCTGCATCCCTCTCTTCCATGGCCGGAGGGACGAACGCATTAAACGTCTGGACAGAGCTGTTAGACAACGATGAGCTTCTTGATTCTCAATACGAAATCGTTGCCGGAAAATGGCCAAGTGCCGCAAACGAAGTCGTTTTAATTGTTACGGAAGACAACGAAATTACCGACTATGCGCTTTATGCGCTTGGTCTAAAAAGCCAGGAAGAGCTGGAAACGCTCTTTAAAAATATGATGGTGCCCGGCGCTTCGTTTGAGAGCAAGCAGGAAAAGTATACCTACGAAGACTTGCTGAATCTTTCCTACACGCTGGTTCTTCCTGCCGACTATTACTCTTACAACGAGCTGACGCACACCTGGGAAGATATGAGCAAAAACACGGCGTATATGAGCGAATTGCTAAGCGACCGCGACCGCTCTTTGCTGCTTGACGTTGTCGGCATTATCCGCCCAAGAGAAGACGCAGTGGCTGCTTCCGCAAACGGAACGATCGGCTATACGCACAAACTTACCGAATACGTTATCGAAGAAACCGCAAATCGGGAAATTGTAAAGCAACAGCTTGCCGCGCCGGAAACGGACGTATTTACCGGTCTTGCATTCGAAACGGGCGACTCTGGACTTACGATGGAGGAAATGCAGGCATACATCGCAGCTCTTTCTGCGGAAGAACAAGCGCAGCTTATGCAAATGATGCAGGCGGCCGCAGGCAAGGAAGACCTTTCGGACGAAGAAATGCTTGCGCTTTTTAATACCTACTACAAGCCCGAAGAAACGAACAACACTTACGACATGAATATCCTAAAGCTTGGATATGCAGACCTTCTGGTTCCTTATTCCATCAGCATTTATCCAAAGGATTTTGAGTCGAAAGATCAGATTGTACAATTGATCAAGGATTACAACGAAGCCCACGAAGAGGAATCGCAAATCGAATATACCGATTATATCGAGCTTCTGATGTCCTCTGTAAGCACGATTATTAACGCAATCACTTATATTCTGACTGCGTTTGTCGCAATTTCGCTTGTCGTATCCTCGATTATGATTGGTATCATTACCTATATCTCCGTTTTGGAGCGGACAAAAGAAATTGGTATCTTGCGTGCGATTGGCGCATCCAAGCGCGACATAAGTCGCGTCTTTAACGCAGAGACAATGATTATTGGATTCGCCGCCGGTCTGCTTGGAATTAGCGTTACAGTGCTGCTTGACATCCCGATTAACATTGTTATCAAGCGCCTGACCGACATCTCCAACGTAGCGGCGCTGCCGGTAATCCCCGCCATTATTCTGATTATTATCAGCGTTCTTTTGACACTTATTGGCGGTCTGATTCCTGCGAAACTTGCGGCTAAGAAGGATCCCGTTGCAGCGCTGCGAAGTGAGTAGGGGAAAAAAGGCAAACCCCGCTGGGCAGGGATGGACAAAAATAGCAAACCCGCTGAGGCAATGGATGGACAAAAATAGCAAACCCGCTGAGGCAATGGACGGACAAAAAAGCAACCCCTGAATGTAGAGGAATACATTCAGGGGGTTGCTTTTTTTGCCTTGCTGCGGCGGGGGCTTTTGCCTACTACTGCAGGGGAGGGCTTTTGCTTTGCGACTACTGTGGCGGCGGGGTTTTTTGCCTTGCGCCTACTGCGGCAGAGGGCTTTTTCTTACTGCCTCGGGTGAAGTGGTAAACTAAAACTGGACACCATAAGACAATGGATGGGCAAAAAAAGCAAACCCCGCTGAGGCAATGGATGGGCAAAAAAGCATCTCCCTGCGACAATGGATGGACAAAAAGCAAACCCGCTGAGGCAATGGATGGACAAAAAAGCAACCCCTGAATGTAGAGGAATACATTCAGGGATTGCTTTTTTTGCCTTGCTGCGGCGGGGGGCTTTTGCCTTGCGCTTACTGCGACAGGTTTTTACCCCTACTGCGGCAGGGGCTTTTTCTTACTGCCTCGGGTGAAGTGGTAAACTAAAACTGGACACCATAAGACAATGGATGGGCAAAAAAAGCAAACCCCGCTGAGGCAATGGATGGGCAAAAAAGCATCTCCCTGCGACAATGGATGGACAAAAAGCAAACCCGCTGAGGCAATGGATGGACAAAAAAGCAACCCCTGAATGTAGAGGAATACATTCAGGGGGTTGCTTTTTTTGCCTTGCTGCGGCGGGGGCTTTTGCCTACTACTGCAGGGGAGGGCTTTTGCTTTGCGACTACTGTGGTGGCGGGGCTTTTGCCTTGCGCTTACTGCGACAGGTTTTTACCCCTACTGCGGCAGGGGCTTTTTCTTACTGCCTCGGGTGAAGTGGTAAACTAAAACTGGACACCATAAGACAATGGATGGGCAAAAAAAGCAAACCCCGCTGAGGCAATGGATGGGCAAAAAAGCAAACCCCCGCTGAGGCAATGGATGGGCAAAAAAGCATCTCCCTGCGACAATGGATGGACAAAAAGCAAACCCCGCTGAGGCAAGGACGGGCAAAAAAAGCAAATCTCTGGGACAATTGAATAGGCAAAAAAGCAGCCCCCTGAATGTATTCCTCTACATTCAGGGGCTGCTTTTTTGCCTTTTATATACTTCTCGCGCATCTACTCTGCCGGCGTTACGCTTGGCTCCGTGCTTGGCGTCGCACTCGGCTCGGCCGTAGGCGCGGGCGTGCTTGTGGGCTGTGCCACCGGCGCGCTTGTCACTTTGATTTCCTTTCCCTTTCTGGCTTGGGAAACATCTTCGCGGAACTGCTCCCAGTTCGCTTCGTCCTGCACAAAAAAGGCAGGACAATTTACGCTTGTAATGTCGTAATGGCGAATCACGTCGTCCGTTTTCAGATCGTACTCCTCGCAGAGCATAGCTACAAGGGACACCAGCGCTTGGTACGTATCGGCAGTCATTGAGCCGTCCGCTCCGGTGTGACAATACTCAATAGATATCCCATATTCGTTATAGCGCATGGATGCGCAGGCAACTTCTTTTGTCGGAATAAGCTGATAAATCGTTCCATCCAAATCAACCAGAAAATGTACGCTCTCCGTCGTTTCTCTTGTGTCCTTTAGCGACTCGTAGTACGCGCGCTTTTCTTCCGCCGTCATATTCGGGACGCCCGTGTAGTGCAGCACAAGATTTGTTACGTTATCCAGCTCAATTCCCGGGCGGGAGTAATCGCTGACCGTCAGCAAATCTTGCTTGATTTTATAATTTCCGGCCTCGTCAAAAAGTCCGTCGTTTCCGGAGGAAACGATTCCGGAGATTACTTTGATGATTAAAAGCAGAAGCAAAATTACGATGAGCGCAAATCCTGTCAGAATGCCGATTTTCTTCAGCTTTCTCTTCAGAATACGCCGCCTCCGCCACTGCTCTTTTGTTAAAACAGCCATTCGCTCCCCTCCTAGTTGTCGTCAAGACTGTAATTCGGAGCTTCTTTCGTAATATGGATATCGTGCGGATGACTTTCCTTAAGCGACGCAGCCGTTATTTTTACAAAGCGCGCGTGTTCCTTCAGGTGGGAAATGGTCGGCGCTCCGCAATACCCCATACCGGAGCGAAGTCCGCCAAGCAGCTGGAATACCGTATCCTCTACAAGTCCTTTGTAGGCAACGCGGCCTTCCACGCCTTCCGGCACAAGCTTCTTTGCGTCTGTCTGGAAATAGCGATCCTTGCTGCCGTTTTCCATTGCGGCAATCGAGCCCATACCGCGGTATACCTTGTATTTTCTTCCTTGGAACAACTCGTAAGATCCCGGACTTTCCTCGCAGCCGGCAAACAAAGAGCCCATCATACAAACGTCCGCACCGGCTGCCAGCGCCTTTGTAAGGTCGCCGGAGTACTTAATACCGCCGTCGGCAATAATCGGGACATCGTATTTTCTTGCTGCCTCGTATGCGTTCATAATTGCCGTAATCTGCGGAACGCCGATACCGGCAACCACGCGCGTCGTACAGATAGAGCCGGGGCCGATTCCAATCTTAACACAGTCCACGCCCGCCTGAATAAGCGCCTCCGTGCCTTCGCTTGTCGCAACGTTTCCGGCAATAATTTGTACATCTGGGAACGAATCGCGAATCATGCGGATAACTTTCAGCACGTTTGCGGAATGTCCGTGTGCCGTATCAATGACAATGGCGTCTACTTTGGATTTTACAAGCACCTCAATACGATCCAAAACATTTGCCGTAATACCAACCGCCGCCGCACAAAGAAGTCTTCCTTGCGAATCTTTCGCTGCAAGCGGATATTTAATTGCCTTTTCAATGTCTTTGATAGTAATTAAGCCTTTGAGGTTGCCATCCTTGTCCACAATCGGAAGCTTCTCTTTTCTGGCCGCCGCCAAAATCTTCTTCGCTTCTTCAAGCGTCACGCCTTCCTGCGCGGTAATCAGCCCTTCGCCGGTCATGGACTCGCTGATTTTCTTGGAAAAATCCGTTTCGAATTTCAAATCGCGGTTCGTAATAATACCTACCAGCTTTCTGCCTTCCGTAATCGGAACGCCGCTGATGCGGTACTTGCCCATCAATTCGTCGGCGTCGTGCAGCGTATGGTTCGGAGAAAGCGAGAACGGGTCGGTAATAACGCCGTTTTCCGAACGCTTTACCTTGTCCACTTCTTCCGCCTGCGCCTCAATCGACATGTTTTTATGAATCACGCCGATGCCGCCCTGTCTTGCCATCGCAATCGCCATGCGATGCTCGGTAACGGTATCCATTCCCGCACTCATAAGCGGAATGTTCAATTTGATCGTTTTTGTCAGTCTGGTCGCTAAATCCACCTGATTGGGAATAACTTCCGAATAGGAAGGCACCAGAAGCACGTCGTCGAAAGTAATTCCGTCTCCAATAATAGTAGCCATATTGATTCCTCCTGTATGTTATTATTTTTTCGCAAAGCAGTTAGAACTCCACAATTTTTCTCGGAGCCTTGGATTTCATCAGGGCAAGCATTTTTTCGTTTGGCTCAAAACGAATCATTTCCTGTCCCTTTTCGGTATTATGGATGATGACATACACTTTGTGCGTCTCATCCGCAATCAAGGATGTGTAATCTCTTGTCGGCAGATTCCGGTACTTAAAAGAATCCAGCGAGTGGGAGTTATCCGGCGCAAGAATCTCTACGTGATCCAAATCAATCCGGTAAATATGTTTCCGCGCTTCTCCTCCAAGGATTTTATCAAAATCCAGCTGCCCGTCGCAAAAAACATATTCGTATGTTACGTGAAAGCGGGGCCAGAGCCAAAACGTCACATAGCCTGCGGCAAACGCAAACAAGAATACCCAACTTATCGCGAACCCAATGAGCGCCAGAATTGTCGTTGCAGCCAAAAGTCCTGCCTTGCAAAAGGCGCCGCTCATAGTTCCTCGCCGTTTTACAACACATTCGCAATAACAGCCATCCAAATTCATATCGTTCCTCCTGTTATTAAGCCCGGACGTCCTCGGAAATTTCTCCCGGAGGCGTCCGGACGCAGCTCTTTTGTTTTACAAATTCATCCCCGCATGTTGCGGCATCGGCGGAATGTCTTCCGAAATAATTCCAACTGCCGCCTCCGTTGTCAGCAAAGTCGAGGCGACGCTTGTGGCATTTTGCAGCGCGCTTCGCGTTACTTTCACGGGGTCAAGAATGCCTTCCGCCGCCATATCCACGTATTGCTCCGTAAGAACGTCAAAGCCCCAGCCGGGCTCCATCTCCCGCACACGATTTACAATTACTGTACCCTCCATGCCGGCATTTCCGGCAATGCACAAAAGCGGAGCCACAAGCGCCTGATTTACAAGCGCAGCACCAGTTCTTTCGTCTCCCGAAAGGCGATTTACAAGCGCAGATACAGCCTTTGCAGCGTGAATATAAGCGGAGCCTCCTCCGGCAATAACGCCCTCTTCTACTGCCGCTCTCGTCGCCGCAAGCGCATCTTCCATGCGCAGCTTCGCTTCCTTCATTTCCGGCTCTGTCGCCGCGCCCACGCGAATCACCGCGACGCCTCCGGAAAGCTTTGCCATCCGTCCCATAATTTGATCCCGGTCAAAATCGCTTGGCGCTTCTTCCGCCTGTTTGCGCAGTTTTCGGGTGCGCTCGGCAATTTTTACTTTCTCTCCGGCGCCATCTACAATGACGGTAGATTCCTTACTTACTCTAACGCTTGCCGCCCGTCCAAGCATGGAAAGCGTAGCGCTTCGAAGCGTAAGCCCCGCTTCCTCGGAAATAACGACGCCGCCTGTTAAGACGGCAATGTCTTCTAGCATTTCCTTTCGGCGTTCTCCAAAGCCGGGCGCTTTTACGGCCGCGGCGAAAAACGTTCCGCGCAGCTTGTTGACAACAAGCGTAGAGAGCGCTTCGCCTTCTACGTCGTCCGCTATAATCAGCAGGCGCTCGCCGCTTTGGTGAATCTGTTCCAGCAAAGGGAGAATTTCCTGTATCGACGTAATTTTTTTATCCGTCAAAAGAAGGTACGGTCTTTCCAGCACCGCTTCCATCTTTTCCGTATCTGTCGCCATATAAGCGCTTAAGTAACCTCTGTCAAATTGCATGCCTTCTACTATTTCCAGCTCGGTATGCATAGTTTTTGACTCTTCGATGGTGATTACGCCGTCTGCGCCGGCGCGCTGCATCGCTTCTGCGACAAGCTCTCCGACTTCCGGGTCGCCCGCGCTAATGGACGCGACTTTTGCAATCTGTTCCCTGCTGCTGATTGGAGCGCTCATGTTTCGAAGCTCTTTTACGGCGCACGCAAGCGCCCGTTTCATTCCTTTTCGAAGCACAATCGGGTTCGCTCCCGCCGCTAAATTTTTCATTCCTTCGCGAATCATGGCCTGCGCCAGAACCGTTGCGGTAGTCGTCCCGTCGCCCGCTACGTCGTTTGTTTTGGTAGCGGCTTCACGTATGAGCTGCGCTCCCATATTTTCCGTAGGATCTTCCAGTGCGATTTCTTTTGCAATGGTTACGCCGTCGTTCGTAATCAGCGGAGCGCCAAACGATTTTCCAAGGACGACGTTTCTTCCCTTTGGACCTAGCGTCACCTTCACGGTATCTGCCAGTTTGTTAACGCCGCGTTCTAAAAGCGTCCGCGCGTCTGCTCCGTAACTGATTTGCTTTGCCATTTTGCCTCGCTTTCCTTCCGGAACTTCCGGACCAACTATTTTTTCTTGCCTTCCTCCACAAACAGGCTGTTGGTCTTTTGTATTGCACGAATCAAGGCGTCTTTTGAATTTTTCCACGGCGCGTCTGCGTTGCGGTAATCGAATTTGTCGGTAAACCATTCCAAATCGTCGCGCACGCGCTTAAAGTTTTCAAGCATCCGCTCCGTAAGTACCCGCAGGAACTCTTCTTGTTTCGCTCCGCTTAGATGCTTGCCTGCTAAGCGGTGGAGTTCTGCGTAATGCTTCATGCAAAACCCTTTGCAGGCGGCAAATTTCCGACGGAACGCTTCGTCGTTTTCGTAGAGATAAAAAACAGTTACAAGGTAGCGCTCGTAAGATCGCTCCATGCGTTTGCATACGTAGCAAGACGTCTGCTGTTTGCCGATATAATCAAAAAGCGCGTCGCCGCCTTCGGATTTTCGAAAAAATCCTGCGCTTTTTGGCCGGGCATTCGCAAGCTGCTGCAACTGCTTTTGCTGGTAATCCATATACGTCAAAAGCATCAAGCCAAGCCCAAGGCGGTTCTGATTTTTGTACAGGAGCGGAAGATGCTTTTCACAAAAGCCGATTCGGTCCGTTTCCATCCGGACGTCGTCTTCCATGTAGCTTGCGCCCATAACAAAATCTACCGCGTTATCCTGAAGTTCGTTGTACATACGGCAAATCGGGCACTCGCAGTCTGCGTCAAACGCTTCGTTTACCGGTATCGTATATAATACTTCTTTCACGTAAAACCTCGTTCCTAAGCGGGTTTGTAGCCGCTTTTTTGCGATGCAATGCGGTTAAAAACCAAGTGCTCCGGGGTCGTATCTTTGTAGTCAACGCAGAAGTAGCCGTTGCGCAAAAACTGGAAGCTGTCGTAAGGCTTTGCCGAAGCAATCGCCGGTTCCGCAACGCCCTTTACAACCGTAACCGAATTCGGGTTAATGTTCATCGTTCCGTCTTCGTTGTATACGCCCTTTTCTTCGTCAATCAGGTTTTCATACAGCCTTGCCGTAATCGAAACCGCATCCTCTGCATTTACCCAGTGAATCGTTCCCTTAACTTTGCGCGCGTTAAAGCCAGAGCCGCATTTTGTCTCCGGATCATACGTTGCATGTACTGCGGTCACGTTCCCTTCATCGTCTGTCTCGTAGCCGGTACAAGTTACGTAGTACGCGTTCATAAGGCGGACTTCATTCCCCGGGAAAAGCCGGAAATACTTTTTCGGCGGTTCAACCATAAAGTCTTCCTGTTCGATGTAGAGTTCTCTGCCAAAAGCAACCTGACGACTTCCCATTTCCGGAACTTCCGGATTATTCAGGACTTCCACCATCTCGCTTTGTCCTTCCGGATAATTGTCAATTACCAGACGGAGCGGCCGCAAAACCACCATCAGGCGGGAACGCTTGCACTTTAAGTCTTCGCGAATGCAATACTCTAGCATCGCATAATCAACCGAGCTGTTGCTCTTGGAAACTCCGCACAGCTCCATAAAAAGCTTCAAAGACTCCGGTGTAAAGCCTCTTCTTCGCAGTGCGGCAATCGTAACAAGGCGCGGGTCGTCCCAACCGTCTACAACGCCTTCTTCCACGAGCTTTTTGATATACCGTTTTCCTGTAACGACGTTTGTCAGATACATTTTTGCGAATTCAATCTGCCTTGGCGGCTGCGGGTACTCTAG
The DNA here is from genome assembly GCA_944384025.1 of uncultured Lachnospiraceae bacterium. Classification (GTDB taxonomy): domain Bacteria; phylum Bacillota; class Clostridia; order Lachnospirales; family Lachnospiraceae; genus ISDg. The sequence continues at coordinate 23,250 of CALWRS010000004.1, forward strand.
CTCGCGCACAACCCAGTCGTACAGCGGCCGATGGTCTTCAAACTCCAGCGTACAAATAGAGTGGCTGACGCCTTCAATCGCATCTTCGATGGGATGCGCAAAGTCGTACATCGGGTAAATGCACCATGCGTCTTTGGTGTTGTGGTGCGTCATGTGCGCCACACGGTAAATAACCGGGTCGCGCATGTTAATATTTGGCGAGCTCATGTCAATTTTCGCCCGCAGCACACAAGCACCGTCCGCAAATTCTCCGTTTTTCATTTTTTCAAACAGCGCCAGGTTTTCCTCAACGCTTCGCTCCCGGTACGGACTGTTTTTTCCCGGCTCGGTAAGCGTTCCGCGGTATTCGCGGATTTCTTCCGCAGACAAGTCGCAAACAAACGCTTTCCCTTTCTTAATCAGGAAAACGGCTGCTTCGTACATCTGCCGAAAGTAGTTGGAAGCAAAAAATATACGGTCTTCAAAGTCGGCACCCAACCAGCGGACATCCTCCGCGATGGATTCCACAAACTCGGTTTTTTCTTTTGTCGGGTTTGTATCGTCAAAGCGCAGATTAAACTGGCCGTTATACTTTTTTGCAAGACCGTAATTCAATAATATAGATTTGGCGTGTCCAATATGCAGATATCCGTTCGGTTCCGGCGGAAACCGCGTGATAACACTTTTATACTTTCCTTCTTCTAAGTCCTTATCGATTATCTGTTCAATAAAGTTTTTCGAAACCGCCTCCTCCGGCATAACGTCGGAAGATTTTGTAAGCTCGTCCATTGCACTGTTCCTCCTTGTGCCTCAGAAAAAAGTGAATTTCCACCTCTTATCATATTTGAGCCATTTTAGCACATTTCCGGGCAATTGAAAAGAGAAAAAAAGACAATTTTATAAAAAAAGCGGCGGCAAATTCAGTTAGAATTCACCGTCCGCTTATTCCTTTTCCGGTTTACTCGGAAAAGACAACACGGGAGAAATTATAGAAGCCAAGATACCAGATGTTGAAATCATGCGCGCCCGGAAGCGTCTGCCAATAGAAATTGGAATCGTCAAACCGGTCGCTGTAAGTTGTTAAGCCATTGACCGCTCCTTTGGCGCTTGCAAACGCAATACTGTCCTCCGTTCCACAAACTGCGTAAAAATACTTGATATCGTAGTCCGGGAACTTTTCTAGTTCCGTACTGATTTTGCTCGCCGCATAACTGGTTGGAGCTGCAGAAAATGCGCCAAACCATCCGAAGAGGTCTAAGCATTCACACATGCCGATATTGATTGTCTGCATACCGCCCATAGACAAACCGGCCATCGCCCGGTGTTCTCTTGTCGCCTGCATGTCGTACGCGCCTTCGGTAGCGTCTGCCCAAGTCGAGTAGTTCCTTTCGATGTAAGGAATCAGGTCGTTTCGCAGCTCTTTCCCGAAAACGTAAAATGCGTTGTAATCCGAGCTTGTGTTGGCAAATTCCTTGCTGGAACGGCCGTTTGGCGTTACGATAATAAACGGTTCAATCGTTCCGTTTGCAATCAAGTTGTCCATAATCAGCTTCACGCGGGACTGGTCGTTGTACATCCCCCATTCCTTTTCGTTTCCGCCAATTCCGTGCATCAGGTACAATACGTTGTACTTCGTGTCGGTGTTATAACCATAAGGCAGATATACGTACGCGTCCTTTTGAATCGTCGATTCGTCCCCAAAGTAATCCTTCGTTTCGTACGTAATCTTTTCAATGGTCCCCGTCTGCTCGTTGCCTTTTTTGATTGCTTCATAAGGGATGCTGTCCGCAAAGGAAAGTCCTTCCTCCGGCGCTTCGGTCGGCGTAGGTGAAGGCTGCGTAGTCGGTGCCGGCGAAGGCGAAGGCGCTTTTGCTTCCTCGGTCGGCGTACAAGACGGCGATGTCTCAGCTCCCTTGTCCGTCTCCGAAGAAGCAGTCGGCGCTTCTTCTTTGCCACAGCCAAACAGGCACATGCTAACAACACCCAAGAACAAAAGCCATTTTCTCATTCTTAATACCCCATCTTTCTTTTTAAAAATCTTGTTAAATTATATCAGACGCAGTAAAAAAAAGACATGGCAGAAACTCTCTAAACCATGTCTTTTTTTATTTTCTCTTAATTTTTACTCATTTTTGGAGTCGTCTGCGGAATCGTATTTCTTTTGCAGATTCTCCAGTTCAATATCTCCGAAGGATTCCAGCGGCGTATTTAAAATTTTTGCCGTGTTCTCCGCCTCAATATTTTTTTGTTTCTTTTTCGCTTTCCAGAATTTAACAGCGATAACAGCAAGAACAACTACCGTTACGCAGATGATCACTACTTTGATGATTTTTGACAAAACGTTTGACGCTGTCGAGCTGGTATAATCGTCCGAGAAGCTGTCGTATTCCGTAGTAAGGATGTACATCTGAATGCCGGTCGCGTCATAAAACGCTTCCATTCCATCTTTTAACGTTGTGACTGTCGTAAAGTAATCCAGCTCATCTCGGTAAGAAGAGCTTCGAAAGCTCTGTCCGCGATAAGGCGTTACGTCATCGTCTTCCACGCGTTCCGCCGTTTTTAAAAGCGCAAGACCAACCTGCTTTCCTACGTCGTCCTGATAATACTCGTCGTACGCGTCGTAGAAATAATCCACGTATTCGTCCATAATGTCCGCTACGTTCGTACGGTATGCGCAGGAATAATACTCGTCGCTAGGAGAATCGCCAACAGCAATTACAAAAACCGCGCCGTAGTCGTTTTCGCCAAACTCATCTGCGCAGACGTCAATCGCATATTGCTCTACGACCTCTCCAGATACGAGATTGGACTCCCGGCTCATAAAAATGCCAATGATCGAACAAAAAAAGAGAATCGCAAAAATTAAAACGAAAATGCCGATTGCCGTACCGCAGCCGGCCGGACTTCCTGCGCCGCCGGACGTATAAACAACATTTCTTCTTGAACCGTGATGAAAATGGTGAACGACTCTTGGTCCTCTTGGTGGTCTAGGACCCCAAAAACCTCCGCCAAAGCCGCCCCCAAAGCCGCCGCTAAAACCTCCTTGGCGACCGCCGCCGCTTCTTCCGCTGCGAGACGAGCGCCCGCTGCTGCGGAAACCTCCGCCGCTTCTTCCACTGGAACGACCGCCTCCGCCGCCGCCTCTTCCTCCTCTGCCCATAACTTTCCCCTTTCTTTTTTATTTGCCGGTCAGAAACTCAAGCACAGCCTGCTTCATTGCCATACGGTTTACGTAAGCTTCTCCATGCTGATAGAGAATTCCTTCCAGATCCTCTTCTGAAAAATTATTTTTTTCCACCCAGCGCAGTCGATGCGCATCGGTGATTTGCAAGCCTTCTTTTTCGTAAATTGCCTGAAAAATCAAGTAACTTCGCATTTCCTCTAACGAGGCTTGCGCTACGTACTCTTCGTACTCCCGCTCGGTTGTTCCGTACGCCTCGTACATGTCTTTAAACTGGTACTCTTCAAAGTACGCGTAATAGTTTTCCTCGTTGTACTCATACATGTACTCTGCGTAAAACCGAAGACGCTCTTCAATGGCTTGGCGCAAACCTTCTAGGTCAGTCACCTTGCAGTTGTCCAAAAGATATTGCGTAAGCCACGTCTCTTCGTCTTCTCCTTCCGGAACTTCCAGCCCGCTGTAGTCGCATAGCTCTACAAGCTCGGATACGACAACGTCCGATACCGTTCCGTCCGCATTTAGTCCCTTGCAAAAATGCGCAGAAAAATCATGCCAGCCAAGAGACTCTAACTCCTCTGTTTTGTCTGTCTGCGTCCCTTCGCTGCTGCGTTTGTCTCGGATTGCGTGCCCAAGCAGCAGAATCAAAACGGCAAGCAATGCAAAACCGGCAACAATCCCAAGAATCAGAAACAGTTCCCTGTTGGAAGAAGCATACGTTCCTTTTTTTCTTCCCACGTTTTTTCCTCTTTTCTTTGTAAATTACTTCTAGCGGTACTGACGGTAGATTTTGTAATACAGCTCGGTTCTTGCCGCCTCGCCGGTGACTTCCGTAAGCTCCTTTGCAAGCTGTTTGTCCGTTTGCAAAAGCTCTACTAGTTCCGGCCGGTACCGTTTTCCCTTTTCGCTCTCAAATTCCGCAAGCATTTCCTCAAAGCCTTTTCCCGGAACGTAATTGCGTCCCAGCTTATCAGTTCCCGCGTCCAAACAATCGCAAAGCGTCAAAATATCGATTAAAATCCGGTAGCGCGACTTCGTATTGTCGAAAAATGCCGGATAACCGTACTTGCCGTCAAAGCTTTTGTGATGTCCCAGAGCAATTTCCGCGTATGCGGAAAGCTTTTCGTTTCGTCCAAGAATTTCATAGCTCCACTTTGAGTGCAAACGGATGTACGAATACTCCATGTCCGTCAATTGGCGAATCTGTGTGTTGACAATGTTCGCAATCAGGATTTTCCCGATATCGTGCACTCTTGCCGCGTAATAAAGCATGTGATGCACTTCTTCTTTTCGCTTTATGACTTCCTGCGCATCCGTAACGCCAAGCACTTCGCAAAACAGCTCCGGATGCTTATGAATCATAGGCTCTAGCACAATCTCGCACAGCCGGGCGGTCATAACGGTATGAATCAAGGTTGCGAGCTGCCGGTTGATCGTCATCGTATCAATGAGCTCAAGCGCCATGCTCTCGTTGTCAATATAAGGAATCAGGTCGTACAAAATATGGTACAGCGTCTGATCCAAATACTCTTTGCAAGCGCACTCCTGCGGAATCGTCTCTATGTACGTTCGAATTTCGTAAAGAAGCTCCGCCTTATATTGCTGCTTCTTTGCATCGGCGCACGAAAATTCCGAAATAATCTGCAAAAGGAACGGCGCTACGTACCGAAACAGATACAAAAGCGAGTCTTCCGTTTGCTGACGCCACTCCGGTTTCGTAAAATCGAGCCGTTTTTTCACGCTCTTCCAGTATCCTCTCGCCAACAAAAACGCTTCCTCCGCCGTAAGCTGCTGCGTCCGGTAAGCATAAACGGCATATCCGACGTAAGATTGCAAGTTTCGCTCTTCCATCGGCTTTGTAAGCTCTTCTAAAAACGCCAGCGGAAACGCCGGGCCGATTTCCTGCTTTTTTGCTTCGTCTAGCTGTTCCCAAAGCAAGGCGGCGCGGAACAAAACATCCTTTCCCATCCGTCCAAGCATTTGCACAAGCGTGTTCCAAGTTTCTTCGGAAAAAGAAGCTTTATCCTTCCGAATCCGGAGCATTTTGTTAAAGCAGCTAAACAGGCGATTCATGTTGGGCTCGAACTTCTCGCCCTCCATTTCGTATTCGCGCTCCACGGTTTTAATAATCAGCATAATATCGTGGTCAAACTGACCGTCCTGCTGATGCAGCTCGCGCAAATGCGCAATTTGTCCGACATAACCGGAAACCCAGTCCGCCTGCTCTTTTCCAAGCTCCTGCAATTCGCCTTCAAAGTTAAGAAACGGGCTGTCGGAAAATGCGGAACGGCAGGCGCGCTCGTAATATTCGTTTCCCTGCTGGTGGAAAAAGTCCCAGAGCTTAACAAAAATCTGACTCTCTAACATCTGGTCGGACATAACGTTCATAAAGTAATCGAACGCTCCCAAATAAAACTGTCCGGCTTTTTCGATGTCCATTTCGTCTGTTCCGTCTAAAATCGGACGAATAAACTTTCCCAGTTCCTCTTCCGTCACGCGGTAATGCTCGCGGATAATTTCGGACTTCTTGCGAAACCGCTCAATCCACGCTGTCTTGTTGTCCATGTTAAGCAAATCGTGCTCCATGGAATCCACATCCATCAATCGCTTTTTGTAATCCTCGTAAAGCTGAATAATCGAATCTGCCATAACGGTTCCCCCTTTTTTGCTTTTTATAATCCGAAATCCTCCGGATCCCTAACGAGAATCATACTCCACTCTCCATTCGTTTCGTAAAACAGATAGTAATCCGAGAGAAAAATCTTATCTTTGCTGCCCTCCACAGTCGTCGTGCAATAAACCAGATACGCCTCGTCAATTTGCAAGTTCTCTCCGGTCTGTCTGCGAATATTTTCTTCTAAGTCGTCCAAATCTTTTATCTTCTGCCGGACTTCGTACGCATCCTCCGCCTCAGCGTCTTCGCCGCACTTCTCGTAGCTGCTGTAATTCATCCACGAGAGGAAATGTTCTATACTTTGTGCATCGTAAGCATCGATTATGTAAGAGTGTGCATAGGACGGAAAAGCTTCGCTAAAATACTGCGACGACTTATAAAAACAAGCCATATCCCAGTTGTGAAGCAGCGCAAGAAAGGCTTCTTCCTGCTCCTCTTTAAGCTTCGTTTTCCCGCCGTCTGTTAAGTCAAAAATTTCAAAAATCCCCTTGTCGCTTTGCTGATCGATAAACGAAAAGTATACGAACAATCCAATGACGGCAAGGATAATAAAAATGACGAGACCAAGGATTATGCGCGGCAAAATCCGCTTTTTCTTTTTGCCTTCTTCCGGTTTTTCTCCTGCTTGTTCTTGGTCCTCCGCCTCTTTGCCGTCGCCCTGCGGCATTTCCCAGACCGCTTCAAATTCCGGTACGTTTCGCTCCTGTTCCTGCGTAACCGCTGCTGCTACCCGGCATCCGCACTGAGAACAAAACCGAGCGTCTTCTTCCAGCAACTTACCGCATTCTTTACAATACATAACTGCATCCTCCCCGTAAATTCGTTCGTTAGCGGTTTCTAAGTTCAATCAGCGGCGCACCTTTGCCGTCGATATAGTCGGCAGTAATCGTTACGGTTCCAATGGAACTGTCCTTTGGTATCTCGTACATGATATCTAGCATGAATTCTTCAAGAATAGAGCGGAGCGCTCTGGCGCCTGTCGTCTTTTTCAAAGCCTTTTCCGCAATTTTCTCAATCGCCTCTTTTTCAAAAAACAGCCGCACCTCGTCCATTGCCAGCAGCTTTTCGTATTGGCGGGTAATCGCGTTTTTAGGCTCAACCAAAATACGCATCAGGCTTTCTTTTGTCAGCCCCTGTAAGGAAAAAATAACCGGCAGGCGGCCAAGGAATTCCGGAATCATCCCGTACTCTCTAAGATCTTCCACCGTCACTTTGGAAAGAATATCCGGATCTTTGTCGTAAACATCCTTTAATTCGGAATTAAAGCCCATCGTGGACGATTTTGTCAGGCGCTGCTTAATAATATCGTCCAAATCCGGAAACGCGCCTCCGCAAATAAACAGAATATTTTTCGTGTTTACGGTTGTCATAGGAACCATTGCGTTTTTGCTGCTGGCTCCTACCGGCACTTCCACGTCCGCTCCTTCAAGCAGCTTCAAAAGCCCTTGCTGCACGCTCTCTCCGCTTACGTCGCGGCTGTTCGTATTTTTCTTTTTGGCGATTTTATCAATCTCATCAATAAAGACAATGCCATGCTCCGCACGTTCCACGTCGTTGTCTGCGTTTTGTAAAAGCTTAGAGAGCACGCTTTCTACGTCGTCTCCGATGTATCCTGCCTCCGTCAAGGAGGTCGCATCCGTAATCGCTAACGGCACGTGCAAAAGCCGTGCAAGTGTCTGCACCAAATATGTTTTTCCGCAGCCGGTAGGCCCAATCATCAGCATGTTGGACTTCTCGATGACAACGTCGTCCTGATACTGCGGCAGATTTTGATTTTTAACGCGCTTATAGTGGTTATAAACGGCAACGCTAATTACTTTTTTTGCATTCTCCTGACCAACGACGTATTCGTCAAGACGCGCCTTGATTTCGTGCGGAGCAGGAAGTTTGGAAATATCCATCTTCGGTTCCGTCTCAGGAGACGTCTTTGGCGCTTCTTTCTTTTTCGGTTTGATTTGCGGCTGGTTTTGCATCAGCCCGTCGCCCGGCAAAACAAAACGGATATTCCCGGGAAATTTCTCCATGTCCTCCGGTTTGATGGTCGCGGATACCATATCAAAGGAACGCTGCAGACAGTCTTCGCACAGATAAATATTCTGCGGGAGCTTCATAAGCTTTCCGACCGCGCTCTCCGTTCTGCGGCACATTGCGCAGCAATTTTCGTACCCTTCTTTTTTCTCTTTATCGTCGTTTTCGTTCTGCATTCGAAACTTCATCTCCTAATAGGCATTTTTATTTACAAAGCCGGTAAAAATTGTCATCCAAAGGATCTTAATATCTAAGATAACCGTCCAGTTTTCGATATAATACAAATCGTACTCGATACGCTTGCTTACCGACGTATCTCCCCGCAGACCATGCACCTGCGCCCAGCCGGTAATGCCCGGACGAACCTGATGCTTGATCATGTAGCGCGGAATTTCCTCCCGGAATTTCTCTACGAAGAAAGGCCGCTCCGGCCGAGGGCCAACTAGGCTCATATCGCCTTTAATAACGTTAAAAATCTGCGGCAGTTCGTCTAGACTTGTGTGGCGGATAAATTTTCCTACTTTTGTCACGCGCTGGTTGTTCTGGTTCGACCACTCGTTTTCGTCTTCTCCCGCCTTTGCTTCCTCCATGGAGCAGAACTTGTACATCTTAAAAGGTTTGTTGTGCAGTCCTACCCGCTCCTGGCAGTAAATAATCTTGCCTTTGGTCGTAAGCTTAATTGCGGCGGCAACCAAAAGCATGGGAACGGAAAATACGATGAGCGCCAAAATGGCGCCAACCAAATCGAACAATCGCTTGACCGCACGGTTTCCAAACGTCGCCAAAGGAACGTTTCGGATGTTGATCATCGGAAGCCCAAGGAAATCTTCAATAACCGGAATTGTCGGGATAATGTGGTTATAATCGGGAATAAATTTTGTATGTGTCCCGGATTTTTCGCAAATCGCAACTACCCGACGCAGTTTGTAATAATCGTTAATCCGCAAGGATATAATAATTTCTTCAAAGCGGTTTTGCCGGAGAATTTCCTCTAATTCGCCAATGTTTCCAAGGATGGGGATGCCGTTATAGGCAAAGCCTTTCTCCTTTTCGTCGTCAATAATTCCGTGGATATAGTACCCCCACTGCGGATTTGCCTTAATTCGGTCAATATAACCTCTGGCCGCGCCGCTGTAGCCAACCATAACAACGTGTTTTAAATTAATGCCTCTGGAGCGCAGCGTTTGCAGCAGGTAATGAAACAGGTGGCGAAAAGCAAGTCCAAGTCCGATGTTAAATACGAAAAACACCGAGAAGAAATGCCGGGAAATATCCAGCTCCTTCATGTAAAACAGGACGAACGCAAAATAGAGCAAACCAATAATGTTTGCTTTCACCAAATTCCAAACTTCGATTCGTCTTCTTCTTTCCAACTGGTACAGACCACATTTGGAGTAGATAAACATATATCCGGGAACGACGGCAACTAAGTATCTTGCATACGCAGCCATGGAATAAAATTCCGCGTTTTCGCTCAGTTCGAAAATAGCGAGGTGCTGAAGTACGCCGAATCGCACCGTGTACGCCAGAATATATGCGATGACAATCAGAAACGCATCCGCTAGAATCCGGATGGTGCCGATTGATTTTTGATTATCGTGGTTCATGGTAACCTCCACAGTTATCTCACAACCGATATCATACATGATTTTCCGCGTGAATTCAACGATAAAATTATTAACCCTTTTGTCACAATTCAGACACAATGCCGTGCTAGACTACCTGCATACCCTAGAAAAACAGGAGGAAGAACCGATGAAACTGCTTAAAAAAGCATTTTTAGGCTTTCTGTTTATATTAATTTCCGCCGGCGTTTTTCTCACGCTGGTTCTCGTCCTGGACCTAGATTCCGCGTCCAAACAGCAGGCGTTTGATCCTTCGAAAAAAAAGCAGGAACAGGCTTTGCAGCCAAGCACAGCGCCTGAGGACTCCGTAAACAACGAAGACAACTACTCTCTTGATGAGCACACGCTTCTCGCGCTGACGGAAGAAACTACGGCAAAGCTTCTCTCTGAAGTAAGCCTCTCGCAGCTTGTGGAGAAGATGCTGCCGTCCATGGTTGCCATAGACGCTAAAGTGTCCGGCTATAATATTTTCGGGCAGGAGTCGCTTGCTACGTCGCAGGGCTCCGGCGTCATCATCAGCGAAGACGAGGAAAACTTTTATATTGTCACAAACGAGCATGTTATTGACGGCGCAGATACAATTACCGCAACGCTTGCAACCGGTCAGGAAGTGGATGTTTCTGTTCGCGGTTCCGACGCCGTTGCCGACCTTGCCGTTTTGCTGCTTTCTAAAAATCAGCTCACGGAAGAGTCCTTGCAAGGCATTGGCATCGCGGCGCTTGCCGACTCTGCGCAGACAACGCCCGGCGAAATGGTCATTGCCCTTGGCAATTCCCTTGGTTACGGTACTTCTGTGACCGTTGGTTACGTCAGCGCCATCAACCGCACAATAACAACGGACAACGGCATCTCTATGACGCTAATTCAAACCGACGCCGCTATTAATCCCGGCAACAGCGGCGGAGCACTTATTAATCTTTCGGGCGAACTGATTGGCATCAATTCGTCCAAACTAAGCAGCGTATCCATTGAGGGCATGGGATTCGCCATTCCAGCCTCCTTAGCGCTCCCTGTCCTGAATGAGCTGCAAAATATCGAAGATATTCCGGAAGAGGAAAAAGGCTACCTTGGCGTACGGATTTCTACCGTAACAAGCGCTATGGCGGAAGAATTTGATATGCCAACCGGCGTCTACTTAAACGAAGTAATTGCCGGAAGCGCCGCCGAAGAAGCTATGCTTCAAGCGGGCGATATTATCGTTGAAGTCAACGGCATCGCCATTGCAACGGCCGATCAGCTCTCGTCCCGCATTACTTGCTACCGCTACCAAACGACGGTAACGCTTACCGTAATGCGGCGCATACAAGGCGAATACAAGCAGCTGCGGATTTCCGTTGTTTTAATGTCGGAAGCGGAAATAAACGCACTCACCGGAAATTAAGGATTTACGGGCGCCCTTTCCCAGAAAGAAAGAGCGCCCAGATTTGTCCCGCCTTGCGGTTCCAGCCGGTCTTCCAAAAACCGAAGCGAAACAAAATCACCATCTTCTTCGGAAACGCTGCGTCTTCCATCCGAAGGTACTGCGTTACTATTTCCCGCGCTTCTCCTTGCAGTTCATCTTCGTAAATGTCGCGAAACGCTTCCGCCTGCCGATAAGTCTTATTTATGGACGCAAGCATTGCGTCTGTTTTTTTTGCTCTGCGAAGCGTCGCCCGAACGGACGAATAATCCTTCGCCCCTTCTACGTTTCCTCCGTGCATTCGGTAGAGAATGTACGGCGTTTTTATAAAGCCGATTTTCCCAAAGCAGGCAGCAACAAGCGCTATCCACCAATCGTGCATAATCGGATGCTCCGGAAGTACCGTCAGCCGGTTTAAAAGCGCTCGGTTGACAATAACTGTGCAGCCGGTTACGCAGTTTTGCGCAAGCTGCCTTGCAAAGCTCCAATTGCTTGCAGAGAGCTTTTGAAGGGCAAACATCGAAGGGTATTTCGTGTGCAGCGACTCATCCACTACGGTCAAATCAGAGTGCACAAGAAGCGGTACGTTTTTCCCATACCGCTTCTCCATCTTTACAATCGCGCGATGCGCCGCTTCCATCTTCTTTGGAAGCCACACATCGTCTTGGTCTGAAAACATCACATAGTCGGCTTTCGAAAGCGAGAGCATTCCCATAAAGTTGGCCGCAGAACTGCCAGAATTAACTAGGTTGCGCCGAATGGACATCTTCTTCGGATAACGGGCGGCATATTCTTCCAAAATGGCAAAAGTCCCGTCTTTGGAGCCGTCATCGGAAACAAACAGCTGCCAATCCGAATACGTCTGCGCAAAAATAGAATCCAGCTGCGCCGCTAAAAATCGCTCTCCTTCGTAGGTCGCCATTAAAACATCAATACTCATAAACTTTCCACCATACGCAAAGCTGAAGCAATTACCTTGTCCATATCGTAGTACTTATACTCACCAAGCCTGCCGCCAAATAAAACTTTTTCTTCCTTCGCGGCAAGACACCGGTACCGCTCGTACAAAGCTTGGTTCTGCTCGTTGTTAATCGGGTAATATGGCTCCTTCCCAACGCTCCATTCCGCCGGATACTCGCGGGAAATGACGGTCTTTGGCTGTTTTCCAAACACAAAGTGCTTATGCTCGATAATGCGGGTATACGGAACTTCGCGCTCGGTGTAATTGACAACGGCATTGCCCTGATAATTATCCGTATCCAGCACCTGATGCTCAAATTCCACCATGCGATATTGCAAAACTCCTTGCGCATACGCGAAATACTCGTCAATAGCGCCTGTATAAATCACTTTGTCCGCTAACGCGTCAAGCTCCTTTTTTTCTTTCCCATAATCGACTCCAAGGCGTACCTGCGTGCCGCTAAGCATCCGCTCTACCAGCTTTGTGTAGCCCTCCACCGGAATGCCTTGATAGCGGTCGTTAAAGTAGTTGTTGTCGTAGGTGAAGCGAAGCGGCAAGCGGCGGATAATGAATGCCGGAAGCTCCTTACAGTCTCTGCCCCACTGCTTTTCCGTGTAGCCTTTGATTAATTTTTCGTAAACGTCTCTTCCTACAAGCGAAAGCGCCTGCTCTTCCAGATTTTTCGGCTCTGAAATTCCTTCGTCTGCAATTTGCTTTGCTATGATTTCCTTCGCCTGCGCCGGCGTGCGCACGCCCCACATTTTGCTAAACGTGTTCATGTTAAAGGGCAGATTGTACAGCTCGTCCCGGTAAATTGCAATCGGCGAATTAATATAGTTGTTAAATTCTGAAAACTGATTGACATATTTCCAGATTTTCTCGTCAGAGGTATGAAAAATATGCGCGCCGTACCAATGTACGGGAATCCCCTCCATTTGCTTACAATACGCGTTGCCCGCAATGTGATCCCTGCGGTCAATCACAAGGCACTTTTTTCCACGCAGCAGCAGCTCGTGCGCTACCGTCGCGCCGAATAAGCCCGCTCCCACAATCAAATAGTCGTACATACCTTACCCCCTATCCGTCAACTGTTGACTTTCTCTTCGTAAATAGCGGCTACTTCATCGACGTCTCCGCTTGCAATCAATTCGCCATGCTCCAGCAAAATTGCTTTGTTGCAAAGGCTTTTTACCTGCGCGATGCTGTGAGAAACAAACAGCACCGTAACACCTCCGTCAAACATCGACTTAATCTTATTTTCGCTTTTCTTCCGGAATTTTGCATCTCCAACGGAGAGCACCTCATCCAAAATAAGAATTTCCGGCTCTACAACGGTAGCAATCGAAAAACCAAGGCGGGCGCGCATTCCGGAGGAATAATTTTTAAGAGGCACATCCAGAAATTTTCCAAGCTCCGAAAACTCTGCAATTTCCGTATACTTCTCGTTTAAGAAACTGCGGGAAAATCCGAGCACCGAGCCGTAAAGGTAGATGTTTTCGCGCCCCGTATATTGCATGTCAAACCCCGCGCCAAGCTCCAAAAGCGGCGCTATTTTTCCGTGGACGCGCACTGTGCCTTTGGTCGGCTTTAATACGCCGGAAATCACTTTTAGCAGCGTGGATTTTCCTGCGCCGTTTAAGCCAAGGATGCCGACGCGGTCGCCTTTTTCCACCTGAAAGTTGATATTTTTCAGTGCCCAGAACTCGCTGTAGCGAATATCTCCCTTCAGTTTTTTTATCAGAAAGGTTTTAAGATCGTCTACCTTTTCCTCACTGAGATTAAAGCAAAGACTGACATCGTTTACTTCAATAGCCTTTTTTCCCATTAGATTTTATCCTACTTTCTGTCTGTAGAGCAATCCTTTGCATTTTTCTTTGCTCTATGTTTATGAGCGCAGTACACATGCACCATCTTTGATTTCAGCTTTTGCTTCAAAGAAGACCGCATAAGTTCCAGCTCGTGCCGCAGACGCTGATTTTCCAACCGCAATTTGTATGCATCAAGCAGTTTCTTCCCTTCCTCCGAGTCATCGATTGCCAAAAGCTGCAGCTCGTTCTTTTCTTCGGCCTGCTTCCATTTTTTCCGCAGCGCAGAGCGCCGCTCTCCTACCTGATACGCCTTTCGGTCAATACCAGAGCCGTCCATGGCGCGATCCATATAATCTAGCAAATCTCCCATATCGAAATCTGAAATAGTGGAAAAGCAATTTTTCTTCAAGAAATTTTGGTGCCATGCCTTCAAAAAAATCCAAGCGTTGCTCGCCTTCTCCTCTTCGCTTAGCTGCACCGGCTGCTGCCCAATGGACTGAAGGTATTGGTTCCAAAAAGGCGTAGGTTCCAGCAAAAAGCAGCCGCGATTATGTCTAACGGGCATGTAGTTTCTGGAAACATCAATTAACGTCGCTTCTACTTTGCGAAGCTGGTTAATTACAATCTGCGGCACCAAGAAATGGTCGGTCGTCCGGTTGAGGACGATCAGCTTTGTATCTGGCTTTGCAAACAGAGCAAAGTGCGAGAGCGTGCCGCAGCAGCAGGCAATTTCCTTTGCCCCTGCGGCAAGTGCAAATTGCTCCTTAACAGGTAGTTTTTCCGGCGCCGCCACATGGTAGCCCTGTTCCCGAAAATAGTTTTTGAAGTATATCTCGTTTAAGCAGTCCTGTTTTTCAAACTGTGTTCTTGTGAAGTAAACTTTTTCGTACGGGCTTGCCGGCAGACGCTGCGCGATCGCATCGTAAACGTAGTTCAATTCCGTACGATAGCCGGACCAAAGATACATTGTTTCATCCGGTACGATAAGCATGTCGTAGCGCGTAGGCGTCGAAACGTACTCCACCTTTTCCGGCGGAATACCCATAAGCTCGTACATATCGTTAATCCAGCTGGGGATTTCTGTTGTAATTGCGAACACAATTCGGTCGTACTCGCCCGGATGCTGTACGACCCACCAAAGCCGGGAAAGTCCTTCGGAAAAGAAATGACCGAAGTGACCGTCTACTACGCCGCCAAAAACAGCGGTGCCCGTAACCGCATGAATCTCGTTTTCGGGAACTGCGTACGCCCGAATACACGATTTGTTCATTTCTCGATCCTGTTTGCGCGTCCAACCTCCTACAAAGTTTCCGTTTTCATCACAGGCTCCGCCTAGGCTTACATAGTCAATCATACCCGGCTTTTTTTCTTTCCGCACAGGAAGCACCATGCCGTGCGGGTACTGCACAGCTTTTGCAGGCTCCAAAATGCGGTAGTCCTTTTCACATACTTCTCTCCACTTTTTCTCTCTTTGCACGAATAAAGTTTCCAATGAGCATTTTCACTCCCTTTCCAAACAAAGTTTGTCTTCTTCCCCTTAAATATGGAGTATAAATTCGTCCTGTTTTCGGTAAAAAACAGTAAACCCAACAAACAAAGAAATTCCGGCAAAGACGCATCCAAGAAGCATTGTATCTCCGTCCAGCCCCTTTCCTTCCATAACCGTTAGGCGGAAGTTATAAATCATCAAGTAAACCGGATTTACTTTAAATATCCAGCCGGCGCTGCTGTTTTTCAGGGCATCCGCCTGATAAAACACAGCGGAGCAGTACATTAACAACAGTAGAAACACGTTCCAAAGATACTCAATGTCGCGGAAAAATACGTTAATCGTCGCAAGAAGCATCCCAATCCCCACCGCAAACATAAGCAATACAAAAATCGGTACAAGTCCTTCTACCAGATGCCAAGTAAGCGGCACTTTTTTGTATGCCATCACAAGTCCCAAATCAATTAGTGAAATCAAAAACAGTACGAAATTGTACAAAATCGTGGACAGCGGGTACATATACTTAGGCACATAAACTTTTTTAATCATAGTCGCGTTTGATCGAATAGAGCGAAGCGCTTCTTTTGTCGTGCTTTGAAAAAGCGTAAACATCAAACGCCCGGTTAGAATATACACCGCGTAAAGCGGGTCGTTGCGCCCGAAAAAGCTCCGGAACACGTAGGTGAGCACCATCATCGTAAGGAGCGGCTCTACAAGGGACCAAAGGATTCCTAAAAACGAGCGGCGGTATTTAAGCACAATTCCCTTTTTCACTAGCTCAAGCAGCAAAAACCGATACTTTGTCATGTTTCTAAGCGCTGTCCGAAACTGTCTTCCGCGCATCGTCCCGTGCAAAGGAAACCACAAAAGCTGCACAAAAACATCCAGTGTATCGCTAAGCAGCACCGCTGCAAGAAGGAGCATGAGCGGCACGTAAAGAATCAGCCAATGCGCCTCGCTAATCATCCGCAAAATCGAAACGTATCCGCCCTCGTAGGTAAGAATACGCAGCAGCGGCAGGAAGAGCACGGCGCCAAATAAGTTTTTAGGTTTCTGAAAAACTGCCTGCAAAAATTCCGAAAGAGAAAGCAGTGCAAACAAGGCGGCAAACGTCAGCAAGCTTTGCAGCAAATGCAAAAGAAGAAGTTCTCCTCCCTGCGTTGTAACCGTATAAAAGGACGTAAAGAACAATTGCCCAAGCGGCCGTAAAAACGAAAGATTGGCAATAGCCACGCATCCAAAAAGAAGCAAAAACAGCGCGGAAGCAATTTGTACCGCTTTTATCCGCAAAACACTGGGCAGGTCTTTTTTTGCAAGTTCCCAGCCAAGTATTACGTAAGGAAATCCCCGCAAAAGCGAAGAAAGCGCCGGTAAAGATTCTGGCATCTTCACCAAATCCGGAACAAACGATACCAAAACAAAAAGACCAAACCAAAGCCACGCCGGCGCCTTAGCGGCAATAAAGAGAAAAAGTGCGGCAAACGTAATTAATCCAAGCGCAAGAAGCATGGCTTCTTCCGCCAAAGCTACCGTCGTTTTTTGTCCTCGCAGACAAAGCGTCGCCGTAATCAGCGAAAGCAAAACGCTTAAAAGAAGCGTGTACCCGTAAAACAAAAGCGTCTTGCCCGTTATAGCTCCCTGCGCGCACCTCTGCCGCAAATTAGCCCCGAGCGCCAGCAAAATCGCCGGAGTTCCAACCGTTGCCGCCGCAAAAAAAATGCTCTCTAAAAGCGGCGACGTGGCGGCAAAGACAGCCGAAAGCTGTTCCAGCGTAACGCTTAGAACTGCCAAAACAAAAAAACAGTTCCAAGGAGTAAACTTTTTATTCATAGCTTATTTATTTCGCAGAGCCCTCTGCGTTTCCTTTCTAATTCCTCCGGTATGATTGCATACAAAAGCTGCTTAAATCCCGGCTATGCGCGCTTCATCAGCCGCTGCAGCAGCCGCCGGCTATAGCCGTATTCCATAGGGCAGTCGTAATGATGTTCCAGAAAATACGCTGCATTTTTCAGACCGCCTTCTGGATGCAAGATTGCTTCCGGAAGCTCTTTTGCCAAGCGCAAAATTCCTCCCGGCAGCTCGTTAAAGTCCAAATAGCACCCTCGGTCGTACGTCTCTAAGTCGTAAACAAAAAACAGAAGCGGCTTTTTTAAAAGCGCATACTCAACCGATGTACACGAATAATCCGTAATCATTACGTCAGAGACAGTATAAAGCGCTTTCGCGTCTGGATAATCCGACACATTTTTGCAATTTTTCGGAAGCTCGCCTACGCCTTTTGGCGGACGCTGCGGATGAAACCGCACAAGAAGCATATATTCTGTCCCAAGCGCCTCTAAAAGCTTCCCGGCTTCCAAATGCTCCCATATGGCATTGTTTTCGTCTGGATTTGTCCGAAACGTAGGCGTATATAGTACAAGCTTTTTTCCTTTGCACTCCGGATACTTTTTGTAAAAGCGCTCTGCCGCTCGCTGCTTGCGAAGCGGGTCAAAGTAGTAATCCATAAACGGAAGTCCGTCGGGATAAATATTTTTCCTAGGAATTCCAAGCGCCGACTCGTAGATAGGCACAATTTCCTTTGCGGTTACCGGCACGTAATCTACTCTTCGATTTCCTTTTTTTACTAAGCGCCGCACGTCCTCATCCGGTTCTGTATCCAGACCAAACCGTTTAAAAGCTCCTGCTCCGTGCCATAGCTGGATAAGCACGGCATCCGGAGAAAAAGGCATATAAGCAAGCGGCAGAAAATTATCGTTTAGGAAAATATAGTGCGAGGTCGCCATATGATAGTTTACAACAAAAAACAATCCGAAGCTGCCAAACACTTTTTGCAGCTTGTTTGCAGCCGCCGATTTTCCCTTTGGCGTAAAGAGCTGCTTTTTGGAAATAACGACTCGCCGGATTCCCGGATACTCTTTTTTCATGGCGTCATGGACATAGCGAATGTTCCCCTGAAAATTGCAATTATGCCCCATAAAGAAAAACGCTTTTTCCTGTTTCATCCCAAACAGGCGAAACAAGCGAAACAATAGTCCGTAGATGCGATACCACCATATATTCATCACATTTACCCGAAAATCTGCTCGCTCTCGCGAAGATCATAGAGCGCGCGGAAAACATAAAAGTCATTGGGCGTCGTAATTTTAATGTTGCTCCGAAGCCCTTCCACCATGTGCATTTCGTAGCCATGCCTTTTCATAAGCATACAGGAATCGATGGCCGTATTTTGCCCTGCCGCCCGCTCAATTTCATGAACCGCAAGGATATCCTTTAAGAAAAAGCTCTGCGGTGCCTGCGCCGTATAAAGCGCCTTTCGCTCCGGCACACGCTCAACCATAACACCGTCTGCGGACTCTACAATCGTTTCGTTGCAGGAAACTGCCGAGATAGCGTTCCCGAATTCGAGCGTAGACTGGATGTTGCGGCTAATCAAATCCTTGTCAATGAGCGGCCGCACGCCGTCGTGAATGAGTACGACCGAATCTTCCGCAAACTTCTCCGACGCCGCCTTTAAAGCGTTGTAGATAGATTCCTGTCCGGTGCTTCCGCCAGGCACAACTTCTACGACCTTCGTGATTTCAAATTTTCTCAGCAGCTTTTTCAGGTAAGGAATCCAATCCGACAGGCAGGAAATAACTATCCCGTCAATGTCCGGATGGTTTTCAAAAACCTCCAGCGTATGAATAATAATCGGCTTCCCATACAACTCCAAAAACTGCTTTGGCTTTCCGTTCGTCTTCATCCGGTGACCGCTTCCGCCAGCAAAGATAATACCAATATTCATAAATTTCCTCCTGTTGTCCTGCACTTCCCCCTCACGGCAGCACTGTTATTCCTAGTGGACAGTATAACAGATTTTTCCTTAAAATCAACCGAGTTGTCCCAAAAGAGTAATTTTACTCCGGAAATTGTAGTTTTACGATTGCGTGATTTGCCACTCTTTTCTCCTCCGGCGGCAGCTTTTTATAATCTCCATACGAGTAAGTTAAATACCGGTGCGCGTCGCTTGGGATCGGCAGCTTATGCCCGCAAAATTCTGCCTGCTTCGGCTTCCCAAGCCAAGATATGGGGAACGCTCCGTGGTTAATGTGCTCTCCTGTCCCATCGTAATAAAAGCCGCTCTTTTTCCTGCGATAGCGCGTCAGCGCCCGGTCCGTGTGCTTTTCCCAGGTTTCCACACGGCTGTGCCGAATGAAAAAGTTAACGATGCTATAAAACAGGCGCGGCTTTCGGTCGTATTGCTTTTTGCTCCAAGTAGCGACAAGCATAGCGCGGCACGCCTTCGTCTCCCACAAGTGCAGCTTTTGAAAAAAAGGCGTGTTCGCTGTTTTGTCGTGGATAAAAATATCTAAGAAAATGCCCGGATGCATTCCGGTCTGCTTTGCTCCAAATTCTGTCACATAAACGCTTTCGTTTCTGCGAATTTTCGGATTTACGTAGTGCGCATAAGGGTCGGTGTCCCGATCCTGATAAAAATAACGCGGGTCGAGCTCTTTTTTTACAACGCTGCGAAACTTTTCGTAGTCTTTTCGCCTGAAAATCAGGTCTGCATCGTCGTCCCAAGGAATAAAGCCCTGATGCCGTACAGCGCCAAGAAGCGTTCCGCCGCCCAGATAGTAAGTAATCCGGTGCTTTTTACAGATGCGATCCACTTCAAGAATCATTTCCAGCAAAATTTCTTGCAGCCGCGCCAGTTCTTCTGCGGACAATTCTCTTCTTTCCAGCTTTTTCTCCATCGCCGCCTCCCGGCAGCCTGCGTCTAGGCAGGCATACTTTTCCAAAGTTTCAGACAGTTTCTTGCATACTCGCAATCATTCGCTCGTACATCTCTTGAAGCCCCATCGTCGGGCGATACCCAAGCGCAGCCAGCTTATCGGTATTTAACCGCATCACAAAAGGCGGCGCGTAACCAAGCGCGGAAGCGTCCTCGTCAATAGAAAAAGTAACGCGGATTCCCGCCTCCGTAAAAGTGTCCGCTACCATCTGTGCCATCTCCCGAATAGAAAGCACAATGTCCGGGTTGGCAACGTTATACGCTTCTCCCGGTTTTCCTTTTGTTAAAAGAACGAGAAGCGAAATAACTGCCTCGCGCGTGTACAAGTAGTTTCGAACCGTCGTGCCTTCCGTTTTAAGCACAATATCCTTCTTTTCCAGAACGCACCGCGCAAATTGCGCAAATACGCGGTTGTCTGTATAAGCGACTCCCGGGCCAAACGTCTGCGTCAGACGTGCCGTTGTTACGCATACTCCATACTCTTTCGCGTACGATGCGCAAAGGCACTCCGTCAGCCGCTTTGCTTCCGGGTAGCTGCTGCGAACCTCCGAAGGATTTAGGTATCCATAGTCTTTCTCCGTAATGGAAGCAAGGGACGAATCCGGCGTTCCGTATACTTCCATTGTCGATAAAAACACCATCCCTTTTACCGCTTTTTCTCTGGCAAACGCAAGCATGCTCCGGCTTCCGCAAAGCACTGTCCAGATTGTTTCCACCGGCTTATCTACAAACATCTTCGAATCTGTTACGCTTGCGCCGTGAACAATGTAGTCCACCGCCTCGTCCAGGCAAAACAGCTCGTTTGCATCCCACACATGAAAACGAAGCGCTGCGTCCCCGGAAAATTCCAAAAACAGCTTCTTTGCTTTTTCTACGTTTCGCACAACGGCGATCACGCGCAAAGAAAGCGCGCGGACACGGTTTGCACAAAGCAAGGCAAGTACAACCTGCCTGCCAATTAGTCCGGTCGCTCCGGTCACAAGCACCGTGCTTCCTACAAGCTTTTCCCACTCCACTGCGGGAGAAGCCGCTGCCAGTTCCATATCTTCTCTCATAAACCGATCCATAAAAAAACCTCATTTTTTGCCTTCTGTCCGTTCGCTTTCCTTTAACAGCGGCGTAATTTTTATATTTGCGATCCATCGAAACGGATACTCAAAGATTTTCGTTGACAGGACGAATACGGTTATCGTAATGATGCCCAGCAAAACGAAAAACATAACCTTGTTATTAAACAGCATCCCCCAGTTGTATTTTAATTCCGCTAAGTACAAAAATCGATGCCCGATATATACTTGCAAAGTCCGGTTTCCAAAGCGCGTAAAAAACGTTCTCTTTCTTGGCGCAAGGACAAGAAACGCCCAGCACAAAACAAGTGCCAGCACATAAAACGCTACACGTGCCAACCACATCGTGCCAAACGAAAAAATATCGGAGGAGATTGACTGATATTGATAAGACGCTACAATAATGCGTTCCGGGATTACGGCGCGTTCAAAAAATGTAACGAACGCTACTGCTCCAAAAAGCAAGGCGGCAACTGCCTTCTTCCACTTTCCGTCCACAAGCTTTTGCAGCCGCTCTTTTGTACAGTAATATCCTAGCAGGAAAAACGGCAGATGCACCAGCACGCGGCTAACGCTAAACGCTCCCGGCAGCTTTTCGTCGTAACCCATCAGTAAAGAAACGCCAAAGGCAATCGCCAGCATGTTCTTTGGCTTTAACTTGTCCATAAACGGAAGCAGCACGTACCAAGCCACTAAGCATTGCAAGTACCAAAGAGACGAGCGCGCCGCCACAACACTTTTCGATATACCTGTATCCTTTAATACAAAGTACTCAAAGCACCAGACCGCTGCCTGTGAAAAAAGAAAAAGCAGCAAGTAATAAAACGGTTTTTGAATATTAAACCTGCCGCCCTGAATATACTTTTTAGCAAAAAAGCCGGACAGAAAAATAAAACACGGCATATGAAAGCTGTTAATCGTATACCAGACCATATATACCGTATCATGGTCTTTCTTCAAGGGGCTGATACCGTGCGCCAGCACGACCAGAAAAATCAAGAGAAATTTTGCATTATCAAAAAACGGATCGCGTTCTTTACTTTTTTGTACTTCTTTCATCCCTACTCCAAAATTCGACTTACGTATTTCACATCAAGATGATGGGTTCCCACAACGCAGGCGCCCATCTCCCAAAGTTCCTTTAGCTGCGTTAAACTGGATGCCGAGAGCACCCAAGAAGCAATTCCGGCCGCTTTGCACTCTTGTCCCAACTCGGAAGAAAACTGTTCTCTTGGGATAAACAGTCTCATAATTTTTTGTTGTTTGCAAAAAGCAAGCTGCTTTGCAAACGATTCCTCCGGAGATTCCAAAAAAGGCTCGAGCGAATAGGCAAGCGCTACGCCAGGAAGCATTTTTTTTGCCGCCAATACGTGCGCACGCTTTTGCAGACGGAGGATCACGCGCTTTTTAAGCGCTTTGTGTGACGAAAGCAGTGACGAAATTTCCAAGAAAAATTGCTCCAGATATTCGCTACCGGGCTTACCGATATCCAATACCAGCGTAATTCCCCTACAGCCTTCTGCCGCGCAGAAAATCTCTTCCATGCTGGATGCCGGGTACGTATCGTAATACCGGGCGTTACGAAACGTCTCCCAGTCCACTCCTTCCTTTTCTTCCCCGGAAACGCCTAGCCGCTGAAACGTCGCTTTGTTCCAGCCGTTTACCGCTACCGAAACGCCGTCTTTTGTCAAGCGCATGTCTACTTCAAACAGACGGAATCCTTTTTTGTAATTTTTTAAAAGAACCTCCGCGCAATTCAAATTGCCATATCTGCGCAAATCGCCGCCGCCGGCAAGCGCCAGCAGCTTTTCTTGTACGTTAAAATGCGTTTCGCTGCAAGGCTTTTGCGAAGTTCTCAACACTTCGTTTAAAAACCGCAAAGCCGGCTGCATCAGCCGGTACCGCTGCCAGCGCGGCCAAAACAACCGATTTCGCTTTGCATGAAGCAAAAGCTCCACGGCTTCTTTGGCTTCGCATTTTGCAGGGGCAAGATAGTTTTCCGCCTCGCCGATTCGCTCGCTCCATATCCGCACTTTATCGTTCCAAAGAATTCCAACACTTGGAATACCGAGAGAATACGCAATAATATGCGCGTGCATCCGTCCCGCAATCACTCTGTGAAAACCGGAAATCGTCTCCACAAGCTGCCTGGCGCTTCGCGGTCTGGGCATACAGCATTCCTCTTTGGAAACGCCCATATGTTCCACAATCGCATTCATAAACTCTTCGTCTCTGCCAACGCCATTTGTGAAAAATTTCCACGGTATTCCTCGTTTTGTTAATTCCTCCGCGATCCCACTCCAAAACGACAGTTGTTTTTTTCTCGGAAAAGAGTCATTTCCATAATCCGAAAAAACCCCGTCGCGAATAACGCCAATACCGATTGTCTGCGTCTCCGGCTGCCGCTTTATATGAAAGATATCCGAGGAAAAAATCGCAGGGTCGTAAACGAGCCGCTTCGGCGTTTTCGCACCGGACAAATAGCTGTCAAAAAGCAGCTGCCAATCGTCTCTTGTCGTCACCCCGCGCACACAGGGAAGCCGCAGGGCAGCTGCAAGCTCCTGACAACGCGCGTTGCTCTCATCGTAGCCTTCCACACCCACTGCATTAAAATAGACCGGGATTTTTTGTGCGTCTGCAAAGCGCACGATTTCCACAATACGACGGTCAAACTCTTCCTGCCGGAATTTAAGAATTCCGCCGCCTACAAAAAGGATTCCGTCCGCTGCTTTAAGCACTTCAAAATCCCCGGAAGCAATATTGTACCGAATTAAGTTTACCGGCAACTTTCGCTTAACAATCTTCCCGCGCAGCAACTGCTCCACGCAGTCTGCAATAACTGCGTCGCCCATGTTCCAATTCAAAATATCTACCAGTACCAGCTTCTTTTTTCGGATATCTCCCATGATGTTTCTTGTCTGCACCTTCAACCTTCTCTCTGCTTAGAAAATATCGTTCACCTTTGGATACCGCTTCTGGAAGGCAATAACTTCCTCGTAAATCCGCGCCGCATTGTTATGATCGGAAAAGGCGTAAAAATCATCAACCCGACGGCAATACTCCTCCTCCAAAACGCAGTTTCTCGCCATATACGAACAAAGCACATCAACAATTTGCTCATGCTCCGTACAAATAGGACCAAAGCCCATCGTTTCGTACTTTAGTCCGCTGGATTCGTATTGCGGAGGCAAAACAGACGGATGATAATAAACAACCGGCTTTTTCATGTAAGCAAAGTCAAATTGAACTCCGGAATAATCGGTAACCATCAAACTGGACTCGGTTAGCACCTGTTCGTAACTAATTGCGCTTGTCGCCGCAACAATATCTACGTAGTCATTTTTATCAAAATCCTCTAATTGGCTGCTCATGGCAGGATGCAGCAAATACATAATGCGGTATCCGTGCTCTTTTGCCGCGGCAATGAGACGTTCGTCATTTATGAGTCCGTTATATAACTTAAAATAATCGCTGTTTTTAAATGTCTCGCTGTGTCCGTACGTACTTCCCTTTTTCGCCGCGCCGGTCGTAAAGCTTCGTCTCCACGTCGGCGTAATAAGAATTTGACGTTTGTCTTTGTTATACAGACCGTCGTACCGCGCGTGTCCGGTCAGTTTTAGCATGTCCGGATCGTAGTAGTCATAAATTTCGTGTTTCACGTTTTCGACTTCGTATTTCGATGCAAAGAAATAAAGCACGGTGTTGTCAAACGTTCGATTTTGGTATTGTGCGATTTTCTGAATCGTAAGACCATGCGCCAGACAGGCAACGCGTCCGTTGAATAAGTCTTTAAAATACAGCTGCGCCTGCTTCGTAAACCCGTTGCAGTGCAACGTATCTACGTGCGTTGCTAAAATCATATCGGCATGCAGCGCCGTCAGGCGGTGCCGAAGGGAATTAAACCGCAGAACGTTTTTCGGATACTGTTTTTTCAAGCGCAGATAATCCGGTGAATCCCCGTTTACAACATAATACAATTTAACGCCGTTTTCTCCTTTGCGGTGCTGCATAACGTATTGAAAGAAGTACTCGCCATTATCTCCAGCCTTGAATAGCTTATCTTGCGTAAGCCAGATTCGACGGTGCTCATAAAACGGCTTTGTCAGCCAGTAAACCGCCCGCATTCCGGCGCACAAAATCCCATATTTATGTCTACGTTTTTTCTTTATAAACTGCCACATCAGCTTGCACTCATTCACAAATATGCGGCTTCGCGTTGCTTTTGTCACAACGTAGATATCGTTTGCCACATCGTATTGCAGCATTTTCTTGTCAAATGCGTAGTACGTTGCAGAAAAAGCGCGGTTTAACTTTGACTGCGGCCTGCTAAACAGCGAGTGCACTGGAAATTCCCTACCCTCATAAACGAGATAAAATTGGAACTTATTTACATCGTTCGAAAACAGTTTGGAAGGGAGGACTCCCTGGAAAGTAAAATTCCTATCAATCGTTTCGTTAAAAACCTTAACTAAGCTATAGACGTGATTCGTCCTTGTGTTATAGTTTTTCCCGTTCACCTTGGCAATAAACGAAATCTGCTCCGGGTGAAACAAGTAGCTGCCGGTAAATTTTGCGTCAATCGTCAGATTTTTTCCGTCGTAGTAAATAACCTGTATTAACAAGTGCTTTTGCCGGATGTCTCCTACCGAGGCGCCGTTAATTTTTCCAAGCAGATTATGGTCTTCTTCACGGTACGTAATTTCCGGAAAAAGCTTGGGGGTATTATATTTCATTCGGAAATAGAACGTTGTAAGCGATTGCTCCGAAATCTTCATTCCGGCAATGTTCCACTTCGCGACAACCGAGTCAGAAACGTAGCGAAGCGCCTCCCGCGTTAAGTCGAAAAACCTTTGCTTTTCCTCCCCTTGAAGAATGGACTTATCCCGCTCGTTTAAGTTGCAGCTGTAGCGAAGCTGAATTAAATACATCACCATGTACTGTGCGCAAAGCGGGCTGTTCTCGTTAAGGAAGTCTGCAAGAAAGTATTCCATTGTATTTAAATACCAGCTCTTTGAAAACTGCGCCGGATACGCAAACCAACAATTGGGCGTCGCCTCGTGCGAAAGAATTTTTTCCGGAAACAGCCAATAGCTCATTTCCTCACACAAAAGCCGAACCAGCACCTGCATCAGAGCGTCCTCTGGCAGTCTTTCATCAAATACAGCCTCTTTTAGGCGATTTGCCGGATAAAAATAGCCAAGAGGATACAGTGAAAAAGCGTCGGGAGATTTTTCTAGGGAAATGCATTTTGGCGCTGCTCCTCGAAATTCCCGCTTCGCTCCAAAATACTTTTTTTCGGTCCCGTCTTTATCGACGTAAACGGGACGTATCGCCACAAGCGGTTCCGAGGACAAAGGCGTTTTCTTGGCAATTTCCGACAAGTGTAAAAGCGCCGCCGTTAATTGCTGCGGCTCAAAATCTTGTTCCGCCGTAAGGCACATTACAAAGCGTCCGGAAGCGCGATTTGCGCCCATACGAAAGCTCTCTCCTTGCAGGGCGGATTCGTTTTCCAGCAAAATTATCTCTTCCGACGCTTGCCACTGAAGCATCCATTCCCGACTTGCCGGTTCACAAATCCCGTCAATCACAAAGATTTCTCCCTTGCAGCCGCTTTCGCAAAGCCCGTCCTTTAGCCGCAAAATAAGCTCCTTCGCCTGCACTAAATTGTCTACGTGAATTACAAACGACAAGAGCGTTTGTTCATTTTCTTCTAGCATTTTCCTACCACCATTTTTCTAGTCTGTATTCTCTCCCGCAAGAAGCTGTGCCATCCGGTAATCAAACGGCCTTGTGATTTTAAAATTCGTAGAATCTCCCGGAACCATATGCACTGTGCGATTCCGAAGAAAGAACAGTCCACACGCGTCCGTTACGCCGGAAAGTTCCTCTTTCGACAGCTCCGATACAACGCACTCGTAGTCGTAGAGCCGAAAGCTTTGCGGCGTCTGCGCTTGAAACATTTGCGCGCGTTCCGGCATTTCCGACACTTCACTGCCGGTTAAGGAGCGGACAATTGTATCCGTTGCCGCGATAAAAGTTCCGGCGGCTCCATATTCTGTCGCCGCCTGAATGTTCTTTGTAATCATGGACGCCGTCACAAACGGACGCACTGCGTCGTGCGTTACAAGCACGTCTTCTTTTTTTAAGTGGAACTGTTCCTTTGCACTCTTTACAAGCGCCGCAAGCGTTTCTTGACGGCTTGCACCTCCCGCAGTTAAATAAACAGGCGCTTCCGGGAAATACTGCGCCACAAGCTCCCTCCCATATTGTAACCATTCAGGATGCATTCCAATCACAACACCGTCTATAAGCGGATGCCGCACGAACCGTTCCGTCGTCCGTATAAAAATCGGACGCTCTGCCAAAGGCAAAAACTGTTTCGGGCGGCCGCCCCCCATGCGTACTCCGCTCCCTCCGGCCACAATCGCCGCTATATTCATATGTACATTCCCTTTCGTTTTAATCTAAGAAACCAAATCCATTTTTCACACCGGCTAAAAGCTCCGCAAGCACTTCTTCCTCTCCGACTCCGTTGCAAACAAGCGCAATCGTCTCTCCGCATTTTACCTGCGCGCTTAAAATTCCCAACACACTTTTTGCGTTCACTTGATACTCGCGCACTTCAAGGTACACCGTACACGGGTATTTTAACGCAATCCGGCTCATCGCACCTGCCGGTTTAATATGAAGCCCCTTGGCATTTACTACAACCGCTTCTCCACGAATCATGATTCCCCCTGCATTCCTTTCTCCTGAATATACACCGAAACCCGCTGCGTAAAGCTGATTTCCAGCTCCGCGTCGCTTCGCAGAACGACGCTGTAATAATTATCTGTCGAAGTGCACGACGAAAGGTCCAAATAAAGCTGCAAATCTTCCGCCTGCAAATCCTCCAGTACTTCCGAAACCCCATAAACCGGAAGCGTCACCGTGTTCTGCAAATAACTCACTTCAAAGTTTTCTTCCAAGTTCCTGATTTCAATCGCCTGCGAAGGAAGAGGAATTGTAAATTCCTTTCTGACTAGCAGCTCGACCGAAATGCTTAAAACAAGCGTTGACGTATCAGACTTTAGATACACGCCCTCCGGCAAATACTTTGCAATCTCAATCTCTACCTCTTCACTCTGCATCAGCGAATCGGCCGCATATGGAATTGTAATTTTCTCCAGTTCGTCAAGAACTTCCCTCTTTGCGGCAATTTGAATCGTCTTCGGGCTGTAATCAATTCCGGCAATTCCAAAGCCTTCCGCCGCCGTTACCGCAGACGTTTCAAGCTCAATTGGAATTTCCTTTACCGGAAGAATCGTAATGTCTACCTGCACGTAATTCTGCGCGATATTCAGTTGGTCGGCGTCAATTGCCACTCCGTTAATATCTACCGGACTTAGCGTAACCGATGTTTGAAAACTTTCCGTGCGGCCGGTTAAATCAACGGTTCCAACAAGCCGCGCAACGCTCTCCACCTGCGTCTTTGAGCCGGAAATTTCAAGCAGCTTTGAACTGATTGAACTGCAAAACGCGTAGTAGCCGTCCGCCACATTTTCCGTTTTAATATCAACCATGGCCATATCTTCCAGGTATTCCACTAGAAGAATACTCATAACCGCATTGGACTGGTACGTAATTTCCGTTAAATCCGCATACTCTGTCCGATTCAGTTCCACATGAATCGGAACGGCGTTCACCCAGCCGATTTCCTGAAAATCTACGTAGGCCGTAAAATCTTCCGCCTGTAATGTCTCCACAACCGAGCGGCTGCCGCGCACCTTAATGGTCACGCGGTTTCCGGACAGCGCCTCGTAAACCATCCCCTCAGCGGAGACGGCTTCTTCGTTTCTTCGCTCTACCGGAATGTTTTCAATCGTTCTTGTTACCTGCGGGTCAGAAACGCTCATAATCACAATCCAGACCAGACCCGCAATCACGACCGAAAGCAGCTTTGTCCCAAGGTTTTTTGTAAACATCGCCTTTAGCTTTTCTTTCATGACTTGGCACGTTCCTTTCTGAATTTCAAACGGCTCTGCGCCACGGTCTTATTCTGATATTCCACCAGGCGGGAGTTTAGATACTCTTCGTCCACGCCCCGAATCAGCTGCCCTTTTTGCGCAAGAGAAACCTTGCCTGTTTCCTCCGAAACAATCAGCGCAAGGCAGTCCGAATTTTCGCTGATGCCAACGCCCGCGCGATGCCTTGTGCCAAGCTCTTTGGATAAGCGCATGTTATCCGAAACCGGAAGAATGCAAGTCGCCGCTACCAACCGGTCTTCCCGCACAATAACGGCGCCGTCGTGCAGCGGCGTATTGTGTTCAAAAATGTTAATTAAAAGTGCGGCGCTCACAACCGAATCGAGCGGGATTCCGGTGCGCTCGTATTCTTCAAGAGAAACATTCCCTTCCAGGATAATCAGGGCTCCCGTCTTAACTTTTGCCATGCTAAATGCGGCTTCAATCAATTCCCTGCGCGTCTCATCCGAGAAACGCTCCGTGCCGCGGTTCTCTCCCAAAAAGCCGGTAAAGCTCTGTTGACCAAGCTGCTCTAACGCCCTGCGAAGCTCCGGCTGAAAAATAACGATAATCGCAATAATTCCTACGCTTAGCGTATTTAAGAACAGCCATAAAATTGCGTTAAACTCGCATATGGACGCAATAACCCAAATAACAAGCAGCAAAAGCAGTCCCTTGACCAGATACCATGCGCGGGTCTTTTTAACCCACACAATCAACCGGTAAATTACAAATGCAAGTATCAGTATTTCGGCTGCATCTGCAATACCAAACTGCGGAACGGAAAGTCTGCTGAAATACGTATCAAAAAAGTCTAAGAGCCTCTCCATTCTTTCGTCCCTCTCCTTTACTTATAGTCGTCCTCATCCTCGTCGTCGTCTTCGTAGACGTTATCGTATCCGCTGTTTTGCACCGGCTTTTTTTCATGCGCCGTGGTTACTCTCCCGATTTCGTCAAGCGCCTCTTCAAGCCCTTCCTCGTCTTCCTCGTCGCTTTCTTCAAAGGAAGCGGCTGTGCGGGTAATGACTTTCTTTACCGTGCGCTTTGGCATGTCCGCCTTCAGTTTAGGAACGGCACGAACGTAATAATAATAGTCGTCGTCCTCAAATTGCACGTTTTCGGCGGCGGCGTAGCGAAGCACCCGGTACGCAAAAAGAAACAGATAAACAAGCGCCGCGCTGATTAGAGAGGAAATAATTACGCCGACAAGACTAACGCCCATGTCGTATTTCAGCGTGCCGATAATGTAGCCAAGAATCATAATACCTGTTCCAACGCCGATGCTGATTTCAAAAGCGTAGTCCATGTTCAGGCGACGCACAAAATATACCGCTACGATGACAACTGCGTAGAGGAACATCGTAAGGTACATCGCCGGATTTTTAATCAGCTTGTCGATAACTTCCATGTACATAACAAGCGGGTTGTCCGCACCTGCCATCTGCTGCAGCGTTACGATATTTTCCCGAATAATCGCCACAAGGTAATAAATGAAAACTCCGCAGCAAGTCGGGATAATGGTAAAGAGATTTCCAAACAGCCCCATGGAAAGCGGCAGCAAATACGGAAAACCGACTTTACGCAAAAGCGGCATAGCTACGACTGCAATTCCGTAGCGCGGCGTGTAGCGCAGAAAAAAGCAGTACAAAATCATGCAAATAACAAGCACGGTAAGCGCCATCAGATACGATACTTTCCACAGATGCAAAATCAAATACAGCAATACAACAAGCACAGTAAGCGCCGACGGAATCAGCGAGCAAAGTAAGGAAAGCAGAAATATAACGCTGTTTTTTGATAACGCTTCGTAATATCCTACCGAACTTTTAATCTGGGAAAACGCAAGAAACAGCAAAAAGAACTTACACGCCGTTAAAATGCCGAAGCTGTACTTTTGGTAAAGCTCCGTCAATTTGGCGCGAATTTCAAACAAAACGATCATTTTTTACTCCTCCTTGTCCTCTTCCAGCTCCCGCAGGTGCATTTCCTGCTCCTGCATCTTTTTCAGCTTCCCAAGCATTTTGTAATACTTTGCCAATCGCTCGTGCGAACGCGCATAACGAATCGTGTACCCAACGCCTACGGCGCCAATGTAGGTGACAAGCAGGAACAAATAATAGCCTAAAATCTGCTTGCCTATCAGCTTATAATTCAGAACCAGCGCGTTGTCAAGCAGAAACTCGGAATGGTAAATAACAAGCAGCAAAATAAGCAACAGATAACCAAACGTAACTGCTAGAATCGTCTTTAAGATGTTCATCCTGACATAATCCGCACGGTAATATTTTCCTATCGCGACGTCCGTTTCTCCTTCTTGTTTTTCGTATATAGCAATTTTCGTCATTAGCCGAATTTTTGCTGGATCAAGCATACAAACCTCTCCTTCCGCATTTGAAGATAGTTTACCATACTTTCCTATGAATATCGAGATTTTTTTTATGAAATTCGCGTTTTTATTGAAACCGCCGTTCTTTTTTGTTATGATTTCCAACAGAAAGAAAAAAGGAGACTGCTCCCAATGAACGCAAAGCTTACAGTCTACGACGCCCTTTTTCAGCCTACGAACCGCACTTTAGAAGCTCCGTGCGAAGCTTCGCTTGGCTGGAATGAATTTTTGCTCTCCTGCTGCTTTGCTGTTTTTAACGACGAAGGCAAGCTGCTTTTATTGTCCTCTAAGGAAGGCTGGGACTTGCCTTTTTGCTACGCTTCCACAAAGGAAGACGTTCCGGCGGCAGTTTCTGCTTATCTGGGGCATCTTTTGCCGTCTTTTGTATCGCCGAACGCCGATTATATCCGCACGCTAACCTGTCTGTCCGCCTACCGCCTCTTTTACAAAGTACATACTGCGTTTGCACCATCTCTTCCGGAAGGAGATGTCCGCTTTGTGTCGGAAGACGAATGGGAAGCGCTTCGTGCGGACGGACTGCTTACGCCTCTTGCGCGGCTTGCATTTTCCGTCTGCAAATGGAAAGCGCTTAATTTTAAAACGATCTGCCGCTGCGGCTGGCCCAGAGTTCTGTCCCGCAGCTTTGTATGTGAGTATCTCCCTGCGGACAAAGCGTCGAACCGCCCTGCGGGCGCCGTCTCTTTGCTGCAAGTAGGCCGCGTAACCGGTCCGAGTATCAAATTTACGGGCGGAAAGCCTTACACTATTACCGACAGCGGATATTTCTGGTTTCAATTTGCACCGAATGGCGATAACATCTGGCTGACCGCCATGTTTGACCCGGATCTTAATCTTGTTCAGTATTATTTTGATATCACATATCGAAACGAAATCTTTTCCGACGGCAGCGCCTGTTTTTTTGACCTATACTTAGACCTTGTACTGCTTCCAAACGGAGAGCGCTACATTTTGGACGAGGACGAGCTTTTAGACGCCGAGCGGGCCGGACATATTACGCCGGAGATGACTGCTTTTGCCTTTTCTCGTCTTGAAAAGTTGGAGCTCGAGCTGGACGGAAGGGACGAGCTTCTTCTGCGCTGGGTTCTTGGTGAGGTGCGCCGACTT
The DNA here is from genome assembly GCA_944384025.1 of uncultured Lachnospiraceae bacterium. Classification (GTDB taxonomy): domain Bacteria; phylum Bacillota; class Clostridia; order Lachnospirales; family Lachnospiraceae; genus ISDg. The sequence continues at coordinate 55,746 of CALWRS010000004.1, forward strand.
CGTCCAAAACTTTCCTAAAATACTCCCTGTTTTTCGTTTTTCCCCCTTTTTCTTTTTGCGCTTTTCCGTTATAATCAATGGCAGATTCTTTTTTTATGGGAGGAGATTATGCCGAAACGCAACGACATCCACAAAGTGCTTATTATCGGCTCCGGTCCGATTATCATTGGTCAAGCATGTGAGTTTGACTACTCCGGCACACAGGCATGCAAAGCCCTGCGGAAACTGGGCTACGAAATTGTACTTGTAAATTCCAATCCGGCTACGATCATGACGGACCCTGAGACGGCCGACGTCACATACATCGAGCCGTTAAACGTAGAACGGCTGGAACAAATTATTGCAAAAGAACGTCCGGACGCCCTTTTGCCAAATCTTGGCGGACAGTCCGGTTTGAATCTTTGCGCCGAGCTTGCCAAAGCCGGCGTTCTTGAAAAGTACGGCGTACAAGTAATCGGCGTACAGGTGGACGCTATTGAACGCGGCGAGGATCGCATTGAATTTAAAAACTCCATGAATGCCCTTGGCATTGAAATGGCGCGAAGCGAAGTTGCTTACAGCGTGGAAGAAGCCTTGCAAATCGCCGACCGGCTCGGATACCCGGTTGTGCTTCGCCCGGCTTACACAATGGGCGGTGCAGGCGGCGGGCTTGTCTACAACCGCGAAGAGTTAAAAACCGTATGCGCAAGAGGTCTTCAGGCAAGCCTTGTGGGACAGGTTCTTGTGGAAGAGTCCGTGCTTGGCTGGGAAGAGCTGGAACTGGAAGTCGTACGGGATGCGGACGGGACGATGATTACCGTCTGCTTTATTGAAAACATCGACCCTATGGGCGTTCACACGGGCGACTCCTTCTGCGCCGCGCCGATGCTTACGATTTCCGCCGAATGCCAGAAACGGCTTCAGGAGCAGGCGTACCGCATTGTAGAATCCGTTCAGGTAATTGGCGGAACAAACGTACAGTTTGCGCACGACCCGGTCAGCGACCGCATTGTCGTAATCGAAATTAACCCCAGAACGTCGCGCTCTTCCGCGCTTGCTTCTAAGGCAACCGGTTTCCCTATTGCCTTAGTTTCTTCCATGCTTGCAGCCGGACTCACCTTAAAGGAAATCCCTTGCGGCAAATACGGAACGCTAGATAAGTACGTGCCGGACGGCGACTACGTAGTGATTAAGTTTGCCCGCTGGGCTTTTGAAAAGTTTAAAGGCGTTGAGGACAAGCTGGGAACGCAAATGCGTGCCGTAGGCGAAGTAATGAGCATCGGAAAAACCTACAAGGAAGCTTTCCAGAAAGCCATCCGGAGTTTGGAAACCGGCCGCTACGGTCTTGGTTACGCGAAAAATTACCACGAGCTTTCCGCGCAGGAGCTGCAAAAGCTGCTCGTAACGCCGTGCAGCGACCGTCACTTTATCATGTACGAAGCACTTCGAAAAGGCGTGTCCGTAGACGAGATTTACAAGCTGACGCATGTAAAGAAATACTTTATTGAGCAGATGCAGGAACTGGTTGAAGAAGAACAGGCGCTTGCCGCCTGCAAAGGAAGCTTGCCCTCGGATGCGGCGCTTATATCCGCAAAGAAGAACGGCTTTTCCGACAAGTATTTAAGCAAGGTGCTTGCAATTCCGGAAGACGTTATCCGCAACCGCCGCATCGAGCTTGGCGTCGAAGAAGCCTGGGAAGGCGTTCACGTTAGCGGTACGAAAGACAACGCTTACTACTTCTCTACTTACAACGCTCCGGACAAAAATCCGGTGCGTACGGACAAGCCAAAAATTATGATTCTTGGCGGCGGCCCGAACCGCATCGGCCAAGGAATTGAATTTGATTATTGCTGCGTACACGCTTCCCTCGCGCTTAAAAAGCTGGGATTTGAGACAATCATTGTCAATTGCAATCCGGAAACGGTTTCTACCGACTACGACACTTCGGATAAGCTGTACTTTGAACCGCTGACATTAGAAGACGTCCTTAGCATCTACAAAAAAGAACAGCCGCTTGGCGTTATCGCGCAGTTTGGCGGACAGACTCCGCTGAATCTGGCTTCCGAGCTTGAGAAAAACGGGGTGCGGATTTTGGGTACGCCGCCTTCGGTCATTGATTTGGCGGAGGATCGCGACCAGTTCCGTGCCATGATGGAGAAACTGGAAATTCCCATGCCCGAATCCGGTATGGCAACGACTGTTGACGAAGCGCTCGCTATTGCCAAGCGTATCGGCTATCCGGTTATGGTGCGCCCGTCCTACGTTCTTGGCGGACGCGGCATGGAAGTTGTTTACGATGCACAAAGTATGACCGGCTATATGCAGGCTGCCGTCGGTGTTACGCCGGATCGCCCTATTTTGATTGACCGGTTCTTAAATCATGCAGTGGAGTGCGAAGCAGACGCGATCAGCGACGGAACAAACGCGTTTGTTCCCGCTGTTATGGAACATATTGAGCTTGCGGGAATTCACTCCGGCGACTCGGCTTGCATCGTTCCGTCCGTACACATTTCGGAAGAAAACGTTAAGACGATTCGGGAATATACGCAGAAAATCGCGATTGAAATGAAGGTTCGGGGACTGATGAACATGCAGTACGCGATTGAAAACGGAAAGGTTTACGTCCTGGAAGCAAATCCGCGGGCATCGCGCACGGTTCCGCTTGTTTCCAAAGTCTGCGACATCCGCATGGTGCCAATCGCTACGGACATTATTACTTCAGAACTGACGAATAGACCGTCTCCCGTACCTGCGCTGAAGGATCCAATCATCCCGTATTGCGGCGTAAAAGAAGCGGTATTTCCGTTTAACATGTTTCCGGAAGTAGACCCTGTGCTCGGTCCGGAAATGCGCTCCACCGGCGAAGTGCTTGGTCTGTCGCCCTATTACGGAGAAGCTTTCCTAAAAGCGCAGGAAGCGACGCAAACAAGACTTCCGCTCTCCGGAACCGTATTGATTTCCGTAAACAAGCGCGACAAAGCGGAAATTCCTGAAATTGCTAAGATTTTTGCCGAAAACGATTTCCGCATCCTTGCCACAGGAACGACCTGCGACCTCTTAAACGAGGCGGGAATTCCGGCGGAAAAAGTGAAAAAACTTTACGAAGGACGGCCAAATATTCTGGATTTGATTACGAACGGACAAATCGATCTGATTATTAACTCGCCCGCAGGAAAAGAAAGCGCAAACGACGACAGTTATTTGAGAAAAGCGGCCATTAAAGCAAAAATCCCTTATATGACCACAGCCGCAGCGGCACGGGCTACGGCGAAAGGAATTCGATACGCAAAGGAGCACGGAAACGGTTCCGTAAAATCCTTACAGGAGCTCCATAGCGAAATAAAATACGCAGACTAGGAGGATGAAAGTATGCGAACACTTTTTACTGGCGACTGGCAATTTGCAAAGTTCCATTTGGAGGCGGATACCGAAGAAATTCTTGCTTCCTGCCGCAAAGAAGAACTAACTGCTCACCAAAAGACGGCTTGGTCGCCGGTAGACCTTCCCCACGACTGGATGATCTATAACACGCTGGATCTGTACGAAAACGCAATCGGGTGCTACCGAAAGACGTTCTCTGTTCAGGATTTGCAAAAGCATCATTTTTTGACCTTTGAGGGCGTGTACATGAATTCGCGCTACTACCTCAACGGACAGGAAATCTTTTTCTGGCCTTACGGCTACTCTACCTTTGAGATTGACCTGACGCCGCACCTCCAGCCGGGCGAAAACGAGCTGGTAGTAACTTGCCGCTACGAATCCCCCAATACGCGCTGGTATTCGGGCGCAGGAATCTACCGCAACGTGTGGCTTAGCGAAAAAGAAGACGCTTCTCTTGTATCCGGCGGAAGTTATGCAAGTTCGAAGGAAAACGACGACGGCTCGTTTACGCTTACCGTAGACAGCGAGGCTGTGTACCGCAGCAGTATTGTTACGGATAATGTCTGCGCAATAATCCGCCTGACGCTTCTTGACGCGGATAAAAATACAGTTGCTGCTGCGGAATCCGAAATTACACTTTCCGGCGAGCCAAGCGTTGTCACACAGACAATGCATGTGCCAAGCGCACACCGCTGGGACATTACAGACCCGTACCTTTACACGCTGACAACCGATCTGCTTGTAAATGGTCTTTTAGCGGATACACTTACGGAACGCATCGGTTTTCGTACGATTTTCTTTGACTGCAACAAGGGATTTTTCTTAAACGGACGGCACGTAAAGATTCACGGCGCTTGTATGCACCACGACCTTGGCTCGCTTGGCGCTGCCGTAAACAAATGCGCCCTGCGCCGTCAATTCCTCTCGCTTCAGACTATGGGCATTAACTCCATCCGGACTTCCCATAACATGCCTTCGGTGGAACTGATGGAGTTAGCGGACGAAATGGGTATGCTCATTAACTCCGAATCGTTTGATATGTGGGAAGGACACAAGACCGATTACGACTACGCCGCCTTTTTCAAGGAATATTGGCAAAAGGATGTGCAAAGCTGGATTCGGCGCGACCGTAACCACCCTTCCGTCATTATGTGGAGCATCGGAAACGAAATCTACGACACGCATACGGAAAGCGGTCTTCGCATTACGAAACAACTGCGTGATGAAGTACGACGGCTTGATTACCGACACAACGCTTATACGACGATTGGCTCCAATTACATCGCTTGGGAAAATGCGCAAAAGTGCTCCAACGAGTTAGAGCTTTCCGGCTACAACTACAGCGAGCATCTGTACGAGGAGCATCATAAAAAATATCCGCACTGGTGCATTTACGGCAGCGAAACTTCTTCTACCGTACAAAGCCGCGGGATTTACCACTTCCCGGCAAGCAACCGGCTGTTAACGTTTGACGACTTACAGTGCTCGTCTTTGGACAACTGCTCGACCAACTGGGGTGCGAAAAACGTTCGCGCCGTTATTACAAAAGACCGTGACGCAGAGTTCTGCTTTGGTCAGTATATTTGGACAGGTTGGGATTACATCGGAGAACCGACGCCCTACTTTACAAAGAACTCCTACTTTGGACAAGTGGATACGGCAGGCTTTCCAAAAGACAGTTATTATATTTATCAAGCCGGCTGGACGGACTACAAAAAAGCGCCGATGGTACATATCGCGCCCTACTGGGATTTTAACGAGGGACAGCTAATTGACATAAAAGTATATTCCAACGCGCCGAGAATCGAGCTTTTCTTTAACGGCAAGTCGCTTGGCGACTGCGAAATCGATCAGCTTCACGGCGATACGTTTGGCGGCTCATGGCAGCTTCCTTATAAGCCCGGAGAACTGCGCGCAGTTGCTTACGACGAAACTGGAGCAATCGTTGCGACCGACGTAGAGCGCTCGTTTGGCGATCCGGCAAAGCTTGTTCTTTCGCCGGATAAAACCGAGCTTCTTGCCGATGGCGAGGACTTGATTTTCTTAACTATCACAACGGAAGATGCAAACGGCGTCTACGTAGCAAACGCGAGAAACCGCGTAAAAGTGCAGGTAGACGGTCCCGCGCGTCTTGTAGGGCTTGACAACGGCGACAGCACGGATTACGACCAATACAAAGGCGACAGCCGCAAGCTCTTTTCCGGCAAGCTGCTTGCAATTCTTGCGGGAACGAAGGAAGCCGGAGACATTACGGTAACGGTAAGCTCCTGCGGCCTTACAGACGCAAGCATCTCGCTTACGGCAAAGCTTCCGATGACGCCTAGCTGCATCTGTGCGAACACGCGCAATACAAAGAGCGCATATCCGCTTTGCGAAGTGCCTATCCGGAAAATCGCTCTGACAATGCAAGGTCCGCAGAAGCTGACAAAGGAATGCCCGGAAACGATTGTGCATGCGCAAATCTTCCCTGCAAACGCTTCGTACGACACGTTAACGTTCCGCGCTATGACGCTTGACGGCGTTGACAGCAACGCTGTTAAAATTACGATGCTTAAAGACGGCAAATCCGCAAAACTTCAAGCGCTCGGCGACGATGTATACCAGATTTGCTGCTTTGCCAACAATGGAAAGGATCATCCGGAAGTCATGTCCATTCTGGAAATGGAAAATACCGGTTTGGGACGCGCAACCATCGACCCATATCAGCTTGTTTGCGCCTGCTACCATACCGGCAGCAACCGCAACCCGATCCTAAGCTTTCAAGGCGGCGTTTTTACAAATCAGGAAACAACCTGGATTCGCTTTGACGGCGTAGATTTTGGCGAATACGGCTCCGACGAGATTACGATTCCAATCTTCTCGTTTGACACTTGCCTGCCTGTTGAAGTATGGGAAGGTACACCGGAAGACGGCGAGCTGCTCTTTTCTGGCAACTACGAATCGCCAAGCTGGTACAACCACTACCAGTCCAATACGTTTCGCTTGAAACGGCGGCTTAAGGGGCTGTGCACTTTAAGCATTCAGCTTCATACGAGACTTTCCATTAACGGTTTTTGGTTTACCAAGCAGGAAAAAGCGTTCGGAACGCTCTACGCAACCGAAAACAATATGATTAACGGCGACTCTTTCACCATCGAAGAAGACGCTGTTACCGGAATTGGCAACAACGTAGACATTGAGTTTCGGAATATGGACTTTGGCACAAAGGGCTTTACAAAACTTGTTCTCTGCGGTCGCTCCCACATTCCAACCAATACAATCCATGTCCGCTTTTCGGGCGAGGGAGGCGATCAAAACCAGATTGTAGAATTCCCCGAATGTAAGGACTACGAGGAACTTTCGTTCCCGCTGACTGCGGTCTACGGCAAGCAAAAAGTGAACTTTATCTTCCTCCCGGGAAGCAAGTTTGACTTTAAGTATTTCCGTTTTGAGTAAAAATTACAGCGGTATGCAACTTCTTAGCATACCGCTGTTTTTCTTTTACTTATTTGCTTCGTATTCGGAAAAGTACTCCGCCACCAACCGGGCAGCGTCCTCAATCAAGTCCGGACAAGGTCGCTTTTTATAATACTCCGCCGTTCTTTCCTCCGGCTGCGCTCCGCCGCCGTATGGAACAAATCCAGGAATCCCCGCCAGCATTTCCCGGCAGATAATCGAACCGTGCCGCTCGCGAAACCGCGCCGCTAACTCCTGCACAACTTCGTAGTTTCGTTTTTTTCCTGCCTGATCCTTTCCCTGCGTGGCACCGGTCAAAAGCCCTGCCACCAAAAACATACCGGAACATGCTCCGCAAACTTCCCGCATCCGCCCGACTCCCGCGCCAAAAGACGCGGCAATGCGAAAGGCCAGCTCCTGTGAAAGCCCCAGCTGGTCGGCATAAGCGCCAAAAACAGCCTGTGAACAGTTATAGCCTTGCATAAACAATGCTCTGGCCTCCTTGCTCCTATCTTCCATTGCCTGCTCTCCTTTTCTTTCACGAAATACAAAAGGGGCACAGATACACGCCGTGCCCCTCTTTTTTAGCGATAAATAATATCTTCGCGCTTTGGTCCGTTGGAGATCATCGTAATTGGCACGCCAATCTCCTGTTCGATCGTCTCAATGTAGTCTTTGCATTCCTTCGGCAGTTCTTCGTATTTGCGAATCCCGCGAATGTCGCATTTCCAGCCCGGCATTTTTTTCCAAACGGGTTTTGCTTTGGCAAGTTTTGTAGTAACCGGGAAATCCGTAACGACTTCTCCGTCAATTTCGTAGCCAACGCACATAGGGATTTCATCCAGATAACCAAGCACGTCAAGCACCGTCAACGCTACCTGCGTAGCGCCTTGCATCCGACAGCCGTAACGGCTTGCTACTGCGTCAAACCAGCCCATTCTTCTCGGTCTTCCGGTCGTTGCGCCAAACTCACCGCCGTCTCCGCCGCGAACCCGAAGCTCCTGCGCTTCGTCGCCAAAAATTTCACTGACAAATTCGCCTGCGCCAACCGCGCTCGAATATGCTTTTACAACCGTTACAATATCCTTAATTTCATAAGGCGGAATTCCTGCACCGATCGCACCGTAAGCCGCGAGTGTGGAGGACGACGTTACCATCGGATAAATTCCATGGTCAGGATCTTTAAGGGAACCAAGCTGTCCTTCCAGTAAAATCTTCTTTCCTTCCTTGATTGCTTTCCACAAGTAGGAAGAGACGTCGCACACATAAGGCGCAATCATATCCCGGTACGCTGCCAATTCCTTAAGAAGCTCTTCCGGGTCGATGAGCGGTTTATGATACAAATGCTCCAAAAGCACATTTTTCGTTTCAACAACGCGATATACTTTTTCCTTTAAGGAAGCCGCGTCAAAAAGCTCCTGCACCTGAAAACCGATCTTTGCATACTTGTCCGAGTAAAACGGTGCAATTCCCGACTTGGTAGAACCAAACGACTTGCCTGCAAGACGTTCCTCTTCGTATGCATCAAAAAGCATGTGATACGGCATTAAAATCTGCGCGCGGTCGGAAACAAGAATTTTGGGAGCCGGAACTCCTTCGTCCGTAATGGACTTAATTTCATCAAGCAGATAAGGGATGTTAAGAGCAACACCATTTCCAATAATGCTTGTCGTATGATTGTAAAATACACCCGAAGGAAGAAGATGCAGCGCAAACTTTCCGTATTGGTTAATAATGGTATGTCCTGCATTGCTTCCGCCTTGAAAACGGATGATAATGTCCGCCTTTTCTGCGAGCATATCTGTAATTTTTCCCTTGCCTTCGTCGCCCCAATTCGCGCCGACTATTGCTGTTACCATAACTGTACCGCCTTTCCCGCTATGTTTCTATCCGCTCGTATTGGCGCACTTTCACTCTGGAAACCGCGCCCTGTCTATTGTACTTCATACTGCGGCGGATTGCAATTCTTTTTTCAGCTTTCGCCATCCAGCCGTTCCTTCCGTTTTACGTTTACCGTAACGGTTATTTCGTAGCAGGAAAACATCGCTTCAATGTCCTCCTGCGGCTCTTTTCGTGTAAACAAAGAGACAATCGGCACGAGTACCAGACCGCCTGCCATGGAGAGCACGCCTGAGCGAATGGAGGAGGCAAATAAATACGACAAAATTCCTTCCGAAAACGTAAGCATGCCAAAGCTTACCAAAAGCTGCACAATCGTGACTGTGACTGCAAAGAGGTAGCTGACATAAACCGATGCTCTTGTTGTTTTCTTCCAGTACAGGCCATACAAAAACGGCGCTAAAAACGCTCCTGCAAGTGCGCCCCAAGATACGCCCATCATCTGCGCGATAAAAGTCAGGTTCAGGCTGTCTTTCATAATCGCAAGAACTGCGGATACGAGTATGAAAAATACGATAAAGATCCGCATAATAAAAATCTGTCCTTTATCGCTCGTCTTCTTTTTCATCGCCGGCACAATCACGTCTAGCGTCAGCGTGGAGCTTGACGTAAGCACAAGCGAGCTGAGGGTGGACATCGATGCGGCAAGCACCAAAACGATTACAATGGCAATGACAAACGCCGGAAGCTCTCTTAACATTGCCGGAACAATACTGTCGTACAAAATCGACCCGTCCGATTTGTACTGGATATGTTCCGAACCGGCAAAGAGGCGTCCGAAGCTGCCTAGGAAATAGCAGCCGCCCGCTACAATAATCGCAAAGACCGTAGAGATAATCGTTCCTTTTTGGATAGCCTTTTCATCGGAAATCGAATAAAACTTTCCAACCATCTGCGGTAGTCCCCAAGTGCCTAAGGAAGTTAAGAGCACGACGAATAAAAGCGCAAGCGGGTCAGGTCCTAAAAAGCTTACGTACGCGCCGCTTAATTCACCGCCCGCAGGCATTTTCGCGCTTTGTGCGGAAAGCGCCGCCATAGCGGCCGACAAACCTCCCTGCTCCGACAAAACCACGCCGACAACAACGACAATGCCTGCCAGCATAATAATTCCCTGAATAAAGTCGTTGATTGCGGTCGCCATATAGCCGCCGTAAATAACGTAAACTCCGGTCAGCACAGCCATAATGGCGATAACTACCCAATACGGTACGTCAAATACTATGGCAAACAGACTGGAAAGCCCGTTGTAAAGAGACGCCGTATACGGAACTAAAAAGACAAAGACGATAAAGGACGCTACAATCTTCAAACCTTTGGAGTGGTAGCGCTTCTGGAAAAAGTCCGGCATAGTTTTCGTATCCAGATGCTGCGTCATAATTCTGGTTCTGCGTCCGAGTACGTTCCACGCAAGCATCGAGCCTAAAAAGGCATTGCCAAGACCAATCCAAGTAGACGCCATGCCGAAGTTCCAGCCGAACTGACCGGCATAGCCAACAAAAATAACGGCGCTAAAATATGAAGTGCCAAAAGCGAACGCTGTCAGCCACGGACCGACGCTTCTTCCGCCAAGAACAAAGCCGTTTACATCCGTCGCATGCTTGCGGCAATAAATGCCAACGCCTATCATCAAGGCAAAGAAGCAAAGCATCAACAAGACCGTTAACCAAACCATAAATTTTCTCCCCCTTTTACTGAATCTGCGCTTCTACTAGGCTTCCGCCGCAGTATTTTTCACGCAGCCTCGGCTTTTCAATTTTTCCGGTCGGATTTCGCGGAACTTCGGCAAAAATAATTTTCTTTGGCCGCTTGTATCTGGGCAAATCCAGACAAAAGTCTCGAATGTCGTCTTCCGTACATTCCGCTCCTTCTTTCTTTTCGATAATAGCAAGCGTAATTTCTCCCAACCGCTTGTCCGGAAGGCCGATAACCGCCACGTCTTTTACAGCTGCGTGCGCACGTAAAAAGTCTTCAATCTGCACGGGATAGATGTTTTCACCGCCCATAATAATAACGTCTTTTTTACGGTCAACCAGGTAAATAAAGCCGTCTTCGTCCTGTCTTGCCATATCTCCCGTGTACAGCCAGCCGTCGTTCAAAACGGCCTGTGTAGCCGCTTCGTCTTTGTAGTAGCACTTCATGACGCCCGGCCCTTTAACTGCCAGCTCTCCGACTTCACCAGCCGGAACCGGCTGCCTGCTCTCGTCCAAAATGCTGCACTCCCAGCGGTAGCCCGGCACGCCAATCGCACCGACTTTATGAATATTTTCCACGCCTAAGTGCACACAGCCTGGCCCAATTGATTCGCTAAGGCCGTAGTTTGTATCGTACAAATGCTCCGGGAAGCGCTCCTTCCAGCGCCGAATCAGGCTTGGCGGAACCGGCTGTGCGCCGATATGCATCAGGCGCCACTGCGAAAGCTCATAATCTTCCATCTTCAGCTCGCCGCGGTCAAGCGTGTCCAAAATGTCCTGCACCCAAGGCACAAGCAGCCAGACAATGGTAACTTTTTCGCGAGAGACGGTCTCTAAAATCCACTCCGGTTTTACGCCGCGAAGAAGCACTGCTCTGCTTGCGCTAAGCAAACTCCCAAACCAGTGCATTTTCGCTCCGGTATGATAAAGCGGCGGAATGCACAAAAAAACGTCCTCACGCGTTTGTCCGTGGTGCTTTTGTTCCGTTTCGCAAGCGGACATAAGCGCGCGGTGCGCATGCAAAATCGCTTTTGGAAATCCGGTCGTACCGGAGGAAAAATAAATTGCGGCGTCGTCATCGTCCGAAAGCGCAATCCCCGGATTTTTCGACGTACAATAAGCCGAATAACGCTCGTAGCTGTCGGCGAAGGAAGGGCAGTCCTCCCCTACGTAAAACCGCGTAGTCACCTTTGGAATACGATCTACAATGTCCTCAACACGTCCCGTAAACTCCGGGCCAAACACTAGCACGGTGCAGTCCGCAAGGTTTAAGCAGTATTTGATTTCCTCTGCCGTATAGCGGTAGTTCATCGGCACGGCAAGCGCACCGGTTTTTAAAATTCCAAAGTAAATCGGCAGCCACTCCAGACAATTCATAAGAAGAATGGCGACCTTGTCCCCTTTTTTTACGCCTCTGCTCAAAAGCAGATTGGCAAAGCGGTTCGACTTGCGGTTAAAATCCTCCCAAGTCATTTCGCGCCGGTAGCGGTCGTTGTGATCGCTTTCAATCAGCTCATACTCTCTCCACGTTCTTGACGTCTGCTCCGCCGGATTGATTTCCACCAAACAGACTTCATTTCCGTACAACCGGGCGTTTCTTTCCAAAAAATCCGTAATCGGCATTTTTTTCGTTTCCTCCCTTTCCCGTCTCCTTTGTTATTTTTATGCAGGCCGCAAAAAGCGGTCGTTTTTGCGGCTTTGCACTTATGCCTTTAGGCGATTTGTTTATGTTGTCACTACAAGCGTGTCGTAGCCAAGCTGCTGGAGCTGCTGCTCAAGCTCGGCCGCTTCCGAAAGGGAAGCTTCGTTCCCGACCCAAACGGCAAAAAACGGTCCGTTTACAGCGATTTCCACTGGAAATCCGAGCGTCTGAAGTCCATACGCCTGCATGGAAGCATTTTGATAATTCCGAAACAGGCCTACCTGAACGCGGTAGCGCTCATCGTCTGTCTGCCCGGACTGCGGCGGCTGCGCCTGGTCTTCCTGCGGGAATTCATCATCCATAGGAAGCTGCCCTCCCGTCACGGTTTGCAAAATCGCATTTGCAATTTCGCGCGTAATCTGCGAGAAGTTTTCGTCAAGCAGAGCATTGTCCCGATCGTTGTTAATAAATCCGACTTCCACAAGCACGGCCGGCATATTCGTTCTGCGTAAAACGGCGAGGTTTGGCCGCTCTTCTACGCCCAAATCCGCATATCCGGCGTTTGCCAGTCCTTCGTTAATGTTTTGCGCAAGCGTCAATTTCGATCCGCTTTTATCAAATACCAACGTCTCTACGCCGCTGTATTGATTGGGGATGGGGCTTGAATTTCGGTGAAACGATACAAAGTAGTCCGCGCCGCTTTCGTTTGCAATTCGCGCTTTTTCTACAGGGGAATCGTAAACATCCGTTACTCTTGTGTACGCAACATCCAAACCGCCCTGCTCCAAAAGTTCGCCTACCGCTAACGCAATCCGCAGGTTATCGTCTTTTTCAAGTCTGCCGTTGTATACCGCGCCGCCGTCGTTTCCGCCGTGCCCGGCATCCAGTATTACCTTTGCCATAGGAATTTCTCCCAACCGGTTCCGTTTTCCTACAGCCTATGCAAAAGGGCGGAATTTCGTTCCGCCCCATTCTTTAACTTAACTTATGAATGAAGAGTCCGCTTCGAAGCTTTGGCTCGAACCAAGTAGATTTTGGAGGCATTAAAAGCCCTGCGTCCGCTACGCAAAACAGCTCCTGAATGGAAGTCGGATACATGGAAAACGCGACGCGCATATCCGTATGTACCCTGCGCTCCAATTCGGAAAGCCCTCTGATTCCGCCGATAAAGTCAATTCGCTTGTCGGTTCTTGGATCCTTGATTCCAAGAATCGGTTCCAAAAGGTAATCCTGCAAAATAGCTACATCCAAAGATTTCACCGGGTCTGTTTCGGCCCGCAGCGTATCCTTTGCCCGGAGCAGATACCATTTTTCTCCAAGAAACATGCCAAACGTTCCTTTTTCCTGCGGAGCTACTTGCTTGCTTCCTGCCAAAGTGACCGAAAAGTTTTTCGAAACCGCTTCTAAAAAGCTTGCTTCGTCGTTTCCGTTTAAGTCGCGGACAACACGGTTATACGGCAGAATCTTTAGCTGGTCTTCCGGAAACAGAACCGAAAGAAAATAGTTGAATTCTTCCGTTTTTTCAAAAGACGCTGCCTGCGCTCTGCGGTTTAGCCCCACGCGAACGGCGGACGCCGCACGGTGATGTCCATCGGCAATATAAAGGTTTTTAAGTCCCGCAAATGCCGCGCGCAGGCAGGATATATCTTCGGAATTAGAAATCCGCCAAACGCGGTGAGCAATCCCGTCTTCGGCCACAAAATCATACAGCGGTTTTTGCGACCGGTATTTTTCCATAACCCGCGCAATTTCCGGCTGTGTCCGGTACGCAAGGAAAATCGGTCCGGTCTGCGCGTTGCAAGCGTCAACGTGCCGGATGCGATCCTCCTCCTTATCTGCCCGCGTATTTTCGTGTTTTTTTATCGTTCCGTCTTGGTAGTCGTCGATGCTTGCGCACGCAACGATTCCGGTCTGCGAGCGCCCGTCCATTACGAGTTCGTATAAGTAGTAGCACTCTTGCGGATCGCTTAAATACGTTCCGTCCGCTTCTCGCTCATTCAGCAATTCTCTCGCTTTTTGGTACACTTCGGGCGCGTACATATCCGTATCGTCCGGCAAATTGCTTTCCGGCCGGTCGATATTCAAAAAAGAGAGGGGATCTTTGCACGCCTGCGCCTTTGCCTCCGCACGGTTATACACATCGTAGGGCAATGCCGCTACGCGGTGAGCAACCGACGGCTCCGGGCGAACGCAGAAAAACGGTTTTACATCTGCCATAATTACCTCCTAATCAGCCAGCAAAGGCTGCACCTTTTTTTGAAAGAATTTTTTGTGCCCCACCGCCAATAAAAGCGTCAGGCAAACATAAAACAGCACCGCTCCCGCTCTGCCGCCAAGCGAAGTCAAAGATCCTAAAAATCTCCGGTCTACGGTCATTAAAAGCACATAAAACGTAAAGAATACAAACAGGCAGCTAATTCCCGCATAACGCTGCTTTGAGAAAAAGACGTAGCTTAGGGAAACTGAAAAATACGCAAGCGCTACTGTTGCCGCAAGTACAAAAGCGAAGTTAAGAACGGCCAGCAAAATCGGGATCGCCTTCCCGGAAGAAACGTCTCCAAGCAAGCTGTTCCAGTCCATGGCCGAAAGTTCCTGCCCTACTACAGGGAACTGTTTCGCAATCAGCACCGTATCTAGGGCAAATCCGCCAAGAAACAGACCCGCTGCCAAAAGTGCGGTAAGCCACGTCACAAGCTGCTTGTAAAAAAGCACCCTCCCAAAGGGAACGCCTGCTTCGTCAAGACTTTTAAAGTACGTCTGCTTCTGGATATTACGAAGGAGCAGCGAGGCTCCTTCGTAAACAAAAAACAACACCATAGCAACCGTTACAAAAATCATGCAGCGAAGCGCTGTAACAATCCACGCCTCTTTTTTCATGAATACGGCCGGAATTAACGACAGCTGCAAAATCAGGAAAGCCAAAACCGCCATCACACGGGACGGCAAGATTCCTGCCAGATCTTTTTTCAATACAATCTTCATTTAAAATACAACCAAATCTTTCCTTGCAAGTTTTTCTTTTTTCAAAAACCGCAAGTCCCTTCCAAAACGGATTTGTATAATCTCGGCGTCGCTATTATCAATCACTTCGCCCTCGCCGTAGAGCTTATGCTGAATGCGGTCCTGTTCTTTCAGCCGGTCAAGGCGAGCGCGAACCGCAGCCTCGTGCGTTGCTGCGTCATCCCTTACAGCTTCCGGCACAGGCGCAGGCTGGATGATTACCGGTTCTTCCTCGGGAAGTTCCTCTGCTTGCGCTTCTTCTGTTTCTGCTTCCTCCTGCGTTTCTTCCGCTGCTTCGGGTTCCGCTTCCGGCTCGTTCTGCGTCGTCTCCTGCTGCGTCATGCGAACCGTGTTGGCAATTTCCTCGGTATTTTCTTCCTCGAACAGACCGTTTATGTCCAGCTCAATATCCTCCGGATCTCCCAATTCTTCTCCTAGGTTCCGATCCGTCTGGTCTCCCAGCTTCAGGTAGTTGTAATAATCCTGTTTAGCTTCTTCAAAATCTTCTTCCAGTTCGCCTTCGATCGGTTCCACACCTGTACGCGAACTGTAGCGATCCATTTCCTTTTCCAGGATTTTTTCCTGGTACTTGGAATATAACGTATAAATCAGTATGAGTACAACAATGACAATGCAAAGAATGACCATATACTTATACGGCCGGAAGCCCTTGCTGTCGTCCACAAGCGATTTGTTGTCCTCCGACGGTGTAGGCGTATTGTTCCCAAAAACGTTGTCTGCTCCTGCAATCGTAGGCGTAGGCGTTTGATTTTGGTCTTCAGACGGCGTAGGCGTAGGCGTAAACGTAACCTTTGCATAACGCGTAATAAACTCGGCCAAGCAATACCCTTCTACGGTCTCTCCTTCAAATTCCAAGCGCACATGGTACCATAAATCGAGCTGCTCATCCCGCGACTCTCCTATAATAACCAGCTTTGTAAGCTTGGGGATTTTAACGGAAGTTCCGTTTGAAGTCTGAACAATTTCGTAAACTTCAGCGCTTGGACCTGTCCGAACGTTAACGACGGTGTTGATGGTTTCGTTTACTTCTCCGTCGTAGTAGCCGTCAATATAATTTTCTTTATTAACGTAATCCAAATCCCCCGTTACCGAAGGAGTGCCTTCGGCACCCGGCGTTGTTTCTGTCTGCGCAAGTCCCTGCACCTTAAAAACCCAGACGAGCATCATACAGATTCCAAGCGCTGCCGTTAAAAGCGTCCATTTCCAAACGGTTTTTCGTTCTGTTTCTCTCATGGCTGTCCTCGCTTTCTCTTCTGTCATTACATACGATCCGGCGCTTCAAAAGCAAGCAGGTCAATACAAGTCTGCAAAACGGCAAGCGTTGTCCGAATCATTCCAATCCACTCCGTCCGCTTTGTTGCGTCGCTCTCTGTAAGAATTTTGTTGTTATGGTAAAAACTATTAAATACATTCGACAGTTCGTAAATATACTGACAGACTTTGTGCGGCGCCAGTTCCGCAGCGGCGCGCTCTAGCATGTCCGGAAATCTGCCAAGCGTCAAAAGGCAGTTGATTTCGTCTTTGCTTCTCTCCCGCAAAGAAGGCGGTACCTGCGTATCCTCCTCTTTTTCTAAGCGTGCGAGAATGGATTTGATTCGCACCATCGTATATAAAATATACGGCCCGGTATTCCCTTCAAAGGAAGAAAAACGCTCCAGATCAAAGATGTAATCTTTGGACGCCTGATTCGACAAGTCGGCGTACTTAAGCGCTGCCAAGCCTACCTGCTGCGCCACTTGACGGATTTCTTCTTCCGGCATGTCGCGGTCCTGCATGTTTTTATACACTTCGTCCGCAATTTCCCGAATAAGCTGTTCCAAACGCATTACGCCGCCGTCACGAGTCTTAAACGGCTTTCCGTCTTTGCCGTTCATCGTACCAAAGCCAAGAAACGTAAGCTTTGTATCTTCCTTCACAAGGTGCGTCTTGCGCGCGCAGCGGAAAATTTGCTCAAAGTAAAGCGACTGGCGCTTGTCCGTCAAATAAATAATTTCGTCCGGAGAAAACAGCTTCATTCTCTCTACGATTGTTGCAAGGTCGGTCGTGTTGTAGAGCGTTGCGCCGTCCGATTTTAAAATCATGCACGGAGGAATTTCCTTCGTGTCGGTCTCCTCTTTAACGTCTACGACAAGGGCTCCCTCGCTGATGTAGGCGTACCCTTCGTCCTTCATTTTTTGCACCATGTCCGGAATATAAGGCTGCGCGTCGCTTTCTTTTTTCCAAAGGTCAAATTCTACGTTCAGCTTTTTGTAATTTTGCTTTAGGTCGTTTAGGGAAACGGTCATAATATGTTTCCAAAGCGCGTAATACCCTTTGTGTCCGTTTTGCAGCAGAAACGTCGCGTGCCGCGCCTCTTCTTTGTATTCTTCGTGTTCCTTGGAATATGCGCTGGCGTAAGGGTAAATTTCTTCTAAGTCCTTCATTGTAAACGGCGCCTCTTTTGGGTACTCGCCTGTAAAAGCGTCGTCAAAATAAGGAAGCTCCGGCCTGCGCGCTTTAAGCTCGGTAATAATCAAGCCAATCTGTAGCCCCCAGTCTCCTAAATGCGCGTCTCCTATAACCTTATTTCCAGCGTACCGAAGGATGCGCTTTACGGATTCTCCGATAATCGCAGAGCGAAGATGCCCAACGTGCAAAGGCTTCGCAACGTTTGGTCCGCCGTAATCAATAACGATTGTCCGCGGCTTTTGGGGCTGTAAGATTCCAAACTTTTCCTGTTTGCTCATTTCGTAAACGTACTGCGCCAAAAAGGCGGCATCCACAGTCATATTAATAAATCCCGGCTTTACTGCTTCGCAAAGCGCGAACATGCTCTCCTTAGAAAGCGCTGCCGTTACTTCCTGCGCAATGGCAATCGGCGCTTTGTGAAGCTGTTTTGCCGCCGCCATGGCGCCGTTACACTGGTACTGGCACAAATCCGGACGGTTGGAGACGGAAACTGCGCCGTATTCTTTGTCGTAACCGCAGTCTGCAAACGCCTGACGTACCTTTTGCGATATAATGTCAATTAACTTTTCCATTTATATGCTCCTATCTAAACGCGGGGATTTTGCCTCCCCTGCTGAAAAAACACATTCGCGTCTATTCTATCATGAGAAGACAAAAAAGTAAAGTATCAGCGCTTTTTGCTTGATTTTTTTCAGAAATCGTGTATCTTAATATCGAACGGTTTTCTATTTCCGGAAAAACACTGAACAGAAGTGAGGGAATCTATGATTAAGGTTGTAAAGTTCGGCGGGAGCTCTCTTGCCAGCGCCGAACAGTTTAAAAAAGTAAAATCCATTATTACCGCCGAAGAACAGCGCCGCTTCGTTGTGCCTTCCGCACCGGGAAAGCGAAGCTCTACCGATACAAAGGTAACCGACATGCTCTACCAGTGCTATGCGCTTGCAGAGCTTGGAAAGCCTTTTGACAAGCTGCTTGGCGAGATTAAAGCGCGGTACCAGGAAATTATCGACGGGCTTAGCTTAAACATTTCGCTTGACGCAGAATTTGAAACGATTCGCGGACAGTTTTCTTCCGGTTCCGGCAAAGATTACGCAGCTTCCCGCGGAGAATACTTAAACGGTCTGCTGCTTGCCGCTTATTTGGGATTCGCGTTTTTAGATCCGGCAGAATACATTGTCTTCACGGAAGAGGGCGTATTTGACAGCGAGACGACCAACCGCGTATTAAGCGCACGTCTTTCCACCATGGAAAATGCAGTAATTCCGGGCTTTTACGGTGCTATGCCAAACGGACGCATCAAAACGTTTTCCAGAGGTGGCTCGGATATTACCGGTTCCATTGTTGCCCGGGCGGTGCGCGCGAACTTGTACGAAAACTGGACGGACGTTTCCGGCTTTCTCGTTGCGGACCCGCGCATTGTGGAAGATCCCGAATCCATAGAGACGATTACGTACCGGGAACTGCGGGAGCTCTCTTATATGGGCGCCGGCGTTCTTCACGAAGATGCGATTTTCCCGGTTCGCTCCGCCGGCATTCCTATTAACATTAAAAACACGAATGCGCCCGAAGATCCCGGCACTTATATTGTGGAGAGCACATCGCGCAAGCCTCGCCACATTATTACCGGCATTGCAGGAAAGAAAGGGTTCACGTCCATCAACATTGAAAAGGATATGATGAATTCGGAAATCGGCTTTGGACGCAAGGTTTTGGCTGCTTTTGAAGATAACGGCATCAGCTTTGAGCATATGCCTTCCGGCATCGATACGCTCACGGTTTTCGTGCACGAAACCGAATTTGAAGAAAAAGAACAGTCCGTGCTTGCGCAGCTTCACCGTCTTGTCAGCCCGAACTCCATCGATATCGAAACGGACTTTGCCCTGATTGCCATTGTAGGAAGAGCGATGAAGTCCAAATGGGGAACCGCTGCGAAAATATTTACGGCGCTTGACAGAGCCTCCATTAACGTTAAGATGATTGACCAAGGCTCGAGCGAGCAAAACATTATTATCGGCGTTCACAACCAAGATTTCGAGGACGCTATCCGCGCAATTTACAACATATTTGTTAACGAATCATAAGGAGAATAACCATGTCGAATCCAATTGTCACAATCACTATGCAAGGAGGCGCTGTCATAAAAGCGGAACTCTACCCGGACATTGCGCCAAACACAGTAAATAACTTTATTTCCCTGATTAACAAAGGCTACTACAACGGCCTAACGTTTCACCGCATTATTCCCGGCTTCATGATCCAAGGCGGCTGCCCGGACGGAACCGGCATGGGCGGCCCGGGCTACAGCATTCGCGGTGAATTTTCCGGAAACGGATTTTCCAACAGCTTAAAGCATACGCCCGGTGTGCTCTCTATGGCACGCGCAATGGATCCGGATTCCGCAGGTTCTCAGTTTTTCATTATGCACGAGGCATCGCCGCATCTTGACGGTCAATACGCTGCTTTTGGAAAAGTGGTGGCTGGTATGGACGTCGTAAACGAAATCGCCATGACGCCGACTACTTGGGGCGACCGTCCTAAAATTGCCGTTGTAATGGAACAGGTAACGGTCGATACGTTCGGCGAAACTTATCCGGAGCCGGAGACGATATAAAACGGAGTTGAGGAACCGTATGAAAGCAGCAGGCATCATCGCAGAATATAATCCGTTTCACAAAGGGCACGCGTATCAAATAGAGGAATGCCGCAGGCAGACCGGATGCGACTATGTGATTGTCTTAATGAGCGGCAATTATGTACAGCGAGGAGAGCCTGCTGTTTTTGACGCATACAGCCGCGCGGAAATGGCGCTTCGGGGCGGAGCAGACCTAATTCTTAGCCTTCCCATCTGGACGGCTACAGCAAGCGCGGAAGGCTTTTGTGAAGGCGCAGTTCGACTGCTTGATGCCCTGCACCTTCCGGAAGCTATCAGCTTTGGCGTGGAAGTCCCGGCAGGAGAAACGGCTACAAAAACTTTGCAGCTGCTTTGTGAGCTGGCACAGCTGCTTGCCGCCGAGCCAGCTGCCTACCGCACCGCTCTTCGGGAAGGTCTAAAGCAGGGTCTATCCTTTCCGGCAGCAAGAAGCAAGGCGGTTTCCAGTCTTCTTCCGCATTGCACAGCTTTACTTGATACGCCCAATAACATTCTTGCTGCCGAGTACTTAAAAGCAATTGAAAAGACCGGCGCAGCTCTGACGCCTTTTTGCGTAGAACGCATCGGCAGCGGTTACCATGACCGGACGATGTCCGATATTTGCTCTGCTACCGCCCTTCGTGCGCATTTTGCAAAAACAGGGACGCTCCCAACCGAAGGCATCCCTACAGCTGCCCTGCCAGTTTACAACCGCCTGCTTTCGCAAATGCGCCCCGGCTGCTTTCTTGCCGCAGACGATTTTTCTGATTTGCTTTTTTATCGCCTTGAAGGGCTAAGCGCACAGGAGCTTTCCTGCTTTGCCGACATTTCCCTCTCTCTTGCCAGACGAATCCTAAAATGCCGGGAAGAGAGCTTTTGCATCTCGGAGCTTTGCGCCGCAGTAGGACATCGCCAGCTTACGCAAACCGGGTTGATGCGCGGTTTGCTTCACGTTTTGCTTTCCATGAAAAAAGACGCCCTGTGCGCGTACAAGGAGCTTCCGCATCCGCCTTATACGCAAGTTCTTGGATGCAAAAAGTCCGCGCTTTCTCTGCTCTCTCACCTACGCAAGTTTGCCGATGTTCCAATTTTGGTGCGCGCTTCCGACTGCGCCTTGCTGCGCGGCCACGCGGCAACGCTGTACGAAACAGAGCGGCAGGCAAACACTTTATACCGGCGGATGCTGTACCGAAAAACCGGCTGCCGGATTCCGGAAGAATTGCGCAGGAAATTTGAGCCTCTCTCTTAACACGGCAGTTCTATCCGCCTGTCTATTCACATAAGCATAAACAGATTTAAGCCGCGGAGCCGAAATGCAGCGTAAATTGATTTTTCTCTTACTGCTTGCCTGTCTGGCGCTTTGCCTGCTGCATCCTGCGGCGTGCGCAAAAAGCGCCTCCTACGGTCTTGGTCTTTGGTACCAAGCGCTGCTGCCGGTTTTGCTGCCGTTTCTTTTATTGACGACACTGCTGCGCCAGATGGAATTTGCCCGAACGCTTGACAAAATTCTCTCGCCCATAACAACGCGCATTCTCCACCTTCCCCCGTCCTACGGTTCTCTTGTTTTCTTCGGACTGCTCTCCGGCTTGCCGGTAGGCGCTGTTTTGCTTCAAAGTCTGCCGGAAAAAGACCGCTGCGAAAAAATTTTGTACCCGCTTCTTCTAACGACTCACGTAAGCCCCGGTTTTATAACTGGATACCTTTCTGCTTTTGTTTTAGAGCGTCCGTCTCTTTCGCCGCTTTTATTCTTAACGGTTTATGGCGGAAATTTGCTGGCGGCATGGCTGTTTTTTCGCCCGAAAACTTACGATGCTCGGACGATGTCCGCCAAAAACTCTTCGGCGCCCGCTCGCTTAGGCTCCTTTGGAACAATGTTTCAAAATGCCGTACAAACTTCGCTGCAAACAGTTCTTGCGGTAGGGGTAAACGTTACGTTGTTTTGCGTAGCGGCCGGGTTTTGCACGCTGCTTCTGCCGCCTCTTTTTTCGTGGACTGGCTTATCAAGTGCGCGAATTCCCTTTATTACTATGCTTTTTTCCGGACTTTGCGAAGTAACCGGAGGGTGCGGTCTTTTGCTTTCGCAAAACGTCCCGTTTCGGCTGCGCGCAGTCCTAGTCGTTTTCTTTGCCAGCTTCGGCGGTCTCTCAGGAATTTTTCAGACGAAAAGCGTCCTGCGCGTTTCGTTTCCATTATTAAAGTATATTGGTATAAAAATAAGCACGGCGCTGTTTTCCGCTTGCGCCATGCTCATTTTGTTACGCTTATTTTTCTAGTTTTTACGGATTACTCGTCGATGTTTTCAAGGAAGGTGTCTTCTACAAAGTCAAATTCGCCGTCCTCGCTCACGGTAGCGATTGGCTCGTCAAACGCAGCTGCCGCCTCCTGCGGATTTAGCTGTGCGTCAAGCTCCGAGCGGTTCGTCGAAACGATTTCGTAATTTTCTTTCAAAACAGCAACCAAATTTTCGGCTCTTGTCCGAGTTGTTTCGTACGCTTCTTGCAAAATCTTTTCCATGTCGGTCATAATATCGTTTGCATAATTCAGCGCACCGGTACGAATCTGCTCCGCGTCGGAGTTTGCGCTTGTAAGCATCTCATCCGCTTCGCTTCCTGCCGAAGACACAAGTTCGTTCGCGCGGGCGTACGCCTGCTGCATAATCTCGTGTTCGCTCACAAGCTGTTTTGCCTTTGCTTTTGCCTCTTCGATAATCTGCTCCGCTTTCTCTTCTGCCTGTGCAATGATGGAATCGCGGTTCGCAATAATCTTTTGGTAGCGCTTGATTTCATCCGGCGTGCGAAGCTTCAGCTCGTCTAGCAAATCGTAAAGCTCGTCCTTAGGGATTACCACTTTATTGGGAGAAAAAGTAGATGCCTTACAGTTTTCCACGAATTCATAAATGTTATCAATACACCGTTCGATCTGATTCTGTGCCATGATTAGTTCTCCTTTTTTGTGTATAATTTATCGTATACGTCCTGTACAATCTCCCGTGGTACAAACTCTCGGATATTGCCTCCGTAACTTGCGATTTCCCGGACGCTGCTGGAACTTAGATAAGAGTACTCCACACTTGTTGTGAGGAAAATCGTATCCAGCCCCGGATTCAACTTGTGGTTTAGCTGCGCAATTTGCAATTCGTACTCAAAGTCCGTTACTGCGCGCAGTCCCCGCACAAGAATTCTGGCGTTTTGCTGTTTTGCAAATTCGACTGTCAGCCCGGAAAAGCTTTCCACTGTAACGTTTGGAATCTCTTTCGTTACTTTGCGAATCATTTCGACTCGTTGTGCAACGCTAAACGCCGGAGATTTGCTGTAATTGTTTAAGACGCCTATTATCAGGCGATCCACCAGATTCGACGCACGGCGAATTACATCTAAGTGCCCCAGCGTAATTGGATCGAAACTGCCTGCATAGATCCCTGTTTTCATTTTTTGTTCATTTCCTTCTCAAAAACCAATGTCGATTCGATTTATAACTCTTTTCCCGAAAAACTTCATATCCCGCAGCTTCAAACTGGGCTCCGGTTTCACAGGCATCAAGCGCGTCTTCTACGACAAAGATTGTTTGCGCATCCGTAAGCGAAGAAGTTTTCAAAAAACGCAGAGCGTCTGCCGCCATATTTTTCCGGTAAGGAGGATCCAAAAACACAATGTCAAACTTCCTTGCGTCGTACTCCATCTGCCGAAGCGCCGAAAGATAATCCATCCCATACACGGCGCTTTGCTCACAAAAGCCTGTCCATTCCAGATTCTTACGAATACAGCGGACTGCTTCGCGGCTGTTGTCTGCAAAACAAGCAAACTCCGCGCCGCGGCTTAAAGCTTCAATACCGATTCCGCCGCTGCCCGCAAACAAATCCAGAAAGCGGCAGCCGGGAATTTTGGGAGCAAGAATGTTAAAAAGCGTCTCTTTAATCTTATCCTGCGTCGGCCGCGTTTGCATCCCACGGGGAGTTTCTAGAAGCAATCTCCTTGCTTTTCCGGCAATGACTCGCATGTTTCCCTCCCCATCTTGCTTTCGCCGTCGATACACCTAGGTACCATTGTAGTCTATCAGCCAAATATTTGTCAATCCTTTTCCCCAAAAAAGCCCAAAAAAGAACCGAATACTTATTCAATCGGGAGCGTCGTAACAATCTGCTTTGCCGCATCGCTCAGCCAGTCGCCTTCTAAGCCTTCCACATCGCCTGCGTCTACATGAGCGGAGATTGTTTGCGTAAGCGGCAATTTCGCCAATACTGGAAGCTGGTACTTCGCTGCAATCTCTTCTATATGGCTCTTTCCAAAGACAAACAGTTTTTCTCCGCAATGGTCGCAGGAAACATAACTGTAGTTTTCTACAAGGCCAAGAACCGGAACTTCCATTTTCTGCGCCATATTAACTGCTTTGCCAACGATCATCGACACGAGCTCCTGCGGACTGGATACAATAACAATTCCGTCAACGGGAAGCGACTGGAATACCGTCAGCGGGACGTCGCCGGTTCCCGGCGGCATGTCTACAAACAAATAGTCGATATCGCCCCAAAGCACGTCGGTCCAAAACTGCTTAACCGTTCCTGCTAAGACAGGCCCGCGCCAGATGACCGGCGTTTCCTTGTCTTCCAAAAGAAGGTTCAGACTCATCAGCCGGATGCCCGCACGCGTTTCTACCGGCAAAAGCCCGTCGTCGTTTGCATTTGCGATTTTCTCAATTCCAAAGCTCTTTGGAATCGACGGCCCCGTTACATCCGCATCCAAAATACCGCATTTATAACCCTGCCGCTGCAAAAGCACGCTCAAATAAGACGTTACGAAAGACTTTCCCACGCCTCCTTTGCCGCTGACAACGCCAATAACGCGGCGAATCCGGCTGTGTGCGTTCATCGGCGCTAAAAACTGCGATTTGTCTGTCTGGCGGCTGCTGCACTCTGCTGTGCAGGACGAACACTCGTGATTGCATTCTTCTGCCATAATTCTCCTATGACCTCCAAAAAAATTGCAGAAAGCAGCCACACGCTGTTTCCGGCTTGTGGCTGCAACACTTGCAAATGTTTTTATTTACTTGATCTTCAAAATGCTCGGAATACCGTTTACCATAATCGGCGGAAGCTCGCCTTCAATCAACGGTCTTGCATAAGAAATGAATTCCTTCGATACGTAGGTTCCGTCCTCCGTAATCCACTCCAGCGGAACTTTCTTCTCTGCGTTTGCAATTTCGCTGATGTTGTGGCTGCTAAGGCCGAATGCATACGGCTCGCCTTTTTTGCTCAGACGATCAATCAAAATCATCTTTCCGGTTTCTCCGGCATATCCTGCCTTCACTGCTGCATAACCGCAGGCAAATGCCTCGGTAACGTCCTGCTTGGAGGAGATGTGCGCTGCGCATCTTTGCAGAGTAGAAAGCTCAATGGCACGCGTCTTAACGCCGAATTCCGAAGAAACAATGTCCGAAAGCGCGCTGGCAGTTCCGGAGAGCTGCTTGTGACCAAATGCATCTACAAAGTCACTTGCCGAGCCAAGCTCGCATACAAAGCGTCCGTCCGCAAGCTTAACGCCTTCCGATACGGCAACTACTACAACGTCCTTCTTCTCCAGAAGTCCTTTCATTTTTGCTTTAAATGCGTCCAAATCGAACGTAACTTCCGGAAGGTAAATCAAATCCGGTCCTTCGCACTCACTGTCTTTGGAAAGAGCGGCAGCGGCAGTCAGCCAGCCTGCGTTACGTCCCATAATTTCCATAATGATAACCTGCTGCTTGGAAAATCCGAGCGCGTTACCGTCCGTGATAACTTCTTTTAACATGGTGGCAATAAACTTTGCAGCACTGCCAAAGCCCGGTGTGTGGTCGGTAAATTCCAAATCGTTGTCGATGGTCTTTGGAATTCCCATAAACTTGGTCTTTGTCCAGCCAATCTTCTTTGCGTACTCGTTCAATTTGTTGATCGTGTCCATGGAGTCGTTTCCGCCGTTGTAGCAGAATACTTCAATGTCCAGCTCGTCAATCTTCTTGAAAATATTCTGATATACCTCATCGTTTCCTTCAATAGCCGGAAGCTTATAACGGCAGGAGCCAAGAAATGCTGCGGGCGTTCTTTTTAAAATTTCTACGTCGCGGTCGCATGTAATCTGTTCCTTTAAGTCTACATACATTCCTTTAAGGAAGCCCTGAATACCGTAACGCATTCCATAGATTTTGTCTACTCCTAAATCTCTTGCTGCACAAAATGCACCGGCAAGGGAGGAGTTAATTACGGAAGACGGTCCGCCGGACTGTCCAACGATAAAATTACCCATTTACGATTACCTCCTTGGTGTTCGATAATTGTTTTTCAGAGGGAATACACCCAGTATGCCCATTCCTTTACACTATATCATAAGAAGCCAGAAAAAGGCAACTGGAATTTCAAAATCGGATGACAAATTCCCAAATTCGTGCTATGCTAAATCTGATGCGCTCGCTGCGCAAAAAGCAAAAGAAGGAATTGGGTTGATTTTATGGCACAGACACTTAAAGGAAGCATGACCTCCGGCAATCCGGCAAAAGCGCTTGTATTTTTCACGCTGCCGATGGTTTTCGGAAATCTTTTTCAGCAGCTTTATAACATTGTAGACTCGGTAATCGTAGGCAAATTTGTCGGCGAGGACGCGCTGGCGGCGGTAGGCGCCTCCACAGCGGTTACGATGCTCTTTGTTATGATTGCAAACGGAACCGGCATCGGCTGCTCCATTATTATTTCCAATCTGTTCGGCGCGCAGGATATCCGCCGCATGAAATCGGCTATTTCTACGGCTCTTTGGTCTATCCTTGCCTTTAGCGTTGTGCTAAGTCTTCTGGGACTTGCGATAAACACACAAATTATGGAACTGATTGGCACGCCCAAAAATATTTTTAAAGACGCCGCAGACTACATGCAAATTTATTTTATGGGCTTTGTCTTTTTGTTTTTATACAACGCTTTTTCGGCGATTTTTAATGCGCTTGGCGACTCCAAAAAGCCGCTTGTATTCCTGTTTCTTTCCTCGGCGCTTAACGTTGGACTGGATTTGTTAATGGTAATTCGTTTTCACATGGGTGTTCGCGGCGTGGCATGGGCAACGTTAATTGCACAGGCAGTTTCCGCTGTTCTGTCTTTTATTTTTCTTATGCGAAAGCTCCAAAAGATGCCCGGCACAGCATCGTCGCGCTTTGACGCTAAGCTCTTAAAGCGCATGATTATCGTGGCCATTCCCACTGTCTTGCAGCAGTCAATCGTCTCGGTCGGAATGCTTCTTGTTCAGTCAGTCGTAAACCGCTTTGGTTCCAGCTTTCTCGCCGGATATACGGCGGCAATAAAGCTGGACAGCATCGCCATTGTCCCTATGGTAGCCGTAGGCAATG
The DNA here is from genome assembly GCA_944384025.1 of uncultured Lachnospiraceae bacterium. GTDB lineage: Bacteria > Bacillota > Clostridia > Lachnospirales > Lachnospiraceae > ISDg. The sequence continues at coordinate 83,230 of CALWRS010000004.1, forward strand.
CTGCCTCCACGTACGTTGCGCAAAATATCGGCGCCGGACGTCTTTCCCGGATTCGGCAAGGCTACCGCATCTGCCTTGTTATGGTAATTAGCATTGCCGTTCTTATTACTGTTCCCATGCAGCTTGCGGGAGATACGATGATTCACTGGTTTTTGGACAGCGACTCAAGCGCTAGGGCGATTCAGGTTGGCACCGATTATCTGAAAATCGTCTCCGGCTTTTACTTTGTAATGGGTATGATGAACGTGAGCAGCGGTATTTTGCGGGGCGCCGCCGATATGAAATGGTTTCTTGCCGGAAGCCTCGTAAACCTGACAACGCGCGTTGTATTAAGCTACACGCTTGCCACGCTTACTTCCGGCTACGTCGTGATGTGGGCCAATCCCGTAGGCTGGGGAATTTGTTTGATAATTTCTGTTTCGAGGTACTTTCAGGGTGGTTGGAAGAAAACAAGGCAGGAGGCTTAAGCTCCTGTCTTATTTTCTTCCAGTTCTAACATCCGGTCATACTGCCGGTACATCTTCTGCACGCCGTTTTCCAGCAAATAGTAATGCATAATATAAGGGATGAGCAGGCAGAGAAACGCAGCGATTAACACAAGCATTCCGATGCTTGGCGCCGCCACAGCAAACAACATGCAGCCTACGCTTAAAATAGCAAAGACAACAGTCACAATTAAGTGAATCAGCCGCTCGTGCATAAAAAATCCAATCTGAATCAAATGCTTTTCTCTCTCCCGCTTCCAGTCCGTCCCCGCAGGGGGATTTGCAAGCAGCGCATCGATTTGCGCCAAATACGAAAGGATTCGTTTTTTCACCGTACACACCTCCCAAAACGCCGCCTTAGCCGCTTTATTTCTTCACCGGGTCTTTATCCGCATAAGAGTGGAAGAACTCTGTAAGAGAATACAGGCAGCGAAGCAAAACGTTCGTCTCTTCCTCTGTCATTTCTTTTAGCACCGCACGCGCCATCTGCTCGTGGAACTCCTGATGATGCGCAAAGGCGCGAAGTCCCTTCTCCGTCAGCGAGATGTTTACAACGCGGCGGTCCGTTTCGCTTCTTTCCCGCAGCACATACATCTTTTTTACGAGCTGGTTCATAGATGTCGTAAGAGACCCTACCGTAATCCGCAGCCGTTTGGCAATCGTAGACATGTTGCTGCCGTTTTCCAAACCAACCGCCTCAATAATGTGCATTTCGTTGTTGGAAAGATCGCGAAACTCGTCGGTAATAATCGCCTTTTCTTCAAGGTCAAGAATTTCATGGAACAGGTGCACTAAAACTTGGTTAATTGTTCGATAAGCGTCCACGCCGTTTGATCTCCTTTGTAAATCCTTCCCTACATTTTGCGGAATCGGGCGTAGCGTTCCCCGATAAGCTCCTCCGGTGCCTTGCCGCAGGTTCTTTCTAAAAATGCCGCAATCGAAGCATCCAGTTCCTTTACAAGTCCGCCCATCGTTTCTTTGTTAAACGTTTCCGGTTCTGCAAACACACGCTCCACAACGCCTAACTCCAGCAAGTCGTTTGCGGTAATTTTCATTACCTGCGCCGCTTCCTGCGCCCGCTTGCTGTCCTTCCAAAGAATACTTGCGTAGCCTTCGGGGGAGAGAATCGAGTAGATGGAGTTTTCCAAAAGCCAGACTTCATCGGCAACCGCAAGCGCAAGTGCGCCGCCGCTTCCGCCTTCGCCAATGACAATGGAAAGCACCGGAGTCTTTAAACCGGAGAGCAAAAACAGATTGTCGGCAATGGCCGCGCCCTGTCCTCTTGCTTCCGCCTCCAGCCCGCAAAAAGCACCAGGCGTATCGACAAAGCAAATAACCGGGCGTCCGAATTTTTCCGCCTGCTCCATCAGCCGTTTGGCCTTGCGATATCCTTCCGGAGAAGGCATTCCGAAGTTGCGCTTTACAAGCTCTTTTGTATTGTGCCCTTTCATCTGTGCAATTACCGTGACAGGTCTGCCGTGAAACGATGCAATTCCTCCCACAACAGCGGCGTCGTCGCCAAAAAGCTTATCTCCGTGCATTTCGCAAAAGTCCGGAAACAAAGTCGAAATATAGTCTTCTCCAACAGGCCTTTCGCGGTTGCGGGAAAGAAGCACTCTCTCCCACGGCGTCTTCCCTTTTCGCTTTCCTACGCTAACGCTTTTTAATTCCGCAGCGGCCTTTTGGGGCGCTTCGTCTTTTTGCACGTTATTTTCCGGCTCGTCTGCTTTGTAGCCGTGAAGCCTTAAAATTGTCTGGAGACGGGATTTGAGCTCGCCTCTTGGGACAATCTGATCTACAAAGCCGTGCTCCAAAAGATATTCCGCGCTCTGAAATCCTTTCGGGAGCTTTTGGCCAATCGTTTGCTCAATCACACGCGGCCCGGCAAAACCGATCATTGCCTCTGGCTCCGCAAGCGTCACATCTCCAAGCATGGCAAAACTCGCCGTAACGCCGCCGGTTGTCGGATCGGTCAGCACGGATATATACAATTCTCCCGCGTCGCCATGGCGTCTTAGCGCCTGTGAGGTTTTTGCCATCTGCATCAAAGAGACAATTCCCTCCTGCATTCTGGCTCCGCCCGAGCATGCCACTAAAATTACCGGAAGATGCTCTTTTGTCGCCTGCTCCACAAGACGCGCAATCTTTTCGCCTACAACGCGTCCCATGCTGGCCATCATAAACCGTCCGTCACATACGCCAATCGCCGTCCGAATTCCGCCAATCGTTGCAAAGCCGGTTACAATCGCCTCGTCCAAACCGGTCTTTTCGCGAAGCCTCGCAAGCTTTTCTTCGTAGCCCGCCGTTTGCAGCGGATTTTCCACCAGCAAGTCGGTAAACGCAGGGCGAAAACTTCCCCGATCGGTTAAAAGCGCAATCCGCTGGTCTGCTTTCATCCGGAAATACGCGCCGCACTTCGGGCAAATTTCTCCGTGGTTACGGACGTCCTCCGCAAATAAAGCAGAATTGCATTTTTTACATTTGCGCAAAAGCCCTGCCGGAACTTTTGGCGTGTCTACCCGAACCGTAACGTAATTTCGGGGCGTTTTCTTAAAAAAATCAGACAACATCGTCTTCTACCTCTTTTTGCTGTTCTTGGCGACGGGAAAATTCTTCGAGGAAATTTACCGTAATATCGCCCTTTTCAAACGCAGGGTCGTTTAAAATGTCGTACTGGTAATCCAGATTCGTATGAATTCCCTCAATAATCACTTCGCCTAACGCACTTCGCATTTTCCAGATTGCTTCCTCTCTGTTCGGCGCGTGAACAATTAGCTTAGCGAGCATAGAATCGTAATACGGCGTCACCTCATAACCTGCGTAAATGGCCGTATCTACCCGCACACCGTTTCCTCCCGGAAGATAAAGCTGCTTGATTTGTCCCGAAGAAGGACGAAACTTATGCGCCGGATCTTCCGCGTTAATGCGGCATTCGATGGCGTGTCCCCGCAAAATTACATCCTCCTGCTTTAAAGAAAGCGGTTTCCCTTCGGCAATGCGAATCTGCTCTTTTACAAGGTCAACGCCCGTTACGCACTCCGTAATCGGATGCTCCACCTGAATGCGCGTATTCATTTCCATAAAGTAAAAGCGTCCGTTTTGATCAAGCAAAAACTCAATCGTTCCAGCGTTTTCATACCCTGCCGCGCGCGCCGCCAAAACCGCGACTTTTCCCATCTCCGCGCGAAGCGTCACCGAAAGCGCTTCGCAGGGCGCTTCCTCGATCATCTTTTGGTGATTGCGCTGGATTGAGCAGTCGCGCTCTCCCAGATGAATGACGTGTCCGTATTTATCCGCAAGAATCTGGAACTCAATGTGTCTTGGATTTTGCACGTAGTGCTCCAAATACATTTCGCGGCTGCCAAACGCCATTTCGCTTTCCTTTTGCGCCGTTTGAAAAGCTACCGTAAAGTCTTTTTCACTTGCGGCTACGCGCATTCCTTTCCCGCCGCCGCCAAGCACTGCCTTAATAATAACCGGATAGCCAATCTCCGCCGCAACTTCTCTTCCGCGTTCTTCGGATAGTATCACTTCTTCGCTGCCGGGAATGACCGGAACACCGGCGGCAACCATCGTCGCCCTTGCCTGCGACTTATTTCCCAGCCGCTCGATAACCGAACTGTCCGGCCCTACAAACGTAATCCCGCACGTTTTGCAAACTGCAGCAAACCGGCTGTTTTCCGAGAGAAAGCCAAAGCCCGGATGAATGGCATCGGCTCCGGTGGCAATCGCCGCGCTTAGAATGCTCTCCATATTCAAATAGCTGTCCACGGAGCGGTAATCGCCAATGCAAATCGCTTCGCTTGCCAGCTGCGTATGCAGCGCGTTTCGGTCCGCCGTAGAAAATACCGCTACCGTCTCAATTCCAAGCTCGCGACAGGCGCGGATAATCCGAACGGCAATCTCTCCCCGGTTGGCAATCAAAAGTTTACGAATCATAGTTCCTCCCTGTCCGTTGTCCGTCAACCTACGACAAAGGTAAGCTCTGCCTGCGCGACTACGTTGCCGTCCACTGTGGCAACGGCGCTTCCAACGCCGATTGGCCCTTTCTGGCGGATAATGCGGGTTTCTAAGCGCAGCTTATCTCCGGGCACAACTTTTCCGCGAAAGCGACACTTGTTAATGCCTCCAAAAAAGGCAAGCTTTCCTTTGTTTTCCTCGCAGCTTAAAATAGCGACTGCGCCGACTTGCGCAAGCGCCTCGATTGTGAGTACGCCCGGCATAACCGGCTCTATCGGGAAATGTCCTTGGAAGAAATCTTCCCGATAGGATACGCATTTTGTCCCAATGGCATACTCTCCCGGCACATAATCCTCAATCGTATCAATTAAGAGAAAAGGGTACCGGTGCGGAAGGATTTGCTCTATCTGCTTTACCGTCAGTCGTTCTCCCATGCTTTCGTATCTCCTTTATCTGATTTCAAATAACGGCTGGCCGTATTCTACGGTCTGCCCGTTTTCTACAAGCACCCGCGCTACTTCCCCGCCATACTCGCTTTCAATTTCGTTCATCAGCTTCATTGCTTCCACAATTGCAAGAACCTGTCCTTTTTTTACCGTATCGCCTTCCTGAACAAACGGGGGTTCTCCCTCCGCAGGTCCAAGATAAACCGTTCCGACAAGAGGAGAAACAACAACCTTCCCTTCCATGCTTCCCGCTTCCTGTATCGGCGACGCCGCGTCCACAGGCGCTATAGGCGCTTCCGCCGGATACGAGGGCTTCTCAGAGATTACGACTTTGCTTTCCTTTTTCAGCGTAAATCTGCCTTCCTCCCACTCGTACTCAAGCTCTGTTAAGCCGTATTCGCTCATGGCGCGAATCAATTCTTTCATTTCGCTAACCTGCATACCATTTACCTCGATTCTTCATATGCTTGGAACAGAATTGTTCCGTTATGTCCGCCAAAGCCAAGGGAATTGGAGAGCACCGTGCGCACCGTTTTTTCCTTCGGAGCGCCAAAAGTGTAATCCAGATCGCACTCTTCGTCCGCGTCCTTTGACCCGATTGTCTGATGAATAAAGCCTTCCTGAATACTCTTTACGCAAACGATCGCTTCTACGCCTCCCGCAGCCCCAAGCAAATGTCCAATCATGGACTTTGTAGAGTTGATGGAAACTGTCTTCGCCGCTTCCCCAAATGCAAGGTGAATCGCGCGGGTTTCAAACAAATCGTTCAGGTGCGTACTCGTTCCGTGCGCATTAATATAATCCACTTCCTCCGGTCTGACGCCGGCTTCCTGCATGGCAATTTCCATTGCCTTTGCCGCGCCGCTGCCATCTTCCGCCGGAGACGTAATATGAAACGCATCGCAAGTTGCGCCGTAGCCGGTAATTTCCGCAAAAATTTCCGCGCCTCTTGCCTTTGCGTGAGAAAGCTCTTCTAATACAAGCACACCCGCGCCCTCGCCGATAACAAAACCGCTGCGGTTTTTATCAAACGGGATGGAGGCTTTTGCCGGATCCGGCTGCGTGCTAAGAGCGGTCAGGTTCGTAAATCCGGAAACGCCAATCGGGGTAATGGTGCTTTCCGCGCCGCCCGCAACGCATACGTCCATTTCGCCGTACTTAATCGCGTGGAACGCTTCGCCGATGCAGTGCGTCCCTGTAGCACATGCCGTTGTAATATCTAAGCACTTGCCTTTAAGACCATACGCAATCGCCACGTTTCCCGCCGCCATATTGGTAATCATCATCGGAATCAATAACGGCTTTACGCGGGAAGGGCCTTTTGCTAAAAGGCGCTCGTGCTCCTGCTCAAGCTCCCAAAGCCCGCCGACGCCGGAGCCGATGTATACGCCAACGCGATATGGATCTTCTTTTTCCATCGACAGCTTTGCCTGCGAAAGCGCTTCGCCGGCAGCAACAACTGCGTACTGGGAAAATGCCGACATTCTTCTTGCGGCGCGTGCGTCCATGCGCGCTCCCACGTCAAGGTTTTTCACCTCGGCAGCGATTTTTACTTTATAGTCCGAAGTGTCAAAGCGGGTGATTTCTCCGATTCCCAGCGTTCCCCTGCGAACATTGCTCCAAAATTCTTCCGTCGTATTTCCAATGGGCGTTACCGCGCCCATTCCTGTAATTACAACTCGTCTCACTCTTTTTCTCTCCTTCGTCCTACATTGCCATACCGCCGTCTACGCCGAGCACTTGACCGGTAATATATCCTGCTTCCGCCGACGCCAAAAACGAAACCGCTGCCGCAATATCCTCCGGCTTTCCAAACCGCTTTTGCGGAATTTGCTGCGCCGCCGCCGTGCGTACTTCCTCCGAGAGTTTTTCCGTCATGTCGGTTTCAATAAATCCAGGAGCGATCGCATTAACGGTTACGCCTCTTCCGGCAAGCTCTCTTGCGACCGTCTTTGTAAAGCCGATAATGCCGGCTTTCGAAGCTGCGTAATTGGCCTGACCTGCGTTTCCCATTACACCGGACACCGAAGATATGTTAATAATCCGTCCGCTGCGCTTGCGAATCATTCCTCTAGCCGCCGCCTTCGTACAGTAAAAACAGCCGTACAGGTTTGTCCGGACAACCTGATCAAAGTCCTCCGGAGTCATGGCAATCAAAAGCCCGTCGCGGTTAATGCCCGCATTGTTTACGAGAATATCGACCGCTCCATATTCTTTGCGCACACCGTCCATCATTTCCTGACAGGCCGCGGCGTCCGCTACGTTGCATTGCCAAAGCGCTGCCTTCCCGCCGTTTTCCTCAATTTCTTTTTTTACCTGTTCCGCACGCTCCTGCGATCCCTGATAGTTGATAATTACCAAAGCGCCGTCCATTGCCAAACGCTTGGCAATCGCCGCGCCAATTCCGCGGGATGCGCCGGTTACAACGGCAACCTGTCCTTCCAGCATCTTAACCTCCCATTTTTGAGCCGACCTAGCGAGCCCAGCTCTCCTTCAGTTTTTCGTAATCGTCCCAGCTTCCCACGTTCCAAACGCGCAGCTCGGGCGCTATCTTTTTCATAAATCCGGCAATTGTCTTGCCCGGGCCAATTTCTACAAACGTGTCTACTCCGTTTGCAATCATTTCGCGCATGCTTTGCTCCCAGCGAACCGAAGACGCCACCTGGCGCACGAGCAGTTCTCTAATTTCGGATTCGTCCGTTACGTACTTTGCATTTACATTGGCAACGTAAGGATGTTTCAAAGGGAAAAGGCGAATTTCTTCCAAAGTTTCGCGCAATTTTTCTCCCGCGCCCTGCAAGTACGGAGAATGAAACGGTCCGCTGACTTTAAGCGGAATAACGCGCTTCGCGCCGGCCTCCATAAGGAGGTTTTGCGCTTCGCTAAGTCCGTTAGCCGCGCCGGTTACAACGACTTGTCCGGGACAGTTATAATTTGCCACCGTAACTGTCTTAAGTCCGGCAATCGCCTGCTCTACCTGTTCTCCGGTAAGCCCAAGCACCGCGCTCATCCCGCCTTGTCCCGACGGAACTGCTTCGCTCATGAAAATGCCTCTTTTTCGAACCGCTAAAACAGCGTCTTCCGGCTTCATCGCTCCGGCTGCCGCAAGCGCCGCATATTCTCCAAGACTTAACCCGGCCGTTACGTCCGGCTCAATGCCAAGCGCGGTCACTTCTGCGGTCATTGCAAGGCACGTAGCGACAAGCGCCGCCTGCGTATATTCTGTCTCGTTTAACCGTTCGTCTTCTTCAAAGCAAAGCTGCAGCAAGGGAAAGTCAAGGATGCTTTGCGCCATATCGTATATCTTTCTGGCATTGCTTCCGTTTTCGTAAAAATCCTTTCCCATTCCGGGTTTTTGTGCACCCTGTCCCGGATATACAAACGCAATCTTTCCCATGCTTCTTACTCTCCAAACAGCGTATTAACGTTTTGCAGTGCTTCGTGTGTTTGCTGCATCAGCTTCTCAAGCAGCTCGCGGCACGTTAGCTTCTCGTGCACAAGGCCCGCAATCTGCCCCGCCATAATGCTTCCGCTTTGCATATCGCCTTCTACAACCGCTTTGCGAAGACCGCCGAGCGTCAGCTGTTCCAGCTCCTCAAAAGACGCTCCTTCCGCTTCCTTGCGAAGGTACAGATTGGTCATCTGGTTGCGCAGGCAGCGTACCGGATGACCCGTTCCCCGACCGGTAACTTTGGAGTCGATATCCTTTGCCTGAAGCACACGTTCCTTGTAGTTTGGATGAACCGTAGACTCTTCCGTGGTAATAAAGCGCGTTCCCATTTGCACAGCTTTTGCGCCAAGCATAAACGCAGCGGCAATTCCTCTGCCGTCCGCAATGCCTCCGGCCGCAATAACCGGAATCTGCACGGCATCGCAAACTTGGGGCACAAGCGCCATTGTCGTCAATTCGCCGATATGTCCGCCCGACTCCGTACCTTCCGCAACAACGGCATCCGCTCCGGCTCTCTCCATCCGTTTTGCAAGAGCAACGGACGCAACTACCGGAATAACCTTTACACCCATGGATTTCCAGCGCTCCATGTATTTTTCCGGGCTTCCTGCTCCGGTCGTAACGGCGCTGATTTTCGCTTTTGCAATAACTTCGGCAATCTGATCCGCCTCGGGATTCATTAACATCAAATTGACGCCAAACGGCTTATCCGTCCGCTTTTTTGCGTTCCAAATCTGTTCTTCTACCCACGCCGCAGGCGCTCCGCCCGCGCCGATAATACCAAAGCCGCCCGCTTCCGATACTGCAGATGCAAGCTTATGCTCCGCTACCCATGCCATACCGCCTTGGATAATCGGGTATTGTATTCCAAGCAATTTTGTGATTTCTGTGTTCACTGACTTTCCCCTTTCCCTTTCATTTACTGATGCTCTTCAATATATTTTACAACATCGGAAACCGTTTTAATCTGCTCCAAATCCTCTGCCGGAATGGAAATCTCATATTCTTCTTCCAGCGCCGTAACCAGTTCAAACAAATCAAGGGAGTCCGCTCCCAGATCTTCTTTAAATCTTGTTTCCATTGTGATTGTAGAAATCTCGGCTCCCAATTGCTCTGCTACCATGCTCTGAACTTTTTCAAACATTTGTTGTTTTCTCCTTTTTCTGTGTTGTCCGCTCTTTTGCGGAATCGTTTATGTAATGCCGGTCTCCCGGTAATTACCTGAAATATCGGTTAAAAAATCACCTTCGTGGCCCCCCACGTCAGACCGCCTCCAAAGCCTGCTAAAACTAAGCACTGTCCGCGCTGAATCTTGCCTTCGCGCACCATCTCATCCAGAAGGATAGGAATGCTTGCAGAGGACGTGTTTCCGTATTCTTCAAGGTTCATAGGGAACTTTTCTATGGGAGCTCCCAAGCGTTTTGCCGCTCCTTCGATAATCCTCGCATTTGCCTGGTGCAGCAAAAACCAGTCTACAGAATCCATTTCCATTTGCTCTTTTTCAAGCAGTTCGTGAATTCCCGCCGGAACTTGGCGAATGGCAAAGCGGAAAACTTCCTGCCCGTTCATCTGCATCCGCGTACGATGCCTTTTTTCTTCTTCGGACACCGCTGCCACCGTTCCCGGATAACCGTTTTCCATCCCATACGAAAATTCGCAAGTCAGCGCGTCGCCCTTTGCTCCGTCTGCATGCATAATCATGCCAAACTGTGCGCTTGGGTCTTCGCGAAGCACTGCTGCGCCCGCTCCGTCGCCAAACAAAATACAGCTGGAACGATCCGCCCATTCCGTAATCCGCGACAAGCCTTCCGCACCAATAACAAGTCCTGTTTTTATAACACCCATGCTGATGTAAGCCTGTACGGTGTTGTAAGCAGCCAAAAAACCGGTGCACGCAGCGTTTAAATCAAAACAGAGCGCATGTTCCGCGCCGATTCCACGCTGCACAAGGCAAGAGACGCTTGGCAGCATATGGTTGGAAGAGAGCGTCGAAACTACAATCATATCTACCTCTTCCCCGCTCATTCCCGCCGCGTCAAGCGCGTTTTTTGCAGCGACAATCGCGAGCTCCTCCGGTGTTTCGTTCTCAAGAACATGGCGGAAGCCTATGCCGGTTCTCTCCCGAATCCACTCGTCATTTGTTTCCAAAAATTCCGAAAGGTCGTTATTGCTAACCCTTCGTTTGGGCAGGCAGGAGCCTGTCCCGATGATTTTTCCAAACATGATTTTCCCCACTTCTGAGCGACCCGCTGTGCATCCCATACAAGCGCAAGGCAGGGTCGATTTTTTTGTTTTGCTGTCGAACTTCTTTATGGTAAAGTTGTTTGACTCTCAAACTGTTAGCCCTTAAAGAGAATATAACGGAACGCCGTTTCTGTCAATACCTGTTTTCGTTTTTTTGCCCTACATCCTCTTTCTTAATCCTGCTGTATGCGGATCCTAAAACTTCTGGTCAATCTCTCGCCTACAGGCAGACACAGCACGTCCTCTTTTTCCCGGAAATCGCCGGTAAAGTCCTCGTAGTCCGCATGTCCTTCCCACGGTTCAATACAGACAAAGCGCGCACCGTTTGCAGGCGCCCACAAACCAAGAAACGGGAACTCATGAAAATCGACACACAGCGCATCTTTGCGATGTTTCGAAGCAAGCGTTACCGTTTTTGAATCCAGACGTTCAAAAATCAGCGCATCTTTTGCAAAAGTCTCCCTATTTAAAGGAATCTCCCGCTCTTTGTTAAGGTACGGAACGCGTTCTCGCCGCAGACAACCGTTTTCGTTTAACACAAGCACCGATGCCGTTTCCTCCTTTTCAAACAGGAAACTCGAATCTGTCAGCTTCTCGTTGGGCGAGAGCGGACAGAAAAATGCCGGGTGACTTCCAAGGCAGAAATAAATCGGTTTCTCGTCTCGGTTAATAACCGTGTAAGAAACCGTTACCGTGTCTCCGCAAAGCGTATAGCGGTTCTCCAGTATAAAGCGATACGGATAAACTTCCAGCGTTTCCCTAGAATCCGTCAATTGAAAACGCAAACTGTTTCCGGTCTGCTCTACAAGAGTAAATTCGCGCGTTCGCGCAAAACCATGCTGCGGCAAATAATACGTTTTGCCGTCAATTCGATACGCGCCGTCCGCCACCTTTCCCACAATCGGGAACAAAACCGGCGCATGGTATTTCCAGCCAGCAGGATTGCCGTCCCATAAGTATTCTGTCCCGTCTTTTTTCCCGGTGATAGAATGCAGTTCCCCGCCGTAAGTCGCTGCGGTAATTTTCAGCTGTTCATTTTCCAGTTTGTAGATCATATGCTTCTCCTTCCTTCTCCGCCGTCTGTCCCATCTCCCCCAACGCTTCAAATGGCAAGAAGCGGCTGCGCGGCTGCTTTGCGCGATGCTGCTCCATCCTTTCTTGGTGCGTTGTTTGCACTGCTTCCCACAGCTCTTTTGCAGACTGCCGAATCGCTCCCTGTCCCCAAATAATCAGCTGTTCCAAAGCGTCGGATGTAGCGACCGTTACCTGATACTTTTTCCCGATGCGATGCACGGTTTTTTCGATGTATTGATCGGCCGTTTCCGCCTCCTTTGTATAGACAACGTACAAATTCTGGTAACGCGTTACTTCGCCGGGATTGCCTTTTACTTTATACGCATCGAATACAACGATAACCGGATAACCGAGATAGCCCTGATAATTGCAAAGAATGTCCAAAAGCCGTCCTCGTGCCGCGTCGAGATTCTCCGCCGCTAGGCGCGCGAGCTCTTCCCATGCAAACACAATGTTGTAGCCGTCAACAAGCAAGTATTGCTCGCGCTTTGCAGGCGGTGTTTCTTTGCTTGTAGTCTGCGCGCGCTCTGCCTTGCTCTCCTTTGCGTATTCACGTTTTTTGGGCCGGTTCCACGGGTTTTTGTCGGTTGCCCGATTGCCATAAGTCCGAAGAAAAATCTCCTCGATTTCTCCTTGCGTAATCGTAAGCTCACCGCTTCCCGCTTCCCTTTTTTCAAAAGTATTTTCCTCTTTGCAGCGCTTGGCTTTTGTCGCAGGGCTTTCTACGTGCGCGTGCCGCGCAACTTCGTCCCATGGCACAAAATAACCTGCGCCGTGCGCACAAAAGATTGAACCGGTCGGATCGGCCTCGTCTTGTTCCGGGTCATACCCTGCTTCCAAAATGACCTGCGCCTCTTCTTGGCACAATGCATAGCCTGCCACTTGCAGCGAAAGTACCCCAGCCCCTCGCGTATATTCCCGCACCTGTGCCGCATAGGAGCGCAATTTGGCAACGGGCGCTTTGCCCCACAAAACACTGCGTTCTTCTCCCAGCGCTTCCGGCCCGCAAATAGTGCCGTTTTTTTGCTGCAAATCCGTCATAGCGCGTCCGATGGCTTCCGTTGGCAGCTCCAGACGATATTCGTAAACCGGCTCTAAAATGCGGCAGTTTCCGCGCCGCAGCGCATTACGCACCGCGCGATACGTCGCTTGGCGGAAATCGCCTCCCTCGGTATGCTTTGGATGCGCACGTCCTGCGATAAGCGATATCACAACGTCCGTAAGCGGTGCGCCAAGCAAAACACCGGTATGCACGCGCTCCTGCAAATGCGTCAAAATCAGCCGCTGCCAGTTTTTCGCAAGCATGTCCTCGCTGCATAAGCTCTGCACACGAACGCCGCTCCCGCGCTCCCCGGGGTCAATGCGAAGATGCACTTCCGCATAATGCCGCAGCGGTTCAAAATGCCCGACGCCGTACGTTGTCTCGCCTACTGTCTCCCGGTAGACGATGGCTCCCTCTCCAAATGTGACTTCCACGCCAAAACGCTCGTGAATCAGGCTTTGCAAAATTTCAAGCTGCACCTCGCCCATGGTTTGCACCAAAAGCTCTCCGGTCTCTTCATGCCACCGCACCGAAAGCTCCGGCAGTTCTTCGGCTAGCCGAAGAAGACGTTCATGCATTGTTCGTGCGGGGACGCTCTTTGGAAAATTGATTCGGCAGGAAATTACCGGCACTAAGCTTGGCTGCATTCCTTCTCCTTCCGTGCCAAAGCCTTGTCCGCAAAAACTGCTATGCAGCCCCGTCACCGCACAGACCGTGCCAGCGGGTGCTTCCTGCAATAAGCGATAGGTGTTTCCGGAATAAAGCCGAATCTGATCGACTTTTTCTTCGCCTAAAAGCGTCTTAACCGGCAGCGTTCCTCCGGTTACTTTCAGATACGTAAGACGGCTGCCGTCCGCCTCCCGAACAATCTTAATTACCCGTGCGCCAAACTCCTCCGGATATTTCTTCGCCGGAAAATACGCCGCAATTCCCCGAAGCAGCTCTTCTACGCCGGTCAGCTTCCTTGCAGAGCCAAAATAGCAAGGACAGAGCCTGCGCGTAGTTATTGCTTCGGAAAGCGTCTTCAAAGAAAGCTCTCCGGTCTCTAAATACTCCTCCATCAATGTCTCGGAGCAAAGCGCCGCCGTCTCCATCCCTTCTGCGTCTTTTGTCAGCGGGAAGCCAACGATTGTATCGGACAGACGATTTCGCAGCTCGAGGAGCAGCTGTTTTTGCGACGTGTCGGGCAGATCCATTTTGTTGACAAACAAAACCATCGGAATCCGGTATCGGCCCAACAGCTTCCAAAGCGTTATCGTCTGCGCCTGCACGCCTTGCGAAGCACTGATAACTAGTATTGCCGCATCAAGCGCCTGAAACGTGCGCTCCGTCTCTGCGGAAAGGTCCGCATGTCCCGGCGTATCAAGAAGCGTTACACTTCTTTCGTCAAGCACGGTCTGCGCCTGCTTGGAAAAGATCGTAATTCCGCGCTGGCGCTCCAAACGGTGCGTATCCAAAAACGTATCTCTGTCGTCAACACGCCCTGGCTTTCGCACTTGTCCGGTCAAATACAAAATGCTTTCCGCAAGCGTCGTTTTTCCCGCATCGACATGCGCTACAAGTCCCAATATCAGTTGTTCCGATGTTCTCATCCCGTACCCGATCTCTCCGTTTTCGATTATTATTCGCACTTCATAGCAACCGTCAACTGATTGGCGCCTCCCGTAACGACCGCTTTTGCACCGCAAATAAGCGGCATCATCGGCGGAAGATGTCCAAGATCTACGTCCATAACAACCGGAACACGGTATTCTTGAAGCAAATCGTACACCGCATGGTACTGGTCAAGTCCCATAAGCACCTGTCCGTACTGAAGCGGTCTGCCAATGAGAAATCCCTTCACATGCCGAAACCATCCTGCGTGCTGCATCTGCCAGACAGCGCGGCGGATTGCCATAACATTTAAATCGCAAGCCTCCAAAAACCAGAGAATGCCGTCCTCGCGGTAACGCTGTACAAAATCTTCCACGCGGTCGTACTGTGTGCCAAGCAGATTTACAAGGCAATCCATGCAGCCGCCCAAAAGCCGCCCCTCCATGCGTATCTCTCCGTCGTTTCCTGCCTCCGGGAAAAATCGCAATTCGCGAGGCTGTGTTGCATGGTACGGCATACAAGGATTTTCCTCGTCTTTTAACGACTCCTTTTCCCAGCAATCGTACCCTTCCATCGTAAGCTTCCTGCCGCGCAGCAGCTCGTACGCGTCGGCAATTGCTGGGTGCCAGGGTTCCATGCCAAACGCGGGTGCATTCGGCCCGTAAACAGAAGCGACGTCGCAAAGCGTTGCCAGCAAAAACGTAAAATTCGTATTGTCTGAATATCCCATGTACCACTTCGGCGGCGCGTTCTTTATTTTCTCCCAGTCCACGTCGTCCAAAATTTCACACATCAGCTCTCCGCCGGCGCAGGAAAGCAACAAGTCGCTTTCCCGGCTGCAATAAGCGTCCGTCAATTCCTTTGCACAAAGCGCGGGAGTATTGCTGATTCCGATTCCTTTTCCTTCATAGCAATTCGGCCCAAGCACAAGCCGATGCCCTTTCCCAGACAACTTCTCCTGCGCGGACAAAAAGGCCGTTCGGTACGGTTCTATATTGCACCCAAAAGACGGTGCGACAAAGCCAATCGTTCCATTTTCTTCTAAGAATTTCGGATATCTCATCTGCAACTCTCCCTGTCTTTGTTTTCTAATTTTACGGCTCCGTGCCGTCAAGGTTTGTTCCGTTGCCCGGAACTTGCAATTCATAGTAACTCTCATTCACTGCGTAGTCGCCGAAAAATACGGTAAATTGATCGCCGTAACCGGTAACGTCGTAGCGTACGTTCCAAACCAAGCTGCCGTCTTCCGCGAGAGTTGCCTGCGCATCCGGCGCCGTATACACGTCATAAACCGTCGTTTGCGTACTGTCTAGGAAGCCTACGCATGCTACAGACAAGTTGTCTTTAAAGGTCAGATCCGCATAGTAAGCCTCGTCGGTTTCATCGTAGAAAATGTTCGAGCTTAAAAGCTCCGGTGCGCCCGTGTCAATCGTAATCGGTATTTTTCTTTCATCCGGTTTTGCGTCCGCATATTCGATAACCGCCTCCAGTGTAAGCGTAAGCTTCGTGTTGTTTGGCAGCGCCGCACCGCTTGCATCCGTCAGGTCGTAGCCGTCGCTGTACCAAGAATACAGCGTTGGCATGCACTGTTCCGCAGCGAAAGAATAACTGCTCTTACGCACATATTGCAAAATCTCCTTAGAATAAACGGTACCGTCCTCGCCAGTATAAGTGACGGACAATTCCGCAGCATTACGCAAAAGGGAAAGGAACATTTCGTCAATGTAGTCGGCATAACCGTCGCCGTTTGGAGAAAGAGAGATGTGACTTTCGTCAAATTCTTCTTCTAGATACGGATTTGTCCCTGGTATATGAGCCTTATCCCCAAACTGCGTAAATAGAGCTAACATAAACTGACTGTAAGAAGCATCATCCTGTCCCCAATAAAAATCGCCGTCGAAAATCGGTGCCTCATCCCATGCGCCGTAGAAGCCTAGGTACGGGAGCGAAAGATCTACGCCGTTTGTATTTTTTGCGGAAAGGAATGTATAACCTTCTACATAGCAGCCGTTCTCATAGTAGGTAGCAAAATACGCCTTATCGGAATCCGTTAGCTCAATGCTAACGTCTACTACCGCTTCTGCACCTGCCGGTACGCAAAGCACTTTTGCATCTAAATCCGCCGGGCTTTCGTTTTCCACCAACGCTTCCAAATACGCTTGTACGTCGTTGGCATTTACTTCTTCTGTCGCATCCGTTTCGTAGCGGAACGCAACATCCGTCCAGTTTTCATCGTGCGGATTTCCCGCAACTGCAGCCTGATAAATCAAGTATGCATCGTAGGAATTCGTCTCTTCGTCGTCGTTAACGTCGTGCCGGAGCACCATAGAATCGGAACTCTCGTTTGTCGCTGCGTCCAGCGCTCTTGGTGTAGAAGTCATAAAGTAGAGACCAAAATCCGCATAATCGTCGTTTACGTCTTCTGTCTGGACAATGGTCGCAAGGTCGTAAAAGAGCGGCGTTTTTCCGAAATTGTTCACTACAAACTGGAATGCATAGCTGCCGGTGCGCTCTGCGTCGTCCCCAAGTTCCGCTTTAGGCACATTGCAGCCCTCCACCGAAAGAGACGCCCGCGTAGCAATCGCGGCAAACGCGGCCGCTAGGCCAGAGCCCTGCCTGCGCGGTGAAAAATACAGCGCGTCGTCGTAGGAAAGCGGAACGGAAGTACTCATTAAAAGTTCTTGTACAAAGTCGTGCAGCTCTTGCCCAGAGTACCCGTACGTATCTTTTACATACTGGGAAACTAAGGCAGAGATGCCCGCCAAATTCGGCGTAGCCATAGAAGTTCCGCTCATCGTTCCGTACGTACCATTGCCAAGCGTGGAATAAATATTTCCGCCCGGCGCGGCAATGTCCGGCTCCAACGACAAATCCGGCGCAACGCCCCAAGAAGTAAAGTCGCTCATCTGGTACGCTACGTCGCTTGCCACAGGCCCGTCTTCGTCGCTGACAAATACGGTAAGTTCTGCATTTTCTCTTAGCGCGTCAAGAATATAAGCGCCGTTTTGCATTGTGATGCTGGCGCACGGGATTGTAGCGAGGCCGTCGCTTAAATCCATGCTTAAGATGCCGGCTTCGTTATTGTAAATCAGGCAGGCTACCGCACCGGCGTCCTGCGCATTCTGGCACTTCACCGAGAAATTCAGCGCTCCGCGCATAACAAGCGCGATTTTCCCTTCTACGTCAATGCCCTCGTAGTCAGAAGCTTCTCCGAATCCGGGTACCGCCACAATCGGAATTGTCTGCCCGCCAAGAGAACGAAACGGCTCATTTTTTCCACCAAGGCCATCATCATATCCGATGTTTTTGTCGCCAACCTGAAGGTAGCTGCCCATATAAAACACATTTTCCACACTGGCTACCGTAAGCGCGTTTTCGTATGTGCCCGGACTTCCGATTACCGCATTGTCCGGATTGCTTGTTAAGTTTGCGTCCAGTCCCCACTGATTTCCGTAACCGAATGCATAATCGTTTCCGGCGGCAATAGCAAGAACAGTTCCAGTTTTGGCGGCCCGCTCATAAATCTCGTCAACGGCTTCACTTTCATGGACAAATCCTGCTGTAGCGCCAAAGCTCATGTTAATAACGTCCGCACCAAGCAGCAATGCGTCCTCAATCGCTGCCAAAACGTACTCATCTGCCATATATCCGTCTTCGTTTTGCACTCGCATAATAAAGAGCTGTGCATCCGGCGCAACTCCAACAACGTCGCTTCCGTCCACCTTATTTGCGGCGGCAATACCGGCTACGTGCGTTCCGTGGTCCCATCCGTCTCCGTAGGAAGGGTCGGTATTCGGATCGGTATCACGCTCGCCATAGTCAAACACATACGCAAGCTTCGAGTTCAGGTACACATCATCCGCCGTCAAATTCCCGGAATACAAACTGTAAGCGTTTAGACTGCTTATAACTTCATTCAGACTTTCTTTTGTGGCCGAAACTAAAACATCGTCCGCCAGCGGTCCGAAATTCGGATGATCCGTATCAATCCCCGTATCCAAGACGGCAATCTTCATACCCTCGCCGGTGTATCCTGCCGCCCAAGTTTCCTCTCTGCCAATCATAATGCCGTCCGAAATGGTCATAGGGTAAGAAACCTTCGTTTCTTTTCCCGTGCCAGCCGAATAATACTTTCTCTGAAGCGCTACCTGCTCTACGCCGTCTAACGCTTCAATATCTGCAATCGCATCGTATGGAACGGTCGCCGCAACGCCGTTAAAAAGCCAAGTATAAGAGCAGGAAACCGAAAGGGCTTCGCCGCCCAGAACATTTTCCTCAATCTTTTTTATCACATCGGCCTGCATTTCCTGCAAAGCGCTCATGCGTGCTTTCGACTCGTCGTTAAGAACAGCCGCGTTGTTTTCCTCGACAACCGCTTCTCCTTCCATAAAGATGATGACGGGCACCATCTCGCTTGGCGCAGGCTTCTCCTGCGCATGGGAGGTACATAGGTTCATAAACGCGCTTTGCAAAACCATGCACACAGCAAGCGCCAGCGCAGTCCTACGTTTTCCTTTCATCGTACGTCCCTCCTCTTTTTAACATAAATCCCTGTGCTAACGATGACGGCGGAAGCTGCCGCCAAGACAATCCAAATGCCGGTTGGCGCACTATCTCCGGTCGTAGGCTTTACACCTTCCGTCGGTGTCGGCGTGACTTCCGGCGTCAGCGTGACTTCCGGCGTCGGCGTAGCTTCCGGCGTCGGCGTTGCTTCCGGCGTCGGCGTTGCTTCCGGCGTCGGCGTAGCGACAAAAGCCTCCAGGGCGTCGATTGCGGCAAGCAAAGCTTCCATAGCGGCGTCTACCTTTTCCTGCGTTTCCGGACTAGAAAGAGTTTCCTGGGCCTGCAAAAGAGCGCTTGTGAAATCTGCCCAGCTCTCCTTCGTATAATCCGCTTCTTTAAGCTCTGCCGCACTTGCAACAGCGTCCTCCAGCGCGGCGGTATCTACATAAGCGGTGGGTAAAATAGAAACAAGTGCGCCGTTAGCATCGTGCGCGGTTCCAGACAAGGAAAACACTTCCTCATCTGCCGTGCCAGTAAAGAAAACTTCCAGCTGCCAAGCTCCTTTCGGAACAGCTTCGTACTCGCCGAACGCTACCCATGCAATACGGACGATGCCGGGCTTATCTGCATTTACCGCATACTTAGCAACGTAATCCGTGTTTTCCGAAACGCCTTGGTAAGTAAGTACGGAGCTGTCGTATGTAAGTTCCAAGACGCCATCAACCACAACCGCATTTGTGACGATGTCCGCCGTAACTTCTCCGGCGTCCTCCTCCCATGTAATCCAAACCAGTTCGTCTGTCTGCGCTGCAAATGCAGGCCCACCCTGCAAAAGACAGATCGCAACCGCCAAAAGCATAGCGCAAATGATATGTTTTGCGTATTTCATTTTCTTCCTCCTTGGATAGTTTTTTTATTTCAGGAGGAGGTGCTCCGCCTCCTCGAATACAAACAAAATAAGAGGGCTGCCGGTTCCGTTCCCGGAATGACGCCCTCCATCCCCCTAAGGGGAGCTCCCGTCACATGGGCTCTTTAGACGAACCCATAGCAGGATTTGTCACGACAAAACGACAGCCTTCCAGACCGCTTTGCACTTCCGCCCAGATAAGCCAAGTTGCCATGTCGTTGGTATAATAATTTCCTTTTCCAGCAGTCTTTCGCTCAAGCGTAACGAAAGCCGTCCCATCTTCCACGCGAACCGATGCAATCGCAACGTCGATACTTCCGGACTGCAGCGTCTCCCATACAAGCACCAGCGCATGATTTTCAAAATAGGTGTCGTCGTACGCCGAAAAAGCTTCCTCGTTTGGAAGCTGCGACTTGTCCGTTATGTATAAAGCGCCGCTACGGTTTCCCGTGTAAGAGACGCGAATTTTTCCCTGCTTTTTAAGAAAAATTTCTCCTTTGGCTGCTTCTGCAAAAGCTTCTTCATCCGCTTTGCCGCTAGGCTGCGCTTTTTCCTGCTCTGATGCTCCCGGAGTTTTTGGCAATGCGTCTTGCTTCGTTCCGCACGCAGCAAAAATAAGCATCCAAAAGCTTAAAAGAACAATTTGCTTTCTGCGCCGCATTTTCTTTGCCTCCCTCCCCAAGGAACGTTAAGTTCATTATAATCGGCTTCCCAGAGCTTGTCAATTGCGCCGTTACCCTTGAAACGGCCGGGAAAATCCTCCGTAATACGACACCGGTTCGCCTGCCTCACGCAGATGCGACGTATCTCCCACAACTTGGCAGCGAAAATACGCTTCGCCCACATTTCGCTCCTCGCTCGATAAAACGGTAATCGACGCCGGAGGGATAAACATTCCCTGCCAAAGCGTCACCGGCGATGTGTTAAGCAAATGCGACACCAAAAGCATCATAACGCCAAGGTGGCAAAAAAATACAAGTGTCGTCTCGTCCGTGCACGCTTTTTCCATGCAGGCAATCGTTGTTCCGTTGTATTCCATGAAATGATCGCTTGGGAGCACGTTTTTCGGCGATTGGTAAATCACGCCGTCTCTTTCGTAGCCGTACGCTTTTAGCAAACGGTCGAATCCTTCGCACACCCAGTCGTACGCTTCTTTAACCTTGCCGCTTTTCATAAGCGGCGACTCGCTCCAGCGCTCCGACGAGAAAAGCTCCGGGTGCTCCTTTAAGTAGTACGGGCGGAAATCCCACGGAATTCGCCGCCTTGTCGGGTCTTCGTAATTTGTTATCGGCGCGTCAAACTCCCGCAGCCAATCAAACGTAACTGCTTCTCTTCTAAGCAATTTTAAGGCCGGCTTTGCCGTCTCTTTTGCTCTTCCCAAAGGAGAACAGTAAAAATCGGTCACATCCCAGCCTGCGACCCGGCGTCCCAAAATCTCCGCTTCCCGGTATCCTTTTTCCGTTAATAAATCGTGCTCATAATCCGGTTCCGCATGCCGGATAAAAATCAGCTTCATAACTGCCTCCTTTTCTGGGTCTCATTCTATCATGGATAAAAGCTCCGTGCAATCGCGCAGCAAAAAAATGTCCTGCCCCGACAGACTTTATTATCTGCCAAAGACAGGACATTTTATTCTTACGCCGATACTTCCAACTAAAAATCAGGGATTCGTGATTTCAAAGTAGTCAATATAAGCGTCCCAAGTTCCATTGTCACTGGTACAAACCAGTTCAACCAGCTGGTTTCCTAATCCATGGGAAACGTTTTTGATGGTATACGACGCCGGATAGCTGCCGCCAAAGTAGAACGTACCGCACATCGTGCCGCCGATGTACAAATCTACCTTGGCCATTTCGTTGTTGTTGGAACAACCTCGTAAAGTAAAGTTATGCGTTCCATAGCCAAAATACTGCGTGTAGGAAACTTTATCTCCGTTTGCATACAGCGCTACTCCCGAGAACGGCGAGCTGATTCTGCCCGCATACGTTCCGCTGATTGTCATGTTCTCACACTGCGTTACATAGGAATTGTTTCCGGAATTTCCGGAATTTCCGGAGTTGCCTGTATTTCCAGAGTTGCCCGTATTTCCGGAGCTGCTTCCGCCAAAGGTCAGGTTGTTCTTATAAACGTTTGCCCATCCTCCGCTTTGGTAGCCTTCAATACAAAGCGCTACCTCATACAGATTTCCAAGGTTCATCCCCATGTTTGCCCATGCCTTGAAGTGTTCGCTTACCGTGATCGTACCGCTTGTACGCTTACTGGTACGAACGCTCCAGTACTGCTTAAAGGTCGTGTTTCCATCGATCGAAGGCTGATTTACACGCGTCGTCTCGTATACGTCGTATGTACCTCCGTCTACCGTAATCTGACCCTTCGGTGTTGCTCCCGGCGGTCTCCAGGTTCCCCAGCTTTCTACGATGTAGTACTCAACAAGCGGATTTCTTGACCAGCCGTAAACACAAAGGTAAGAATTCCCTTGTGGCTGGTAGTTAACCCCATAATCCACCGTGATGTTTCCGTAGGAAGCGTAGGACTGTGTACAGCCAAGCGTTTTTCCTTTGCGGAACAGCGCGTTTCCAATGCCGCTATCCCACCAGCATTCGAAAGTTCCGCCGCCGGTCAAGGTCATGCTCGTGCTCCCGTAATCTTTCCACAGAGAGTAATCATAACCGTCTTCCTGACCGGTTTGCTCGTTGTAGATTGTCGTTGCTGCGTTTACTGTCATTGTCGGCATCATTAACATCACACACAGCAGCAATGCTACAAACCCCATAAGTTTCTTTTGTTGCATTCTGCAATCTCCTTTCTCCATTTTTAGGCATTTTGAACCTATCACAAAATTTCCAAAGTTGTCAAGCACTTTTTGCGATAATTTGAAATTTTTTCTGTCTATTTTAGGGGATTTCTCTTCATTGCTCATAAAATACATCATTTGATACGGTTTTCGACATCGCTTTTTGTGAGATAATCAGCTATAATTAGCGTGGAGGAGGTTTTTTTCATGAAAAAGAACGTGATGATAAATAGCAATAACTGCGTACCGTTTCACAACGCGGTAGATTCCTGCATCGGAACAGGCCGCATGGGGCTCGCGCTGCAAAAAGAATATTACGAGCAGCTTAAAATGGTTCAGGAGTATATCGGCTTTGAACATATCCGCGGCCACGGTCTGTTTTGCGACGATATGGCAATCTATCAGGAATATCAGGAAAATGGAGAAACTCGCGTCGAGTACAATTTTACTTACTTAGACCGCGTGATGGACAGCTACTTGGAATTGGGGCTGCGCCCTTTTTTGGAGCTTGGATTTATGCCAAAAAAATTGGCCAGCGGAACGCAGACACTGTTCTACTGGCAGGCAAACGTAACGCCCCCTAAATCGTACGAAGCGTGGGAAGCGCTTGTACAGGCGCTGCTTGTGCATCTTCTGGAACGCTACGGCGACGAAGTCGTTACGTGGCCGATTGAAGTTTGGAACGAGCCTAACTTATGCGGTTTTTGGTATCAGGCAGATATGCAGGAGTACTTTAAACTATTCGCCCGCACATTCCGGGCAATTAAGGCAATTGACAGCCGCTTCCGCGTGGGCGGTCCTGCCGTATGCGGCGGCAGCGACAGACCGTGGATTCAGGGCTTTTTGGAGTTTTGCCGCGCGGAAAAACTTGCTGTTGACTTTATCACACGGCATCACTACTGTTCCGAGCCGCCGGAAACAGTCGGACATTACAGTTATATTGAACTGGCTCCTTTTGAAAAAGAGCTTGAAAATCTGCATAGCACGCGTGAAATTGTGGACAGTTTTGCGGAGTTTGCAGGGCTTGAAATTCACATAACCGAATTCAATACTTCCTACACGCCGCTTGCACCTATCCACGATACAAACCAAAACGCGGCCTATATCGCCTACCAGCTTTCCCGCCTAGGCGATGACAATGCGTCTTATTCTTACTGGACGTTTGGCGATGTTTTTGAAGAGCTGGGCGTAGCGTTTACGCCTTTTTCCGGCTGTTTCGGACTGGTTGCAAACGGCTGTATCCCCAAGCCCACCTTCTGGACATTTTACTTTTTTAAGCAGTTAAAAGCAATGCCGTCCCAGTGTATACATCGCGATGGAGATTCTGTTGCCGTAAAAATGCAGGACGGCTCCTACCGTATTGTCGCATGGCACAAAACGCTGCACCGCCAGGGCGAAGCTCTTACGCTCTCCTACTCGCTTGACATTCCCGAGGGCGATTACTGTATCGTTCGAAAACTGGTGGACGAAGAAAGCTGCAATCCGCTAAAAGTTTGGCACGACCTAGGAGAACCGGCAAATCTTACCAAGGCGCAGCAAAAGCTCCTAAAGGAGTCCTCTTCTCCCGCGATTACAACAAAGCGCGTCCGCGCAGAAAAAGGGAGCGGGCTGACTTTTGATTTGACTCTTGCGGAAAACGCTGTCGTATATTTGCAAATTGTTCCTGCACCGTTAAAACCGGACCGGGGGTATTGCTACGAACACGTAATGGACCAGCCTGTACAAAACTAACCTTTAAATAATACTGCCGCTGCCAAGAAATCTAAACTGCCCTGCGGTTATTCGCCGCAGGGCAGTGTTGGTATTGTCTGTTTTCTTTCTGTTTCCGTCTATATGCCACGATACAAATCAGACATATGCCCGACGCCAGCGTCAGAATGACCCAGAGCGAATAATTAGAAGTATCTCCCGTAGCAGGAGCTTCGTTTGTTCCCGTTGCAGGAATTTCAACCGCGTCCTTAACGCCCGCCTTATCCGCCCAAACAGCATAGAGCGTAAGCGCTTTATTGACTGTAATTGAATCTGTTGTAATTGCTTCTCCATTCTGCTCATATGACCAGCCTGCGAACACTTTACCGTCCGGTGCGGTAAATGCACATTCCGGCAAGGTATATTCGCCTTGAGTCACCTGAACCGCACTCATAGTACCAGTCCCGTCGTTTGGATTAAACTGTACGGAATAGGTTGGAGCAGCTTTGGTGAAGAATTGCTGCCATCCGGTTTGGGCTGTTGTAAATTCTGTAGACTCACTCAGCACATTCATCTGCACTTCCGTACCGAACTGCATTACAGCATCAGTATTTACGCCAAACCTTGTAGAGGCAACGGAAGCGTAATTTTGTTTTATCGTGCCTAAGCTATCCTCGCCAACGGTCACTACACCATCTGCCGCCGCCTTACGCAAAGAATAGGTATCGCTACCTGCTGTCTGCTGCGTCAGCAGCGTCTCCTGCACCAAATTTGTATCGTTGCAAATAACCGTCTTCGCATATACCGCCAGCACGCCGGACATGGCATTGACAGTTGGTTTTCCTTCTATAGTGAGTGTCACATTATCTGTAAGTTTTTTCGAGTTGGCAATACTTGCCGCAAGCTGCTCCTCCGGAGTCTGATCGTTATCGGTGTCAGTTGAGCTGTCGCCGGTATTATCCGAATTCTGATTTTCGTCGTTTCCGCTTCCCGTCCCGCTGTCATTCCAGCCGCCAGTGCCGGAAACAACGATGTCCACGCCGCCGCTGCCGGTGTTTCTTTTCCCTGCGCCGCCGATGGCCGCGGCGTTACCGCTAATGGCATTTACCTCAGTTTCATCACCGGAGATGTAGATATGCAGATCAGGCGGATTTTCAACTTGAGCAGAACTGTTGGCAATGTTGTACGGCAGACCGATGACCGCGCTGTACGTGCTTTCAGCATACACCTTGCTGCCATTGATGATGTGAATGGCAATTTCTTCATTCGCCGGAATATAGCTCGTATCTTTTAACTGTTTGTACTCAAAATAATCCAGACCAATGGCCGGTCTTTCACCAGCAACAACATTAATTGTGGAACCTGTGATGGTGATAGTTTCCGCCCGACCAAGCATACCCTGTCTGAGATTGCCGGAGGTGGAGTCAATTTTAAAGGAAATTTCGGAGTCTTTGATCTCGATCTTTGAATCTTTAAAATTATTTGCAGCTTCCGGTGAATGATTTGTATCAGCGATTCTGTATGCGTAAATGTATCCGGGGTTTTGAAGCTTAGCACCATTTATGGAAATCGTCTTTGCGCAAAGTCCTGCATCATCTTGAAAGTTGATTGTACAGTCGCTGATGGAGATGGCTTCCATTTTATACCTTTTGTTATAATTGCTGGCGCTGTCATGAGGATGGCCTATGTTTCTGGTGTTCAGCGTTCCGCCGTTGATAACAAGATCAACAGGCATCAGATTCTGTGCATTATTGATATCCTTCGTTATCGTGAGCGTATCGTTTTTCCCACCGGATATCGTCAATGTTCCATTTGCGTTTTCATCTGTCTTCCGTCCCCGAATTTCTCCGACTGTGACATTGCCCCGATACTGAAGCGTGTATTGCCCTCCATCAGGCACGGTGACATAGAGCCACTCCGTAATGTTCACATTTTCCAGAACAAGGGTTGCATTCGGCACAGTTTCCGCCTGGTATTTTGTTTGAAACCAAATCCGCAAATTAAGAGGATTGTCCGGATTTCCTTTTACCGTGACGGTGACAGGTGTTGCTCCCGTGTTCAAATTTAAGTACAGGTTTGCTGTGTTTTCAGCGTTTGCGGCATTTGACAGGTTGATCACCTTATCTTCAAAAATATCATATATTTGGTGATTGGAATTGCCGGTGGTTAAATCGTCAATCGTGATGTCTGCGTTAATTTCATTCGCAAAGGCCACGGTAGGCAGCATTCCCATGGCAAGGGCAAGGGCGAGCGCCCACGCGCCCAGCCGCTTAAAAAGCTTGATTTTTGTTCGTTTCGTTTTCATACGCTATGCGCTCCTTTCGCTGGCTTCTGTTAGAGAAATGAAAAAAGGCGCATCCCACCCACTGTAACATGGGCGGAATACGCCTTTATCATTTCTTCTGTCAACCCTTTATATGTAAATCTGCTAATAAAATTCGGACGGGCTTCGGTCTTTCCCTCCGATACCATGCAAATCTTATACTAAGGATAACAGAAAAAACGGCCTCTTTTGAATTGTTAGGAAAAACTCACATTTCGAACGCCTTTTTTAGCGATCCGCGAGGATGCGCAGGGATTCGGCTGTTCCCAACGTAGATTTCAGAATTGAGAGCCTGCTGAAAGCTGATGTTGTTCAGATTTAAAAGAATACCCATAAGATAATCCTTCCACGAAAACAAATCGGCCCTCTGCGCCAAAAGACAGAGGGCCGCTCCTTGTTAATTTCCTACCCGTATATCTTCGATTAGAAGCAAGATATGATCCTGCTTTTCCTCAGGCAGCCGTGCAAATCTGTCACAGAATTCCTGTACTTTAGATTGCTTTGGAAGGTAAGCGAAAAATTCCTCCGGCGTTACTCCGAGGTAAGTGCAAATATAGAAAAAGATTTGCATGGACGGAAGCGCCTTCTTATTTTCAATCTTGTTGATATAGCCTTCGCTTTGCCCCAGTGCCAAGCTCATTTCACGACAGGAAACCTTTCGCAGCATCCGAAGTTGTGCCAGACGTTCGGCGAACCTGACCTCATAATCCATGTATTCCGGCATCAGCTGTTTGTTGTTTTCGTACGCCTTATTCGTTTCCATAAGTACTCCTTCACTTATCGTATAATTAGTCGGCGAAACAAGAGGAAAACTTCCCCAGTTTCTGCCGCTATGATAATTATAAGCGATATGCGCTGAAATATAAGGAAACAATCGCGCTATATGTGAAAAATCAGGAAATATTCACGCTATTTTTCATGAAACAGGGAACGTTAAACGCGATCTTGCACTTTTCGCTTTGGAGCACTTAGGAAGATATGCTATCCCTCTTTCAGTTGCCAATGTAATTATAAGCGATACGAGTCTTGAATGTTAATTACCTATCTTATATCTTCAATCAGAAGCAAAATGTGTTCCTGTTTTTCATCCGACAATCGCGCAAAGCGATCGCAAAAGCTCTGTATTTGGGAGTTCTCCGGATAGAAGGAAAAGAAATCCTTTGGCGTAACCTCTAAGTAGCTGCAAATGTAGAAAAAGATTTGCATCGACGGAAGCGCCTTCTTATTTTCAATCTTGTTGATGTAACCTTCACTCTGCCCAAGTGCCAGACTCATTTCGCGACAGGAAACCTTTCGCAGCTGGCGAAGCTGTGCTAATCGTTCTGCAAACTTAACCTCGTAATCCATGTATTCAGGCGACAGTTCTATTATGTCTACAGTGCCTTTGGCGGTTTTCATAAAATTCCTCCATTGTATTATTAGTCGGCAAGAAAGGTATGGTTCAAGACTCGCTTTCTGCCGCTAAGCTCATTATAAGCGATACGTCGCAAAATATGAGGAATGAAAAGCGCAATATGCGACAAAGTAGAGAAAAATATGCATTATTTCAACCGAAGCATGGAAATTTAGGCGCAAAAGCGAAGATTTTCCTGCTATATCACAATGGGAGATGCCCCCGCCTCTATAAGCGGTGGTCATCTCCCATCTGATATGGTTATTGCTATTTATTCAGAATCTCGTAACTTTGCAATGTCCTCGTCAGTACGGTTCCCGTGAATGACGATACATTTCTTCCGCTGTAGTCATGGACTGTCCCCAGCCTCGGATTTTCCCCTTTTGGACGAGCTTTCCCATGATCCCGGCCACTTCCTCCGGCGGGACGCCTGCTTCGTTGCGGTGCTGGTAGTACAGGTCTACATAGTCGGTGCCCAGGCGTTTCAAGGAAGCATCCAAACGGGACTCCATTTGCTGCTCAAGATTTTCGCCACTGTAAATATGCAATTTTGTGGCGATGGTCACCTTTCTGCGGATGGGAGCCAGAGCCTCGCCCACCAGCTCCTCATTGGCCCCGGCGCCGTAGCCGTGGGAGAAGCCCATGCAGCCATAGCCAATCTCCGACACCTCGAACAACTTGAAGCACTTCGGAAAGCTTATCAATCGTCATCTTTCTTTTTCCCTCACTGTTGCGGATATATTCTTCTCGTGCCTCCGGGATTCCAAACCATTCAGGTAGTTCTTCCAATATAGTTCTGGTTATATACTTTTTATCCTCATCATTTTCTATTTGAATAATCTTCGTAGCAAGGGTTCTCCTCAGCAAGTTTCGACTTACTGTCTTGCACCCTCTGCCTATGAAATGCACCCTCTAATATGAGTTTGCACCCCCCTCAGATTTCAGGCAGCAGGGCTATCGCTGAATTGTATCATAGTCTGCACTTTGCTTCTACTAATTCGAGGTATTTGATACAATCACATTTTTTTAATTTTTGAAATGAACACCTCCCCCACACCCCCCATGCGTGGAATGGAAGTTCCAAGCAGCAGTGTTCAACAAATGGAATTTTCGACAAAATATTTATTTATTTCTGCTTTTGAATGAAAAACATGAATTTCTTTTTTGCTTTTATATTTTTCCAGTAATTCATATACCTTCGGTAATTCATTTTTAGGGAAATCAATAATCCATTTCCTGAATTTATCATCAAATTCTGTTTCTATCCATGGCATATCTACACGTTGTTTTCCTATTCGTGATTCTGCTCCAGCCAGACACTCATCTACTGGAAAATCCAATAGAAATATAACTTCACACGCTTGAATGCGCATTTCAAGTGTTCTTCCATAATTTCCGTCAATGATCCATTCGTCACCTGAAATTATTTCTGTCAATTTTTCGTCGAATATGTTTCTCTCAACAGTTGTCCTGTCAGACTTGTGCCACAGCATATCGAGATAGTATAAAGGTAATTGAGTTTTATCACTTAGTTTTCTTGCAAACGTGCTTTTTCCTGCACCTGGACAACCGATTATTATTGCCTTATGAAACACGAAAAGATCTCCTCATAAATTCTATCTGTGAATATACATTCTGCTCATTTCCGGTTCACCATCCCCCTGAACCATGCACAAAAACTCCCATCCATAACGTTCATAGAAGTTCACATGATCTGTCAGAAGATAAACAGGCGTAATCCCCTTTGATCTCAAATCCTCTACAACCATGCAAAGAAGATGTCCTGCAATTCCTTTGCCCCGGCAGTCCTCTTCCGTATATACTGCACAGACATTGGGAGTGAGATCCTTTCGGTCGTGAAAGTCATTGTCTATCACACCCAGCCCGCCAACAATCCTGCTTCCTGCCAGACAGAGATACCAGCCATATTCGGTTTCTCTCTTTATATAAGCTTCCATACATTCCAGATACGCCTCTGCAGGAACTCCCCACTTACTGTGAAACCACTGCGCCGCTGTAAACGTTAACTCCGGTCTTTCTCTCAAAGAAACGTATTGAAAATCTGATTGTAATCTTTCCCAGTCACTCTTATTCATACAATTCACATGACCGGTTCGCTTTTCATGCATCAGAGGCACATCCACGCCCTCTGTTGTCCATTGGTACTGAAAACCCAGTTTTTCCTGCACACGCTTTGACTTATTGTTTCCGTCATAATACCCACACCATACTTTGCTCATACCAAGGTTCTCAAAGGCATGACGCAGCATCTCTCTGGCAGCCTCCGGTATCAATTCCTGACCCCAGAAGGGCTTCCCCAACCAGTAGCCAAGCTCGCACTCACCATCTCTTTCAGTCATGTCAGTATACCCGTTCAGCTTCAACTCAATCGCACCAATCGCCCGACGGTCCGATTTCAGGCACACTGCGTATGCTTCCGCACCACAAAAAACGGTCCGGATCACTTCAAGGCTCTCCTCTATGCTCTGGTGCGGCGGCCATCCGGCAATCGGCCCCACATCAGGATCACTGGCATATTTGTATAAGTCCTCTGCGTCGCTTTCCTCAAAACGGCGTAAAACCAGCCTTTCTGTTTCAAGCATCATTTTCCATCCTCACATCTTCTTTCTTCAATATCTTCTGCCTGTTCTAAATCGATAGCCGTGGTTATTGATTTGTTCTCCAGACAATAATCTTCGTTCGTCTGTAAAATACAGCTGCCATGCTTCATAAATTTCCGAATCAATCTGCTATATGCAAGGGGCTGTAAAAAATTAAATCATCTTTTTTGATGGCAATCAGCCGTTCAGCAGCCAATCCACAAGATTCAGAGACTTGATGCCATCATAGGAGGCATCCAACCCTAATTCAAGGGACAGTACAATCTTTTCATAATTGTCCCGGATCTTTTGCAGCGGGGCAAGCTCCCGCTTGCGGACATCCTCGCTCTGCATAGATTCCGTCACCTGGATATAGAGCTTGTCGTCGGCGGTGGTAGCGATGAAGTCCACCTCTTGATTGTCGATTTTCCCGATGGCCACGTCATAGCCCCGGCGGAGCAGTTCGAAGTAGACCACATTCTTAATGGTGTGTCCGCTGTCCCGGTTGCGGAATCCCAGCAAGAAATTCCGAAGCCCGATGTCTACAATATAGTATTTGCCCAGGGTGCGCAGGTACTCCTTGCCCTTGATATCAAACCGTTTGATTTCATAAAAGAAGTAGCTTTCCAACAGTGCGGCGATATAGGCCTGCACCGTGTGGGTGCTAGGGGTTCCTTTGCGTTTACCATCCTCCAGGAGTCCCTCGTTCATCAGCGTATTGCCAATAGAGGAAACTGAAACACTGCAGCCAATGTTGTCCGCAAGGAACAGGACGATCTTACGCAGAAGCGCAGAGTCGGTGATCTGACGCTGACCGCGCCGTTTTTCCCGCTCCAGAATATCCCGCACTACCACGGTAGAGTAAATGCCTTCCAGAAGAGACAAGGCTTTTTCCTGATCCAGTCCAATGTCCGCGATTCCAGGCATCCCTCCAAAACGCATATAGGCGTCAAACACCTCCCGCAAGTCATAGCATTCTCCGTTTTTATCGAACACTTGCCGGTGAGTTCCACCCAAGGCGCTGCTGGTTTCCCGCACTTCAAAGTTGTGGAAGTCCAGGAACTCCCGGAATGAGAGAGGCAGCATTTTAATCTCCACGCATCGTCCAGAGAGATAGGTGGAATACTCAGAGGACAGCAGGTAGGCGTTGGAGCCGGTAATGTAGATGTCGCAGTCCAAGTCTACTCGGAAAGAATTGACCGCATCTTCCCAAGCATCGATCCGCTGTAGCTCGTCAAAGAAAAGGTACATCCGCTTGCCTGGAATAGCTTTTTCCTTTACGTAGTGGTATACCTCATCCGAGGTCATGCTCCGAAAATCGTGGGACTCAAAGTTCATCTCCACGATCTGTTCCTGCCCTATGCCAGTTTCCCGCAAATGCCGAATCATCAGCTTCAGCAAGCTGGATTTGCCGCAACGGCGGATGCCGGTGATAACCTTTACTGGTTCCGTGTCCTGGAAACCGATCAGCTTTTTCAAGTATCGGTCCCGATTCTTGAGTTCGTGTGATTCTATCATGGCGCATTCCTCCTGTCGCTCCTATCATGGCACAAACTCCACGAAAAATCAAGTTTGTGCCGTTGACAGCATAAACTTTCCATTTTCGACGTTACTTTTCACGGAGTGAGGAAGCCCAATTAAATAATCATTAAAGAATGCTGCATTTAAAATGGCTCAATCTACTAATTTAAGATATTTGATACATTTGCATTTTTTTGATTTTGGAAATGAACACCTCCCCACACCCCCTGCGGGGATATTCAATTCTGATTTTCCCGAACAATCATCAAATGGCATACACCAAATAAAAGCGAAGCAGCAATCAAGGCATAATGCCGCAGCAAAATGCCATTCATCAGAAACAAAACAACTGGAATAATACCCAATCCGTACAAAGTGCTGATCCCGCCCCTGCGCTTTTTAATCCAGAGGAAGCCATATAGCAGAAGAAGAATAATAGTAGAAGCAATCCACAAAAGCATTTCACCAACAGATTGAAAGCCAAACTTCCAGTTCTTTATCCAAATCGGAAGTACCATAAAAATCATGCATCCGTATCTGCCAATCTATTCAAGAACATTAATGATTCGAAAGTTACCACTAAATCCTTCAGCAGCTCCCGTCTTAAAGGCCACAATATTGATCAAGATAAGCAGTATGACATCTGTCATATTAATTCCGTTTATCCAACCAAACTCCATTGTGCCGACTCCTTTACTCCTGCAAAAACCTCTCCACACATTCTATCCACTGCTCTGGCTGATATATCATTGTATAACAATGGGCACTGCCCTTAAAACACACGATCCTTGTTTCCGGATAATATTTTTTCATAAGTCTTGCAGACTTTTTGGAAAGGACTTCGTTTGCCTTCGTCCCGTGAATAAACAGTATTCTGCTTTTGTTTGCAGAAGTCCTAAGTTCTCCGCCTGCAAATACCGAGTTTACCATGTTTTCAATGGAAGCATCACTCATCCGGTCAGCGATTTCTAAGTAGCTTTCCAGATACTTTTCAGGCAGAAAATACCGCTTGTAATTCTCGATAACCTTTGCTTCCCTGCGCTTTGACCTGTGAATAATGCTCTTGTAATTGTTTATCATGATTCTTACAGTAAACTTTGGACACTTTACCAGTGGTGCGCCATCCAGAACAAGATTTAATATTTCTATCTTTCCATTCTTCCATATCTCATGGGCAATTTTCCCGCCCAGAGATATTCCACACAGAACATCAATGGCTCGAATTCCCCTTTCTTTTAAACGTCTGATAATCTCTTCTGCTTCAGCACAAACAGAAATAAATTCGCTTGTCATCTCCTCCGTATGGGCATTCAGGGAGACAGCATAAACGTTATACCGGTTTTTATAAAATTCAATCTGAGGCATCCACACCTGCCATGGCGTGAGTACGCCATGTATGAACACCATGACTGGTTTATTTCCGCTAACAAATTCGTGAATTAGCATCCACCTTACTCCTTTTTGAATTCGTACATTTTTTATATAGATGCTGCCGCTTTCCCCGCATACAGATATTGAAAATGGATTTTCTCCAATCCCTGCAGCTCGTTCACATATTTCATCGGGGTCAGGCTGTGTTCTCCAAGAAAAACGAATCCGGATTTATCTGCCA